>JAZLAJ010000022.1:0-99765 GCA_045613145.1 Acutalibacteraceae bacterium
CTTAATTCTATTATCTCTCTTTCATATTGCTTTATATGTCTATATCCTTTTGGCATACAAAAATCCCCTTTATGGTAGTTTATTTCATTCTACCATAAAGGGGTGGCTTTTTCTATTGTCCGTTTTTAACGGACTTGTTCAGATTTCAAAGAGTGTCTTTTCTTGTTCTTATAATTCAGGTGCTACGGGCTTTTCTTCTAAAGCACCGATCATATATCTGAACATAGCGGTAAGGAAACGGAAGAACGCCATAAGTCTTGAGAAGACGGTGGGCTCTTTCTTTGCATCCTCGGGCATATCGTCCCAGAGTGTGATTTCACAGTTTTCTTCTGTCATAGGCACGATAAGAGCGGTGCTGTTTATGTATTCCTGCTCTTCCTCGCTCCATTCCATTGTACCGGGGATGAAGATAGAATACTGCGGATACGCGGGATCCGAGTTTACTGTAAAGTCTGTATGGCGGCAGAATTCAGCGATGATCTTATCATCCATAAGGAACTGATTGTGGTTAACGTTTTTCTGAACCCAGAGAGTATCTTTGAAAATACTTGTTGAAGCATCTATCTGTCTGTCAGGTGAGATGTATTTGTCGGTTCCGTTAAGCTTTGCCTGAGCCATATATTCGTCATCGAATTTGCTGAATACATCCTTGGCTACTGTAGCGCCGAAAGAGGCGTTAACTGCATTTACCATTTCGTCTGCGATCTGATCCTGACTGTTTACGAAGGGATACATCTGAACACCGTACTTTACATTAGCACCGAAGTGTACACCCTTTGCCTCGCATTCACTGATGATTTTGCTTTTGTTTCTGCTTACTGTGTTGTAGTATTCATCGTTTTTAGCGATAACACCTGCATATTCATCGTAAAGCTCGTCTCCCTTTTCGCCGAAGACAAACTTTCTTGCCTGTTCATATCTGTCAGTTTCGATTGTTGACCAATAGCCGGGGAATGTAGCGTAAATTGCGATAGCGATACGGGGAACGAGACCTTCGTAAATTTTCTGATAAAGCTGATCGAAGCCAATACCTAACTGATCGATAACGCCTACCTGTGAAAGAAGATCATAAGAGGAGAAAATCAGATCGTTGATAACAGGTGTGGTACGGAGAAGACCTGTTAAGAATCCGTCAGTGCTTGTGTTCTGATAAGCGAATCTCTGGATAGCATTTGCGTCGATTTCGATTTCGCCGCAGAAAGCATCGGTAAGAACAGATGTACCGTTACCTACAGTAACATTAAAGAATACGTTCTTTAAGTGACCTTCCTTACCGTACTTTTCCAGATAAGCGAAAACATAGGAGCCGCCGAGACAGCTGCCGACGAGGTTTACCTTGTTTTTCTTTGTGGCCTTCATAACATCGAGAATATACTGATGAAGATCATCTCTTATTTCGAGAGGAGAAAGTCTCCAGTCATACCAGTAGGTATATTCGTAGATACCGTAGCTTCCGTTCCAGCTTACTCTGTTCTGGTTACGTCTTACAGCATTAGCAGTAAGATCCTCTTTACCGAGACCTGAATTGTAGCGGGGATTACCGTCACCGTCGAGACGCATAGAGTCAAAGATGGGAGCGATTTCATCGTAGAAAGTATCGTAGTAGTTATCCCATTTGTCGAAGAGAAGACCTTCGATGAGGAAAGGCTTAAGAACGTTTGTTACTGATTCGATAATTTCCTCTTTTTCGATTCCGTCGAAAGCATCGTCCCAGACATTTCTTTCGCCACCGGGAGCGTTTTCGTCGGGCACATAAATCTGCTGACCGTCACCGCGGAGCATAATGGTGGGGATGTTTTCCACTGCTGCAGCAGCAAAAGCGGGAGCTGCCAGAGAGGCAGTCATAATAAGTGCTAAAAGCAAGGAAAGTAATTTTTTCATTATAAAACACCTCTGATTATTTTGTTCACACTATATTAACATAATTATTTTCTTTTTTCAAGGGTAACAGGGAAGTAAATTTAATTTATTTGTATTTTAACAAATTTATCACAAAAATATAATTTTTGCTACTTCCATAAGAAAAGGACATTACCATGAAAAGTAATGTCCTTTGAATTTTATCTGTCTCTGTCGTACTGATCCATACCTGTGAATTTTCTGCCCCAGGCATTTGCCCAGCCTTCACAGTAAAGCTTACCGTATGCGACGTTATTCTTCTGTCTGTAGCCTCTGAAGCAGTTACACCAGATGATAGAGGGGAGAGCGATTACGGGGTAATAGAGAGGTCCGAGTACGAGGCACTGCCATGTGTGACCGTATTCGTGGATTCTTACGTCGTGTGTCCACTTTTTGTTCTTATGCTGATCCTTCATAAAGATGAAAAGACCCATTGAAAGTCCACCTGCGTTCCAGGGCATATAAACTATTTTAGCATAACCGAAATGCTGCCAGCGGTAACCCTTTATCTTGGTGAAATAAAGGTACATAAGACCGCCTACGATGTTTACGGGGAGACCCCAGGTCCACTGAATGAGATAGAAAAGGAATGCCTTAAGACTCTTTTTCCATCCGTCTGCTTCGGGGATAGGTTCTTTCTGGTCAAGTTCTAAAATTAAATCCTTTTTCATTATTTTGCCTCCTTTATTTCTGCATCTTTTTTTCCTGTTCTGATAGCCTTCATCATTTCTTCCTGTTCGATGAGAAGAGTGAATTCGCCGTCTTCGTTTCTTTCGAGGGGATGTGCTTCGCCTTCGTTATCTCTGCCGAGCCAAGTAGTTTCGTACTTCTGACCGGAAATCTTTTCCATAGTGGTGATTTCCTCAGCTGTAAGAGTTACATTACCGTACTTATGCTTTGTAGCAACAGCGGCACGGATAAGAGTGTGCTCTTTCTTTGTCATCTGGAAACGGTGGAGAAGATAAAGTGAAATAAGTGCAAATACGATAGGTACAAAGGTGATACAGATTCTTACACCTAAAAGTGCGCTTGCTGACTGCTGGAAGTCGGGGTTAACTGCGGTAATTTCCTTAAGCTCGTCACCAACGATAAGACCGAAGGCACCGAGGATGAACATAACGACGGAGCTCATAACACCTGAAATTGTCTTTTTGATGAAGGTGTTGAAGGTACCGATAACACCTTCTCTTCTGCGGCCTGTGATAAGCTCGTCAACGTCAGAAATGTCGGGAAGGATGTTTGTGGCAACATAGCCGAGACCTGATTTACCGAAGGGATAAAGGACGGCAGTAGCCATAAGGATAATCTTCCAGATAATGCTTCCCTGATTTTCTGCAGTGGGATTCATAAGAAGACATACTGCAAAGCCGGCAATCATAAGAGGTGTTACGATAGCACCGCACTTTTTCTTGCCGAATTTGATGGTAAGAGCATAGTTGAGGGGGAAGGATGAAGCTTCGAACGCACCTGCGATAGTAGTGAAAAGAGTGTACATTGAGGGAAGCTTTGCCACATATTCTATGTAATAAATAAGAGTGGTGGTGTAGAAGAAGGTAGCTACATTGTAGCAAAGGCTCATAAAGAAATATTCTCTGAAGGACTTGTTAATGAATACATACTTATATTCGTTCAGAAGGTGTTTGAAATCAAACTTTTCAACCTTAAGGTCAAGTGAGGGCTTTTCTCTGGTTCGTTTGAAGGTATTATACAGACATATACCGTAAACGAGGGCCAGAACGATACCTGTGATAAGCATAGGCTTCTGTGCGCCTGCCTGGGGAGTGCTGAAGCCGAAAGAACCGAGAATAGCGGATGCAAGGAAGAAAGAGGGGAACATACCGAAGGAATTGAAGATATAACCTACGGAGTTGTACTGTATTCTCAGGTCATAGTCAGGTGCAAGCTCGGGAAGCATAGCAACGTAGGGAATGTCGATGATGGTATATGCGGTTTTGTAAAGCATATAGGCAGCGGTGAAATAGAGGAAGGTTTTTAAGGTTTCTGTTCTTCCGTCGAAACCGTAGCCGTTCCACATCATAAAGAATGAAAGACAGAAAAGAGGCATACCCCAGAGGATATAACGTCTGTGCTTACCGTACTTTGAGCGTGTTCTGTCGGTGATGATACCCATAAGAGGATCGGTGATTGCGTCCCATACGACCGCCACGGTGGTTACGAGACCTGCCCATGCGAGGGGAAGGTTTACAACGTCGGTGAGGAATTTCATGTAGTAAAGACTGATAACATATCCTGCACCGGAAATAGGGATGTTTGCGCTGCTGTAGTTCATCATAGGAATAACGTCGTTTTTGAACGTACCCTTGACGCCGAGCAACTTGAGGATTTTTTGTTCCATTTTTTTATCTCCTGTTCTAAAATTTTTATACCTGTATACTTTACCATTTTAATTCAGTAAAGTCAAGAGCTAAAACGGTTTTGGCTGATATTTCAGTTTTTATAGTATTCTTTCAGTCTGATATATTCCTCATCGGAAATTTCTACCGTTCCGCCGTGCTTGAAGCCGTAGGGGAAAGAGAATTTTTCTTTAGCCATAGTGAAATTACTGTCACCGGGTTTCTCTGAAACGAAGGGGACATAACCCATTTTAGGCTTTTCGCAACCGAAGAAGTCAATCATCAGACACCATCTTCCGTCGGGAAGGACGATGGTGGTGGGAGCCTCATAAGAGCCGGCATTACCGAGTGAAGCCATATATTCCTCGAATTTTTCATCGTGCTTCCAGGGTCCGTCGAGGCTTTTGGCTGTAGCATGCATATTCATCGGCGGATGGTCTGCATTTTTGTAAAACATATGGTAGGTGTCACCGATTTTACGGATGTGGGTGTCTAAAATTTCGTTATCTTTGGTAAAGAAGATTTGGGGCTCTGTAAAAGTAACGAAGTCCTTGGTTCTCGAACAGAAAATGGACATATGAGAGTAATCGTCTTCCTTTACGGTAGAACCCCAGTGGATGAGGTACTCACCCTTTTCATCATCTCTGTAGACCTCAGGTGCCCACATACATCCGAAGCTGTCTGTACCGATGGGAAGAAGTGTTTCTTCGGAGAAGTTTATGAGATCGTCCGTTTTCCACATACGGAGACATTTGCTGCCTGTTCTGTTTACTATCTTCCAGTTTACATTGTAATTTTCATCCATTCTGTCTACTATTAATTCATCTGTAGTAAGAATAGCGAAGCCACCGTCAAAAAGGCGTACTATTTCGATGTCTCTGCAGCCCCTGAAGCCTTTAGTGGCTGTGAGAATGGGGTTGCCTCCGTTAAGCTGCTCCCAGTTAAAGCCGTCTTTACTTACGGCGAAATATACCTGCTCTCCGTCGGGAGTGAGCTTTTCTTTGAAATGAGTGAATAAATAAGGCATAATGCTTTCTCCTTTAATTCTGTTTGTTAAATTATATCATTTCATAAGAGTCTTTTCAACAAAACTTATTGAAAAATTTTATGTCTTGATGTAAAATGAGTTAAAGAAAATAAAAAGGAGATAACGTTATGCTTGAATATACCGAATTTGACCAAAACGGCGAAAGACTCGTCTGTGAAATGGGAAAAAAGCATCCCGAAATGTTTCTCACTATTAAGGTGAAAAAATTTACTGAAGGCGAATCAATCACTGTAGAGGACAGCGAAAATGAAACTGCATTCCTTATCCTTAAGGGTGAGGCTGAAATAAAATGGCAGGGTAATACAGAAAAGATGGTAAGAAGCGGCCCCTTCGAAAAGACTCCCTACTGTCTCCATGTGCCCCGTAATGTAAAGGTAGAAATCACAGCTAAGGAAGGCACGGAAATTCTCATCGAGCAGACAGATAACGAAAGAGATTTCGAGCCTGTTTTCTATAAGCCTGAAGACATCCTTTACCAGGAATTCGGTAAGGGTCAGTGGGGCGGTACAGGTCACAGAATCTGTTCTACGGTTTTCGATTATGATAATGCACCTTATTCAAATATGGTTCTCGGAGAGGTATTCAATCAGCCGGGCAAATGGTCAAGCTATCCTCCTCATCATCATCCTCAGCCTGAGGTTTACTACTATCAGTTCGATAAGCCACAGGGCTTCGGTGCCTGCTTCGTAGGTGATAATGTTTACAAAAGTGTAGACGGCTCAGCTTCTTATATAACTGACGGAAACGACCATCATCAGGTAGTTGCTCCCGGATATGAGATGTGCTATGTGTGGATGATAAGACACCTTAAGGACGACCCCTGGTATAAAACGACACGCTTTTATGCTAAGGAGCACGAATGGCTGACAAGAGAGTGATATCAGTCACAGACACAGGAAAGAATCTGAAGCAATAAAAGTAAAGCTATGCCCTGAAACTGAATAATATGAAATCCCGCAGAAAAAATCTGTGGGATTTTTTGTGTGACCGCAGGATTTTAACTGACGGCTGTTGATTATATCGAATCAGTGAAATGTGAACTGATGGCGACTTTTTCCGTGCTTTTTCTTTCTCACCGTTAACTATAATGTCATAAGATACGGTTATAGGAAAGGAAAGGTTTTATGAATAAAGTAAAGGATAAAGCCACGGAAGAAGAATATTTTTACTGCAATCTTCCCGAAGAAAGAGAAAGGGAAAGAAGTGTGCCGTTTACGGTAAGAGCATTACTGTTTACTCTTGTCGGTATGGGCTTCGGATGCTTTGACGGCTTCGGAGACATTTCGCCTTTTACTGTTTCTTTTTTGTCTTCAGTACCGTTTTCTTACTGCCTGCCTTCTTTTATCGGAGGTGTTGTAGGATGTCTTGTCACGGTGAACGGGGCATCAGCGGTCAGATACATAGGAGCGTCACTTACGGTCTGTCTGTTCAGAATCATTATGAGTAAACGCTTCAGTGAAAGAGAGAGTAGCTTTATTTGTTCTGTGGTATCCTTCTGCTCTCTGTTTCTGTCAGGACTTGTTTATCTCTGGTTCGATGAGCTGGCGCTTCTGCCTGTTATCACCCTTACGGCAGAAAGTCTTACAGGTCTTTTTTCGTCAGTTGTTTTTCGCAGAGCCTTTAATCTTCCGACTTATAAAGGTAGTATAGACAGTCTTGGCAAAAGGGATATACTTTCTCTTACTCTGAGTCTCGGTATCACTCTTATGTGTGTTTCCGGCATCAATCTGCAAGGACTTTCACCGGGACGGATTCTAACTATGGTTATTATGATGTTTCTGTGTCTTTTCAGCGGTGTCGGTGTGTCTGCTGCGGCAGGGGCGCTCGCAGGAGCTTTTTTATCTCTGAGTGCTGAGGGAAGTTATCTTTTTCCTGCCTTTGTCCTTGCATGCGTTGCCGGCGGCTTTCTTTCGGATTCAGGACAGACAGTTCTTTCTCTGTCTTTTACAGCGGTGTTTTTTATCGTTTCGCTTTTCTGCTGTGACCTCAGTGAAAGCTGGCTGAGTCTCATCGAGCCCGTGATAGCCTGCGGTGTTTTTCTTCTTATTCCTGCGGCTAAAATCAGCGAGCTTCAGGATTATCTTGATAAAAAATTTTCTGTGCATAAAAAAACTGATGAATTCGCTCTGGTGGAAAAACTGAAAACCGCATCTGTTAATATGGAAGCAGTGGCTGTGATGGTGGATGATGTAAGCGGTAAGCTTGACAGAATAATAAACCCTGAGGTTAACCGACTCTTTTCGTGTCTTCAGCAGAAGGTCTGTGATAAATGCGAAAAGAAATCCTTTTGCTGGAATAAAAATTTTGACAGCACCGCTTCGGATGTCCTTCGTATCATGGGTGTAGAGAAGATAGGTGAAGGCAGAATCGGTCTTTCGGTAAGATGTCCGGAATACGATATGCTCTGTAATGTGCTTACTTCTGTTTATCCGTCTTACAGTAATGCTATCGCCACGAAAAACAGAATTACGGAAATGCGTCGCATCCTGACGGATCAGTTTTCGGGTATGAGTGATTTCCTTTATGAGCTGGCCGGTAATATTTCTCAGAGCAGAACGAGAGATAAAGGTAAGTCAACCTGTCTTAGAACTGCACTGCTTGACAGCGGTATTCCTGTCGGAAGGCTTGATTGCTTTTATTTCGATGGAAGGGTTACGGTGGAAATCATTATCGACTGTGCTGACAGTCACTGTGTCAGGAAAATGCGTCCCATTATTGAATTTATAACCAAAAGACGTTTCGATGAGCCGGAAACAGAAAATAGCGCAGGCTCACTTTTAATTCTTTTCAGAGAAAAGGCGGCATATACCGTGAAAAGCGGTTATTCTCAGCGGTCAATGAAGGCAGGTAATCTGTGCGGTGATACGGTTGGGATTTTCACTACGGAGAGAGGGGATTACAATTTTCTTCTCAGTGACGGAATGGGAACCGGATCGAGGGCTGCGGTGGACAGCAGTCTGGCAGCATCTGTTATAGAAAAGCTGGTCAGCTCATTCTTTTCCTTCGAGGGTGCATGCAGAACGGTCAATGATGCGCTTATTATGAAATCAACCGATGAGTCAATAGCCACTGTGGACGCACTGCAGATTAATCCCTATACCTGTAAGGCAGTCTTTTATAAGGCAGGAGGTACACTGAGTCTCATACGGCACGCAGACAGTGTAACAGTGATAGAAAAAGCATCCTTGCCCTTGGGGATTATAAGGGATGTTTCTCCGGTACGTGAGGAAAGAGAACTGAAAAAGGGGGACATAGTTTTATTGCTTTCTGACGGTGTGACAAACAGTGACTGCGGATGGATAAATGACGAGCTATTAGCCTGGAGCAAAAGTGACATGCAGTCTCTGGCTTCGCACATAGCTTCACTGGCAGCTCTGAGGAGTGAAAGTGCTACGAGAGATGATATTACGGTAATCGCTGTAAGAATAGAAGCTGCCCGGTAAATTTGATTATTGACAAATTGTTAATAACAGTATATAATGAATACATAAACTTTAAGGAGGAAAGCAAAATGGACGAAAATAAAAGAGTAATTGTTGAAAATCCCGAACCCGATTGGTCACTTCCTATGTTCTGGGAGGACATCACATTCATTCTTAAGAGATTTTTAGAGTTAATAAAATCACTTTTTAACTGATGGCAAATAATAAGGGGGCTGTTCGGAACAGCCCCCTTGATTTTTTTATCTGAAAATTCCTTTGAGACCTTTTTTGCTTTCAGCATCGGCAAGAGCATTTTTCAGCTTTTTGATCTCCTTGTTTTTTTCTTTTATCTCTTTATTCTTTTCCTTGATTTCTTTATTCTTCTCTTTGATTTCCGCGGTTTTATCTTTTAACTTGTTTTTTTCATTATCGAGTCTTTCCTGAGTCATAATTGACTTGTCGGCATAAAAGGCGGTAGCCTTCTGTAACCGTGCGAGCTTCTCTTCTGCATTAACAGCACCGAAGGGTAAAATATTATCGGAAAAACAGAGTGACTCTGTTACTGTGTCGAAGTATACCTTTTCTACACTGCGGTCAGCACTGTAAACAGTGTGAAGATTATTTTTTTCGAGAAAGTCCACGAAACGATTGAAGCGTTCTCCGTGACCCTTATGAACGAGAGAGAAGTCGTGCTTTTCGATTATATCTGTAAGTCTCGTGTCGGGAGTTATGTCGGAAACGGGAACACAGGCAATATTATGGTAAGCGGCGAGCTCGCTGACTCTCTGATCCGTGGCCATAATAAAGGAGGGAACTCCGCCTAAAATTGCCGCCACATTCCCGTGAAGGCGTGTACCTATGGAAAAGTCGATGTTTTCGTGAGTATAATCAATCCATTTACAGGGACTTGTGAAAATAACCGTCTTGTCTCTGTCGAAGAATCTGTCTGCAGGCTTCTCTGTGGAAAGTATACGGTAGTCGTCACCGTAGTAACAGGTGAGCATATCCTGAAGCCTTTGCGGTACATAGCAGTAGTTCGGATGCTGTTGTGTGAGACTTTTGAGAATGGCGGCTACCTTTTTGTTTTCGTGCTCAGGTTTTGAGGAGAAAAGAAGCTTTGAGCTTTCAGCGTAGCTGAGCGGCTTCACCTCGGGGAGATGTAATCCGAAGGTGTAAAGAGAGGGACAGCCGATGACGGTGAAATCCTCTTCCTCTCTGAAACCCAGGTGCTTGAAAAATTCGCCCGTTGCTTCACCTCGGACACCTATTATCGTACTCTTTTCCAGGATAGCTTTTATGAAATCCTTTGATTCTTCTATATAAGGAAACTTCTGTAAAAAGTCAACTCCTGTTTTTGCCTGAATACCTATACCGGGAACGACACAGGGAATAGTGAGTCCGCAGAGAAGTTTCGTCAGAGCCTTCATTTCTTCAATGAAGCTGATTTTGAAAGCGTTTGCCAGAGGAAGGAGAAAAACATCGTATTCGGAATTAACCCTTTCGATGAATTCATCGGTTACTTTTTCCTTGGTGGGGTTAAAAATATCTATAACCGTATTTTCATCGACCATCAGCGCTCTGAAAAGACTGTACTGATAAAGCCAGTTACCTATGTTGCCGCCCATAAGATTTTTTAGTAAAACATCGTGGGGAGAGAAGACTTTATCGTGCTGGAGCTGAGCTCTCATAAGAATACGCATTTATTTATCACTCCGTTCAGAAAGAGATGCCGTTTTTCTTTTAAGTATATCATATTATCAGTATTTCCGTCAAGGTTTGCTATATTAAAAAAAGAGCAGACCGTCTCTGACGAGTCTGCTCAAGATGTTTAAAGGAAAATTTTCTGAAGCTCACGGAGCTTCTCTGTATTCATCTGTGGTGTATCTCTGAGAGGAAAGTCTATGCCGAGGTTTTCATATTTCTCGAGGCATAGTGTGCGGAATGGCAAAAGCTCGGTTTTTGTGATACATCTGTAGGGGGAAAGAATTTCTTTCAGCTTTTCTGAATCCTCGGGTGTATCATTTATACCGGGAACTACCACGTGTCTTATCCACGTTTCGATACTCTTCTCTTCGAGATATGAGAGAAAGTTCGTTGTTTGTCTGAAGCTTCCTCCGATGTGTTTTCTGTAATCCTCCTCGCTTGTCATCTTTACATCCAGAAGCACCATATCCGTAACGCTCAGAAGCCTTTCGGTGCTTTCGTCGAGAATACAGCCTGAGGTGTCAAGAGCGATGTGAAGATTTCTTTCTTTCAGCAGAAGAGCAGTCTGATAAAGAAATTCTGACTGTATACAGGGTTCACCGCCCGAGAATGTGACACCGCCGTTTTTTATGTAAGGATAAAGGCGGAGAATTTTTTCTGCCACTTCCTCAGGGGAAACAGGGGACTCTTTTTTTATTTCCCAGGTGTCGGGATTATGACAGTAGACACAGCGAAGAGGACAGCCCTGCATAAAAAGGACTGCTCTTACACCGGGACCGTCTACGGTGCCCATAGACTGAAGAGAATGCACGTAACCCTTCATAAATTAAAATCTTTCGTGGAAGGTACGGCTGATAACTTCCTTCTGCTGCTGCTTGGAGAGCTTATGGAAGTTAACGGCATAGCCTGAAACACGGATGGTAAGATTAGGATAAAGCTCGGGATTTTCCATAGCATCCACTAACTTCTGTCTGTCGAGGACATTTACGTTTATGTGGTGAGCGTTCTGAACGAAGTAGCCATCGAGGATGGAAACAAGATTATTCTTTCTCTCTTCATCGGTTTTGCCTAAAGCGTCGGGAACGATGGAGAAGGTGTTTGAAATACCGTCACGGCAGCAGTCGTAAGGAAGCTTAGCTACTGAGTTAAGAGAGGCGAGAGCGCCGTTCTTTTCTCTGTTGTGCATGGGGTTAGCACCGGGTGCGAAGGGCTCGCCTGCTTTTCTTCCGTCAGGAGTAGAGCCTGTCTTCTGTCCGTAAACCACATTACTTGTGATGGTGAGAACAGAGAGAGTATGAGTAGCATTTTTGTAGGTAGGATTCTTACGAAGCTCTGTAATGAAGCGGTCTAAAAGCTCCTTTGCGATTTCGTCAGCACGCTCGTCATCGTTTCCGTAGGTGGGGAAGTCACCTTCAGTGATGAAGTCGCAGATGATTCCTCTTTCATCGAATACAGGACGGACCTTAGCATACTTGATGGCTGAAAGGCTGTCTGTGATTACGGAAAGACCTGCCACACCGAAGGCCATAACACGGTCTACCTCTGTATCGTGGAGAGCGAGCTGAGTTTTTTCGTAGGCGTATTTATCGTGCATATAGTGGATAACATTCATCGTATCGACATATTCGCCTGCAAGCCAACTGAGATAGTAGTCGAGACGTTTGCGTACGGTTTCGTAATCGAGTACGCCTTCTCCTACTGCTTCCATCTGAGGTCCGATTTCCATTCCGTGCTTTTCTTCCTTACCGCCGTTGAGAGCGAGAAGAAGAACCTTGGGAAGGTTACATCTTGCACCGAAGAACTGCATCTGTTTGCCTATTTTCATAGCGCTTACACAGCAGGCGATAGCATAGTCGTCACCGTAGGCGGGACGCATAATGTCATCGTTTTCATACTGGATAGAGTCGGTTTCGATGGAAACTCTGGCGCAGTAGCGTTTGAAATCCTCGGGAAGCTTCTCTGACCATAAAATTGTAAGGTTAGGCTCGGGTGCTGAGCCGAGATTGTAAAGAGTATGAAGAAAACGGAAGGCTGTTTTGGTAACGAGTGTTCTGCCGTCCTTACCCATACCGCCCACGGCTTCGGTAATCCACATGGGGTCACCGCCGAAAAGCTCGTTATATTCGGGAGTACGGAGCTGTCTTATCATTCTGAGCTTCATAACGAACTGGTCGATAAGCTCCTGAGCGCCTTCTTCGTCGAGAAGACCGAGTCTCATATCTCTTTCGATGTAAATGTCGATGAAGGTACCTGTTCTGCCCAGAGACATAGCTGCACCGTTCTGCTCCTTATTAGCGGCAAGATAGCCGAAATAGAGCCACTGGATAGCTTCCTGAGCATTGTTAGCGGGACGGGAAATGTCTATTCCGTAAAGACCGGCCATATCCTTTAATTTTTTCAGGAAGTCAATCTGCTTGAAAAGCTCTTCGGAAAGACGGATGTTTTCTTCTGTCATACGCTTTCTGCCGAGTTCTTTTTTATCATTGATTTTTTCTTCGATAAGAGTATCCACACCGTAAAGAGCGATACGGCGGTAGTCACCGATGATTCTGCCTCTGCCGTAGGCGTCGGGAAGACCGGTGAGAATACCTGTGTGTCTCATAGCACGCATGGAATCTGTGTAAACTCTGAAAACACCGTCGTTGTGGGTAGTTTTGTATAAAAATTCTCTTTCGATTTTTTCGGAAAGCTCATAACCGTAAGCACGGCAGGCACTTCTTGCCATACGGATACCGCCGAAGGGGTTAACGCTTCTGACTAAGGGTGCACCTGTCTGGAGACCTACGATAAGCTCGTCTTCCTTTTTAAGGTAAGCAGCAGGATAATGAGTAAGAGACGAAACTGTACTGGTATCGATGCCGATAACCCCGCCTTTTTCTCTTTCTTCCTTAAGCTTTTCCTCTAAAGCACCGTAAAGTCTTTTTGTTTTTTCGGTAGGCTCTCTGAGGAAGCTTTCATCACCGATGTAAGGACGGTAGTTTTTCTGAATGAACTCTCTTACGTTGATTTCCTCACACCATTTACCTTCGATAAATCCGTTCCATTCTTTTGTGAATTTTTCCATTATTTATCAACTCCTTGATTGAGATAGTACAACACTTTAAAAGATGAAAATATAAAAGGGCAGTTTTGTGTGTTTTACAAAACTGCCCAGACGGTCGGCTTTTTATTCCCGCGCTCCCTATAGGTTGCCCTATTTATCCGTCAGTCACTCGGGAAGTTTTTATATTTTCACTGTGTGATTATTCTATCATTTTTCAGAGAAACAGTCAAGGTAAAAATTATATGATAGAACCGTATTTTTCTGCAATTTCTTTGGTAACATCGACAGTATTTTCCGTGCTTTTTTCTTTTACAGTATAACTGTTTATGAAGCCGAACTCGAAGTTTTCCATTTCCTTCTGGAAATCTGTTGTGTTGTAGTCATTTCTCTCATTATGATTGAAAGCCGTATCGGAAATATGACTGCCGTCAGTAGAGAAATCATCTTCTAACTTTTTAAAGAACATTTCCCATCGGGGGAGGTAGTAATACTTTATGAGTCCTGCCCATTCCTTCCAGGCGTAATCGAAAAGCTCGATTTCTGTGTGAGGACCCCAGATAGTCAGAAGTGTAACCTCATTAAGTCTGAAAAGCTCTTTATGCTCTTCACAGCATGCATTATCCAAAGCTTCTCTCACGTGACTGTCGAGAGTAAGCTCGTCTCTGGTGGAAAGAAGGCGGTCGGCATCGAGAAGAATTTCTTTGAATAAAGCAGTTTTTTCTTTGAATGAAGGCATATCCTTTTCATTGAAAGCCTTCATAACTTCAAAGTAAACCTCTTTGGATTTGTTTGAAAGTACCTGTCTTAAAATATCACACAGGTCAAATTCATAACCGTCCTTATGTGCTTTTTCACCCTTTAAAAGCTCCTTAAGGGCAGAGAAAAGAACCTTGTTATCGTAGCGGAGCTCTACGTGGTCGTTGGGAGCAGTATGGTAGTGAGTGGTAGAGGGACGTGCAGCGATAATGGAGCTGGTCTCTCTGCCGATGCATGTGCTGCGGTAACAGCTTTCCTTAAGTAAGTGTACAGCTTTTCTGAGACATTCTTCATCACTTCCATAGCGTCTTTCGGCATAATCGTCGAGAAAAGCATCAAGGTTTACCTCGTCCTTTTCAGTCAGCATACAGTATGCAAGCTCATAATAAAGAGGATTCTGGAAAAATCCCTCGGGGAAAAGTCCGGTACCGATGCAGTTGGGGAAAGAAGTTTTTCTCTTTTTATAAATATTTTCACCTAAAAGCTCAATAGAGCCATGGAGAGAGTTTCTGTCACCGAAATTATGAAGAGTACCAGCCACGAAGCTATAACCCATAAAGCCGTTTAATTTTTCACTCTTAGATGAATCAAGATCGAGAATGAGAAGTCTGTTTTTATCTACGGCTTTGACTATTTCCTCACGAAGAGACCAGCCCTGCATAATCCAGGTGCTGTTTTCATCGAAATCAGTATACATTTTAGAGATAGTCTTGCCTACATCGTGGAGGTAATTGTCACCGTCTACGGGAGGTTCATTTTCATGGAAGGGGTCACAGGCGTAAAGACCGTGAGCACCGAAAAGCTCCTTCTGTTTTTCTAAAAGGGCAGTACCTACTACGGTGAATGCTTCATCGAGAGGATCCAACTGTACAGTGCCGGGGAAACCGCACCAGGTGGGGAGCTGCTGAAGACCCTTAGCACTGACCTTTTCAGCGAGTGCGGTGGGGATGTGTCCTGCAAAGCCCTGCTGAATGGGTGTCATACCGAGTTCCAGTTCTCTGTCGATAATCTTTTTACCAAGCTCTGCTCTTTTATCTATGAATTCTACATCGGGTATGGACATAAAGGTGTCGAGGTTAGTCATCATCTGCCAGGGATAGTAGGACGGACCTGCCACGAAGGAAAGCGCTTCCTTTTCGCTCAGACCGAAATCACGGAGAGTATAGTAAATTACTGCCTCGTTACCTACTACGGTCAGGGGCATATTGATGCCGTGCATAGCCATAAAGTCAATTTCTTTTTCCCATTTGTCCCACTGCCATGAGCGCATGGAATAACCGAAGGTGCAGTAGTTGAGATAGGCTCTCTTTTTCTGCTCGATGACCTTTTCGGTTTTGCTCTCGGGAAGGGGAGCAGAGGTAACCTCGAAAGAAGTGTTTCCGCAGTGAGAAAGGTTTACTCTGCAGTATTTTTTCAGATAATCGTAGTAGCCCATAGCCTGGCTTACCTTACAGTTACCCTTTATATGTATCTTGCCGTCAAGAGTGTAGTATTCGTAGTAATCCTTGCCGTCGGCTCTCTCTGCAGTTTCGAGAGTGAAGCAGTCAGCGATAAGGTGAGAGTTTCTTTTAATAAGGTTAATCATATTTTGCACCTCGTTGTTTGGTAGAATCGTTGTTCATTTGTGTAATTTACTATAACATACATTTCTCTTTCCGTCAAATAGGTGCAAAAACTTAAGATGATTTTAATTTGTGGCTTAAAGGCTTGCTTTTTGACGGATATTTTGTTAGAATATAATATGGAAAAATTTGTAAAACAAAAACGAGAAAAGAGGTAATTTTTATGAAAAGAATTCTTTCGCTTGTACTTGTTCTTTCTCTTGTCTTTGCTCTGGCTGCTCCTGCCAGTGCTGCAAAGTATAAGGTTGACGGCAGTCCGATTCCTATCGTTACCATTTACGGTGACGGTGAGCCTATCTATGATGCTGAAAAGAAAGAAAAACTTTTTCAGTTCAGTGAAATGTTCAGTATGCTCGGTGGCAGTGAGGACGGTGCTTTAACAGAATCTCTTGTTAATATTCTTATGCCTTTCCTTATTGACGGTATTATTAAGGATGAATGGGACGGATATTATGATGCACTCGAAAAGGAACTGGGTGAACTTTTCGCAGAAGCACGTTATGATGAAAACGGCGAGAACTGGAATGGCAGCGGTCTTTCTCAGCTTGCCACAGATTTAACAGAATATCAGCTTTCCCTTGATTCCAAGGATGCAAACGGATGCTATAAGTATGACAGCTATCATTTCTTTTATGATTGGAGACAGGATCCGCTTAAGAGTGCTGACGAATTTCACGAATATGTGGAAAAAGTTAAAAGTCTGACAGGTGCCAAAAAGGTCGGTATCATCGCCAGATGTCTCGGCTCATCTGTTGTTATGGCGTATCTCGCTAAATACGGTAATGGTAGTGTTCACGGTGTTAGCTTTAACGGAAGTGTAGCAGCAGGCGGTGAAATTATAAGTGAGCCTATCAGTGGAAAATTCGTGCTCGATGTAAATGCAATCAACAGAATGCTGTCTGACTTTGAAGAAATCGGCTGGTTTGAGCTCGATTCATTTATTACAACCAGCGTGGATCTTGCAGCAAAAACACTGACTGCCATGGGATTTGAATTAAACGAAACAGAAATTTACGGTAAGCTCGTACAGGGCGTTACTTCTGCGATGGCTCTTTCTACCTTCTTTACCTGGCCCGGTTATTGGGCTCTTGTATGTGAGGAGGATTTCGAAAATGCTCTTAACTATGTTTTCGGTGAAGAGGGCAGTGAAAAGAGAGAAACATATAAGAATCTTATCATTAAGATAAAAGCCTATCATAACACTGTAATGAAAGAGATTGATACAGTCTTCGAGTCACTCAGAAAAGATCAGGTAAAGGTCGGTGTAATCGCTAAATACGGATTTCAGTTAGCAGCTATCGCAGATTCCAGAGATTATGTTGCTGACCAGTTCGCTACTGTGAAAAAGGCCTCATTCGGTGCAACCACATCTACAGTTTATGAGCCTTTATCAGATGATTATATCGCAGCGAGAATGGCAGAAGGTAAGGGTAAATATATTTCTCCCGACAAGAGAATAGACGCTTCTACCTGTGCATTCCCCGATTCCACCTGGTTTACTAAGGGTATTACTCATTCTAAGTGGACTGATTTTGAAACATCAGTGCTTCTTGCTGTCGTATCATCTGACACTCAGCTTACTGTTGACGATTTCGATTATACACAGTTCGTCGTATATGATAATGAAACAGAGACTGCCTATCCTATGACAGAGGACAATTACAAAACAGAATCATGGGAAGCTAACAAAGAACTGGATAAGCCTGCAGATAAACACGGCGTAATCTTTTCTGCAGTTTATTCTCTTCTGAAATGGTTAATGGAGCTTTTCCGTTTTGTAACGGCTAAGTTTGCTGCATAAATAAAAAAAATGAGGTGAGTTGCTTTGCAGTGACTCACTTTTTTTATATGTATATATACTTCCAGACATTAGTTCGTTTCAGTGGTTATTTTTGTCTGACAGGGAGTATTATTCCCACTTTTTCGCTTTAACCTATTGACACAGAATTAAATTAGTGCTAAAATCATAAAAAATAAAATATTTCAATTAAAGATAGAGGCGCGGTTTATCATCAGTAGCTTTATTTCATCGGGGATTTCGCACATTCCTTTAAAGTGAAAGGGGTCACCGCCGAAGATGTCAGGCGAAAGACATTCTGGGCAAAGGGAATAAGATCTCTTTGACTGTCGCTTATGCGGAGTGCTATTATAATTGTGTTTTACGGCTTGCAGTCGTATATTATCGATTTTAAAAGCATTCGTTTTCCGAGTGCTTTATATTTTTGATTGAGATATGAAATCAAAGGAGTATTACTGTTATGGAAAGAAAGCCTATTTTTACCG
Source organism: Acutalibacteraceae bacterium (assembly GCA_045613145.1). Classification (GTDB taxonomy): domain Bacteria; phylum Bacillota; class Clostridia; order Oscillospirales; family Acutalibacteraceae; genus UBA6857. The sequence continues at coordinate 18,132 of JAZLAJ010000022.1, forward strand.
GTGCCGCATCGGCACTTATCACACCTATGAACGAAAACGGTGTTGACTACGAAAACTTTAAAAAATTAATCGAATGGCAGATTGATGAGGGCATCAGCGCTCTCGTTATCGCAGGTACCTCAGGTGAAGCATCAACTCTTACCGACGAGGAGCACAGAGAGGTTCTTAAGTTTGCTGTTGATGTTGTTGCAGGTCGTGTTCCCGTTATCGCAGGTACAGGCTCCAACGATACCGATTACGCTATCGACCTTACTAAGTACGCCTGTGAAATCGGCTGTGATGCTATGCTTGTTGTAACACCTTACTATAATAAGGCCACACAGAAGGGTCTTATCAAAATGTTTACGGCTATCGCTGATGCAAGTACAAAGCCCATCATTCTTTACAATGTTCCTTCAAGAACAGGCGTAAATATTGAACCTGCTACCTATGCAGCACTTGCTGACCACCCCATGATTCAGGGTATCAAGGAAGCAAACGGACAGATTGATAAGATAGTAGAGACTATGGCACTCGTAGGCGATAAGCTCGACCTTTACTCGGGTAACGATGACCAGATAGTACCCCTTCTCTCCGTAGGCGGTAAGGGTGTTATTTCCGTTCTTTCTAATGTTCTTCCTAAGGAAACAGTAGAAATGTGTCAGAAGTTCTTTGACGGTGATGTTAAGGGTGCCGCTGAAATGCAGTTTAAGTATTTCGGTCTTATCAAGGCTCTCTTCAGCGAGGTTAACCCCATTCCCGCCAAGGCTGCTATGGCTGCTATGGGCTTCTGCGATGATTATGTAAGACTTCCCCTCACCGTTATGGAGGACCACACTAAGGCAGTCCTTCTCGAGAAAATGCGTGAGCAGGGCATCAATGTATAATTGAGGTTTTTAAAATGAAAATTATAGTTAACGGTGCAGGCGGCAGAATGGGTAAAATTCTCTGCGACCTCATCGAAAAAAGTGAAAAGCATACTTTAGCCGCCGCTGTCAGCATGGAATTCGAAACTGACGGTGAAAAGGGTATTTACAAAAGCCTCGAGGAGTTTGCGGGCGAAGCTGATATGCTCATCGACTTCTCTAATCATAGCGCTACCTATGATGTGACTTCCTATGCTCTTAAGAGAGTCCTCCCAGTAGTTATTGCCACTACGGGACAGAATGAGGAAGAAATGACACTTATTAAAAGTGCAAGCGCTGAGGTTCCCGTATTTTATTCACAGAATATGTCTCTCGGTGTTGCTATCCTTTCCTGTCTTGCTAAAATTGCAGCGAAGGCTCTTCCTGACTGTGATATCGAAATCATCGAAAAGCATCATAATCAGAAGCTTGATGTTCCCTCGGGTACAGCTATCTTACTCGCTGACTCCATAAAGAGTGTCCGTAATGAATGCGAATATAACATCGGCAGACACGAACACGGTAAAAGAACGAAGAACGAAATCGGTATTCATTCCCTTCGTATGGGCGGTGAAGTAGGAACACACGAAATTATCTTCGCTATGGGCAGTCAGGTAATTACTCTTAAGCACGAGGCTGAAAACAGAAGCCTTTTCGCTGAGGGAGCTATTTCAGCTGCTGAATATCTTGTTTCACAGGATGCAGGATTTTATAATATGGATAATATTTTAAACTGATTTGTAAGGGGTGACGAAAGTCACCCTTTTTGAAAGAGTGAATAAAATGACTGACGAAAAAATCATTTCTATGTGTGAGGAGATTTATCCTCTCGCCCGTGACATCAGACGAAAAATACACAGCTATCCCGAAAGGGGAAACAGAGAATTCCGTACTACAGAGCTTATCTTTTCTTACCTGGAAAAATGGGGCTACACCTGTGAAAGATTGCTTTCTACAGGTGTTGTAGCCACTTTAAAGGGGGATAAAGATGGAAAAACCGTAGCTCTGCGTGCGGATATTGATGCTTTAGCCGTAACCGAAAAGACCGGACTTTTTTTCTCCTCGGAAAATGAAGGGGTTATGCATGCCTGCGGTCACGATATCCACACCGCTTCTCTTTTAGGTGCGGCAAAGGTGCTTTCTTCTGTCAGAAGCGAACTGAAAGGTACAGTAAAGCTTATCTTTCAGCCTGACGAGGAGGGAGACGGCGGTGCACAGAGACTTATCGAAAAGGGCGTAATGAAGGGTGTGGATGAGGTTTACGGTATTCATATAAGACCGGAACTGCGAACAGGAAGCATTATGGTTAAATACGGTAAATTTTATGCTGCCTCGGATATAATCGAAATCGACGTGAAGGGAAAGTCTACTCACTGTGCTGAGCCGCATAAGGGCACTGACGCCATTCTTATCGGCTCTCATATAGTCACTGCTCTGCAGTCTCTTGTTTCCAGAGAGATTAATCCTACAGACAGTGCAGTTATAACTGTAGGTACTTTTAACGGCGGCACCTTCAGAAACACAGTTTCAGGCTCCTGCTCTCTTACGGGTGTTGCACGTTCACTGGGAAATGAAACTCGTATGTTCCTTCGTAAAAGAATAAAAGAGACAGCTGAAGGCATCGCAAAAGCTATGGGCGGTGAAGCCGAGGTGAGAATAATAGAAAGCTATCCGGGCATAGTAAATGATGATGAAAAGACAGCTTATATAGAAAGCTGTGCCAGAGAGATTTTAGGTAAGGAAAACGTGGCAGTGGGTACTCTTCCTCTTATGACCACAGAAGACTTCGGTTATTATCTTGGCGAAGCGAAGGGTTGCTTTTACCATGTGGGATGTGAGTGCGAGCAGTGCTTACATTCCGAATATTTCAATCCCGATGAATCGGCTATTTTAACTTCTATGATAATGCATGTAAAGAGCGTTATGGGGTGAAAAGATGAAATATAACTATCATACACATACTGAAAGATGCCATCACGCACGTGGTGATGATGAGGAGTTCGTTCTCGCTGCTATTGAGGCAGGCTTTGATGAAATCGGCTTTGCCGATCACGGTCCCTGGCCTTATGAGGGAGGATTCGTCTCACATATCAGAATGACACCTGAGGAGCTTAAGGATTACTGTGACAGCGTGAAAGCCTTAAGAGAAAATTATAAGGATAAAATCAGCATAAAATTAGGTCTCGAAAGTGAATACTTCCCTAAATATCTTCCTTGGCTTAAAGAAAAAATCGAGGAACATCAGATAGACTATCTCATTCTCGGACATCATTTCTGTGTCGATGAGCCAGGCAGTATATATAACGGAAACATCACCACTCACCAAGAGCTTGAAATGTTTAAAAAAGATATTCTTGCTGCGCTTGATGAGGGGATTTACTCCTATGTGGCACATCCCGACATTTTTATGAGAGGCTATCCTGTGTTCGATGAAAAGTGTGAGGAAATTTCCCGTGCTATAATCGAAAAAGCAGTAAAAACCGACACTCCTCTCGAATATAATCTTCTCGGTCTTAAGCACGGAATCAACGACGGCAAACCCGGGTATCCTCATCCTTCCTTTTGGAAGATAGCAGGGGAGTACGGTGTTAAAGCTGTTATCGGTGTCGATGCACACACTCCTGAAGCTTACGCAGAGAAGGAAGTATACGAAAAGGCTCTCCGTGACCTTGCCTCTTACGGACTTACCGTAACGGATAAAATAAGATTTTTCAGATGAATAAACAGAAAAAACCATTGTAATGAGTCGTGGTTACGACTTTTTACAATGGTTTTGTTTTACTTTATTATGCTTTTTATTACTCTGTCTGCATTTTTCGTGTCGAAGAAATCGAAGTTTACTTCTTTGAATCTTCTGTTTCTCTCTTCGCAGAAGGGTGCTTTCACTGCTTTAGCTAAGCCACTGAAATCCCTACAGACCTCACCCGGAACAAAGGCTTCATAATCGAAGTAAAAATCCCTTCTTTCTCTGTACCAATCGAGATCGGGGCAATAGAAAACAGTTTTCTTATCCGTGACGCAAAAATCCATACAGATAGAGGAGTAGTCAGTGATAAGTACATCAGATGCCAGAACAAGCTCTCTGACATCGCCGTAATCTGTCACATTCTGTGCATATTTAAAGTCAGCATTAGCTGTGTGTACCTGAGGATGAAGACGGATGAAAAGGAAGTATTCATCGCCGAGCTCACGGAGAAGCTTTTCATCGCTGAAGGAGTCGAGAAGACATCTGTCTCTCTCAGGGTCATCTCTGAAGGTCGGTGCATAGAGAATAATTTTTTTACCGCTGGCTTCAGGGTAAACAGATAATATTTTTTCTTTTGCCTTAGCTTCGTTGTTTTCATCGAGAAGATAGTCGAGTCTCGGTGCACCGACAGGAAGGACTTTATTTTCATCTGTACCGAAGGCCTCGGCATAAATTTTTCTGACACCCTCGGAGGAGCATATAACATAGGTCAGCTTTTCGTTCGCTGCAATTTCTCTTTTTCTCACATCCTCGGGCTGAGGTATGTGCAGACCGAATTTTTTAAAGGCGCCTTCTCCGTGCCATAGCTGGGTGATAACAGTTTCCTTTCGGAAATTAAGCTTTCCCATCGGCATAAAGTTATCATTGAGAAAAACATATCTGCTGGTGGCTAAAAGCCGTGATTTATGAAGGAAGAAGCTCAGTACCTTAAAAGGCTTTTTCACCGAAAGGTCCTCACGGGTAATGAGTACGAAATCGTATTTGTTCTCTTTCTTAAGTGCCTCATAAACGCTGCCAAGAGAATCCTTGAAGTTCTCGTTGTGCATAGAGATAAAGGCGATGCGGTTTTCTTTTACGCTGAAAAGAGAGGCGCTGATGTTAAAAAGAAAAGCATAAAAACTGTAAAGAAGCTTTTTCATCTCAGAATGCGATGCCCCATTTCAGGAAATATTTAAGAATAGAAATAATGTGAATGCGGAGAAGCTTGCTGCTTTCCTTGCTTTCTCTTTCCCAAAGGTGATAAACCCTGGCCATAGGATAATGAAGAACCTTGTATTTTTTTGCTGCTCTTCTTGCTATATCACAGTCCTCGAGGTACATAAAGAATCTCTCGTCAAAGCCGCCAAGCTCCATAAAAACGGATGTGCGGAAGAACATAAAGCAGCCTGTAGCGTTGGTAATCGGGAAAGGCTTGTCCTCGGGCATATCAAGCATACAGTATTCTCTGACAAGCTTTCCGAGAGGACGGTTTTTGTTATAGAAACGGTGGGCACCCAGATATCTTACCGTAGGATTCTTTTTGGCGAGATACTGCCTTGAGCCGTCCTCATAACGTATATCAGGAGACAGAAGACCTATGGTCTCATCTGTGTCAGCATAACGGCACAGCTCAGTGATAACATCATCTCTTAAAAGGATGTCGGGATTTATAACTACGTGATATTTGGATGTGAGTAAGGGTAAAATTTTATTGTGTCCTGCACCGAAGCCATCGTTGCTTTTCGGTTCTATCACGATTACATCAGGAAAGTTTTTTCTGATAAAATCAGCAGTTCCGTCAGTAGAATTATTATCTACGATATAAAGAGTGAAGGGTACGCCCTTGGTTTTTTCGAGTACCGAAGTGATAGTGGCTGAAATTTTATCCCTGCTGTTATAGGTAACGATACAGCCGCTTACGGTATAATTATCCATTTCGAATTCTCCTTATCTCTTAAGAATAACTCTTTTGTAAAGTTTGAAAATAAGATACCTTCTCCATTCTATTTTCTGTCTGAAGGTAGTTTCTCCACCTGTCACGTTACCACCGTGTACACGGTAGTAAATAAGAGGCAGATCTAAAAATTTAACCTTGCCGTAAATTTCGGCCAGGATGCCTATCCATTGGTCGTGCATGGGAATACTGCGGGGCATAGGCATTATTTTTTTGAGAAGCTTTCGGTCGAAAGCCATACAGCAGCCCATATAGGAGTTTTTGAAGATATTACGGATAACACCCTTTTTGCTTCCTCTTTTTTCGAAGAAGGAATAGTCGGTGATGTTAAGCTCTCCGTCTGTGATGTAGGCATTATGAAGCACCAGGTCATAACCTTCGTCGAAGGCTTCCATAACTCGTTTTACTTTATCCGGAAGCCACACATCATCCTGGTCGCAGAGAAAGATTTTGTCGCCCTTGCAGTAGCGTATGGCATTTACGAAGTTAGAAACCACGCCCTTGCTTTTTCCTTCAACCCATACGACACGGCTGTCTTCGGAAGCTATTTTTTTTACTATCTTTTCTGTCATACCTCCGGGTCTGTCGTCAGAAACGATGATTTCGTCACCGTAGGAAAGCTGAGGAAGAATGGAACGGATTTGCGCTTCAATGTATTTTTCGCCCTTGTAGGCGGCGAGTGCAACGGAAATCATTATCTTGCCCCCATTAACAAATATATAATCAGTATAGCACTATTTACAGATTTTTACAATAGAAAGAGAAAAATTAATAATACAGAAAAAATTACCCACAGTTGTGTTCTGTGGGTAATGAGTTCTAATGTTTACGTGGTACGGTTTATTACTCGTTCATATATCTGTCCATCAGAACAGGCATCCAGAGACCTGCCTGAACAGTTCTGTGGTCAAAGCCGCTCTGCTTGGGCTTTTTCGTTTCAATCCAGTCGCTGAAGCAGTTTCTGTCTTTGGTGTCAGCGAGATATTTAACGATTCTTTCTGAGAAAAGTCTTACATTTTCCGTATCCTTGTCAAGACAGGCTGCCCAGAGCATCCAGTCTGTTTTAGTGAATTCTTTTCTGTAATCGAGAGGAACACCGTATTCGTTGAGCTCAGCCTTATACTTGTCGCTTTCACCCTGATAAAGCTCTTCGCTGAAAAGACCGAATCGGAAAATCTTATCCCATACGAGATTGTACTTGAGACTCCAGGTGTCATTTTTGCCGATGGAGAATGGGAGATAATTTTCGATAGTAGCACATTCCGAAATGAGCTTGTCTGCATATTCTTTTGAAAGAGCTGTGTAGGGGTTATCTTTACCTAAAGCATCGCAGATTTTACCGAAGCAGGCGAGGCCCATAACACCCTTGATGGCAAGGTTTACGTTCTTCACACTGTGACCTGCGAAGTCGTCGGTGCAGAGCTCTCGGGAAAGAACTACACCTGCCTTTTTAAGATAGGCGGCCCATTTTTCTAAAAGAGCGAAATTTTCTTCTAAAAGAGAAGCATCCTTTGTTATGCGGTAGTAGTTGTAGCACAGAATGATCATATTTCCGCACTCTTCCACGGGCATCTGGAACTCGGGCATATAAAGACCTCTTGCAGGAAGCTTGTAAATTATCTTAAAGCTGTATTTGTGCGGGATAAGATGATGATTAAGAGCCAGAGCGTAAACCTGACCGCAGGCAAGGGGATATCTGCCGATGTCATGGGGTGCAAACTCTTCTTTCCATAAGGGCATAGAAGCGAAATGGAAAATACCTACTACCATAGCCTTGATAAGCTCGGGACAGTAGAGAAGATACATCGGCATAGCGGGATAGGAAACGTCTACGGTATTGATACAGCCGTTAGAGTGGCATTCCTTTGAAAGGTAAAGAAGCTGACCTTCTTTATTTCTGACGAGCTTATGACCTGCCATAACCTGTCTTGCAGCGGCAGAAAGAATGCTCTGATAAGCTTCACCGAATTTTTCACTGTCCTTAAGGATGGTTTCTTCCTGAGTTCTGATCTTTTCTAAAAGACTGTCTCTGTTATCGGCAGCGAATTTTATGGCTGACTCGATGTCGGTAAATTTCTCTGTCCACAGACCCTTGAGCTTCTGACCGAAATAGTTAATGGAATAAACATCGTCATAGGCGAGAATGAAGCTGAAGGAGGCTTCTTCACCTGTGATTTCTGCATTTACACAGATGCCGTCGGAGCAGGCTGAAACCTTCTCGCCGAAGAGACATACATAACCCCAGTCGGCAGCGTAGGTGTCACCGGAATCATTGAGGGGTTTCTGGTTTGTAAGCCCCATTTTTACGGCTCTTTTACCCTTGATATTTACTGTATATTTAGTAATCTGCTTTTTCTTTTTGCCGAGACAGAGCTCGTCGTAACCTTTGAAATCCACAGCTATCCGATGACTCTTACCGTCGAGAGCCTTTACGTCGCATTCGAGGTAGGAAACGGGGGTGGACATAATGTGGAAATCGTCGAAAAGGAAGGGTGACCATGTACGGAAGGTAAGAGTAAATAATTCGTTTCCGAAGATGTATTCACTTACGAAGGGAGTGATTTTTACTTCCTTCTGTTCTATTTTTTCTTCTTTTCCGAGACCTAAAAAACGGTAAACAGTTCCGTCGAAGGTGACAGTACCGGTGATTCTTTTTTTGATTCCGCACCAGAGATATGTATCGCTCTCATTGATCTTATCTGTTCTGGACCAGATACTGAAATGAGGGTCGATGGTGCTTATAGGGTATGCAGGTAATTTCATAATTTTTCTCCCTTGCTTTTTATTTCCTTTATGATAACATCACAGACGGGTTAATGTCAAGGAAGAATTCGCAATTCACAGTTCGCAATTCACAATTGCGAACAAAATTTATGAAAATAATCAGCGGCAGTCCGCCGTTTTTATTTCTTTGCTGTTGGTTGTAATTTTATCCAGATTTTTCCGCACTTAGTTACGGACTTTCCTCAGAAGTGTTTTACCAAGGGGATTTGACCCCACTGCGGCTATTATTTTAGCTGAAGGTAAGACATCTTTTATATAAAATTCAATATTTATAAGCCTTTCTTGGCAGCGCAACACTTTAACTTTTCTGAAATCTTCCTCGCAATTACGCATTTCGCATTTCCGAAAGCCGCATTATCATCTGCAGAATACGTGCCTTCCGATGGTGGTAATGACAGGTCTCGAATACATAAAACTGTTGCTTGTTTTCGCAGGGTTATAGTAGTATATTGCTCCTCCGCTGGGGTCCCATCCGTTTATGCAGTCTCTTGCCGCTTTCAGCGAGGTAGCGTTGGGCGATACGCTCCAGTTACTGTCATTTACGCAGGAGAATGCTCCCTTCTGATAAATAACTCCGGCTACGGTGTCGGGAAAGGATGAATGTGAAACTCTGTTCAGAACCACAGCGCCTACTGCCACCTGGCCCGTGTAGCTTTCACCTCTTGCTTCTGCGGCTATGAGCTTTGCCAGAAGATTGATGTCACTGCCTGAGTATTTACCTGATGAGCTGGAAGAGGGAGAGGAGATGCCTAAATATTTAAGTGTCTTAGGTCCTGCCACTCCGTCTGCAGTTATTCCGCAGCTTTTCTGAAAGCTTTTTACTGCTTTCTGTGTGGCTGTGCCGTAGATGCCGTCTATACTGCCCTTATAGTGACCGGTTTCCCTGAGCTTTTTCTGGATCTCTCTTACCTCGTTACCTCGTGAGCCTATTTTTGAAAGAGTATGCACAGAGTTACTGTCTTCTCTGTGAAGATAAGAGAAGAAAACAGTAAGAGAAAAAGCGATAAGAAGAACCATAGCTATGCGGTAGCTTCTGTGGCTGATGTTGTTTTTCATAAAATCATTCCCTTTCAAATGCTTTCTTTTTTCACTATGATTTCACATAAAGGGTTTAATATTCCTGTGAAATGACGATATTTGTTATTTTTGTATTGAATTTGATTTTCAATTATGTTAAAATTATTTGGATTTTGCTATAATCTGTAAAAAAGAAAGAGAGCGTGTAAAGTGAGTTATCAATCAGCGTCTTTTATGATTTTTACGGCAGTGATTCTGTTACTGTTTTATCTTGTTCCGAAGCAAAAGCAGAAGTATGTGCTTCTTTCGGCTAACATTCTTTTCTACTGCTTTTCGGGACTCAGTTATCTGCCCTTTATTTCAGTTACACTTTTTGCTACTTTTTTCAGCGGAAAGGTAATGGGCGGGATTTACGAAAAGGAAAAGGAGCTTCTGAAGCTCTGTCAGACTCCTGCCGAAAAGAAAGAGGTCAGAGGAAGGAGCAAGAAAAAGGCGAGAGGAGTCCTTCTTCTCGGACTGGCTGTTTCCGTAGCACTTCTCGTAGTATGTAAGTACACCGGCTTCATTCTTACAAATGTTAATTCTCTTATGAGCCGTTTCGGCTTAGGAGAGATAACTGTTTTCAAAATGGTTCTGCCTTTAGGTATTTCTTTTTATACCTTTATGGCAATAAGTTATGTTCTCGACATTTACTGGAAAAGATATACTGCTGAAAAGTCACTTCTGAATTATGCTCTTTTCCTTACATATTTTCCCCATGTCGTACAGGGTCCTATTGACCGCTACAATAAAATTAAAGCACAGATGCCCGATGAAGGTATTTCTTTTGATGCCGAAGCGGTTACAAAGGGTGCACAGCTCGCCTTATGGGGTCTTTTTAAAAAACTCGTTATCGCAGACAGACTCGGTATTTTCGTCAATGAGATTTACGGTAACTACACAGAATATGAGGGTCTGATAATAATTATCGCTACAGTGCTTTATTCGGTGCAGATTTACGCAGACTTCTCAGGTTGTATAGACATCGTCTCGGGTGTTTCGGAGATGTTCGGTATAAAGCTTGCGAAAAACTTCGACCATCCCTATTTCTCGAAGACTATGCCCGAATTCTGGAGAAGATGGCACGTTTCATTGGGCGAATGGTTCAAGGATTATATTTTCTATCCCGTTTCCGTAAGCAAGCTCGTCAAAAAGGTCAAAAAGAATCCGAAATCGAAAAAAGCCGGTGAGCTTTTCGCTTCCTGTTTCCCGGCATTTGTCGTGTGGATGATAACAGGCATATGGCACGGTGCCTCATGGGGCTTTGTGACATGGGGTATGTTCCATGCGGTTCTGATTATTTCCGGCACTGTATTCGCTGAAATGAACACCACTATCAACAAGCGTCTGGGTATAGACGAAGAAAGCTTCAGCTGGAAGCTCTGGCAGATGACACGTACATTTATCCTTTGCTGTATCGGCCGAGTATTTTTCATAACCAACGGTCTTTCCGAAGCCTTCAGCATTTTCGCAAGAGCCTTCAGCGGTGCTCATTTTGAGCATATAGCCGAGGATGCACTTTACAGCTACGGTCTCGACAAGGATAATTTCTTCTTTGCATTGGTTTCTGTTTTCGTTCTCTGGGCAGTGGATATGCTTCAGGAAAGAATGAAAATCCGTGACACTCTGCAGAAACAGAACATTGTATTCAGATGGTCTGTAATTTTTATCGGCATATTTGCTGTCATCATTTTCGGTATCTACGGACCCGGATTTGACCAGAGCAGCTTTATATATGAACAATTCTGATTTTGGAAAAGGAGTCAAAAAACATGAATGAGCTTTTGAAATTATTAAAGGAAGTATACCCTGATGTGGATTTTGCCAATGAGGAAAGCCTTATTGATGACGGCATCATTGATTCGGTCGGTATGGTAAAAATCATTTCTCTTATCGAAGACTGTTTCGACATTTCCGTTACTATGGAATACATTCAGCCTGCATATTTTCAGTCAGCTGAGACTATGTGGGAAATGATTGAGGAGTTGATGTAAAAAATGAAGAAGAACAGAAAGTTAATCACTATTCTGCTCGGACCCGCTCTGTTTTTACTTTGTTATTTCTTATTACCTGCTGATGTGTTTACCACTGCGGCCGCAAGAGGCTCCGTAGGTATGGTTTTATGGATGGCACTGTGGTGGGTTACAGGTCCCGTTGATTATGCCGTTACGGCTTTTTTACCCATAGCAGTAAATGCTGTGTTTAATTTCACGGATATGTCAGCGGTTATTTCTAACTATTCATCTGAAACCATTATGCTGCTGCTCGGTGCATCCATTCTCGTCGTTTCCTGGGAGATTACGGGTCTCGACAGAAGAATCGCTGCAAAGTGTCTTTCGCTTGTAGGCGGAAATCTCAGCACGCAGATTATTTTCTGGTTTGTTCTTTCTACGGCACTGTCTGCTATTCTTCCCAATGCGGTAGTATGTGCCACCATTACACCTATTGCCGTATCTATGCTCAGATTCATCGGTGAAGAGGATATAGGTGAAAGCAAAAACGGTTCACTTATCCTCCTTACTATTGCTTACGGTGCTGGTGTAGGCGGTCTTGCCACACCTTTAGGCGGTGCGATGAACCTCGTTACTGTCGAATACATCGAGGAGCTTACGGGTCAGGAATTTATGTACACCTCCTGGGTTGTCCGTTTCCTTCCCATCATGCTTGTTCTCGTTGTAAGTAATGTTATTTTCCTTGTTGTCAGACACTGTAAAAAAGGCGACCGTCTCGCAGGCTCCAAGGAATACTTCGTTTCTGTTTACAAGGAAATGCCGAAGATGACAAAAGAGGAGATTTTCTCGTTCCTTCTCTTCGTTATCGCTACGGTTCTTTCCTTTACCCGTCAGCTTTATCAGTCCTTCCTTCCCGGGCTTAAGCCTGCATACGTTTTCATCGTCTGCGCAGTTCTGTCCTTCTTCATTAAAAAGAAAGACGGAGAAAGACTGATGAAATGGAAGAACACTCAGGGCAAGATTCTCTGGGAGCTTATCTACATCTTTGCGGGCGGTCTTGCGCTCGGCACGCTTATCAATAAGAGCGGTGCAGCTGATAATATCGGTGCGCTTGTTTCGTCGGCAAATCTCGACGGCGGTTTCATTACTGTGCTTATTATCATATCTGTAACACTTCTTCTTTCTGATGTTACGAGTAATACTGCTACTGCCGCCGTTGCCATTCCTATTGTTATCAGCATTGTAAACGGTATGGGCAAGGATCCCATTCCTTATGTTTACATCGCTTCTATCGGTGTGAATCTTTCTTATATGCTTCCCACCTCTATCCGTGCCATTCCTGTCGGCTACGGACTCAAACCGAAGTTTATGCTTAAAGAGGGTATCGGTATGACTGTTATCGTTATCACTCTTATGAGTATTACAGGCTACCTTCTTCTCACTTATTGGCCTGCATTCAGCACTACCTGATCCGGAGGGATAAAAAATGTACAGTTCAGTTGTTCAGGCGGTATTTTCACACGCCGAAACAAAAAAAGACAAAATCTGTCTTGCCGATGAAAAGGGACAGGTAACCTACAGCGAATACAAACAGCTTATTCTCCGATATGCACGGGAGCTTGTTTCTCTTGATGTAAAAAAGGGTGACAGAATAGTAATTGAGGCATCTCAGAGCATTGATTTTCTTGCCGCGGCTCTTGCAGTACAGCTTATCGGCGGGGTTTTCGTTCCCGTGGAGCGTAACTGCGCCTGGGATAAGACCTTAAGAATAGCAGAAAGTGCAGAGGCTGTTCTGGTTCTGCCGCTTAAAGAGCAGGACAGCGGAGAAGTGAAGCATCTTTCCTTTTCTGCCTTTACTGAATCGGCAAAGAATAAATCTGAACTTGATTCTTATGAGTTTTCCGATGAAGACACTGTCTGTGAGCTTCTTTTCAGTACCGGAACTACAGGTAAGGAAAAGGGTATAAGTATAACTAACGGTAATAATATCGCTCTGGCGGAAAATGTTATGTACGGAGTAAAAATGCAAGAGGATAATGTAGAAATGATTCCTTCACCTCTTAACCATTCTCACGGACTCAGAAGATACTATGCCAATATGGTTAAAGGAGCCACCGTGGTTCTCGTTACCGGAGTTATGAATGTCATCGGATTTTTCGGTATGATGGATAAATACGGTGTGAATTCCATGGATCTCGTGCCGACAGCTCTCTCTGTCCTTCTTAAGCTTTCGAAGGGGAAATTCGCTGATTATAAGGATGTAATGCGTTACATACAGTTCGGTTCGGCACCTCTTTCCGATAATGATAAGGAGATAATCCGCACTCTTCTTCCGGATACACATCTTTATAATTTTTACGGAAGTACGGAAAGCGGATGTATCTGCATTTATGACTTTAATGACGGTAAGGATAAGCCGAAATGTATCGGTAAGCCTGCCTATAATGCAAAAATCGTTATAGTTGACGAGGAACGTAATGAAATCGACGCTACTGAAGATAACACGGGACTTCTCGCTTCCTTCGGAAAGATGAATATGAAGGGTTACTGGAAGGACGAGGAGGAAACTGCCAAGGTAATGTTTGGTGGCGGTATCTATTCCAATGACGAAGCCTATTTCGATGAAGACGGAGATATTATTCTTTTGGGCAGAAAGGGTGATGTCATAAATGTCGGCGGAAATAAGGTTTCTCCTGATGAAATCGAAGATGTCGTGAAAAAGATGGAAGGGGTAGAGGACTGCGGATGCATCGGTATTCCCGATCCGCTCAGCGGCAGCACACCGAAGCTTTTCGTGCAGATGAAAAAGGGCTATACCTTTGATTCGGTAGCCGTAAGAGCTTTTATAGCTTCAGCACTTGAGCCTTATAAGGTGCCTTCCGTTATCGAGGAAACCGACCTTATTCCACGCTCCTTTAACGGTAAATTATTAAGAAGAAAATTAAGGGACAGATAATGAAAAATAAATCAATCATAAAGGTTGTCGCTTTTCTGCTGATTTTCTGTATCTGCTTTTTTCAGGTACAGGGGGTGCTTACAGGTAATGAGGACAGCCGTGACTACAGAAGAATAACGGGCTTTTTTGAGGAGAGAGACGACTCTCTTGATGCTGTATTTGTTGGCTCGAGTACTACCTATGCGTTCTGGTCTGCGCCTTATGCCTGGCGTGAGCACGGTCTGGCGGTTTACTCTCTTTCGAGTATTATGCAGCCCATTCAGGCGGCAAGATTTCTTATCGCAGATGCGAGAAAGAGACATTCGGATGCAGTTTTCATCGTTAATATTACCTCAGTTCATCCTGAGGGAAGTAAGCATACTGAGTACGATCTGCGCTTTTTACACGGTCTGCTCGATAACTATCCTCTCACTTTTAATAAATACAGGATGATGGATTATCTCTGTGACCTCGGGGGGCACGGACTTAAGGAGAGAATGGAGCTTGTTTTTCCGATTATCAAATATCACAGCCGTTGGAATGAGCTTACGGCTTTTGACTTTGATAAGAAGCCTGACAGCTATAAGACGGGTAACACCTACGGCTCCTTCCTTAAGAATGCCGAGGATGTTACAGGCGGAATCAAGGACTTCTCTCTCAGAAGTGAGCTCGAAACGGGACTTCGTCAGAGTATGGAGAAGCTGATGGATTACTGCGAAAAGAAAAAAATAAAGGTCCTTTTTGTGGTTTCTCCACAGTCTCTTGATAACGAAGAGAGAATAGGTATGCAGAACACTCTCGTGGAAATGATCGAGGGACGCGGCTTCGATGTTCTCGATTTCCGTAAGCTCGACACACAGGCAGGTATCGACTACAGCACGGATTTTTACGATACGGAGCATACAAACATTCACGGTTCGATTAAGTTTACCGATTATATTTCCCGTTATCTTAAGGAAAAATATGGCCTTGAGAATAAAAGAGGTAATGAGGAATACTCTGATTGGGAAAATGCAACGAATAACTATTTTAAAAAAATAGCAAAGCATCTTGGTGAAAGTGACATGAAGTATTTCACCGATCCGATTGAAATACCTGAAGAATAAAATTAAAAGCAACGGTTTTTTATTTGTAACCGTTGCTTTAGTTTTTATCTTTTTATTATTTCTCCTGTTTTCGCATTTATGATGTTATTGAAAACGGAAATATGAGATGTTGAAATGAATTTATCCAGATGAAGAGAGCCGAAATACCAGTGGTTGAATTCGCAGATTCTGCTTACGTCCTCGAGGTAGGTATTAATGGCTGTTATGCTTGCATCGCTGCCGGTATGAAGCATAAGGAAATCTTTTATTTTAGCAGGTGGCTCGTGAGTGACGATAAGATCTACCTTACCGCCGTACTTCTGAAGGTTGTCTACACCTTCCATAAGCTCCTCACGGGTAGGAATTTCCATATCTGACCAGGTGTTCATTTCGAAACGGATGTCAATATCGGGGCTTTCTCCGCCTCCCATAGTGAAAATTTTGGTTCCCTCGATGCTGAAAACCTGTCCGCGCATAAGGTGAAAAATGTTTGAGGCGATGTGGTGTACCTTGCCTCCGTTCCATTTTTTTATTTTTAGCTTTGAGAGCATTTCGAAATTTTCGTGAGTGCCGTCTACGAAGCAGATATTATATTTCTTTTTGCTAAGCTTTTTAAGTACGCTCATTTCTTCCTTTGAGCCATTCCAGATGAAGCCGAAATCACCGCAGACGATGAGGGTGTCGCCTCTGCCGAGCTTTTTAAGTCTCGGATCGTCGAAGCGGGAGGCGATGCCGTGGGTATCTCCTGTAACGTAAATCATTTGTTTTCCCTTGCCCTGAGGACATCCTTTCTTTTGTTAATAAGGTCCGGTTAAACTTACAGTGTTTAAGATAATGCGAAACCTTGCAGAAAAGTTAATTTTATTTTAAAGTTTATGATAATTGAAATAAAGGTATATACATTTACTTCTCTTTTTGATATAATATAAACTGTATAAATACTGTCTGTATTCTATCATATATTTCGGTATATTGCAAACATAAAAGGAAAATTTCAAAAAATTTACATTTGAGGTGTTTAAAATGAAAAAAATCGTGGCTCTTATAGCTGTTTTACTTATAACTCTTACTTTAGCTTTACCGGCAGGTGCTGTTTTCGATTCAGGCACTGTAACTGCCAAGCTTAAATCGGATGTTTACTATATGGAGAGTCTTGATGAGGACACTGCATTTTTTGACAGAAATTCATCAAAGCAGGTTCCTGCAGCAGCCTTCGTAAAAATTCTTGCCGCTGTAACAGCAATCGAAAAATGGCCGGAGCTTGATGAAAAGGTAACTGTAAGCGAAAAAAATCTTTCTCTTGTCGAATACGGCTACGGTATCCGTACCGCTCTTTATAAAGCGGGCGAAAAGGTAAGTAAAAGAGAGCTTATAGATTGCCTTATCGTTTACAGTGCAAATGATGCTGCGAGTATCATAGCTTATGAGATTTCCGGCTCACTCGATGCTTTCATAAAGGAAATGCAGGCTACAGCTACGAAAATAGGACTTACATCTACTGTAGTAAAAAATATTCACGGCTTCGATGAGGAAGGACAGTACACCACAGCCAAGGATATTGCTAAGATGCTCAAATATGCCCTTAATTATCCTGTATTCGTAGAGGCTTTTTCTGCTTCCTCAGTAACTCTTAAGAAAACCTCACTTAACGAAGAGAGAACATATAGCGCCAGCAATAAAATGATTAATGCTACCATCTCTGACTACCATCATCCTTCGGTAACAGGCGGTAAGCAGACTATGACAGATAAAGCGGGTGAGTGCATAGCAGTAGTATCCTCGAAGGACGGTTACTCTTATCTTACTGTCGTTCTGGGCGGTAAGCTTGCTGATATAGATAAAGACGGTGTCGATGAAAATACCTGTATGACCGATGCCAAAAAGATGCTTAACTGGGTTTACGAAAATATCAGATACAGAGTGGTTGCTTCTCCCACACAGCCTGTGACTATGGTGGAAATCACCTCGGGTAAGGGTACGGACAAGCTTCGTCTCGTTCCCGAAAAGGAAACATCTGCTCTCGTTCCCTCTAATGCTACCACCGCATCAGTGCTTTTCGAGGTAGTGGAGGGCACTGTTCCCGAAAAGGTAAAGGCTCCTGTCAAGGCGGGTGATGTAATCGGTCAGGCAAATGTGCTTTATGCAGGACAGATTCTTGCTAAAATAAATATCGTTGCAGCTAACGATGTTTCTCTCAGCTTTACGGGACTTATTATGAATACTGTCAGAGCAGTTATGACCTCCTGGGTGTTCATCATTCTCGTAGCACTTGCCACCGTCGGATGTATCGGTTATCTGTTTATGAGCTATAACAGCTACAAGAAAACAGAGAGACAGAAGAAAGCCATTCAGGCGAGAATACAGAGAAAACAGGCTCAGCAGAAAAAATTAGAAGAGTTAAAAAATAAAAAATAATCTTAATACGGAATCTCTTGTTCCGAAAAAAACATTTTATTGAAATATTACGGGGAAAGGACTGATACTATGAAGAGAATTAAAGGAATCCTTGCTGTAGTGCTTACAGTGTTATGCATCCTTTGTCTTTTTGCCTTCACTTCATCGGCTGCCGAAGAGGGAAAATGGATCAAGACATGGGGCACGGCTGCCACGGAGATGTCTCTGAATGATTTTTCGGGTGATTTATCCGGAGATATTATGAAATATCTGAATTTTTTACCCAAGGATGTACGTGACGAGCTCTTAAAGGAGCTTAACGGCCTGCTCGGTTCGGAAAAGCTGATGAATGTAGCCATCAGAACAGTCATCACACCTACTGCCTCGGGTGAACAGCTCAGAGTCAAATTTTCTAATTACTACGGAAAAAAACCTCTGATAATTGACCGTGCCAAGGTGGCTCTCAGTGATACGACCGAGACTGCATCGGGAATAGATCCTTTAACTATGAGTACACTGAAATTCTCGGGTAAGGAAACAGTAACTATTCCGGCAGGACAGGAGATTTACTCTGATCCGATTCTGTTTGATGTGGTTGCAGGACAGGATATTGCCGTATCGACCTACATAAAGGATTTTATGAATATCCGTACAATGGGTCTTACGGGAGGCAGTACTTATATCAAAGTAGCCGGCTCCGATAGCGGTATAAAGCTTATAGAAGCAAATAACTTTAACATCGTTTATGATATAGAGTTAGATGACGATACGAAATGGCTTCACACTGTTCTCGATTTTTTTGCGGGTATGCTTACAGGTAAGGGCTCACTTGACGTTCCCGTATCCGGTAATCAGATAGATTTTATCCCTGTGATAACCGATATAGAGGTGCTTAACCCTGACAGTGATGCTTTTTCAGTAGTTGTTATCGGTGATTCCACTGTAGCCAATAACTATCCTTCCTATATTGCTCAGGCGATAAACGAAAGTGGCAGAAGCGATGTAGGTATTTCTGCCAAAGGTCTTACGGGTAACAGGCTTATGTCTGACGGTCTCGGCTTTGACAATGCTATTAACAGTCAGAGCATCATCAACCGTCTTAAAAGAGACACAATAGGTCTTGACGGTAAAAATCAGGGAAATGTAAAGTATCTGATTCTTAAAGGCGGCGCACTCGACATCATATATCCCGTCTGCGACAATGTGACAGGTCAGGTACAGCCCTCGGCAAATGCAATCATTGAGGGATATAAAAGTATTTTCGGATTCTGCCGTCAGAACGGTATCAAGGTAGTTGTGATAGGTATTACTCCCTGGGGAGGATATGCCGGTACTTCTTATCTCGGTATGGGTTATGCATACAAGGAGAGAAGTGTCGAAGGAAGAAGAAAGGACTGGCAGATAGCAGTCGATGTAAACAAATGGCTTTCGAATACCAATCTTCACGACGGGTATATAGATTACAATGAGATCTCTAAAAATCCTCTCGATTCCTCAGCTCTTCATCATAAATACACCTCTGACGGACTTCTTCCCACAGATGAGCTTCAGAGAATCTGGGCAGAGAAATTACCCCTCGGTATCATCGGTGTGGATGACAATCCGATAGCGGCAGGTGTAGGAATTTCAGATACAGAGCTTACTCTTTATAAGGGAGATTTTAAAAAGCTTACAGCTAAGGTTACGCCCGAAAATGCGAGTCAGTCGGTAATCTGGTCTTCATCCGATCCTTTCGTAGTTACTGTAGACTCTAAGGGTAATATCAGTGCTAAGGCTAAGGGCGAGGCTGTTATTACCGTTAAAACTGCAGATAAGGGTTACAGCGGAAAGGGCTACTCAGCTTCCTGTAAGATAACGGTTAAAATAAAACCTGAATCAATTAAAATCAGCGGTAATGAAACCACTCTGTACACTACCAGATCTACGAAGCTTACTGTGACAGTATATCCGTCTGACACTGATTTCAAGAGCGTAGAATGGAGCTCCTCGAAGGAGAAGGTGGCAACAGTCGACAAAAACGGTAAGGTCACTGCAGTGGGTAAGGGTACGGCGGTAATCACTGCTAAATCCACCTTCGACGGAAACATAAAGGCGACTTATACTGTTAAAGTAAAGAAAAAAGTACAGGTTCAGGCTGTTTACCTTAATTACGACGAAAAAACCGTGTATGTAGGCAAGAGCTTAACTCTTGTACCGTCAATGAATCCCTCGAACGCTACATATCCCGGTGTTACCTGGAAATCCTCAAACACCAAGGTAGCAAAGGTAGATAAAAACGGTAAGGTAAAGGCACTCAGGACAGGTGTGGCAGTAATTACCTGTAAATCAGAGGATAATCCCGGTGTAAGTGCAACCTGCATCATAAATGTCAAAATCAAAACCACAGGTGTAAAGCTGCCTACGAAGAAGCTTACTCTTTACGTTTCACAGACCAAAACACTCAAGGCAGAGGTTTTACCCTCAAACGCTTCGAATAAAAGTGTCAGCTGGTCTTCTTCGAACAAGAAGGTAGCCACTGTTTCGAAAAGCGGTAAAATAACCGCTAAGGCCCCCGGCTCAGCTACTATTACCGTAAAGACTAAAAACGGCGGATACAAGGCTACCTGTAAGCTTACGGTCAAAAAGTATGTAAAGCTTAAATCCTTTAAGCTGAACAAATCCTCCGTAACTATAGATGACGGAAAGACCTACACTCTGAAGGCTGCTTTCTCTCCTGCCAAGGCATCGAATAAAGACCTTGTCTGGAAGTCAGATAATACCTCAGTAGCTACCGTATCCTCGAAGGGTGTAGTAAAGGGTATAAAGCCCGGCAAGGCTACCATCACCTGTAAAAGTAAGGAGACGGGAAAAACTGTTAAATGTACAGTGAAAATCAAGAATGTAAAGGTTAAGAGAGTTCTTTTCTCAGAGGAGATTTACACCGTAAAGCATAACAGAAAGCTTCAGCTCAAGGCTCTGATTTCACCTGTGAATGCGACTAATCAGAAGGTGAAGTGGAAATCAAATTATCCCGAATATGTAAAGGTATCCTCGAGTGGTAAGATTACAGCCTTAAAGCCCGGTAAAACAGTTACCATCACAGCCACTTCCGTAGACGGTAAGAAGGTCGGCTACTGTAAGGTCAAGGTAGAAAAGGTTCCTGTTACGGGTCTTAAGCTTAATAAAACAACTGCTGCGGTATATACGGGTTCAACGGTGACTCTTACTCCGAAGTTTACTCCCTCGAAGCCTTCTGACAGAAAGGTTACCTGGACAGTTTCAGATCCGAATCTCGCTACCGTTTCTTCTGACGGTGTGGTAAAGGCACTCAAGGCAGGCACCGTAACTGTTATCTGTACTTCCTCTGACGGTGGCTTCACCGCTAAATGCACCGTAGTAATCGAGCAGGCAATCAAGCCGACGGCTATTAAGCTCGACAAGAGTGCAGTAGAGGCAAATATAGGTACCGCATTTAATCTCGTTGCTACTATCGAACCCCATAACGCAACAAATAAAAAGGTGATATGGTCTTCATCGAACATCTCTGTAGCTACAGTTTCAACCAACGGTAAGGTAACCACTCTCAAAGAGGGCATAACTTACATCAGGGCAAAAACTGAGGACGGAAGACACGTAGCCTCATGCAGAATTAACGTAGTTCCCTAAAAGATACAAAGAAAAAATCAAGAGCAGCTTCATTTCTTTCGGAAGCTGCTCTTATTTGTTATCCTATTGTGTAAATTTTTACGCCGTGGGCGTTTACTGTACTGCTGATTTTATCGGTGAAGGCTTCCTTTGCCTTAGTCCACAGCTCAGTAGCCGTGATTCCCTTCTCAGCACTGTAAAGCTCTGCGGGCAAGGTGATTTCTCTCTCTTCATCTGAAAGATTAAAAAGAGCGATTACATCCTTTCCGTTTTTATCCTTGCAGTACCATACGGCTTCATTTCTGTTTCTTAAAAGCTGACGGTTATCGGTGGAATACTGGTTGATTTCGAGTATATCTCTGTTAGTGATAACCTCCAGGTCCTCGGGTCTGTTTTCACGAAGCTCACCGCCTAAAATGAGAGGGGAACGGAAGACCGACCAGAGAGTAAGCATAGTTTTCTGCTCATCAGGGGTAAAATTGGTGTATCTGTCTCTGTTGCCAAGACAGGAGCAGTTTTTGCTTATCTTGCCTAAGGGAAGCATATCACAGTCGGGCCAACATCCTACTTTTACGTGAGGTGCCCATTTTTCGCATCTTTCGAACATAGCATAAAGCTTATCCCAGCAGTCCCAGAAATCTCCTGTCATTCTCCACATATTCGCATTCTGTGAAAGGTGGAAGGCTTCGTTTATGACGGCAGGGCCGGGGGAGAGTGACAGCACCATCGGACGGCCGCAGCGGTCGATAGCTTTTCTTATCATTTCTATTTCTTCGCGGGCACTGTAGGGATCGTGAGGCTTGTACTCAGTGTTTGCGATGTCATCGACCTTTACGAAATCCACACCCCATGAGGCATACAGATCGAAGAGACTGTCGTAGTATTTCTGACCCGCTTCACAGGTGCGTATACCGTACATATCAGTGTTCCACAGACACAGAGAAAAGCCTTGTGCGATTTCTCTTGCTCTGACATCAGTTCCTTTTATGGGAGTGTTCTGATGGACAGCCTGGCGGGGGATACCTCTCATAATATGTATACCGAACTTAAGTCCCATATCGTGAATTTTATCGGCTATAGCCTTGAAGCCTGCACCATTGGCACTTGAAGGAAAGCGGTTTTCAGCGGGAATAAGACGGCTGTACTCATCCATACACAGCTCCGTGAAATTGTTGTAAAAATTGCTCACAGCCTTCGGCTCATACCACTGGATGTCACAGGTGATGTACTCGAAGCCGTAATCCTTAAGGTTGTCTGCCACATACTGTGCATTACCTAAGAGCTGTTCTTCATTGACCGCTGCACCGTAACAGTCCCAGCTGTTCCAGCCCATAGGAGGGCGGGGTGCGAAGGTATCTTTTTTAAGCATAATGTTTTCTCTCTCCTTGGATTTCTTTTTCTATTATTTTAGCAAGAGAGAACGGAAAGGTCAAGATTTTTAAAGAAAAAACCTACCCGAACTTGTGAGTGAACACAGCTTGGGTAGGTTAGGGTTTAAGGATGAGTTTATGTTGTTGTTACTATGTTAGATGTGTTACTTATGGTTTGTACCATAAGTATGTTTTGTTTTGCGTAATGTTTACAAGTAACTCGGTACTGGTAGTTCGCAGCCACTGATATCTTTGTGTTAAGATTTGCTGCAAATGCATCAGCGTAAACATCTCCGTAGTCGAAATAATCTTTCCAAGGATCACTAGATGTTTTTCTTCTTTGAACCATAATATCCTTGAATCCGCTTTTAATTACTTCGGAAGTGCCGAAGGTTCTACCTGTTAAATTTAGTATTGAGCCGCTTTTTGTAAGATTAAGTCCGTAAGAGGTTATTAAGCCTGTTGCACGAGTGTTGTTTTCATTGTCTTCAATATCAATGATTTCTGTTGTGATTACTGTGTCAATTATGTAGGGTTTAATTTCATCTGATATTGCTTTTGTATCCAAAACAAAGAATGAAAAAGTCAGTGTTAAAGAAAGGACATACAAAACCAATTTTTTCATAATTAATATCTCCTCATTTTAAGCTTTCAGCTATTTTAATCATATCGGAATAAGGAGCGTCGGAACTAAAGAAAAAATAGAGTCCATTATAAATAAATTCGATAGTTGTTTCGTTATTAAAAACAAACACATATATTGGGTTGTTACTTACAGTAATAGTTTGAACTTCGTGCATTTTCACATAATCAAAAGACTGTTGCGATGGGTCGTATTCATGTATAGCAAATTTATAATTTGTTTCGTCACCGTCGATTTCAAATGATACCTGCATAAGTTCATCTATCAGATACTCCGGTACACTTGCTTTATATTCATCGGATTTAATTATGAATTCTTCGGGGAACAGTATATCGTCGTATCCGTGTTTTTCTAAATCGAGTAGTAACGAATCGATTGAAATATATTCCTTTTCGTCTTCTCCGAAAAATACGACCTGAACTGTTTCCTTAGCGAAAGCCATAAATCCGTTCTCTATGCTTATGTTACGGCTGTTACCCAAAGCAAAGAGACCCGAAACGGAAAGCACGGAAAGCACAGCAGCGAGGAAGAGCACCTTAAGTGTGACTTTCTTATTTTTACTTGTTTCCTTCTTTTCGGTTTTTATCGGTTCGACCTGTATTCTTTCGAGAATTTTTTCCTTTCCCTTTTTGATTTCTTCTTCTGAAGGGGCGGGAATATCCTCTATGAATGAATCGATGAAATCTGTTAAATCCTTAGCTGAACTATCGAGATTGTTTCTTACTTCTTCCTTATTCTGATTGTAAAAAATAAAATCTTCTGACTCAAGATTTTCTGTGTTTTCTAAGGCTTCGGGAACCTTGCCCAAAACCTGGTTTTCCTCTTCCAAAGTAGACCACCCTTCCTTTTGGTAAGTTTCGCTCTTCATCTGTATATCTCTGAAAAGCAGAAACGTAACAAAAAAGTTTAATAAAATAATATTTCAAGTACAATTTCTCTGCATCTTTCTATAAGACGCTTCTTTCTCATCGAACAGGCGTGAGGCTCGATAGAGAGGATCTGTGCTATTCTGCCTGTTTTGAGAGTGCCGTCGCTATATAAATCGAAAAGCATTTTTTCTTTTTCGTTCAGACGGGAATATATTTCTTCTACATAATCCTCGGCATAATAATCGATTATATCTTTTTCAAAGGTATGTACCTTGTTTGCCAGTGCTATTGCTTCTTCGTCCAGCGGTTCTTCTCTTTTTCTGGCAAGAGAGCGCTTGGTCCATTCCTTTTGAACCATATGGTAAGCAGTAGTGAAAAGCCATGCTTTGGCGTGATCGGGCTTGACCATGTGTCCCTTTTTGCTGAAAACTGTGAAGGTCTCCTGAGTCGCATCCTCGGCATCTTCCTTGTTATTGAGAAGACGCATACAGAATCTGAAAACAGAGCTGTAGCATTCTTCACAGTACGCTTCGACTTCTTCCTTGCTCAGCAAAATATCACCTCCTGAAATCTGATTAATTAAAGAATACTAACGGAATATTTATAACATAAAAGTTATTTAATGTCAATAAATGCAGTTATATGTCGGATTTGCTCTTTTTTGTTGACATGCTTTTCTACTTCGGATATAATTGACAGAGGAGATGATAAAATGGAAATTCTAGACAACGGTGATAAATATTTATTGCCCTTGCTTCCCGGAATAGTGTCCCGTGAACTCGGCACAGAAACTGTTAGTCTTAAGTTCATCGGCGGCGGAAGCTTCGGAAGAGTTTATAAGGCTGTGCTTTCCGACGGAAGAGTTATCGCTCTGAAGGCATACAGAATACAGGGCTCACAGAAAAAAGAAGCGGAACAGCTTAAAATTCTTTCCGAAAACACAGATGTTAAAATGCCTGAGGTTCTTTTTACTTATGAGGATGATAAGACAGCACTTTTAGCTATGTCCTTCGTAGAGGGTGAGAATGCTCTCAGTCCTGCATTTCTCCTTAAAAGTAAAAAGCAGAAAGCTGATTTCGCTTCGGATATTATTGACGGTATGCTCGGATGGCACGGTGTGAAGGGCGAGAAATTCGGATCTCTTACTGAGCCTGCTTACGAAAGCTGGTACGAATATTACAGAAAAGAAAAGCAGGAGCCGTGGCTGGAAGCACTCGGTAATCTTTGCGAAAAAGGTAAATTCAGCATAAAAAGATTAAATCTTCTGAAGGAGGCTACGGAGCTTTTTAATTCTCTGCCTGAGGAAAAAAGTGAGCCGGTGCTTATTCACGGAGATCTTAACATAATGAACATAATGGCTGACCCGAAAACACTTTCCCTTACTGCTTTTATTGATCCCTGCGGAAGTATGTGGGCTGACAGGGAATATGACCTGTTTCAGCTTCGTAATATGTGGGGTGATGCCTACGGTCTTTACAGAACCTATAAAGAAAAATATCCCCTCAGTGAATATGCTGATTTCCGTGTGGCTTATTACGCTTCAATGCATGAGGCTTCTATGAGACTCGGCGGCGGTATTATGGTGACGCTGTGGGAGGATCTTAATAATATAAGGCTGAAAAAAGAAATGAAAAAGATAAAGAATAAAGGAGAATAAATTATGAAATTAACATCTTTTTTACTGAGCATTTTTACACTTTTAACCACTTTTATGATTCCTTCTTATGAGGCGGTGGTGCCTGAAATGAAAGAGGATGATTTCGTTCCCGTCTTCCGTTTCGTATCCACAAGTGATACTCATATAAACTCTTTAGGAGATACGGGCTGCAAAAGAACTGCTGCTATGATAAGAACAGCTTATGCCATCAGCGATGCTGATAAGGATTATAAAGATCTTGATGCAGTTGTATTTTCAGGTGACATTACAGATAACGGTCTGATGGGCTCATTTCTTGCTTTTACGGCCGTTACAGATAAGGAAATCCGTGAAGGAACCGAGAGATTGGCTGTTATAGCCAAAAACCATGACAGCTATACCTATCAGAGAAAGGCACCGAAGCTTTTCACAGAGATAACAGGTCAGGAGTCTGACTTCCACAGAGTAATTGACGGCTTTCATTTTATAGGCGTTTCACGCTCGCCTGATGCTAAGCAATACAGCGCTGCACAGGTGGAATGGCTGGATAAAAATCTTGCCGAAGCAGTCAGGGAAGATCCCGGAAAGCCTGTATTCGTATTTCAGCACGAGCATGTACGTGATACCGTTTACGGAAGCAGTAAGAGTGACGGCTGGGGTCTCGATGTGTTCAGTGATGTTCTCGTAAAGTATCCTCAGGCGGTTCATATTTCGGGACATTCTCATTTTCCTGCCAATGACCCGAGAGCTGTATGGCAGGACAGCTTTACAGCCATAAATGATGGTGGACTCGCTTATTATGAGCTTGCCGTGGACGGTAAAAACGGTCAGTTCCCCGATGAGAGGGACAGAATGAGCCAGGCACTTATTATAGAGGTCGATGCCGATAACAGAGTTCTCGTAAAGGTACTCGATGTGGATGAAA
The DNA here is from genome assembly GCA_045613145.1 of Acutalibacteraceae bacterium. Lineage (GTDB taxonomy): Bacteria > Bacillota > Clostridia > Oscillospirales > Acutalibacteraceae > UBA6857. Next base: position 44,968 of record JAZLAJ010000022.1, read on the forward strand.
ATGTAATTTTAAGAGAGTTTCTTATCGATAATATATCCGAGGAAAAGAAGGAAAAGTTTAATCCTGAGGTAAGAAAAGAAAAGTCTTCCGCTCCTGTTTTCACAGAAGGTGCAGCTCTTACTGCTGAAAAGAAAAAGGGTATGGTTTACATAACCGTACCTCAGGCTGAGGTAAGCGGTGACAATGAGGTATTCCTTTACAGAATTTCCGTAATTGATAAAAACGGTAAAACTGTTCATAAGGACTGGGAATTTTCACAGTATTTCTTTGCTGACAGACCTGACAGCATAACCTTTAAAGGCTTCCTGTCACTGAAAAACGATCTGACCGTAAGAGTATGCGCTGAGGATGTATGGGGTAACAGAAGTGAATATCTTGAGGTGAAAATATAAGTCAGCATCACTGTAAGATATAAAAAATGCCGTAATCAAATGTAAAGTTTCCCGTTTACGGAGTATAACAGAAAATTAATTAAGGAGAGTTTCAATGAAAAAATCAAATGCTTTGGCACTTATCCCTATCGGGGTATTTGTAGTTTTTTATCTTTCACTCGGTGTGATATTCGAATATGTAATGAAAATTCCGATGGGCTTTTACAGCGTTCCCGTAGTAGTAGCCTTTCTCGTGGCTCTTTTCGTGGCTGTGCTTCAGACCAAGGGTGTGTCTTTGGATGAAAAGTTTGAGATAATGGGCAAGGGCGCAGGTGACAAAAACATCATCACTATGCTTATTATCTTTATGCTTGCGGGTATTTTCGTCGGTGTGGTCGGCAGAAGCTCTGCTGAAAGTGTGGCTTATTTTATGCTTTCAGTTACTCCGCCGAGACTGGCTGTGGTGGTTATTTTTATCGTAAGCTGTTTTGTTTCCACAGCTATGGGTACATCTGTAGGAACCATCACACTCATAACACCCATCGCAGTAGCGGTAGCAGACAGCTCGGGCTTTTCACTTCCTTTGTGTGTAGGCACAGTAGTTGGCGGTGCTATGTTCGGAGACAATCTTTCCTTTATTTCCGACACCACCATCGCTGCCTGTAACGGTCAGGGATGTAAAATGAAGGATAAATTCCGTACCAATGTGGCTGTCGTTGTTCCTGCGGCACTTATCACTCTTCTTCTTATTCTCACTTTATCAATGAAAGCAGATATAGCTGAAAAGATAAATAATGAGTATAATCTCGTACAGATTATTCCTTATGTTCTCGTTCTCATCAGCGGAATAGCAGGTGTGAATGTGTTCCTTACTCTTCTCATCGGTATTGTTTCGGGAAGTGTAATTATGCTCGCCACGGGAGGCGTGACATTTGTAGATCTTATGGCTAATATGGGTGCGGGTGCATCGGGTATGTTTGAGACCTCTATGGTAGCTGTTCTCGTAGCCTGCCTCTGCGCACTTATCAAGCATAACGGAGGCTTCGAGGCTCTGCTTACAGGTATCCGACGTATTTTTAAGGGCAAGAAAGGCGGTCAGCTCGGTATCGGACTTCTGGTAGGTCTTATGGATATTGCTACTGCTAATAACACAGTTGCTATCGTTATGGCTAATCCGATTGCCGGTGAAATGGCTGAGGAGTACGGTATTTCAAATAAAAAGACAGCATCCATTCTTGACACCTTCTCCTGTATTTCTCAGGGCTTCCTTCCCTACGGTGCACAGATACTGGTGGCACTTTCAGCCGTAAGCACTCTCGGTTATGAGCTTTCCGCCTTCAGTGTAATCAGAAATCTTTTCTATCCCATGCTTCTTCTTTTAAGCTCACTGGTGTTTATCTTCCTTGTTCCTGAAAAGAAGGAGAAATGATTATGAAAAAAGGGAAAAAACTACTTGCGGGTATCGGCTGTGTGGCTTTGGCTGCAGCGATAGGGGTCGGCGGATGGAAGACATATATCCGTCAGAGTTCGAAAAACTATAATCTTATCACTCTTGACACTTCATCGGTGCCTTCACCTGTAACGGAGTTTACCGAACACGATATTCAGCTCAGTGAGGTGAATATGCACTATGCCGTTTACGGAGAAGAAGGTTATCCTCTTATCCTTATTCACGGTAACGGAGGCGATAAAAATTCTTTAGCCGAGGCGGCTTCCTATCTTGCTAACGATTACAAGGTTTACGTTCCCGAAAGCAGATGTCACGGTTAGAGCAGTGACCCGGGAGAGATTTCCTATGACCTTATGGCGAAGGATATAAAGGAGTTCTGTGAAGCGCTCAGCATCGAAAAGCCTTACATTATGGGTCACAGTGACGGCGGTATAAATGCCCTCACTCTCGCTTATACATATCCTGACCTTCCCGGTGCGGTTATTTCCTGCGGTGCTAATTCTGTACCTGAGAAATTCAAGCCTTATTTTACCGTAGGGGTAAAGGTGATGAATATCTTCAAACCGGATAAGCTCAACGATATGATGCTTACGCTCCCTCAGATTAATGAGGAGCTTCTGTCACAGATAACCTGTCCTACCTATATAGTAGCGGGTGAGAATGACATAATGTGGCTGAGTGATACCGCATTTCTTTATGAAAGCACTTTGCCTTACAGTAAGGTGGCTGTCATTAAGGGGGCAAATCACTCCTCCTATATATCACAGGACGGAAAGCAGGCTTATGTACTGGCGAAGGACTTTTTCGAAGGACTTTCAGAATGATAAATATGTGATGCCTTGCATTATATGAAGGATTGATATATAATGGAGAAAAGGAAATAAGAAAACAGACGGAGGAAAATTTTATGAATATGATTACCAGAATAATCTACAGCATGACGGCACTTATTTCGGGTATTACACTGATTCTCACAGGTGCGTTTCAGAGCGGAACAGGTCTCGGCTTTGACAGCAAGGATACTGAGAAAATTCTTGATAATTTTATGCCGGGATATGAGACCTTTATTGATGAACCTGTTTCGGATAAATGGAGCGTGGGATATGCCAGAAACGAGCTTACTCCCGATAATATCGATGAGGTAAGATATTTCCTCGGCGGTTATCTCCGCTTCCCTGCCCAGGAGGCTACAGGCATTATTGATGAGCTCTGGGTAAGAGCCGTAGTTTTAGACGATAATTCCGGCAGAGGTGCTGTTGCCTTTGCATGGATTGACGCTATCGGTCTGATGAATGAGGATGTCAAGCTTATAAGAGAAAAGCTCTCCGACATCACAGGTCTTGTAAGTATAAATGTGGGTGTTACCCATACTCACAGTGCAGTTGATACTCAGGGTATCTGGGGCACCATTCCCGAAACAGGCAGAAATCAGGAATATATGGATGCACTTATTGAAAAAACTGCTGATGCCATCAGAACAGCCTATGAAACACGCAGTGAAGGTGAGCTTTATTACGGTGAAAAGCACTGTCCTCAGTTCTTTACCGACGGCAGAGCAGGAAAGTCTTATGATGAAAAGATTCATCTTCTCCGTTTCGTGCCCGATGACACATCCAAGAGAGAGGTTTTCATCACTAACTTCGGCGCCCATCCCGTAAATGTGGAATGGAACATAACAGAGCTTTCAGCTGATTTCCCGTACTACGTGGAAAAGAATGTGAATGCAAACAGTGATGCAGACTTTATTTTCATTCAGGGTGCTATCGGCGGCGCTATCCACTGTAACAGAGGTTCGTCGAACGGTATTGACTCCGAGAAAAACGGCTTTGACCGTATGGTGGATTACAGTGCAAAGGTCGCAGAGCTTCTGGCAGAGCTGGCAGAAACAGCTCAGGAGGTTCCTGCCGTGCTTAATGTGGCACACGCACAGGTAGAGCTTGACATTGATAACTTCATTTTCAGAGTCGTGGAAAGAACGGGACTGTGTAATGTAAAGGGCTATTCTGAAAACGGTAAGGTGAAGCTTACCACTGAAATAGGCTATGCCGAGATCGGTGATAACATAAAGATACTTATGATGCCGGGTGAGATTTTCCCTGAAATCGTTTACGGCGGCTTCCTTGGTGCCGATAAAGCATATAACGGAACAGAATATCCCTATGCAGCTCTGGAAACACATTTCGATGAGAGCGACAGTGTTCTTACCTTCGGTCTGTGTAACGATGCTGTAGGCTATATCGTTCCTGATAACGATTATCTCTTCTCTCTGGTTGACAGTGTTCATTCACATGAAACTATTTCTGCCGGTCCTAAGACTGCCACCACTATTTCAGCGGCATTTGAGAAATTACTGGCAGATTACAGATAAACATTTTCATTTTACATAACGAAACCACCGGGTATTCACATAACCCGGTGGTTTTTTGCATCTGGTATTCTTATTCCTCTGGCAGCTTGCACACATCTACCCAGCCGTCGCATTCGCTGAACCTTTCCAGCTCTTCCATATTCAGCTCAATGGCACTGTTGCTGCTACCTACAGCGGGGAAAACTGTTTCGAAGCGCTTCAGACTTTCATCGAGATAAACTCTGACTCCTTCATTGATTCCGAAGGGACAGACACCGCCTACGCTGTGTCCTATCATTTCTTCTACCTGCTCGTAGGTGAGCATTTTTGCCTTCTGAGAGAAGGTCTGCTTGAATTTTTTGTTGTCTATTTTAGCGTCACCTGCGGCTACTACTAAAATTGCACCGTCACTGAGAAGGAAGGAGAGTGTTTTAGCTATTCTTTTACCCTCGGTGCCTACTGCCTTGGCAGCGAGCTCTACCGTGGCACTCGAAACCTCGAATTCCATAACTCTGTCTTCTGCTCCGTATTTTCTTAAGTGTTCTCTTCCTTTTTCTATTGACAAGATAATCATTCCTTTATGCTTTTTTGACTATTGTACTCCTCTTTTTATTTTAAGTCAAATATTTTACTCAAATCGGTTGTTTTTTTCTCTGTTTTAATGTAAAATTAGATGATATGTTTAATAATTAAGAGGTAAAATATGGCGTCAAAAGAGTTTTTAGAATTAAGAAAAAAGATAATAGAAAAAGATTTTAAATATATGAACGATAAACAGCAGGAGGCTATCTTTCAGGTAAAGGGTCCCGTGCTGATTTTAGCAGGTGCGGGAAGCGGAAAGACCACTGTTATCGTTAACCGTATCGCTAACATCGTAAAATACGGTAATGCTTATATGAGTAAGGAGGTAGCCTTCGAGCCCAGCGAAAGAGATATGCGCCTTATGAAGGCTTATCTGGAGGGGGAAGAGGATGCACTCTTCGACATCGAGGACCTTCTTTCCGTAGAGCCTGCCCGTCCCTGGCAGATACTTGCTATTACCTTCACCAACAAGGCAGCTAACGAGCTTAAGGAAAGACTCGAGAAAATGCTCGGTGAAGAGGCCAAGGAAATATGGGCGTCTACCTTCCATTCGAGCTGTGTGAGAATCCTTCGCCGTGACGGTCAGGTTTTAGGCTATACCAAAAGCTTTACCATCTACGATACTGATGATACGAAGAGACTCATCAAGGAATGTCAGAGACAGCTCGGTATCAGTGATGCAAACCTTCCTCATAAAACCATACTTAATGAAATCAGCCACGCAAAGGACAGTCTTATCTCTCCCGACGATTACATCGCTTCTGCAGGTAAGGATGCCCGTAAGGCACAGATAGGCAAGGTTTACAAGATGTATCAGAAGGAACTGAAAAATGCCGATGCTATGGACTTCGACGATATCATCGTAAACACCGTAAAGCTTTTAGAGGAGTATGACGATGTAAGAGAATATTATCAGAAAAAGTTCCGCTATATTATGGTCGATGAGTACCAGGATACCAACCACGCCCAGTACAAGCTTACAGAGCTTCTGGCGGGCGGACACAGAAACATCTGTGTAGTAGGTGATGACGACCAGAGTATTTACCGTTTCAGAGGTGCTACGATTGAAAACATTATGAGCTTTGAGCACCGTTATGCTGAGTCCAGCATTATCCGTCTCGAGCAGAATTACCGATCCACACAGACTATCCTTGATGTAGCCAATGAGGTTATTTCGAACAACAAAAAGAGAAAGGGTAAGAGTCTCTGGACGGCTAACGGCGGCGGAGACAAGGTGGTTATCAATACTGCCTATGATGAAACCGATGAGGCGAAATTCATCACTGAAACCATCGAAGAAAATGTCAGCTCGGGTAAATTTACCTTCAGTGACCATGCTGTTCTTTACAGAATGAATGCTCAGTCGAATACCATCGAAAACATCCTCGTAAGAGCGGGTATACCCTACCGTATTATCGGAGGACACCGCTTCTATGAAAGAGCGGAAATCAGGGATGCTATTGCATATCTCACCATTCTCAATAATCCTAATGATAATGTTAAGCTCCGCCGTATCGTAAATGTACCGAAAAGAGGTATCGGCGATACTACCGTAAACAAGGCAAGTGAAATAGCTTCGGGACTCGGTATCAGTCTTTTCGAGGTCTTCTCACACGCAGATGAATACGAAAGCCTTAAGAGAAGTGCTAAAAAGCTGATGGAGTTTACTTCTACTATTGACTCTGTAAGAGCAAATGTGGATAAGGTGCCCCTCGATGAGCTTTTCGAAGATATTATCCGTAAAACGGAATATATGGCGCATCTCCGTCTTGATAAAGAAAAAGGCTCGGAAAGAGTAGAAAACATCTACGAGCTTGTAACCAACCTTAAAAATTATCAGTCGGAAAATGAAGAGGTAACTCTTTCGGGCTTCCTGGAGGAAGTTGCTCTTATGACCGACATTGATAACTATAACGCTCAGCAGGATGCCGTGGTTCTTATGACTATTCATTCCTCGAAGGGACTCGAATTTCCTGTGGTTTTCCTTCCCGGTATGGAAGAGAGCATCTTCCCGGGCGTCCAGAGTATGTTTAATCCCGATGATGTGGAGGAAGAGAGAAGACTTGCCTATGTAGGTATCACCAGAGCGAAAAGAAAGCTCTTTATTTCCCATGCCAATTCCCGTATGCTTTTCGGTACTACTCAGAGAAACCTTCCTTCACGCTTCGTTATCGAAATTCCCGATGCGCTTACTGAAAGGACAGGCAGAAGACCTACTTCACAGATGTCCTTCGAGGGTCTTGCGAGAGGGGACTACGAAAGAGAAGACAGAAGTAATTTCTCCGGAAACGGTTATCTTTCGAGAAACAGAGTGCAGACTGCAAAAAAAGCTGCTCCCGTCTCTACGGAAACCTACGCTGTGGGCGACACGGTAATGCATAAGGTGTTCGGTAAGGGTGTCGTTCTTTCCTCTAAGCCTATGGCGAACGATTTTATGCTTGAAATCGCCTTTGAAGGCGGAAGCACGAAGAAGCTTATGGCAAACTTTGCAAAATTACAGAAAGTGTAAGGTGAATTTAAATATGAGAATTTACAATGTAAGAGATTTCGGCGCTGTATGTGACGGAAATCACGATGACGGTGATGCCATACAGAAGGCTATCGACACCTGCACAGCCGAAGGCGGAGGTACTGTCGTTTTAGGTGCGGGTGAATATTACAGCCACTCCGTTCAGATAAAAAAGAACGTGGAGCTTTATCTGCAAAAGGGCGCTCACCTTAAAGCCAGTGCAGATATAAAATCCTATATCAGACCCTGTGAAACCATTAATGACCCGAAGACTGCTCTTGTGGGAAATCCCGTTACAGGTAAACCTTCATTTGCCTTCATTTACGGCTACGGTGCAGATAATGCCACCATCAGCGGTGAGGGTGTAATCGACGGAAACTGTTATGCTTTTGTAGAGAGAAAGGATCAGTATTATGTTACGGGTAATTTTTATCCGAGACCTACTGTTATTTACATCGAAAACAGCCATCATATCACCGTAAAGGATGTTACCGTGAAGGATGCACCCTTCTGGACTCTTCATCCTGCAGGCTGTGACGATGTGCTTATTTCGAACATCCGTATTCTTAATCCCATCGATGTGGCAAACAGTGACGGTATCGACCCGGACCACTGCTCAAATGTAAGAATCGTGGGATGTCATGTAGTCTGTGCTGATGACTGTATCTGTCTTAAGGCTTCAAAGGGTAACAGTGAATACGGCCCTTGCGAAAACATCGTTATCACAGGCTGTACCCTCACTTCTACATCTGCCGCACTCAAGATAGGCACAGAGGGCGTAGGCGATTTCAGAAACGTTATCGTTGATAACTGTGTTATCTCTAAATCAAACAGAGGTATTTCTATTCAGATAAGAGACGGCGGTAACGTGGAAAATGTAAGCTTTTCTAACATCATCATCGAAACACGTCGTTTCTGTCCTGACTGGTGGGGCAGCGCAGAGCCTATAGCTGTTACGGCTTTCAGAAGAGATGAAAATACTGTCTGCGGCCACATTAAGAATGTTCGCTTCAGTAATATTACCTGTAAGGGTGAAAACGGAATTCTCGTACACGGTACAGAGGATAATCCCATTGAAGATGTAACATTTGAAAACGTAAAGGTAACTCTTGATAAAACATCAAAATGGAACTGTGGAATTTATGATCTTCGCCCCGCTATTGACTACGGTATCACCGAAAGTAAGAATTCCTGTATTTTCATAAAGAATGCAAAGGATGTTTCTATCCGTAAAACGAAGGCTGCCTTCGGTAATATCTGTGACCATTATGCTCACGGTCTTTATTGTGAAAACGTGGAAAATCTTGAAACGGAAGGCTTTTATGCTGAAAGTGCATCGGAAAGTTATGAAAATATAAAAATTATCTGAGAAAAAATCTGAAAACTCTTTACACTTTACTTTATATTTAGTAAAATAAAGGTCAAGAGAAAAAATAACGGAGGTACATTCATTATGGCAAGTAAGTATAAAAGAATACTCCTTAAGCTCAGCGGTGAGGTTTTAGCCGGTGAAGAGGGTAAGGGTATTAATTTCGATATTGTAAATGATGTCTGTCAGAGAATCAAAAAATGTACAGAGCTCGGTACACAGATCGGTCTCGTAGTAGGCGGAGGTAATTTCTGGAGAGGCAGAAGCAGCGGTGAAATGGACAGAACCAGAGCTGATCATATGGGTATGCTCGCTACCTGTATCAATGCACTCGCGCTCTGTGACACACTCGAACAGATCGGTGTAAAGGCTTATGTTCAGACTGCTATTCCTATGCCGCTTGTGGCTGATCCCTACACTAAGAGAGGTGCTGTAGAGCATCTCGAAAAGGGTGAGGTGGTTATCTTCGGTGCAGGTATCGGCTGTCCCTTCTTCTCCACTGATACCACAGCAGCCCTGCGTGCAGCTGAAATCGGTGCAGAGATTATCTTCAAGGCAACAAATGTTGACGGTGTTTATGACAAGGATCCGAACAAGTTCGACGATGCAGTGAAGTTTGACACTCTTACACATTCAGAGGTTCTTTCAAAGGGTCTGAAGGTTATGGATGCTACAGCCGCTTCCCTTTGCAGAGACAATAACATCGACATTTTAGTTTTCAACCTCAATGATTACGATAACATCGTAAGAGCTGTCGAGGGTGAAAACATCGGTACTGTAGTTAAGGAATAAATTCCTTACATATATAAAAATAAATTCTTTACATAAGAGAGGAAATAATTATGAAAACTGTATTTGAAACCGCTAAAACCAAAATGGGTAAAACCGTTAATGCACTTGTTTCTGAATACGGCGCAATCAGAGCCGGCAGAGCAAACCCCCAGATTCTCGATAAGGTTACCGTAGACTATTACGGCACACCCACTCCCATTAATCAGTTAGCATCCGTTTCTGCTACTGAGGCAAGAGTTCTTACCATTCAGCCCTGGGACAAGAGTGTTCTCAAGGGTATCGAAAAGGCTATCCAGACCTCAGATATCGGCATCAATCCTCAGAATGACGGTTCTGTTATCCGTCTTACATTCCCTCCTCTTACCGAGGACAGACGTAAGGAAATCGTAAAGGATATTCAGAAAATGGCTGAAAATTCAAAGGTTGCAGCCCGTTCCGTTCGTCGTGACTGTCTCGAAAAGCTCAAGGCTATGAAGAAGGCATCTGAAATCACAGAGGATGATCTCAAGGACGGCGAAAAGGAAATCCAGAAAATCACCGATAATATCATTAAGGAAATCGATGAAATCTCTGCCGTAAAGCAGAAGGAAATTATGGAAATCTGAGTATAGCTTTAATTTCAGGTGGCTGTTTCTACGGGACAGCCACTGAATGTCTTTATAAACGGCAATAAAAAACAGGAGTCTTTGTCTATGGAAAAGAAATTTGAAGTTCTCCCCGAGCATATAGCTATAATTATGGACGGTAACGGCAGATGGGCGAAAAACCGCGGTCTGAAGCGTACTGAGGGCCATAAGGTCGGTGCTAAGGTCTTTGAGGAAATCTGCGAATACTGTGCGAAAATCGGCATCAAATATGTAACCTTTTACGCTTTTTCTACTGAAAACTGGAAAAGGTCTAAATTAGAGGTTACGGCTATAATGAATCTTTTCAGAGGTTATCTTGACCGTATGCAGGAAAGAGTACTCGAAAATGAAGATGCAGGTTACCGCATCCGTTTTCTCGGTGCCAGGGAAGGTATGCCTAAAGACATCGTAAACCGTATGGACGATGTGGAAAGAAGAAGTGCCGATAAGACGAGAATAAACATCAATATAGCCGTAAATTACGGTTCAAGAGACGAAATCGTCCACGGTGTAAAGGATATAGTCCGTGAAATACAGAACGGAAAAATCAGCATTGACGATATCGATGAGAATCTTATTTCTTCTCATCTTTACACATCGGGACAGCCCGACCCCGACCTTATCATAAGACCCAGCGGTGAGTACCGTCTTTCTAACTATCTTATGTGGCAGGCGGCATACAGTGAAATTTACATCGACGACGTTCTCTGGCCTGATTACACATCTGCGGATCTGGACAGAGCCATCGAAGAATACTCTAAAAGAAACCGTCGCTTCGGCGGAGTATAAAAAGGAAGATTAATTATGTCAAAAGATAAAAAAGACAAGAAAAAGCTTTTTAAAGGTGAGCGTACTGCCTCCACCATCATTATTATTATCGGTCTTATACTGTTTCTTTTAACGGTTATTTTTGACCTTGTATCCGTTATGACGGTAGTTTTAGGTCTCATAGCAGCCACAGCCACCTTCGAGGTAGTGAGAGCAGTAGGTAATAAGAGTAAGATTCTTTATGCCGTATCCTGTGCAGTGAGCCTTCTTTCAGTTTTTGCAGTAGGCTTCGGTATTCCCGTGCCTGCCATCGGTGTGCTTTACAGCTTTTATGCTCTTATTCTTCTTTCTCTGGGCGTATTTGATAACAAGAACATTCAGTTCACTCACACCGTAACAGCTTTCTTTGCATCTGTAGCTTTACCTTATGCTTTTTCCTGTTTCATAAGACTCAATAATATCGGGGATATCAACCCTGACTATACTCATCAGGAGGGAATCTATTTTGTAGGTCTCGGCTTTGCTGCTTCATGGCTTACGGACTCTTTTGCCTATCTCGTGGGAAGAAAGTTCGGTAAGCATAAGATGGCACCCGTTATCAGTCCCAAAAAGTCCATCGAGGGCGCAGTGGGCGGTGTGGTAATAACTGCCGCACTGAATGTACTTATTCTCTTCCTTTTCACCGTAGGCTGTAAAAATCTTTATGACTACACGCTTTTCGGTGAAAGTGCGATGAAATATCTTTACATTATTCCTATTTCTATAGTTCTCTCTCTCGTAAGTATGGTAGGCGACCTTTCCGCTTCCGTGCTTAAGAGAAACTTCGGCATCAAGGATTACAGCCAGCTTCTTCCCGGTCACGGAGGGATAATGGACCGATTTGACAGCTGTACCTTTGTTCTTCCCGTGCTTTACGGAATTGTAGCACTTATTTCTCTTTAAGGAGGAGTTTTTATGACGAAAAAACTTTCCATTTTAGGCTCGACAGGTTCCATCGGCACACAGAGTCTCGATGTTGCCGAGATGAGAGGCTATGAAATTATCGCTCTTACAGCCGACAGAAATGCCCGTGTGCTGGAGGAACAGATAAGAAAATGGAAGCCTAAATATGCTGCTCTGAATGATGAGGAAGCAGCAAAGATGCTTAAAATTGCGGTTGCTGACACTGATACCAAGGTCTTTTCGGGAGCAGAAGGTATAGAATTCTGTGCCGCTGCGGAAGAGGCAGACACAGTGCTTAACTCTGTAGTCGGTATCGCAGGTCTTAAGCCTACGCTTACCGCTATCGAAGAGGGAAAGGATATTGCTCTGGCAAACAAGGAAACTCTCGTAGCAGGAGGAGCTCTCGTTATGAAGAGAGCAGAGGAGAAGGGTGTTAAGATTTTACCTGTAGACAGTGAGCACAGTGCTATTTTTCAGTGTCTCGAGGGTATGAATAAAAAAGATGAACTTAAGTCAATCATATTAACAGCTTCAGGCGGTCCCTTCTTCGGTAAAAAGAGGGAGGAGCTTCAGAATATTACTGTTGCCGAAGCTTTAAAGCATCCTAACTGGAGTATGGGAGCCAAAATAACTGTTGACAGTGCCACGATGATGAATAAGGGTCTCGAGCTTATCGAAGCAGTATGGCTTTTCGGTGTAAGTCCCGATATGATAGACATAGTGGTTCACAGAGAGAGCATAATTCATTCCCTTATCGAATATAATGATAACTCGGTGATAGCTCAGTTGGGTGTTCCCGATATGAGAATACCCATTCAGTATGCTCTGACGTATCCTGAGAGATATCCGTCTCCCGTTAAAAAGCTTAATCTGTGGGATTTTCAGAATCTCACCTTCTTTAAGCCTGACTATGAAACCTTTTCCTGCCTTAATATCTGCCGTGATGCTATACGTAAGGGCGGACTTTATCCCTGTGCGGCTAACGGCGCAAATGAAAGAGCTAATGCTCTTTTCAGAGAGGGGAAGATAGGCTTTTTACAGATTGCCGAATTAGTGGAAAAGGCGACGGAAAAAACAGTGAACAAATCAGAATACACCCTCGACGATGTTCTCGAAGCAGACAAATACGCAAGAGAGCTTGTTGACAGCTTATTATAATCAATAATCGGATAATTTTCAGAAAGGAAAGAGAGTTTTTCTCTTTGTTTTAAGATGGATTTTTCTACAGCATTATCTAAAATTTTACCATTTGCCATAGCCGTGCTTTTCTTCGGCCTCATTATCTTTATTCACGAGTTCGGACATTTTATCTTCGCCAAGCTTTTCGGTGTTAAGGTAAACGAATTCGCTATCGGTATGGGTCCGACTATCTTAAAAAAGCAGGGCAAGGAAACTAAATACGCTCTTCGTCTTTTACCCTTCGGCGGTTTCGTAAGCATGGAGGGTGAAGAGGAGAAAAGTGAGGACAGCAGAGCCTTCTGTAATCAGAGGGTGTGGAAGAGAATGATTATCATCGCTTCAGGTGCTACGATGAATCTTATTTTAGGCTTTATCGTCTGTATCTTTCTTGTCTCAGGAAGCGAACTCGTAGGTACTAATGAAATTCTGCAGTTTTATGAGGGTGCGGTAAGCTCTGAAAGCGGTCTTTCAGTAGGTGATAAGATTTTGGAAATCGACGGAAAGAGAGTGTTTTCCGATTATGACATAAGCTACTTTATGCAGAGAAACAGCAGCGGTAAATATGATTTTACCGTGGAGCGTGACGGAGAGAAGCTTTTTCTTGAGGATGTCACCTTTATGAAAAGAACCAGCGGAAATTTTTATTACAGAGAAGACTGTTCCGTTTATGACATTTCTGCTCTTCTTAAGGATCAGGGCTTTGAGAATGAAGATATAATTATCTCCATAAACGGTAATTCCGTTAAAACTGCAGAAGAACTTATAGCGCAGATTGACGCTGACAAAGATTTTACTTATGACTTCACCCTTAAAAGAGGTGAAGAGGAAATCTCCATTTCCGAGGTAAAACTAAATACAGCAACAGTCTTTGACTTCTCTATCTTAGGAGAAGAAAAGAACGTTCTTAACGTTTTAGGCTCTGCTTTCGGTTACAGTCTTTCTATGGGCAGAATGGTTTATCTGAGTCTTTTCGACCTTGTAAGAGGACAGTACGGTCTTAACGATCTGGCAGGTCCTATCGGTACAGTGACCGTAATAGCTGACATAGCACAGAGCAGTATGGTAAATGTGGATTGGAGCGGACTGTTTATGATGATGGCGATGATTACCATTAACATCGGTCTGTTTAATCTTCTTCCCGTTCCCGCACTTGACGGCGGACATCTGTTCTTTATGGTATTTGAGATTATTTTCAGAAAGCCGGTGCCTCAGAAATACGAATCCTGGATTCATGCAGCAGGACTTATAATTCTTTTAGGATTTATGGCTATTATCAGCTTCAGTGATATCTGGAAGCTGGTATCGGGCAGAGGCTTTTATTAATTAACCGATTAAAGCAGGTGAAATTATGATAAAAAAAAGAGAATGTAAAAAAGTAAAGGTCGGTAATATTTTCATCGGCGGTGACAGTAAAATCACTGTTCAGTCTATGCTGAATATTCCCGCACATGACATAGAAGGTAATGTTCTTCAGGCTAAAAGACTCGAGGAAGCAGGCTGCGAAATCATAAGAGTAGCCGTTCCCGATATGGAAAGCGTGAAAACTGTAGCAGCACTTAAGGAAAATATCGGTGTTCCCATCGTAGCGGACATACATTTCGATTACCGTCTCGCTCTGGCAAGTTTAGATGCAGGAGTAGATAAAATCCGCATCAATCCCGGTAACATCGGTGCTGACGAAAATGTGAAGGCAGTAGCAGAAAAATGCCGTATGCACAGTGTCCCCATCCGTATCGGCGTCAATTCAGGCTCTGTTGAAAAGGAAATTCTTGCACGCTTCGGAGGACCTACTCCCGAGGCTATGGCACAGAGCGCTATGTATCACGTAAAACTCCTGGAAAAATATGACTTTGATGACATAGTTATTTCCATTAAATCATCGAATGTTTCCAATATGATAAGTGCCTATGAGAGAGTGGCAGAGCTTTGCTCTTATCCCTTGCATCTCGGTGTTACCGAATCGGGCACAGCGAGAATGGGACTTATCAAATCAAGCGTGGGCATCGGCTCACTTCTCACCAGAGGAATAGGAGACACCATCCGTGTTTCCCTTACTGATGACCCTGTAAATGAGGTCTATGCCGGTTTTGATATTCTTAAGGCTATCGGTATTGACAAGAGTACACCCACTCTCGTTTCCTGTCCCACCTGTGGCAGAACGAAGATAGATCTTATTTCTCTTGCCAACAAGGTAGAAGAGAGACTCCGTACCGTTAAAAAGAACATTACCGTGGCAGTTATGGGCTGTGTGGTAAACGGTCCCGGTGAAGCGAGAGAAGCAGACATCGGTATCGCAGGCGGTGACGGATGCGCCATTATTTTCAGAAAGGGCGAAATTTTAAGAAAAGTCAGTGAAGAAAATATTTTAGATGAACTGATGAAGGAAATAGAACTATTATAAATTTAGGAAGATATAAATGAACAGCGTATTTGAAGAACTGTTCGGACCTTTTTCCTCACAGGAGCTGAGTGAAAGGTTCGCAGAATGTAAAATAGAAAATGTGGCAATTTCTATGGAAAAAAAGCAGGTGGAAATTAAGGCTTTCTTTCCGTCGCTTGTCACTGATAAAATCTTAGAGGAAGCTCAGTCGGATCTCAGAAGCCGACTGGGTGTTTCTGACGTTATAATTAAACCACGTATGCCTTCTGAATGCTTTTCAGAGGGTTACTTCGCTACTCTTATCAGAGAAACGAATTCTGCTCTTGCTGCCACTAACGGCTTTTTCGAGGACAGTAAAGGCTCTTTCGACGGAACGACTCTTTTCATTGAGCTTTCTCACGGCGGTGCTTCCATTCTCGAAAGTGTGGGGGCAGGGGAGTATATTTCCCGTCTCATCGGTGAACGCTTCGGCAGAAGGGTCGAGGTACAGTTTACGGGGCAGAGAGAGCTCGTCATAAGTGATGAAGAAATCGCGTCCTTCCATAAAAAGGCCGAGGAAGAAAATCTTCGTGCCAAGGGTATTGATCCGGCTGAATATATGGCACCTAAGCCTAAGGAGCATAAAATAGTCGAGGGCATTCCTCTTTATCTCGAAACAGCCAAGCCTATCTACGGTAATAAAATCACGAAAAATCCCAAGCCTCTCAATGAAATCTCCGTCGAAGACGGCTCCTGTGTGGTATGGGGTGATGTTTTCGGCTTTGACAGCAGAGAGACCAGAGACGGCAGAAGCTACATAATCACATTCAATATCACTGATAACACCTACGCTTACACCTGTAAGGTTTTCGAGAGAAAAGAAAACTGTGATGCCATTATGGCAAAGGTAAAAGACGGTGTTACCGTTATGATAAGAGGTGACCTTGCTTTCGATAAATTCTCGGGTGAAAATGTAATCTCGCCCCGTGCCATCTGTCTTGTGGACAAAATACAGAAAACAGATGATGCTGAAGAAAAGAGAGTAGAGCTTCACCTTCACACTAAAATGTCTATGATGGACGGTATGACCGATGCATCCGTTCTCGTAAAAAGAGCTATCGCCTGGGGTCATAAGGCTATTGCTATTACGGACCACGGCGTAGTTCAGGCATATCCTGAAGCTGTTTCCGCCGCAGGAGGTAAAATAAAAATCATCTACGGTATGGAAGGCTACTTTATGGATGATACGGACATAAGCTTCGAGGACTGGAAAAAGGCAAAGAATAAGTATTTCCATCAGATTATATTAGCGAGAAATCTTACAGGTCTTAAAAATCTCTACAAGCTTATAACCAAATCAAACCTTGAATATTTCCACCGCAGACCCATTATTCCTAAAAGTGAACTTATAAAGCACAGAGAGGGTCTTATCATAGGCAGTGCCTGTGAGGCGGGTGAATTATACCGTGCCATTGTCGAAGGGAAAAGCGATGAGGAAATACTGAAAATCGCATCCTTTTACGATTATCTCGAAATTCAGCCCTGCGGTAATAATGAATATATGATAAGAAGTGAACGCTTCCCACACGTAAATTCTGTGGAGGATATCAGAAACTTTAACCGTAAGGTAATTCACGTGGCAGATGCTGTAGGTAAGCCTGTGGTAGCCACCTGTGACGTTCACTTTATTGATCCCGAGGATGCACGCTACAGAGCTATTCTTATGGCGGGACAGGGCTTCTCCGATGCAGATCAGCAGGCACCGCTTTATTTCCGTAACACAGAAGAAATGCTCGCAGAATTCGATTATCTTGGTGAAGATACAGCCAAGGAAATCGTTATCACAAATCCCAATATGATAGCCGATATGATAGAAAAAATCATACCTATTCCAAGCGGTAACTATCCGCCTTCACTCGAAGGTGCTGATGACGAGCTTACCAGACTTTGCTGGGATAAGGCCAAGAGCCTTTTCGGTGATCCTGTTCCTGAATATGTAGCTAAAAGACTCGAAAAGGAGCTTACTTCTATTATCAAGCACGGTTTCGGTGTTCTTTATATGATCGCACAGAAGCTCGTTAAAAACTCAGAGGAGCACGGTTATCATGTAGGCTCACGAGGCTCTGTAGGCTCATCCTATGTTGCTAACGCTTCGGGTATTTCCGAGGTTAACCCCCTCGCTCCCCATTACCGCTGTCCTAACTGTAAGTGGTCAGAATTTTTCCTTAAGGGTGAGGTAGGCTCAGGCTATGACCTTCCGAAAAAGAACTGTCCCGAATGCGGTACTGACCTTATCCGTGACGGTCACGACATCCCCTTCGAAACCTTCCTCGGCTTCAAGGGTGACAAGAGCCCTGATATCGACCTTAACTTCTCGGGTGAATATCAATCGAGAGCTCACCGTTACACGGAAACTCTTTTCGGTGACGGTCACGTGTTTAAAGCGGGTACCATCGCTTCCGTTGCCGATAAGACAGCTTACGGTTATGTTAAAAAGTATTTACAGGAAAGAGACATAGTAGTTTCCCGTGCCGAAGAGGACAGACTCACCCGAGGCTGTACAGGTGTAAAGAGAACCACAGGTCAGCATCCCGGCGGTATGGTTGTTGTGCCTGACTGCTTCGATGCAGCGGATTTCACTCCCATTCAGCATCCCGCTGACGACTCTAAGAGCGATACGAGAACCACTCACTTCGATTTCCATGCTCTTCACGATACCATCCTTAAGCTTGATAACCTGGGTCATGATGTTCCCTCACTTTATAAGCATCTTGAGGACCTGACAGGCATTCCCGTTATGGAAACAGATATATGCGACCCGAAGGTTTATGAGCTTATTCTTTCACCTGAGCCTTTAGGTGTTACTGCCGAGGACATCGACTGTCCTACGGGTACACTTTCCATTCCCGAAATGGGAACACCCTTCGTTATTCAGATGCTTTTAGATGCACGGCCTCAGAACTTCTCCGAGCTTCTGCAGATTTCAGGTCTTTCCCACGGTACGGGCGTGTGGCTCGGTAATGCGCAGGATCTTATCAAGGAAGGCACCTGTACCATCGCTAATGTTATCGGTACCCGAGACAATATTATGGTTTATCTTATGCATAAGGGTGTCGAGCCGAGCATGGCTTTCAAAATTATGGAAATCGTACGTAAGGGTAAGGCTACGAAGCTTCTTACCGATGAACATAAGCAGGCGATGAAGGATAATGGTGTAGAACAGTGGTACATCGACTCCTGTATGAAAATTCAGTATATGTTCCCGAAGGCTCACGCTGCAGCTTACGTAAGTGCGGCACTTCGTCTCGGTTGGTACAAGATATATTATCCGCTTGAGTACTATGCAGCATTTATGACAGTACGAGGCGGAGACATAGAAGCGGCTACCGTTCTTAAGGGCAGAGATGCCGTTAAAAGACGAATGGCTGAAATCAAACAGAAGGGCAAGGATGCACAGCCTAAGGAAATAAATATGTATCCTTCGCTTCAGGTAGTTAATGAAATGATGGCAAGAGGTATCGAATTCCTTCCCATCGATATTTATAAATCTGATGCTCATGTTTACTATATCGAAGACGGTAAAATCCGTATGCCCTTCGGCGCTCTTGCCGGTGTAGGTGAAAACGCTGCTATCTCTCTTGCCAAAGCCAGAGAGGGTGTGACTGAATTCGTGTCTATCGACGATTTCGCACAGAAAGCATCAGCAGGCTCATCAGTAATAGAAACTCTCCGTCAGGTAGGTGCTTTCGGTAATCTTCCCGAGACCAGACAGATGAGCTTATTCGATATGTAAATTTTTAAAATAACAGAAAGGAAGAAAATATTATGAGTAAAATTTTTGCACACAGAGGATTCAGCGGTAAATATCCCGAAAATACTATGCTTGCCTTCGAAAAGGCAGTGGAAATCGGTGTGGACGGCATCGAGCTTGACGTTCATCTTACTAAGGATAATGAGCTTGTTATCATCCACGACGAGGATATCAAGCGTACCTGTGACGGTGAGGGCCTTGTAAAGGATATGACCCTCGAAGAGCTGAGAAAATTCGACGCTTCTGCTACCTTCAGAGGTGTTTACGGCTTTTGTGGTATTCCTACGCTGAGAGAATATTTCGAGCTCGTAAAGGATACAGAAATTATCACAAACATTGAGCTTAAAACAGGTGTTTATGAATATCCCACCATCGAAAAGAGAACCTACGATCTTATCAAAGAGTTCGGACTCGAGAAAAAAATAATCTTCTCTTCCTTTAATCATTTCACTGTGAAGCGTTGCGAGGAAATCGCTCCCGAAATAAAAAGAGGCTTCCTTACAGGTGACTGGCTGGTAGATTTCGGTAAGTATACCTCCGAAAGAAATGTGCAGTGCTGCCATCCCTGGCACATCACATTAAGTCAGGAAGTGGTGGATGAAATGCACGCTGAGGGCAGAGAAATCAATACCTGGACAGTAAATGAATATGAGGATATCGAGAGACTCGCTGCTATGGGTGTAGATTCTCTTATCGGTAATTTCCCTGACAGAATGATAGAAAAACTCAGATAAAAATAAGAGCAACCGAAATGAAAAATCGGTTGCTCATTGTTTTTTTATAGCCTCTCCTGAAAGGAGAGGTGTCAATCTATGATTGACGGAGAGGTTCATCCTGAAAGGGGAGGTGTCAATCTGTGATTGGCGGAGAGGTTATATCAGCTTATACTCAAATCTCGTATATTCGCCTGTCTTATATTCACCGCTGATGAACTTACGGGCTCTGAAAATTACTCTGTCCTCGTAAACCTCACAGAAATAGCCTACACCGCAGTCGGTAACACCGAAGTTGTTTTCTTTTCTGTAGCCGGGAATGCTGATGGACTGAACGTTATTCTCTTCATTAATGACCTCAGCGACCTTTTCAAAGATGCCGCCGTGAAGGTGACCGTTGATGAAAAATACATTCTTATATTTTTCCATAACTGCTCTGACTTCATCGTTCTGCTCACCCATATCACCTGTCTTCCATACCTCGGGAAGCCCATGGGTTTCAGCGAAGGGCTGATGGCACATAACGAAAACGGGTTTACCGTCCTTTGTGCCGCGAGCCAGTTCTTTATCGAGGAAGGCGATCTGTTCAGGAGAAATATGTGCCTTTTCGAGAATTCTTTTTTCCGTGCAGAGAACGATGAAGGTGTATCCGTTTATATCGCATGAGTAGTAAACCTTGCCGGAAGTATCACCAAGATATTCTCTGATCTTTTTTATTAAAATTTTAGTGTTCTTTTTAAAGAAAATACGTGCATCGTGGTTGCCCATAGTAACGAGAGTTTTATAGGTGTCCTTGTATTTGTCGAGAACACGGAAAAATCTTTCGTATTCGTTATCTGTACCGTAGTCGGCTATGTCACCTGCTAAAAGGAAGGCATCGAACTTTTCCTTGGAGTTTCCGAGGTCTTCGAAGGTGTTGGCGAGATTCTTTTCTGCACTTTCTCTGTTAGGCAGATGTGTGTCGGCGATTATCGCCATAGAAAGCTTGACATTTTCACTGTCTTCGAAGGTAATAGGGTCATCCTTGGAAACGGTGTAAATAACATCGTACTTCGGATTCATAGCCTTGAACTGCTTAACGTATTTGTCTATAAAAATTTTAGCGGACATAGGTTTTCTCCCTTCAGGAATAATTATCTTTTTAATTATAGCAGTATTTTTCTCTTTTTTCAAGTAGTTGAAGGGCGGATGACACTATACTGCCAAAAATCAAAAAACAAAAAGCTTATTCCCGTCTAAATTACATTTCCGCATATCTACTCTCTCCACATTGTAATCCACACACCTGTTATAATAATAGACCCCCTTATCCGCATTACAGCAGGAGGAATATCTCGTATAGTGAGCCTTACCTTCCTTCGTTACACAGCCTTCGGGCACACTGACCAGAGACAGCAGACGGAAAAACTGACTGACATTTTCCTTTTCACTGTCTTTGGCAGAAGCATGTTTTTTTAGGTAAACGGCACGGATAAATCTTGACTCTGAGGAAAAATCTCCGGGCAGAGACTTTTCTGTATGCATAAATTTTTCTGTGTTAACCAGGTTGTAATCAAAGGTCGGATTATTAGCAAGGACTCCCCACGGGTTATCGTAGATTTTAAGCCCCTCCTTCGTGCTTTCGAGAGTAAGTGAGGATTTTCTGTCGGAAATAATCCAGTGAAGAGGTGAAAGCGGATATTTATTGCTGAAAGGGATATTTACTATATTAAGCTTTTCCATCAGCTTTTTAGCCTCTGATATTTCGGCACAGCTTCCCAAAATCCAGGGTATAAGCTCGAAGGGAGTTACATTATCCTTATTATCGGACGGTTCACAGTAAACAGCGTTCCCGGGAAAGTTCAGCCCCGCCATAGACAGACCTTTTTCATTGGTTCCCTCGAAAAAGAGGGGATATCCGTCTGCCGACACTGCCATTCCTATGACGGCATAATGTTCAGTCAGCGCAGGCATACACTTCATCGGTAAAAGAAATTTTCTCGGCATAACCGTCACCTTTTCACCATATGTTACATCCAGATCGAGATTTCTGCCGAAATAGAAATCTCCGTATGTGCAGGAAAGAGCCGTACACATAAAAAACACCGCCTTTTTCTTTTTCGTTAGTTTTCCACTGACAGGAGGTATAATACAAAACTCATAAAGAAAAGACAGGCACCTGAGCACCTGTCTTGTGTTAGTTTATACTTCAATTTCAGCTTCTGCTTTATTAATTTCATCGAGACTGTGCTGTCTGCGATCTTCCAGAAACTTAACGATTTCCTTATGCTTTTTACCGGACAGCTTAAAGAAAAGCATAGGGATAACAGCCAGTAAAGCCGATACACCGGGGAAGAGAGCGAAACAGTAAAGAAGACCCTTTTTCGCCTCCATGGGCATAAGTTCGGGTTTGTCAGCGAACTGTGTGTAGCCTACATAAATAAGCAGAAGGTTTGTCACGTAGGTGGTGCAGTTGGTGATGATTCTGGAAAGTGTACCCTTGAGTGCACTTACGGTAGCTTCATTTCTTTCACCGTACTTATATTCACCGTAGTCGTAAACAGCCATCTGGATAAGACCGGATATGGTGTTATAGAATCCTGTGGTCAGACCGTGAAGAGCATACCAGAAAACTACTCTGACAAAAATATCCTGAGGCTCGTGTTTTTCATAGGGATAAATGGAGAGGAACATACCGATATAGCAGAAGAAGGTTCCGAGTCTCATACCGATATACAGAATCTTATCGTCAACCCATCTTCTGACAATAGGTGCTGCGAAAAGAGAAATACCTGTCGTAACGAATGAGGCAAGAGAAGCCACAGACAGAAGAGCCGCATAGTTACCGTCGTTATAGACGTATGTAAACTCAAGCGCTGTTCCCTCGAAGAGAGTGAGGGTGAATGTCTCAGCTCTGAAGCATGCGATGAAGGCATAGGTCATAAGACTGTAGCCGATACCGAAGCCGAGGCTGAGGATTTCCGAAATCATAAAAAGAAGGAGAGGTTTGTTGCGCAGGATGTTTTTGTAAACCTCACGGAGCTTGGGAGTTTCTTCCTTCGGAGGGTCTGTGATTCTCTCTTTGGTTACAATGATGTTCCAGAGAGAAAGAGGAATGGCAGCTATTGTAACTACACTGTAGCCATAAAAATATCTTTCTGCATCTGAAAGGTTCGGAAGAAGGAAGGGGAGTAATGCAGCTATGTAGGTACCGATGGAACCGATAGCGGAGCCGAGAATACTGTCGATGGCGGCAATATAACCTCTTTCCATATTGTTAGTGGTTCTGCGTGCATTGAGTGCAGTAAGAGCAGCATTATAAAATGTGCTGAATGCATCGTTGAGGAAATAAAGCAGAACGAGATATGCAACCTTGAAGGTGTCGCTTACACCGGGAAAATATTCTTTAAGCGGAAAGGCCTGCATAATAACAACCAGATTAAAAGGAATAATCATTATCATTATCCAGGGCTTGAAGCGTCCCCAGGAGCCGTAGCTTTTGCGGTTTTTGTCCAGAAAGCTTGAAACAATGACATCATTTGCGATGTCCCAGAATCCGAGTACAAAGATGCAGGTGCTGTAAGCAGCAAAAGCGGTTTCACTCAGACCAAGGAAGGTGGATGCCACCAGAGCACCGAAAAAGCCGTTCATGGCACTGCCGACTCTGGAGACAGCCGAGCTTGAGGCATAGGCGGCGTATTCACGAAGAGTGAGCTTTTCGTTTACGTCTGTGGCAATGGAGTTTTTGATTTTCTTCATATTATCACCTCAGAAAAAGTGTTTATATCTGATATTATACATTCCGGAAAGATAAAAGTCAACACAGATACTCAAGGATGAAAAGAAGAAAATTTACATTAAAACAGTTGACCTGCGATTATGTTTTATTGTAGAATGAAAAAAGAGATTAAATCTCACTATTTAAAAAGGAGTAAATATTATGGCAAACAGATTTGTACTTAACGAAACCTCTTACCACGGTAAGGGTGCTATCGCTGAAATTGCGACAGAAATCAAAGCAAGAGCATTCAAAAAGGCTTTCGTATGCTCTGACCCCGATCTTATCAAGTTCGAGGTTACAAAGAAGGTTACCGACATTCTTGACGGTGCAGAAATTCCCTATGAAATCTATTCTAACATCAAGCCCAACCCCACCATCGAAAACGTTCAGACAGGTGTAGCGGCATTCAAAGCAAGCGGAGCTGACTGTATCGTAGCTATCGGCGGCGGTTCTTCCATGGACACAGCCAAGGCTATCGGTATCATTATTACCAATCCTGAATTCGCAGATGTACGCTCACTCGAGGGTGTAGCTCCCACTAAGAATCCCTGTGTACCCATCATTGCTGTTCCCACTACCGCAGGTACCGCTGCAGAGGTAACCATCAACTACGTTATCACTGATGCTGAAAAGGACAGAAAAATGGTTTGTGTTGACGTTCATGACATTCCCGTTGTCGCAGTTGTTGACCCTGATATGATGGCTTCCATGCCTAAGGGCCTTACCGCTGCCACAGGTATGGACGCTCTCACCCACGCTATCGAAGGCTACATCACCAAGGGCGCATGGGAAATGAGCGATATGTTCCACATTAAGGCTATCGAAATCATCGCAAAGAGCCTTCGCGGTGCTGTAGAAAATACAGCAGAGGGCAGAGAGGGTATGGCTCTCGGTCAGTACATCGCAGGTATGGGCTTCTCAAACGTAGGTCTCGGTATCGTTCATTCTATGGCTCATCCCTTAGGTGCACTTTACGATACACCTCACGGTGTGGCTAATGCTATCATCCTTCCCACAGTTATGGAATATAACGCACCTGCTACAAGCGAAAAATACAGAGATATCGCTAAGGCTATGGGCGTAGACGGTACTGATGAAATGACTCTTGATGAGGCAAGACAGGCCGCAATCGATGCAGTAAAACAGCTTTCAGCTGATGTAGGTATTCCCGCTGACCTTAAAGAAATCGTAAAGACAGAGGATATTGACTTCCTTTCACAGTCAGCCTTTGACGATGCCTGCCGTCCCGGTAACCCCAGAGATACAAGCGTAGAAGGAATCAAAGAGCTTTATCTTAAGCTTATGTAATCTGAAAAATTATCACCCGCAGATTTCAGAGTCTGCGGGTGATTTTTCGTTAAAATATGTAAGAGAAGGCAAGGAGAATAACAAGTCCTGCCACATTCGCCAGAGTGAATATGCCGAGAAATTTTATGAATTTCGCTTCAGGTGTTTTAAGGTAAAGCTTTAAGGTGATAAGACTTGCCAACGAAGCTACGGGTGTGCCGAGACCACCGATGTTTACTCCTTCGAGAAGCTCTCGCCAGTTGTCCGTAAAAGCTGACAGAAGAACAGCTGCGGGGACATTACTTATGATCTGACTTGCACCGACCGAAGTGAGAAGTGTGCTTTTTTCGAGAAGACTCTGCAGAAGCTCTCTCACTGCATCGATTCTGCCTAAGTTTTCCGAAATAACGAAGAAACAAACGAAGGTAAGAAGGAGCATATAATCTATCTCTCTGAAAAGCTCACGGCTTAAAAGAATAAAGACCGCTACGGTAATAACTGTGGTTACAGGATAGGGAATGATTCTGAAAACCGTAAGTAGTGACAGAATAAAGAGTGCAGAGTAAGCTGCAAGACGTGTTTTATCATTTACTGTTTCCTTTTTCAGTTCACCTCTCTGCAGTCTGGCGGGAAGCAGAGGAAGTGCTGCGAAAAGCAGACAGATGAAGCTTACTGCCGTAAGCGGGAGAGTCACGCCGAAAAATCCCGCTGCATCGAGATTGAATGCAGAATAAAGAAAGAGATTCTGCGGATTTCCTACAGGTGTAGCCATACTGCCGAGGTTTGCTGCTACGGTCTGCAGTACTATCATCGGAACAGTACTTTTTCTGCAGCCGATGTCTGAAAGCAGGTTAACCGTGAAGGGTATGAAAACTATGAGGGCTACATCGTTGGTAACGAGCATAGATGAAAAGAAAGGCAGCATAACCAGAGTCACACTGAGAGCTTTTCCGCTTTTTATGCTTCTGAGGAGAGTGTAGGTCAGAGTGCCGAAAACACCCGCTTTTTTAAATCCGGCTACCACTGCCATCAGACACAGAAGAATCGAAAGCACACGGAAATCTATGTAACCGAGGTATTCTGCATCAGGGGGAACGAAAAAAACGGTGACAGCGGCACAGAGAGCAGAAATACAGAATACGGTCTCTTTTTTTATGAAATTTTTTATCTGTAGAAGCATAAATATTCTCCTGTTGATTTTTTGACCATTATACTCGTATGCTGATAAAAAATCAATAGCCTTATACAGACGGAGGTAACAGTTTTAACGCATTGTAAATAAAAATGTTTGTGCCTTTTGTAAGAAGTTAAAACATTGACATTCAGCTTATAATATGATATTATTTTGTGGACTAGATTCTACAAAATTTTTATTAGGAGGAATTGTAAAGGTGAAGTTGACTCCAAAAATTCTTCTCAGAGTATGCTGCTTCGGTGTACTCACATTGGTTGTGCTTCTCGGACTTAACAGCTTTTTTCAGCCTGTCTGGTCTAAATGGAACAATTATTACACTACCAAGGGCTTTTATGAAGAGCCTGAAAACACCATCGAAACACTGTTTTTAGGTGCGAGCGTTATGCAGAGCAGTGTCTCGCCTATGCAGATGTACGATGAATACGGCATCAATTCTTATAACCTCGGAACAGAACAGCAGCCTATGCTCGGTTCTTATTACTGGCTCAGAGAGACCTATGATTATCATTCCGAGACTCTTAAAACGGTTGTTATCGATGCTTCGGCACTCAGAAGTACATCGAAGAAATCCTTTTACCATAAGTGCTTCGATAATATGAAGCTTTCTAAAAATAAAATCCAGGGTGTGTACGAGTACTGCAACGGAAGCATAATGGACACCGTTTCCTTTATTGTTCCGCTTCTTTCGTACCATAACCGCTGGGAAACACTCGAAGAGTCTGATTTCACCAAGTACAGCTGGGAAGCAGACACCGGAACACGAGGCTACTATTACATTAAAAACTTCTATGTGAAGAGTGTCGAGTTTGATGAGATGATCATCAGAAGTCCTATTCTTAATGAAAAGGAAGAGCCGGAGCCTCTTTTAGAGGATTCTCTCGAGTACTTCGGCAGAATAGCTGAATTCTGTCAGGAAAAAGGACTTAAGCTTGTAGTTATAAAAACTGCCACAAACATCTGGTCATCTGCACTTCACAATGCAGTGAAGGAGGTTACTGATAGCTACGGTCTGGAATTTTATGACTTTAACTTTGAACCGCTCTACAGCACGAACGGATTTATTCACGCCTTTGACAGCAGCAGTGACGGTAAGCATATGAATTACTTCGGTGCATACAAATTCACACAGTGGATGGGTAAATTCCTCGTAGAGGAATGCGGTGCGACGGATGTAAGAGATAATCCGAAATATGATTTCCTTAAGGAACAGTATAAGGAATATGACGCAAGAGTTCTCCAGCACGTAAATCTTATTTCATCCAAAAAGCTTATCGAATATCTTGACTTCGCTTTTAAGGGTGATAACACTGTTTTCATTTCTGCTAAGGAAAATGCCTTCGGCGGATTCACTGCTGAGGATAAAGCATTCTTCACAGAGCACGGACTTGTCAAGCTTGCTGAGCTTACTGCTGAGGATTCATATATTGCCGTGATAGAAAACGGAAAGGTAGTTTATGAGCAGACAGGTACCGATGCAGGTGCTGAGGATGCCATAAAATACAGAGGTGTTCTTCCTGACGGTAAGACCTACCGTGTAGTCAGCGGCGGAAAGAATACGGGAGATATCGCTGAAATCGTAATCGATAAAAAAACTATCGTTGAGGAAGGCGGAAAGGGCCTTAACCTTCTCGTTTACAGTAATGAGCTCGGAGAGGTTCTCGATAAACCGAGATTTGACACTACAGCCTCTACATCCAGAGACTGTTACGGAATCAATGATATGTTCATACTTTCCGATGAAGCGGAGTATAACAAAGAATACGCTCCGAACTCACTTAGAGGTAAGCTTAAACGTTTTATGGAGAAGCTTGAACAAATAAAGGCAGAAGACACACTTAAATATGCTTCGTAAGAGTGTAACTTTCAGATGTAAAAAACTTTTCCTTATCTTTACTGAAAGACGGAAGAGCTAAAATATTATTTTTCAAAGGAGTAAAAAATTATGGAAAAAATCTTAGAAATTCTCAAATCAATCCGTGATGACATTGACTACGAAAATGAGGATAAGTTAATCGACGACGGTATCCTTGACAGCTTTGACATCGTGTCCATCGTAGGCGAGCTTTGCGACGAATATGAAATTACCATCACTGTTGACGATATGGAACCTGAAAATTTCAACAGCGCAAAGGCAATCCACGACCTTGTTGAGCGTCTTGTAGACGAAATGTAATTTCGAAAAAAACTGATAATTCTGATGTATACCAAGGGTGACGGAAATCTTCTGTCACCCTTGGGTAATGATTAAAGCAATAAGGAATGAGAAAAAAATATGGCTCTTAATTCTTTTAAATTTATGTTTTTTCTGGCCGCTGTAGTGTTTGTTTACTATCTGGTTCCTAAAAAGTTCCAGTGGGCAGTGCTTCTGGTTGCCAGCTACGGTTTTTACCTTTCAAGCGGTGTGGATAATGTGGCATATATTATCGCCACCACTCTGTTTACCTTCTTTTCATCCCATTGGATGCAGAGAATCCGAGATAAACAGAATGATAAAATCAAAGAGCTCGGTGATAAAATAGATAAAGCACAGCGAATGCAGATGAAGAAGGAAGCTTCTAACAAGATTAAGAAGATACAGTTCCTTACAGTTATTATCAATCTTCTTGTTTTAGCTTACTTCAAATATCTTAACTTCTTTATCGGCGGTATCAACTCAGTCTTTTCTATTTTCGAGTGGGATGCATCTCTTCCTCTCGTAAATATTCTTGCACCTCTCGGTCTTTCTTACTACACCTTCAATTCTATAGGCTATCTTATAGATGTAGGACGAGGAAAGCTTAAGGCTGAATCTCACCTCGGTAAGTTTGCTCTGTTCGTGTCTTTCTTCCCCTCCATCGTTCAGGGTCCTCTTAACCGTTACGGTGATGCAGGTTTACAGCTTCAGCAGGAGCATGAATTTGACTATAATAATGTCAAATACGGTGCACAGCTTATTCTCTGGGGACTTTTCAAAAAGATGGTTATTGCTGACCGTATAGCAGCTATTCCCGCTACTATCTTTTCTGCTTCCTTTGAGGATTACACAGGCTCTCACATCTTCTTCGCCGTTCTCTGTTATTCGTTCCAGATTTACGGTGACTTTTCAGGAGGTACAGACATAACACGCGGTGCTGCACAGATGATGGGTATCGACCTTCCTGTGAACTTCGAAAGACCGTTCTTTGCTACTTCTATGGCAGATTTCTGGCGCAGATGGCATATGTCCCTGGGTGCATGGATGAGAGAATATGTATTCTATCCCGTAATGCTCTGTAAGCCTGTTGCCTCCTTAAGCAAAAAAATGCGTAAAAAGCACGGCACTTATGCAGGTAAGCTTGTACCCTCCGTCGCTGCACCTATGGTAGTTTTCTTCCTTATCGGTATCTGGCACGGACTCAGCTGGCAGTATATAACCAACGGTCTTTACAATGCTCTTCTCATTTCGGGAAGCGTGGCTATGACACCTGTTTTCGAAAAGATGATAAAGGGTCTTAAGATTAATACAGAAGCGTTCAGCTTCCGTATTTTCCAGATGCTCCGTACTACTCTTCTTCTTTTCATTTCACGAATCATTGTACGTGCTCCGTCTATTACTGAGGCGGGAAGAATGATCAAAGCCTTCTTTACTGACTTTGACTTTAATTTCCTTTTAGGTCTCGACGGCAGCATATACGAGCTTGGTGTAAGCAAACAGGAAATGAACCTTCTGCTTATTTCTATTGCGATACTTACGGTAATAAGCATCTTACAGGAAAACGGTATGAAAATCCGTGAAACACTTTCTAAGCAGAATATCCTTTTCCGTTGGGCAATTATTCTTGCTCTTATAGTATTTATTGTTATTTTCGGTACGTACGGTCCTGCTTATGATGCGAAGTCATTTATCTACGGTGCATTCTGATCAGAGGAGGAAAAAATATGTTAAAATCAATCGCTCTTACTATACAAAGCTACGCTGAAAAAACACCCGAACAGATTGCAGTTATTGCAGGCGGTGAAAAATGCAGCTACAAATATCTTGCCGAGTGTAACCGTAAGGTTGCATCATATCTTGAGAAAAGAGGTGTCAAGGCAGGAGAGAGAATTATCGTCGAAGCTGACCACATCCTTGATTACGTTTATTTCTGGTACGGTATACAGCTTCACGGTGCTACCTTTGTGCCTGTGGAAAAAAGCACTCCGTCTAAAAGAATAACGGAAATTGCCGAGGAGCTTGAAGCTTCCGTAACCGTAACTCTCGAAAAAAGAGAGGATCTTCCCGAGGCATGGTCTCTTAAGGAAATCTTCTCTGAAATTATGGCAGAACCCGACACTTATGAGGCAAAGGAGCCTGACGAGTCTGCTCTTGCCGAAATTCTTTTCACTACAGGTACCACAGGTAAGTCGAAGGGTGTTATGGTTTCCTTCGGCAACCAGGTGAATATTGCACTTGCAGGTATCGAAACCACTGACATAAAATCCGATAACATCTGGCTTATTCCCACACCGATGAACCACGCAGCCGGTCTTCGTAAGGTTCACATCGCTATGGCAGTGGGAAGCACCAGCTGTCTTATCGAAGGCTTCAGAAACTTCAAGCAGTATTTTGCTACTATCGAAGAGTACGGTGTAACCTCACTTTACCTTCCTCCTTCAGCTATTCATCTGCTTTTAGCCTTCGCATCTAAAAATCTTGCCGCACTTAATGGACAGCTCCGTTTTATTTACTCCAGCTCCACCGCTTATCCTGAAACAGACAAGGAAAAGATGCGTAATCTTCTTCCCGATGTTTATATGTACAACTGCTTCGGATGCAGTGAGGCAGGCGTAGTGTGTACTGACGAATTCTGTGTTTCAGGAGGTAGTAAGTACGCCGGCAGTGTAGGTGTTCCTAATTCCTACAGCAAGATTATCCTTCTTGACGAAGAGGGTAATGAGGTTAAGGATGCCACAGCGCAGAATCCGGGTCTCTGTGCTATTGAGAGTAAATCTGTTATGCAGGGCTACTGGAACGAGCCTGAGCAGACAGCCAAGGCTATCAAAAACGGTATGCTTGTAATGAGTGACCTTTGCTACTTCGCACCTAACGGTGAGCTTATCCTCGTAGGCAGAAGTAACGACACTATTAATCTCGGCGGACTCAAGATAGCACCTCTGGAGGTTGAAGAGGTTGTTATGAAGCTTGATTTCGTAGATGAATGCCTTCTCATCCCCACAGTTAAAGGAAACAATACAGCAATCAAGCTTTTAGTTGTTCTTAAAGAGGGTGCAGAGCTTGACGAAGCTGCCATCAGAGGCATCATTTCAGAAAACCTTGAGCCTTACAAAATGCCCAAGAAAATCGAAGTAATCGATGAAATCATCAAAACCTTCAACGGTAAAATCGACAGAAAGCAGATGATTTCAAAATATGCATAAAACCGAACCCGCAGCATCAGAAATGGTGTTGCGGGTTTTTTGTGGTGAGGTGGGGGAGAGATAGATTAATTAAATAAATGATTGATTTTTCCGTTTAAATGTGGTAAATTATTCTTGCGACAACAAATCTTCATATTAACTCGTATGCGGGAGACACTTTCTTTGGTAAAAGTGTGTCTCTGTTTAACTATTCCCGCAGTGAGAGTTAAGATTTGTGTCGCAACAAATGAGATGCATTTTTCGGTGCGTTTCATTTGAAACGCACTTTTTTAATTTAAGGAGGAAAAAGAAAAATGAAGAAATTGGGTTTATTGTTTGCAACGGTTATTATGATGTTGATGTTTGCATTTTCAGTGAGTGCGGCAACGGAAGGGTATTATACCTATGAAGTTGAAAATGGTGAAGCTACTATAACTGATGTCAGCTATGAGATCAGCGGTGATGTGTTGATTCCTAACACTTTGGGTGGATACACGGTGGTATGTATAGGCAAGTCTGCATTTTCTTATTGCAGAAGACTTACTGGCATAATTATACCTGACGGCGTAGTGTCGATAGATAACAGTGCATTTTATTTTTGTTCAGGTCTTACAAGTATTAAAATCCCGAATAGCGTAACATTCATAGGAAATTCTGCGTTTAGAGGCTGCACAGGCATTACAAACATATTGATTCCTGATAGTGTAACATCTATAAAACCTTCTACATTTCTAGAGTGTACAGGTCTTGCTAGTATAACAATTGGTAATGGTGTAACATCTATAGGTGAATCTGCTTTTGAAGAATGTTCAAGCCTTAAAAGCATAACAATTCCTGATAGTGTAACATCTATAGGGACTTGGGCATTTTATCATTGTTCAAACCTTACAAGTATAACAATTTCTGACAGTATAACATCAATAGGTACTCAAGCATTTTATGGTACGAGCTATTATGAAGATGATTCCAACTGGGAAAATGGAACGCTGTATATAGGTAATCATCTTATTGTGGTAGAGAGTTCAACAACATCTTTAAATATTGGGCGAGAAATTAAATCAATTTGCTCTAGTGCATTTTCTGATTGTAGAAGTCTTAAATATATATCGGTTGATGAAAAAAATGAAAATTATTGTAGCGTTGATGGTGTTTTATTCGATAAGAATAAAACAATTCTTGTTCAATATCCCGCTGATAACGAAAGAATTTCATTTTCGATTCCTGACAGCGTAACCTCGATAGATGATTATGCATTTTATTATTGCACAAGGCTTACAAGTATCATAATTCCCGACAATGTTACAACAATAGGCGCTGATGCCTTTTATTATTGCGGAGAGCTTTCTAATGTTGTTCTTCCGGATAGTTTAGAATCAATAGGCAGAAATGCTTTTGCTTTTTGCAGTAATTTATCGTCAATTCATATACCTAAAAGGGTGGTGGAAATTGGAAGTGGTGCTTTTTGGTATGCTGGTTTAACCAAGTTGACTTTTGAAGAAGACAGTAAACTTAGAGTTATTAAAGAAGATACTTTTGTTTCTTGTAGACTAAAACGGCTTGTTCTTCCTGAAGGTATTATTAAAATTGAAAAGTATGCGTTCTCTCTTGCAGAGGTTACTTTTGTTGTTCTCCCTTCAACTTTAAATTATATAGGTTACGATGCTTTCTTTGAGTGCTCCATAACCGATGTTTGTTACAGAGGTACACAGGAGCAATGGCAAGAAGTTTTTAAAGGTTATACTGATTATATGCCTGACGATTATTTAGCAAAAGCAAAAAGACATTATAATTTTAACGATGAAACAATAATCGCTTCTGGTACATGTGGAGAAAATCTTTCTTGGTCTTTGTATGGTTCCGGGACTCTTAAAATTACCGGAAGTGGAGATATGATGGACTATTGTGATTGGCGTACAAGGGCATGTTTTATAAAAAAAATTGTGTTTGATGGTGCAATAACAAACATAGGAAGATCTGCCTTTTATGAGTGTATAAACTTGGAGGAAATAACTATTCCGAATAGTGTAACTAAGATTGGAGCGTATGCTTTTTATAATTGCAATTCATTAAAATCAATTGTCGTTTCAAAAGATATAAATTTTATTGGGACAGAGGCTTTTAGTAATACGAGTTCTATTGAAGAATTTATTGTTGATGAAAACAATGAACATTTTGCTTCTAAAGATGGAGTTTTGTATAGCAAAGATAAAACAATACTTGTTAAATATCCTGAAGGAAAAAAAGATAATACTTTTTTAGTTCCTGAAGGTGTAACAACAATTGGGTGTTACTCTTTTTTAGGAACGGTATATCTTGAGGAGGTTAGTTTTTCTGACACAGTAGTATTAATTGAAGAATGGGCATTTGGCAGTTGCTTATCTTTAAAAGAGATTAACCTACCTAACGGCATAACAGAAATTGCATATGCAACATTCATTGATTGTGAGGCTCTCGAAAAAATTTTAATACCAGATAGTGTAAAATCAATAGAAAGTTCAGCTTTTAGAAGATGTAAATCCTTGGTTGAGATTTCTTTTCTCGAAAGTATTAATATAGATTCTGATGTGTTTGTAGATTGCTCATCTTTAGTTGAGTTCAATTTTCCTCAAACTACTACGATTATACCATATGGTTTTTTTGAAGGCTGTAAATCGTTGAGTAGCGTAACCATTCCTTATAGTATTAAAGAAATTGATCAAAGTGTTTTTTCGAGTTGCAGAAAATTAACTGATATCTACTATGGTGGCAACGAAGAAGAGTGGGATTTAATAAAAATTGGAAAATATAATGGTAATTTAAGTGGTGGAACAGTAAATATACATTACTGTTATCATAATGAAACAATATTTTTGCCTTCTTTGCAACCAACTTGTACAACGATAGGATTGACAGAAGGGGAAAAGTGTAATGATTGTGGAAGAATAGTTGCCGAACAAACAGAAATATCAATGTTAGCACATACTTATAACCTACAAAACACTAAACAACCTAACCATAAAGAACCCGGCATAAAAACCTTCGCTTGTGCTTGTGGAGATACTTACACGGAAGTAATAGCAGTAATTCCTCATTCTTATGATGAGTTTGTGATTGCTCCGACGTGTACTGAACGTGGCTATATAATATATACTTGTGAATGTGGTGAAACATACACAGATTTTATTGATAAGTTTCCTCACGAATATACTGAAGTTATAGCAGAAGCAACATGTGAAAATGGCGGATATACAACATACATCTGTGACTGTGGTGAATTCTACACAGCAGATAAAACATCTGCCACAGGTCATAGCTATAACAGTGATAACATCTGTACCGTCTGCGGTGAAAGCAAAATGGAAAACTGCACCTGTAACTGCCATAAGGGCGGAATCTCAGGCTTCATCTGGAAAATCCTCAGAATCTTCTATAAATTATTCGGTACGAATAAAACCTGCCCTTGCGGCATATCACATTATTAATAATTAACCGTAATGGTCAAAACCCGCAGCATCAGAAATGGTGTTGCGGTTTTAATGTTTGCAGGTAAATAATAAAATAGGGAAGGCACATTAACCTTCCCCGTTTTATATTGATTATCAGTTATTTATTTTTTGTACCTTTTTTAATCTCTTGAGCTTGGCCTTGTACTTCGGTGATTCCAGATACTTTTCGTATTCATAGCAGGTTATGGTTGCGGCGAAAAATGCGATGGCTAAAAAGAAGGATACACACAGCAGAACTAAAGTCAGGATTTTTTTGCTCTTTAATTCCGTAGCTTTTTTGCTGAGCTGTTCTTCACTATCCTCCGAACCGAGAATATTTGACGTGATAGCCGAAGCGAGCATATTGGTGAGGGCGTCTGTACCCTCTTCGTTACCGGATAAGGCTGAAACTGCTGCAGACAGGAGCTCAGAGGTGTCTGCCTTTTCCGGTGCTGTTTCCTTATCGAACTGTGAGGAATAGCTGATGCAGAAGCATGAGGAAACTATTCCCGAAATAAGAGTGACGCAAAGCAGAATTATGTAGAGCTTA
This sequence comes from Acutalibacteraceae bacterium, assembly GCA_045613145.1. GTDB lineage: Bacteria > Bacillota > Clostridia > Oscillospirales > Acutalibacteraceae > UBA6857. The sequence goes on from JAZLAJ010000022.1 coordinate 80,397, forward strand.
GCGATTTTTTTGTTGAAGATTTTTATCATAGTCTGTTTTTCTCCTTGGTATGTTTTTTAACTCATTAATTATATCTCAAACACCCATATTTTTTCAAGTTTTTTTCGGAAAAAACAGAAGGAAAAGTGCGTTTTTTCTTTAAAATTTAGCACAGGGATAACGGTACCACAGTTCCCTGTGCTTTGTGACACTGATTTTTTAAATGTAAAACCGAATTGTTATCATTCTTCCTCGAAGGAATCTTTACCCAGTCTGCACCAGGTACATTCTCAGTCTTCAGGTACATCCTCCCGCTTTGTATTGGCAACCACACCGTTTTCGGGGGCGCCAAGCTCGGGATCGTAAACGTATCCGCAGGGGCAAACATATTTCTTCATATAAATCGTCTCATAATTTAATTATATATATTATGCTTTGAATGGACGCTGTTTAGTCATTATCTGAAAATATCCCGCCATTTATTTTTCTTGAAGCGGAAAAAGCTCTGCCATAAGAATTTTTTGCTTGAAATTGTTTTTTTGCAAAAATTACGATAGGGTTTATGGGTTATTTTTTATCCGGACTTATTATATTATATCATTTTATTTTGATTTGTAATAACTTTGTAATAGGTTTTATGGTATTATGTTATTACTGCGAAAATTACAGCTTACAGAATGAGTATCAGAATATTTGCCCTTCCGGGTGTTATGTGTTAAAATAAAAACACATAAATTAAAGGAGAAAAAAGATGTTAAAAGAAACGAAGATGAAAAACGATAAACAAAAACTTATTTTAGCTTCAGTGATACTGTTTTTTGCGCTTTCTTTTTTGTTGATTCTTAACGGATTTACAAATAACTCTCAGTCGGAATGGGCGATTGTACCTGACATCAGACTTGTCGGTGAATATAAAATCGGTGACGGCGAATGGCTGCCTATTGTTGAGGGTGAGCATATCCCTGCCACTAAGGGCGATGTTGTGTTAAAAGGCGTGCTTAAAATCTGTAATCCTGAAACTGATGATTTTTTCGGAAATCTTACTGCTGGGTCTCTGATGTCTTTTTCTTTGAATCACATAAATCTTGCTTTTATCGAAAATGATCAGATAACCGTAGTGTGCGACACGGAAAACCCTGTCATCGGTGAGGATTTCTGCGGTCATATGGGCATGATAATGGAATACAGTGGCGAAGATGGTTATTTTGAAGCGATACTCCGTAATTATCATCATTTCGGAAATGAAACTGCTGTGGATGAATTTCTTTCTTCGATAAAGCTTTATGCAAGTGATTATTCAGAAAAAACAGCTCTGCGTGCAGGGCAGAATGAAAGAGTGCTTGCGATAATTATCATTATTTCCGCTTTTATTATTCTGGGTATAGCGATTTTCTCGGCTTTGCTTTACAGAGGTATATTCAGAAGATCTTTCTTCGGAGGCTTGCTGATTCTTTCTGCAGGAATCTTCTTCCTTTTTACCTCGAAAGCATTCTATCTGTGGTTTGATACGATAATAATCAACACGATGCTGACGGGACTTTCTGCAATGTTCTATGTGTTATTTGCACTTATGCTTATAAAGGATATGCTTTCGGAAAAAACTAAGAAAGTGGCAGATGCCGTTACATTCTTATACGTTCTGTTCGTAAGTGTTCTGGTCGGTATTTCTCTTTTCAGCAAGATATATTTTTACGACATGATCGGAGTGTGGGCTGTCGGTGCGGTTGCTGTTTGTGCAGTGTTTATTGTGTTGGCGTTGCTTTCAGTGAGAAAAGCATCTGATAAGAAAAAGTTTTTGCTGCTTTTTGTAACCGGTGGTATACTTCTGTTCCTGGCTGATTTGGCGGCCGTATATTTCGCTTGGTGGAAGATAGGTCTTGCCTCAAAAATCTTCTTCCTTGCAGGCTTTGTTATTTCGACACTTACTTTCCTGATGGTTGTACCTAAAAACATCAAAGCGGCAAAAAAGGCAGAACAGCTCGAAAAGGAAAAAATCACACTTGATGCTGAGCTTGCTAAAAGCCGTATCTCTACTCTTATGAGTCAGATTCACCCTCATTTTGTTTATAACACTCTGGGAAGCATTGAGCAGTTGTGTGAGCTTGATCCTCCTAAGGCGGCAAAGCTTGTTAACGATTTTTCGAAATATCTGAGAGGTAATTTCGGTGAGATAGACAATACCAGACTCATACGTGTTTCTAAGGAGCTTGAGCATACGGAGTATTATATCGGCATCGAAAAGGTGCGCTTCCCTGACATTGAATTCATTACAGAAATGAACTGCTGTGATTTCAGTATCCCTGCGCTTACCATTCAGCCTATAGTTGAAAATGCTGTAAAGCACGGTATTCTTAAAAGAGATGCAGGAGGTACAGTCAAGGTTAAAATCTATGAAAGCGACAGCAGTTACTTTATAAGCGTAAAGGATAACGGCATCGGATTTGATGTATCTGAGCTCGGAAAAGATAATCATATCGGATTAAGAAATATTAGAAGCAGACTTGAGGCGATGTGCGGAGGTATTCTTCACATTGAAAGCATAGTAGGTGTAGGTACTAAGATTACTGTTGAAATTCCAAAGGAGGCAGACTGATGCTTGCGATTGCGATAGATGATGAACAGCTTATGCTTTATGCTCTTCTGAAGGCTGTAAGAGCATCTGATGATATAGATGAGGTAGTAGGATTTTCGAATTGTGATGAGGCTCTTGACTGGATTGAAATCAATACTCCCGATGTGGCATTTCTTGACATTAATATGCGAGGGGTTAACGGTATCGGTTTTGCAGAGAAAATTATGGCTATCCATCCGGATTGTAAGATTGTTTTCTGTACAGGTTATGAGGAGTATGCAGTTTCAGCATTTAAAATTCATGCCTCAGGCTATCTGATTAAGCCGATTTCAGCCGAGGACGTACAAAAGGAAATCGATGTTATTAAGGGCAGAAGAACAGAAAGAGGAGTCCTTAAGGCAAAATGCTTCGGTAACTTCGATATTTCCTGTGGCGGAGAAAAGCTTACCTTTAAAAGATCAAAGAGCAAGGAAATGCTTGCCTATCTCATTGACCGCAACGGTGCAGATGTTTCTTCGAAGGAGATAGCTGCTGCTCTTTGGGAAGACGGAACGAAGGAAAATAACAGAAATTATTTTCATCAGCTTTTATTTGATGTGCGTCAGGCTCTCGAAAAGGTCGGTGCAGGTGATGTTTTAAAAAAGAACGGTTACCTCTATTCTGTCGATACAAGTAAGATTTACTGCGACTATTATTCTTATCTTAAGACAGGTCAGCCGGAGTTTCAGGGTGAATATATGACACAGTACAGCTGGGCAGACGAAACCTGCGGCTTGCTATGGAGCAAAAACAACAAATAACAGGATAAAAAAGACCGGTTTTTTGTCGGTCTTTTTTTATTTTTTTTCTGATTTTGTAAGCGGTTTGTAATACGGTGTATGTTAGAATTACTTTGCATTTTAAAAAGGAGGTTTTTACCTATGAAAAAAGTATTAAGTATTTTGTTGGTAGCAGTTATGCTCCTTACTATGGTTCCTGCAAGTGTTTTTGCTGCAGGCAGTACCACAGTAAAACTCGTAAGCTTTATGCGCGGAGATGTAGAGGATCTTCGTTCCAGTGAGCTTTTAGAGGTTCAGGTTGAGGGCTACGACGGAAATCCGAGAGAACTTACGTACAAATGGACCAGTTCAATGGGTACATATCTGTACATTTATAACTCTCATAACATGTACGGTATCAACAACACCTACGGTGAAATGGAAATTTATAACACCGATAAAAGTATTAAACGCAGCAGTAATGTTGAAGAAGACAGATCGGGTAATAAGACATTAACCAAAGAAGGCTTTATGTGGGCTTCTGTTTACGGTGCCTATACGTATGGCGGCGGAAGTGCTTCCTCAGCGCTTAAAGGAACTGTAAAAGTTGAGGTTTTTGATAAGGATGGCAATAGCCTCGGCTCAGACTCCTTCTCAAGCTTCAAGGCACACAATCTTGATTCAGACCTGGATAACGTTGTTATCGGTCTTTTTGAAGGTGACAGAAAAAATGTTCTTGACCTTCTCGGTGAAAGCGGTATCGTTCACATTACCTGTAGTGAAAGTAAAGTTTCAAGTGCAACGATTCTTTCCGGCAATGAGCATATAAAAATTGAGTCTGAAAAAAAGGATAAGAACACATATAATTACTTTATTACAGGTGTGAAAGCCGGAGATAACAGCACCAACGGTGATGCTCAGCTTGAGATTAATATAACAAAGAACAGCTGTAAATTCCATTATAGCTCAAGCGGTAACGCTGAACCTATAGTTTATGTTTTTAAAAAACCTAAAACAGCAACTACCACCACAACTCTTACTCTTGTCGATGATATTGATGAACGCTGTGAATACTTCATTGACGGTAACAAGGGTGAAAAGCAGCCTGACGGTACGATTGTATTCACAGGTCTTACTCCTAACACCGATTACACAGTAGAGGTTCGTGCAGAATACGATGACAACGGTAAAACAAAGTATGTTTACGGTTATGTAGAAGACACAACAAAGCCTGTATACTTAGCTAAGATTTATACCTATCTTGACTCAGCTCTTACAGATTTCGAAAACATTTACGGTGCCGATTCCGAGCTTCTCATCCGTGAAAATAATACCTATTCCGATTATCTTTCTCTTTCTGAAACTTCTGACGGTATTTATGAAGCACCTCTTTATAACGGTGTTTTCAATCCCTGGATTAAGCTTGACGGTGAATATAGTAAAGTAGGTAACTATCAGCTTGTTATTGAACATGCGAATGCAGAGCTTCATCTTCATAACTACAGCGTTAATTATGATACAAACGGCGGTGCATTCAAAGAGGGCGAAGATGTAGGTACAGAGATTTACGCATCAGGTTCTTCAGTAGACGCAACCTCAAATATTCCCGTACGTGACGGATTCATCTTCATGGGCTGGGATTACAGTGGAAATACAATCAGTTCAGGTAAGCATATTACCTCATCAATTTCAGCACCTATAACTCTTAAGGCAAAGTGGGAAAAGGCTGTTAACGTAACGATTAATGTTACTATTGACCATAACAGTAAAGACGGTGGTTATGACCAGGTCGTAACAAGAGCTGACCTTGATGTTGACTTCCTCGAAATGACAGCAGACTCACCTGCATTTGTTGAGACAGGTGACGAGCTTCACTTTACAAAAGATGAGGTTACAGATGAAAACGGCAATAAAAAAGATTATAGCTACACATTAAAGGACAATGTGTCAACCTATACCGCAACAGATTATACCTACACAGGTTTACTCGAATCATCAACCTTCGGTGTTGCTTTGAGTAAATCAGACTATGATGTGACGTTAATTGAAAAGAAGCAGGATGAGTATGATAACTGGATTATCAATATTTCACTCGAACATACTCCTTCAAATTTTGACATTGATTTCAGTCTTGAAATGGCAGATGATGTTCCGCTCGAACTTTATCCTGATGCTGCGATTGTAAAAATAGCATTCTGGAATGGTGCAGAATGGGAAATTATTACTCAGCAGGCATCGACAGATGCGGTTGCAAAGCCCGGTGTAAGAGTAGATATTGACCCTGTTACAGGTGAAGGTTTCGGCTCATATCCTGTATGGAAATACGCAGATTCAAACGATCCTTACGGATACCGTGCGGTTGTTACCGGATTCGTTTACGGGAATTCTGTAATCACCGTTCCTGCGGAGAGCTTCAACGGGAAGCTCGCAATATACACCGACGGTGAATATACAGCTACAATGAGCGCTGTCGATGACGGTGCAAAATTTGGTGAAACACTCAACGGTGCGTACTATGATGATGCTACGGATTCACAGAAGGGTACACTTCACGGTGTGATTACTGTTGAAAAGTACGACGTAACCTTCGACGCTAACGGCGGTACAATCAGAGACAAAGATACTTACACTGAAGAAGACGAATATTATGTACCTGATACAAAGGATTATGTTCCTGAGTTTGACGGACACGAATTCGGCGGTTGGTACAAGGATCCCGAATTTAAGGAACCCGTAGTTACGGGAGAAATTCTCAAGGAAAACATAACCGTATATGCTAAGTGGGATCAGATTCTTACAGGTTATGTGAGAGTTGCAGGCTCATATATGCAGGACGGTAATGTAGTTGATGTATGGGCAATTGACCGTGCACAGAGCGCAGTTATAGCTCTTAAGGAAATTACTGCAGACGGTGAATATATCATTGACAGCCAGACGGTTAATATTGTATGGCCTATGTCAGAAATGATTTACGGTATTTCCGAGGAATATAGATTTACAGGTCTTGATCCTGCAAAGAAATACAGAACAGAGGTTCTTACCCTCAATTACGGTACAACCTATCAGAACTCAACAACGTATATTGACAATGACGGTGATTATGCTGACGACTATAATTTAGCTGACTTTACTGCAGTATATCCTGAAGACAGCAAGTGGGAAACCTTTGTTAACGCTTATCTTTCATTCGAACCAGCTTCATATTTCCAGCCTGTTGAGGTTGATGCGACACTCGTCGGTGAGAACTTAAGACCTGATGATACACTTGTTGAAATCTGGTACAAGGCAACAGGTACAGACAACGCATATCAGGTAATCAGCCAGCATACAGTTGTTCCCTACGGTATTGAAATCGGTATGGGCAAAGACGGTATGGATGACGGTGATTACGGCTACACAGTATGGAACAGTGTTTATGACGGTGCTCTTTACGACTATCAGGCTTACCTTTCAAAGATTGAAGATGACGCTGTATCAGAATGGCCCGTATCAGTAGTTTACGGTGCTCCTTCACGTTACAGTCCTCTTCACGATGCTCCTACAGGAGTGCTTCAGGTCAAGATTATTCCTAACCGTTATGACATTATTTATAACGAGAATTATGCTGACGAAGGTGTTACCGTTGTTTCTCACGGAGTTCACACATGGAGTTATGAAACAATCATTGATTATGTACCCGTTCGTGAAGGCTACATTTTCCAGGGCTGGTATGCAAATCCCGAATGTACAGGTGATAAGGTTACAAAGATTGCCGAAACAGTAGCAGAAGATACAAATCTTTACGCAAAATGGGAAAAAGGCAACTACGACTATACCGTAAATTACCTCGAAGAGGATACCGATAAGGTACTCGCAGAAGCAAAGACTGCTAAAGCTGAGTTTGAAGCAGTTATAACAGAAACAGCGATAGCTATTGACGGTTACACAGCTACAGGCGAAACAAGCAAGACAATCACGATTGATACAGAAAACAATGTTATCAATTTCTACTATGCAGCAGACAGCTTCGGTGGCGGTGAAGACGGTGACGAAGGTGACGGTACTCCTGACAAGTATCAGAAGAAGGTTATCTTCAAAATCGTAAACGGTACATGGGCAGACGGTACAACAGCTGACAAAATTGTATATCTTGACCTTATGAAGGATGGCGAATATGCAGTTGACGGTACAGCAGTTCTCACTGCTCCCGCAGGAATGAAGGCAAAGGAAGGCTACAGTAACGGCTCATGGGATAAAGAAATTCCTTCAGTTGTCAGCGGTACGGATGAGCTTATCTATACTTACAGCTACGTAAAGAGAAACGATCTCGTGCTTAAAGTAATTCATAAGGAGCTGTACACTGATAATGTGCTTAAATCTGAAAACAAAACAGCTCAGATATACGGTGATGTAATTACTGCAGAAAGCCTTGAAGAGGAATTTACAGGCTTCACCTACGTAAGCGCAAGCGCTGACAGTATAACAATCGGTGAAGGCGAAAACGAAATTATTCTCTATTATGAGAGAAACAATTACGGTTATACAGTTAAATATCTCGAAGAGGGCACAGGAAAAGAGCTTGCTGATGCTAAAATTCTGTTAGCAGCTTACGGAGCAGTTATAACAGAAAATGCTATAGCTATTGACAAGTACACTCTCAGAAGTGAAAGCAAGAAGACAATAACTATTGACACAAAAGACAACATTATCGAATTTTATTATGCTGCCGATTCAGTCGGAGGCGGTAAAGACGGTAATACAGGTGACGATATTCCTGACAAGTATCAGAAGAAGGTTATATTCAAGGTTGTCAACGGTAAATGGGCAGACGGTACAACAGCTGACAAGTTTGTTTATCTTGACCTTATGAAGGATGGCGAATATGCAGTTGACGGTACAGCAGCCCTTACTGCTCCCACAGGAATGACGGCAAAGGAAGGCTTCGAAGGCGGTGCTTGGAAGGTTACACCTCCTGCAGTCGTAAGCGGAACAAAAACAGAAACATACACCTATGTATTTACTGAGATAGTTCCCGAAGAACCCGAGGTTCCCGAAAATCCTGAAACACCTGAAACACCTGAGACACCTGAGGCTCCCGAAGGTGACGGTGATGGTGATGGTAATGGTAATGGTTCACTCAGCGGCGGTGCACATCACATTGTCTTCGGTAAGACTGACGGAATCGGCTGGTATCATGTTTCACAGGACGGCGGACAGAGCTGGGATATCGTATTCGGCAACTCAACATACGAGGTTGAGAACGGCACAGAGCTTATTATCAAGGCCGGTGACATTTTGGGTGACTCCTTCACCTTCTATGTAAACGGTGATGCTGTAAAGCCCAATGATGACGGTGAAATCAGAGTTACTGTAAAGGGTTATATGCTCATCGGTGCTATTGGTATTGATCCCGATATTGATTTTGAGGTTCCTGATGTTGATCAATCACTCAACTGGTTCCAGAGACTCATCAAGACAATAAAGGATTTCTTCGCAAAAATTTTCGGCGGTAAAAAATAATTTTATTACGGGTCAGGCATAGATTTCTATGCCTGACCATTGGTGTTTATTTAAAAGTAAAAAAAGATTTGAGAATAATGAGTAATTTAAAAAAAGATACATCAGAAAATAAAAATCCGGACTGCTTTTTACAGCTTATTGAAGGCGGTCTCGCAGATGAAAGCAACATAGAGAAAACGGATGACGGATTTTTCTGCCTTAATAAAAGTATTTCAGTGCTTCTCGCAGAGAAAAACATTTACACTTTCCCAACCGGTGACGGTGATGAATTGAGATGTGAGAATTATTTTGACGATTGGTATATTTATGCCATCGGAACAGAAAACAGCTGTGTTTACAGCCTTTTTAAGCTTCGTGAACAGGAATACGATATGTTTGCCGGAGAGAGAGCTGACTATGATTCTCCGGGGGTTACCGTAAGCTTTATAGCTTACAACCCTGATACTCTTATGAAATGTCTTGACAAGCCCACAGATGATAACAGATTGGCTATGAGTAATGAAATCAACCGAGTGGTTGCCAGACGCGGACAGAAGCACGATTCTGTTATAAAAAAATATTTCTGCAAAACTGAAAGTAAGGCTTCTTATCTTATTGCAGAATTATTTGTAAGACATATTCTCTCTTTCACACACAAGGGATTTATTATTGTCCCGCAGAAATACGAAGAAATATACAGTGAGAGTCTTATCTGTCAGAAGGACAGCAAAGAAAAAAGACTCCCTGATTTTATAGAACGTAACAATGCAGCTGCAGGCCGTACAGTATGTGACCACGACAGAATTTACATAAACGACCCTGAAGCACCCGACTGTTACGAAAAGCTGGCAATTCTTGCCACTCACACAGCTGATACATCTTTTAATCAGTTTGCCTGTGAGGTTCAGTATCATGCGCTCTTTCTGAACAGATTTATAAGGACTAAAATTCCTTTTATCGGAAGTATTTATGAAAGTGCGGTCAGAGCTGACCTGAGCATTGACGACAGTGAATTTGAGGGGAATGCACCTTATCACCGTGATGACAGTAAGCTTGTGAGAAAGCACATTGACCGGCACGGTAAATTTTAACGTCAGCGTAGGGTGACAGCAGTTGAACCCGATAAGGTTTAACGGGGTATATTTTCACCGTAACATCGTTAAAAAGCCTTGAAAGGCGACAGCCTTTCTACGTTTTTTGCCTCGTTACAATAAAAATCTTCTCCCATTAAGCTTCGAAGAACCTTAAATGCCCGAGTTATAGTGCATTTGAGGATTTCTTCGACGAAACAATACTCGCGTCTTGCGAGGAGAAAAATCATCAAAGGTGCTGTAAATCGGACATTTAAGGCTTATCAGGTTCGACTACTGTCACCCTAAGAACAGGATGTGATTTTTTGAGTAAAAAAAATAAATTTTTTGCAGATGACGGATGGGCAATGTGGGTAGACGGTGATGATGTAAGCACTATCTATCTTAATAACTGGCTTAATCCTAAAGGTAAAAGCTATGTGGATATAGCGGTTCATATAAGAGGAATTAAGGGAACTACATCACTCAGTATATATTTCCCTTTTCCTGTAAGTAAAAATGAAATAGAGGATGTTTCTCTTAAATTTTGTGACGAAAATCTTTCAAGAGCAATTTTCAGCAGTATGTGCGTAATAGATTATAAAAAAAATATAGCCACATCAGAAATTGCATATAATGGAAAGACAGTGGATATAGTTCACTTATCAGCTATTGATTACACAGTGAAGTCTGTTTCAAAGGGAACACTGTTAAAGGTGCCGTTCGAAGGGTTGTTAAAATATCTCGATAATGAAGAGGCTTATTTTATATTTCGCGTGCCTCATAAATCTATGGACGAGGTGTTCAAAAAGCAGATGGATGTGGGCAACGTAATTACGAGAATGCGCGATTTGTTGCTGACTCCTATGGTTGCTGAGCGCTATGGTTATTCAGTAAGAATAAATGAAGCGAGACTTCTGCCTAATGAAATCAACAGCATAGGAGCTTTTCACAGGCAAAAACTGAAAAAGGCTGTTCTGACTATTTCAATCGATGAAGGCTACGAGCTTAATGACACTGCCTGTTACCGAATCAGACGTATGGAAGAAGAGCTTTATAAGGACTTTCTTCCTGTAAAATTTCCGACAACGGATGCTGTCACTTATCAGTGGCAGCAATCCCGTGAAGTTAAACTGAAAGGTCAGTTTAACTTTTACCTGAATATATCCCGCCAGACTATAAGCAAATTAAGTATGTTTGTTTATATGATACTTTTCATTTTGCTCGGAGCAAGCGGTAATGCCTGCTGGGACCTTATCAAATTTCTTTATAAACTAATTTTTTAAAAAAGGAGGAGACGGATGAAGCTTTTAGTTCCTGTTTTATTGAACTGTTTTTTTGTTGCAACTTTTTATCTGCTTGACAAAAAAACGAAATTTAAAAAACTTAATTTTATTTCAAAGCAGATGCTTATCGGACTTGTTTTCGGCGGTTTGTCTGCTTTTGCTTCCGGATATGGCGTGGAGATTCTCGGTACTGTAGCGAATGTCCGTGATGCGGCACCTTTATGCGCAGGGCTTATTTTCGGCGGACCGGCAGGTGTTATATCAGGTGTAATCGGAGGCTTGTACCGTTTCTTTTCCGTTTACTGGGGCGGGGGAGAATATACGAGAATAGCGTGTACTCTTTCGACGATGCTTGCCGGCTTTATGGCGGCAGTGCTCAGACGCTATATGTTTGATAACAAAAAGCCTACATGGAGCTACGGTGTATTTATAACCGTTGTGTGTGAAGTGCTTCATATGCTGATGATTTTCTTTACAAATATGAGTGATTCATCATATGCTTTTGAGTTTGTAAAGGGCGCCACCGTTCCGATGATTATAGGAAACTCGGCTGCTGTCGGAATTTCCCTTATAGTCGTTTCTCTGCTGAAGCGCGATGAAAAAAAGTCAGGCAAAACAAACGAACGCATTTCGCAGACTTTTCAGCGGAGACTGCTTGTGCTTATTGTTATTGCCTGCGTGATAACCAGTGCCTTTACATATGTTCTGCAGAACGGAATGGCTGAAATTGAAACAAGAGAGGTTTTTACATCGGCTATGAACGATGTTATCACTGATGTCAGAGGAAAGTCCGATGAGAATCTTCTGAAGATAACAGAAAATATACGTTCAGAATATGAAAATAAAAAAGACATCTCTCTTGATGCTCTTGCAAAAAAGTACAATGTCACCGAAATAAATATAGTTGATTCTGAAGGTATAATTATCGATTCCACCGACGAAGAGCTTGTGGGAGTTTTCGATATGGACAGCACAGAGCAGTCTAAAGAATTTATGGTGCTGACGAGTGAAAAAAGTGAGCTTGTACAGATGTACAGTCCCCAGGGCTATGACGGTGTGACGATGAGAAAGTATGCGGGTATCAGCCTTGAAGAAGACGGATTTATTCAGGTCGGCTACGATGCAGATCAGTTTCACGATGTTCTCGATGATTTCGTCGTCGATGTAACTAAGAACCGTCATGTGGGAAGTACAGGCTTTGTTGCTGTCTGCGATGAAAACTTTAATCTTGTAACCCATACAAAAAGAAACGGAACTCACATTTCTACCATAGGCATAGTGCCCGATGAGGTTATGCTTCAGGGTAAAACCGCAGCTCAGCTTTATAAAACAAATATTATTAATGACGAAACAGCTTTCAGTGAAGAATATATTTATGTATTCACCTTTGTAGAAGGCTACTGCATAATTGCCGCAATGCCCGTTGCTGAGGCTATGCTTCTGAGAGATGCTTCTCTTTATACGAGCATATTTATGCTGATACTGATTTTCGCAGCCTTGTTTATCTTTATCTATTTCCTTATTAAAAAGGTCATCATTAATAATCTTCAGAAAATCAACGGTACTCTTTCTGAAATTACAGGCGGTAATCTTAACGTAAAGGTAGATGTACGCTCGAATGCAGAGTTTTCATCACTTTCTGATGATATCAACTCAACCGTTGCTACTCTGAAAAGATATATCGGTGAAGCAGCCGCAAGAATCGACAAGGAACTCGAATATGCAAAGCAGATTCAGCTTTCGGCTCTGCCCTCAGATTTCCCCGATACAGAAGGATATGCTATATATGCACAGATGATAGCTGCCAAGGAGGTCGGCGGGGATTTCTACGATTTTTACTCTCTTGACGATAAGACAGTGCTTTTCCTTGCCGCTGATGTTTCGGGCAAGGGAATACCCGCTGCTATGTTTATGATGACAGCCAAGACTATTATCAGAGACCTCGCTGAAAGAGGACTTTCTGTCGATGAAATTTTCACTCTCGCCAATGAAAAGTTATGTGAAAATAACGAGTCCGGTATGTTCGTCACTGCCTGGATGGGAAAAATCGACCTTACGACAGGTCTGCTCAGCTTCGCAAATGCAGGACATAATCCTCCGATTCTTGTCCACGCGAATGGTGAGTGTGAATATCTTAAGAGCCGTACAGGCTTTGTTCTTGCAGGTATGGAGGGCATGAAATACCGCTTGAATGAAATGACTCTTGACAGTGGAGACAGAATTTTCCTTTATACCGACGGTGTTACAGAGGCCACAGACGAAAATGAGGCTCTTTACGGAGAAGACAGACTGCTGTCTTATATTGACAAAAATAAAGCCCTGAAGGCTGAAAAGCTGCTTTCAGGACTCAAAGAGGATATAGACCTTTTCGCAGGTGATGCTCCTCAGTTTGATGATATTACAATGCTTATTTTTGATTACAAAAAGAAAGAAGGTGCTGCTATGAAAGAAAAAGTCTTTTCGGCAAGAAAGGATGCACTCTCAGAGGTTATAGCTTTCACGGAGGAATGTCTCGAAAGCTTCGGTTGTCCGATGAAAAGTGCTATGGCGATATGTGTTGCGGTGGAAGAGATATTCGTAAATATCGCAAGCTATGCCTACACTGACGGAACAGGTAACGCTACTGTTTCCTTTGGCTTTGACGAAAAGGAAAGACTTATGACGCTTACCGTAACGGACGAGGGAACCCCCTTCAATCCATTGGAAAGAGAAGAGCCTGACATCACTCTTTCAGCAGCAGAAAGAGATATCGGCGGCCTGGGTATTTTCATTACAAAGAAGACAATGGACACGGTTTCTTACACAAGTGAAAACGGTAAAAACATTCTTACTATGACTAAAAAAATATAAAGGAGATTTATCTATGAACATTAATATCGAAAAAGAAAATGGCAGAGTCCTTATGAAAATCGAAGGCAGACTTGACACAACTACTGCGCCTGAGCTTGAAAAAGCTATTAACGCTGAAGGCGATGAGCTCAAAAGCTTAGTGCTCGATTTCAAAGGTGTCAACTACATTTCAAGTGCCGGACTCAGAGTTCTTCTTTCCGCCCAGAAGAAGATGAACGCACAGGGTCACATGGAGCTTACTGATGTAAGCGAAGCAGTTATGGACATTTTCGAAATGACAGGCTTTGCAGACATTCTGGTGATCAGATGATGGATAAGGTAACAAAAGCTATCGGATTTGCCGCAAAGGCTCACGACGGTATGGAGAGAAAAAAGGATAAAACACCCTATATTCTTCATCCTCTTGAGGCGGCTGTAATTGTCGGAACGATGACAGATGACAGAGATGTTATTTCGGCGGCTGTGCTTCACGATGTGGTCGAAGATACGGAAATTACCATCGGAGAAATCGAAGAAATTTTCGGTTCACGTGTAAAAGCGCTTGTGGAATTGGAAACAGAGGACAAGCGTGCCGATTTACCGCCGGAAGACACGTGGAGGATAAGAAAAGAGGAGTCATTGAAAGAGCTTGCGAGCTGCGGTGACAGAGATGTACTTATGCTCTGGCTTGGTGACAAGCTGGCTAATATGAGGTCCTTTTACAGAATATGGAAGGCTGAGGGTGACAGTATGTGGCAGTCATTTAATCAGAAGGACCCGTCACAGCAGAAATGGTACTACAGCACCATAGCCGAGCTGACCTCTCCTCTTAAGGAGTTTCCGGCATGGCAGGAATATAACGAGCTTTTAAAAATTGTATTCGGAAAGGTTAATTGAAATGAAGAAAATAGATTTCAGAACAGATAAGGATATTTTATATATAAGTCTTGACGGCAGAATAGATGCTTCAAATGCAGCCGATGTAGAAAGCGGCATTAATGAAATAAGAAAAGAGCATCAGGGAATGCATACTGTCCTTGATGCAGACACACTCGAGTACATTTCAAGTGCAGGTCTTCGTATAATGCTCAGACTCAGAAAGGAAGAGCCTAAGCTTGCGATAATCAATGTTTCTCCTGAGGTTTACAGCGTTTTTGAAATGACAGGCTTTACGGAAATGATTACTATCGAAAAAACATACCGCAGAATAGATCTTGATAACTGTGAGTTTATAGCAAAAGGAGCTAACGGTGCAGTTTACCGTTATGACAGTGAAACAATCGTAAAGCAGTATTTTAACAGAGATGCACTTCCTGAAATTATGCAGGAGCGTGAAAATTCGAGAAGAGCCTTTGTCCTCGGTGTTAACACTGCTATTCCTTACGGAATAGTACGTATCGGTGACGGCTACGGCAGTCTTACAGAGCTACTTAATGCAACGTCGGTAACAAAGCTTATCAGAGCAAATACTGAGGACTTATCACAGAGCGTAGCTTATTACATCGATACGATTAAAGAGGTGCACTCAATAGAGACACAGGAAGGTGACCTTCCCGATTTCAGAAAATGGGTTCTTGAGTGGGTCGATTTTCTTGCAGAATATCTTGATGATGCTCACGCAAGGAAAATGCGTACTCTTATCGAAGGTATTCCCGAAAGTAACTTTATTATTCACGGTGACTATCATACTAACAATGTTATGGTACAGAACGGTGAGCCTATTCTTATTGATATGGATACACTTGCAGTAGGTCATCCGATTCTCGAACTCGGCTCTATGTTTAACGCCTTTGTAGGCTTCGGTGAGCTTGACAAGACAAGTGTTGAAAGCTTCTTCGGCTTTGACAGTGAAACTGCTCACCGTTTCTGGCGTCTTTCTCTGGCAAGATATCTTGGTACGGATGATGAAAAAGCAATTATCGATGCCGAAAACAAGGCGAAGGTTATCGGCTATATGAGACTTCTCCGCCGTTGTCTTCGCAGAGACGCTGATGAAGTAACGGTAAATCATTACAGAACAAATCTTACAGAATCTATAGACAAGGTTGATACTTTAGTTTTTTGAGCTGAGAATAAAATTGTAAGTGGTTTGTGAGAACGGTTATGTATAATTAAAGTACAGGACTATATTTTTTAAAGGAGAAAAAATATGAAGAAAAGGATGACATTTACAGGTGTAGCAGTTGGCTTTGTTTTGGGGGTGCTGGTATCTGTTCTGATTGCAGGAGCCTTTACAGGTGCTTTTATGACTGTTCCTAAGCCTGAAGTCAAAGAGGGTGAATTTGATTTTGCTCTCACTTATGAGGTCGACGGTGAAATAAAGAAAATTGAAGGCACCTATGTGTGTAAGTTCAAGGGCGTAAGCAGAGCACTTGACGGGGTAGGACGTGATTGGACTGGCTACATAAAAGACCATGGTGATTTTACCGATTACGAATTAAAAACCACTGATGATGGCACAATCAAAGTTGATCTTGATATTTGCGCAGATTTCTTTATGTCAGACCCTAATTATCAAAATATGAAAAACTCAGATGACCCTAAGCCCGAACCCTATATTTACATTACAACGGGAGACCCTGCTAATGAAGCGACCTTCAATCTGTATGAGGGTGATGATGTGAAGATTATCAGCTTCGAATATGAACCGCCTGTTGAAAATACATACAAATAAAGGAGTATTATTATGATTAAAAGCAGAACAGCACAGCTGATTTTTCAGACTGTTTATTGTACACTCGGTTTTGTGGGTTGTGTAGCAAGTCTCGGTATATTCGATGATATAAATTTGATCCGATGGGATTTCTATGTGCATTTTACAAATATAAGTAATTTTTTCTGTCTTGGTGTAATGCTGACTGCGCTCATTCAGACAGCAAAGAAAAAGAATGACAGCTTCGTCACTGCTGCACCCCTTATGAAATTTATCGGAATGCTCGGTATTTTACTTACCTTCCTTGTGTTTAATATTATGCTCGCAGGAGCCGCAGACAGAGATCCTCAGCTTAACTGGAGAATCGGAAGCCTTGCTTTTCATGTAGTACTTCCTGTTATGTACATAGCACACTGGTTTTTGTTTTACGAACGCAGAAAATGTAAATGGTTTTATCCTCTTGCCTCTGTAGGATTTCCTCTTACTTATCTTGTTTTTATTTTTATTCAGGCTGCAATTATGAAGTTTGATACTTCTGTACTTATTCCCGGTACTAACACGCCGCTTATTTATCCCTATTTCTTTGTTAATCTTGAAACACAGGGTGTGGGTGGTGTTGTTAAGTGGGTAGTTATTCTTCTTGTTGCTTTTGTTGCGATAGGATTTGTATTTTTCGGACTTGATAAGCTCGGAAAGAAAAAGCAGGAAAAATAAGCTTAAGGCTTTACGGTGAAACCTTAAATGTATTTCACATAAAAAAAGTGACTTACGAATTGTTATGAATTAATAAAAGCTCACTGTTTCGGTACAGAAAACTGATTCAGTGAGCTTTTAATTTCTGTTATTCTTCTACGAATACATCTTTATCCAATCCGCACCAGGGACATACCCAATCTTCGGGAACATCTTCCCATTTTGTATTGGCTACAACACCGTTTTCGGGATCTCCGAGCTCGGGATCATAAACGTAACCGCAGGGACAAACATATTTCTTCATATAAATCACCTCAAAAATCAAGTTGTATATATTATGCATTATAGGGATGGCGTTTAGTCATTATTTCCGAAATTGCATCCATTATCTTGTCATGGCAACCGCCGCAACCTGTAGAGCAGTGGGTGATTTTCTGTACACTCTCGAAGGCTTTTTCTACATCCTCGAATTTGTCGAACTTATTCAGTGCATCCTCCACATCGAAGAATGATACTTTTTTACAGTTGCAGATAGTGTAATCAAACATAATTTTCTCTCCTTTAAATAATAAATATATAAAACGGGAGGGGACACGAAATCGCATCCCCTCTGATATGATTTAAATCTTTATATGTCACTCTGAACCGAACTGTCAGAAGGTGACAGAGGGGTTATATAAGCCTCACCTGAAAGGAGAGGTAACCGTCAGGCTGACGGAGATGTCTTAACCAAAATATCTGTTAAGCAGACCTTCGAAAGCCCTTCCGTGTCTTGCTTCTTCATTGAACTCCTTGATTTCATTAGGGTTTATAAGGTATATATCCCAAAATTTCCCATTTTTTCATTTTCTTTATGGTGGAAAACTTTCTGCCATAAAGAATTTTTTTGCTTATTTTGGGGTTTCGTGAAAATGCACAAAGGCAATTAAAACAATCCTATTTCCCCTTGAATTTACTATACCACATCGAAAATATTATGTCAATTTGCAATCATTATATTTATATGAACTTCTGGTAAAAAACACAAAAATATTTATGAGGAAGTTGTTTTTTACCTAAAAAAATAATTCACCGTAATTTTTCACGAAAAGAAAAAGCATGCAAAAAAAACTATTGATTTATCCGGAAATAAAAATATAATATCTATGCGAGGCAAGGACGCCGATAGGTGTCCGGCAATCGTTCTGACAATTGAATAGCCGTGGTCAAGGCGATGGTAAGGATTGACCCGGCACCGGAGGGACAGACACTCAAAAATAATATTAATACTACAATACCAAGTCTGAACCAAAGGGACCGGAACCGAGATAAAGGTTCCGATGAATTACCAAGAGTCTTTTTTGACTAACAACACTTAAACTACACTCAGGAGTACCGCAAAGCAAAACAGGTCCAAGGGATAAGTGTTTTTTGTCAAAGGGAGACTCTTTTTGTTTTGCCGAAACCACGGAGACGCATCGAGTTTGCAGAATCCTGGGTGGCACCCGTACAGCCGAAGTGGGGACAGAGAGCAATCCGATAACCGACCGTAATCGCTAGTTTGTCAGAAAATGAAGAAAATATAATATTTGTACCGAAAGGAAGAAAAAGTTATGTACGATGTGAAGAAAATTTTAATAATATGGACCTTACCGAGATGATATGGTCTGCGATGGGAATCTACGAAGAATTCATGAAAGAGAATACCTACATCTGGGTTTCATATAACACATATGAAGCAGAGGAACCATAAACTTTACACTTGTTCTCACTTCCTTCCTGTAAGCGAGAGAAAATCCCGCATCAGTTCATTTTCCATTTCTAATCTCTTTATGTGCCTTTCTTTACTCGCAAGTTCATACTGCAATTGTGTAAGTTTGCTTAATTGTTGTATTGAAGGTGGTAATTCATTTTCGTCTTTTCTTGGTCTGCCTTTTCGCTTCAATGGCATTCCTGCAGCTTGCTTTCGTTGATTTCGGTTGTATCTGTGAAAAAATTCTTTTATTTGTATTTGTTCAAAGCCCAATCGTTCTGCTATTTCTCTATGTGTTAATCCTTTTGCTCTTAATTCT
>JAZLAJ010000023.1:0-7044 GCA_045613145.1 Acutalibacteraceae bacterium
CAGAGTGCTTTTACTGAAAGCAGTGCAGAAAAATCGCTGCCGTCTCTCCCTCAACGCACAGATATTTTGTCTACCCTGTGGTGTCTGACGCCACCACACGCTTCGACTCCTTAAGTACCGTCAGTCCGACAGTCGCTTCCCACTCTGACTACTTTTCAGATAAGTTCTACGGTCAGTGACCCTTTAAGCCTTCACCAACATAAAAGTAATAGGGGTTAACGAAAACCTTTCTGTACTTCCGAAGCCTTATCGGTTGTCTGCACACCTGCCACGGTGTGCCCCATGTAGAGCGTTTTGTAAGGAGGTACTGAAAGGTGAAAAAGCAGAAACACTGCTTAAGAAGGCAAGTTAAACAAACATAAACTTTAATGTAGAACGGCAGTTCCCTGTCTGCGACCCTGCCACGGGTCGCACCCCAAGGGAAAGTAATTGTTTTAGAACTGTAACAGAAAAGAACACTATTACTGTTTCCATATACTTAACTGTAGGCACTCTCTTTTCCCACTTAAAAAAAGAGGGGCTTTGCTTACTTTGCCGCCTCCGGAGCAAAGTAAGAGCCCTTTTCTCTTGCGGTTCCCAAAATCGCTTTTTCAGCTTGGAGCGCTGAGCGATTTTGACCGCTGCGCCATCCTCACCTCGCTTCTTCTCCCACTGGGAGCGCTTCGGCGACGATGCAGCTCGAGCGGATGACGACTAATTGCATACTTGAAACAAAAATTAAAAAAATACACCTTACTGTTTCACATCTCACTTCATCCCGCACTGCGGGCGCTTCGGCGACGATGCAACTCGAGCGATGACGACTGATAGTTTCCTTGAAACGAAACAATAAAATATATCTTCTTGTTATATTGAAAAATACTTTCAGCAAACAAAAAAGCCACCTCTTCCCGAAAAAAGAGGTGACGCAGTCACTTAATATTTGTTTTTACCCAATTCCGCAAGGACAGCTGTCGGTGGCATACGCCCGAAGAACAGCCGGCACTGTAACAGAGTTACCTGTCCCTGCTTTAATATAGATTTATTCCACTACCGTATTAAGCCAGACACCCTTTTTCATAAAGATATAACCGACTGTACATTTTATTATGTCCGCAGACAGAACGGCCGTATAAAGCGGCACGATGGGAACTGATGTGTATCGGCTCAGTATAAAGGCAAGAGGAACGGAAACCGTCCATACAAAACCGCTGTCAAAGAGGAAGGTTATGACTGTCTTGCCACCGGAGCGCAGAGTAAAATAACAGGCATTAGTAAATGACTGAACAGGCATAAACAGAGCCACTACGGTTATTACCGTCGAGGCAAGCTTTCGGATTTCGTCATCAGTTTTATAAATAGAGGGGAAAACCGGTGCGAAGATAATCATTATCAGTGCTACGAATACCACAGTTGCTACCGCAAAAAACAGAAGTCTCGTGCTCGCTTTCTTCGCCTGCTTCTTTTCGCCTGCTCCGAGCATCTGACTGAGAATTATGCCTATAGCAGAGCCGAAGGATACGAAGGATACGTTAAAGACATTACTGATGGTCGAGACGATATTTATCGCTGCCACCACATCGAGACCTCTTACGGAGTAGCACTGATTCAGCATAGCCATACCTGCTGACCAGAGAGCTTCATTGACAAGAAGCGGAAGAGAGATAACCGTAATCTTTTTCAGAAGCTCACCTGAAAGAGTGCTCGAGGTGAAAAGACCTTTTATGAAGCAGTATTTTCTTTTATGTGTATGTGCCCAGATAACCAGAATTGCAAGCTCTGCAAAGCGTGAAATCACCGTAGCCACAGCTGCACCGTTTATGCCGAGCTCAGGTGCGCCGAAATGACCGAAAATAAGAATATAATTTAGAACGAAATTAATCAGAACAGCAGCTACCGTAGATATCATCGGTATAACTCTGTCGCTTGTTTCACGCAGAGTACTCGCATAAGCCTGAGAAAGAGCAAAGGGAAGAAGTCCTATAAGCATAATTTCCAGATATTCTGCCGCATAAGAGGCTACCAGCTCTCTTTCTCCTGCTGCCGCTTCACCCTGAAGATAAGCTCCGATAAGCGTATCACCCATAGAAACAAAGGCTCCGATACCGAAGGCTGTCAGCAAAAATGCAAAAACAAGCTTATACTGCATAGTGTTTTTCACGCCTTCAGCGTCTTTCTTGCCGTAAAACTGTGCAGTAAAAATACCCGCACCCGACATAGCACCGAAAATGCAGAGATTGAACACTATCATAAGCTGATTTACGATGGAGACACCCGACATCTGCAGTGTGCCCACCTGTCCGACCATAATATTATCGAGCATACTTACGAAGTTGGTAATACCCGACTGAATCATAATAGGAACAGCCACCACCAGCATACGTCTGAAATAGGGCAGTCCCGATTTAATAAAGCTGATCATATTTTATCCTTTCAGAAAACACTGTACATACTCAGATTATATATATATCTTTTGCCAAAAAAATTCGGTAATACAAAAAAGCATTACCGAATATTCTTATTATCCGAAAATGGAACCGCCGCTTCCGATATTGAAAAACGGAAAGACAGTATTAATGAAATTAGCAATAAAAATCTTTATGTTCTCCAGCACCTTATAAATGGTGTTAAGAAAATCGTTACCCTCGTATATACCGTCCATAATTTCAGAGCCTGCCTGTGAGAGCTCATCTCCTGCCATATCGCCTAATATATCGCCTACTTTATCGGCTATATCCGGTTCATCGGTAGGTGTTACCACTGACTCTAAGGGGAGAAGCTGTTCTCCTCCTGTGGTGGTAGCTGCTGCTGCACCGAAAACGAGTGAAAAGCACATAATCAGTGCCATAAATAATGCAAGATATTTGTTTTTCATCTGATATTACCTCCGAAAATAATATTCCTCTGTAAAATTATAACAGAAAAATTATCATTATGCAATAGGAAAATACAAAATGTGGAATTGCATGGAAGGTTTCGGAAAGCCGAAGTTGCTTCACCGTAAGGGGTTCATCGCTCATCCTCCTACAGACGAGACGAACATTTCCTTGATTAAAACGATATATCTGTATATAAACTCTTCATTTTACGAAGCACTCAGGCTCCGCAGCGTCGCAGAATTACTTTTGCCCTTGCCAAAAGCAACCGCCTTTTACAGCGGTTGCTCTATATCTTAAGTTTATTTACACATCTCTGTCCAGAAGCACATTTCCTTCTGTATCCACGGTTTTAAGTGAGATTTTACCGTCTTCGAGCTTCATCATCGATGCCGCCCATTTGCCTTCGCCGAGATTACCGCCTACGATGAACACGGGAAGTTCGCCCTCATCAAATCTTGACTCGTGCCAATGACCGCCGACAATAAGCTCCATACCCAAATCCTTGAGCGGTGCTGTCCAGTCCATACCGAAGTGGTCGCCCAGTACGGGCTCGTGACTGAAAACTACCTTATACTTTCCGTCGAAATCCTTCTTGTTAAGACCGCAGAGCCATTCGTATTCTTCGCTTCTGAGGGTGTCGAAATTCACCAGACCGCTGTATTCCTTATGACTGTCTTCCTTGTCCTCGCCTGAGTCGATAACTACCGCCGACAGAGCGCCGAATTCGAAGGTATAGTAGAACTTACCGTGTTCATCACCGAGATAATCAGCGAGCACACCTGCATATTCACCTCTTGTTTCGTGATTGCCTCGGGTAAAGACTACAGGGATTGCGCCGCCGCTCAGGTCTGCCGCATCCTTGAGAATGAACTTGGTGAACTGATCCTTTGTACGCATTTCCGATGTGATATCACCTATCATACAGATAAGGTCAGGCTTTTCTTCAATGTGCGAAAGAGCCTTGTTCATTTCTTTTTCCATTTCGTGGATGTCGGATATGCAGAGGATGTTTATGTCATCTTCCTTTTCCTGGCCGTTGAAGGCTATGGGTTCACTTTCGCATTTTCTACCCTTAAGACAGCTGTAAGCGAATTTAAAGGGAATAAACTGTGATTCTACAGTGTAGGTGTTTCCTCTGAGTTCCTCTTTAGGCACTCTTACACTGTGTATCGAATCGTCAGAGGTAATGATACCGTTATTGGAATCCCAGAGGACTTTTTCTTCACCGTTATAGGTGTACTTAACACAGCCGCTGCCCTTGAAGGAGGTTTCCCACACGATGTTATAGTAGTCTCCGCCTGTTTCGAAAACGGCGGGTGCCACGGTAATTTTCATAAGGTTAAAGGGAATTATCCAGGTAACTCCGAAGAGAAGAAAAGCAACGACAGAGATAATTATATTTTTGAAATAATAAGAGATCAATGTCATTTTTTCATTCCCTCCACAGCGTTTTTAATGCTTTCCATAGCTTTTACCACTGTTTCTCTCGGACAGGCTAAAACTACTCTCTGGAACTGCTCAGCTATGGCACCGAAGATGTCACCGGCATCGAGCCAGAGACCTGCCTTATTGATAATAAGGTCATTAAGCTCCTTTGCGGTCAGACCGAGACCTGAGCAGTCGAGCCATGCGAAATAGGTACCTTCCGGTTCTACTAATTTAATTTCGGGAAGGTTTTTCTTTACGAACTCTCTTACATAGGCAAGATTATCCTTTATGTAAGCCCAGCACTCCTCGTACCAGTCGTCACCGCCCTCGTAAGCGGCCTTACATGCGACTACGCCGAGATTATTGGGAACAGTGTAACCGCTGGCGGCGATTTCTTCGTTGTATCTCTGACGGAGCTCCTCATTCTTTACCCAGATGTTTGAGCACTGGAGACCTGCTATATTGAATGTCTTGCTCGGAGCAGTACAGATAAGAGTTCTGTCAGCCATTTCGGGAACTGCTTCGTAGAAAATATGGTGAGGATGTCCTTCATAGGTGAAATCGCAGTGGATTTCATCAGCAACGATGATAACATTATGCTTACGGCAGATTTCACCGAGCTTCTGAAGCTCCTGCTTTGTCCACACTCTGCAGATAGGATTATGAGGGCTGCAGAGAATGAAAAGCTTAACGTCATTGTCGGTAATTTTCTTTTCGAAGTCCTCAAAGTCGATAGTGTACCTTCCGTCAGAATAGACGAGGGGGCTTTCGATAATTTTTCTCTGATTGTTTCTGATTACGTTGTAGAACGGATAGTAAACGGGAGGCTGAATGATAACGCTCTCTCCCTTTTCGGTAAATGCTCTTACTGCCATAGCCAGGGCATAGACTACACCGGGAGTCTGTACAAGCCATTCCTTTTCGGGTGTCCATCCGAAATGACGTGTAAACCAGCCTGCCACAGCTTCATAGTAGTCATCTTTAAGGTTACTGTAACCGAAAATACCGTGGTTTACGGAGTTCTGTAAGGCTTCGAGAACACATTCGGGAGCCTTGAAATCCATATCTGCCACCCACATAGGCAAAACATCAGCGGGCAGTCCGTTTTCTACGGCAAAATCATGTTTAAGGCTGTTTGTGTTTTTTCGGTCGATTACTTTATTGAAATCTCTCATTTTTCTTTTCTCCTTTATTTCATTCTGTAATAAGTTTAACACTAACAGGCGTACTAAGTCAACGGAAAAATTATTTACATATTGTTAATAGTTACATTTTTTCAATGTAGCATATATGCGGTAAAATAAAGCCACTAATTAAAAGGAGGTAATATTATGCTTGCCATTTTTGCTTTTTTATCGGACATAGTTTATTTCACAAAGGCTTTTTTCGGAAATATCTTAACAGGTGTATTTTCTTTCGGAAGATAATCTTCAAGGGAATTTAATTTATACATAAAACAGAAGAGCAACTGCAGTGGAAAGCAGTTGCTCTTTTCGTTATATTTATATACGGTCTTCGTATCTTTCTGCAGTTATTATTCCGTCCTCTACGTGAAGCTTGCATATTCTTGCATTTCTTGCATCGAAGGCACTTGTACCCTTCTCATATCCGTAGTCTCTGGCGTGGTAAACGGCATACCACTGACCGTCTTCCTTAATCATAGAATGGTGTCCCGTGCCCTCTTCGAAGTCATTAGCCTTCATTACGGGGTGATAGGTGTCCTTATCGGGATATTTTTCAAATTTAATCTTCGTAAGATCTGTTTCGTCTGTCTTCGCACGTGCATAGCCGATGTAATAGGTGGGCTGTTCGAAGCAGTTGCCTGAATACATAAGGTAGTGCCAGTCACCTTCTTTAAAGTAGAATGCACCCTCGATTGTGTGCCAGTGCTGACCTTTTTTATATCTGTCTCTGCAGTAAATATCCTCGTCAAGTGTAGGCTCAAGCACAAGTACAGGCTTGCCCTCGGGAGTAACAGGGTCAAGCATTCTGTCTACATAAATGCAGGTACCTATTCTTTCTCCCTCGAATTTATTGGCAGAATAAAACAGGAAAAGACCCGCTTCATTCTTTACGATATGTGAGTCGATAGAGAAGGGGTGAAGAATCTGTCTTGTCTCACCGAAGGGGCCGAAAGGACTGTCTGATACCGAGACGTGCATAGCACCCCTGTGACCGCCCTTATCGGGTGTATCGTTATAAATCTCGATGGAGTTATACATATAAAATTTTCCGTCCAGCTCGATTACACTCGGTGCCCAGAAGGAATCGTGTCCCTTCATAGTCATTACGGGGCCGTAGTATTCCCAGCCTTCGAAGAGTTTATCGGAGTGGTAAAGATAAACGGCATCGTGTCCTGTGACATAGATATAATATCTGCCGTCACTTTTCATAATAAACGGGTCAGCCTGACCCTGATAATGGTCTTTATCAGCTTTGAGTAAGTGCATAAAAATTTCTCCTTTTTGTTTTATAGGATGATTATATAACAGATGGGGGGAGAATGCAAGAAGGGAAAGAAAAATATTCGGCTGTGATACGCTGCCGCTGTATCTGTGACGAAGCGCGTCTCTTTCAGAGGAGGTAGACTAAGGCTCTCTTTTCAGGAGAGCTGTCGCGAAGTGACTGAGAGGTTTCTTCGTTTCAAGGAACCTTTCAGTCGGCATAGCTTAGCAGAGTTATATTTTTGCATAGAGATAAAGCCTCGCCTGAAAGGAAATTCCCCTGGTAGGGGAAATGTCTGCAAAGCAGACAAAAG
>JAZLAJ010000024.1:0-18925 GCA_045613145.1 Acutalibacteraceae bacterium
ACTGTTACGGAAGGTGTTTTTGTTTTGTTGTTATATGTGTATGAGGTTGCAGAAAGCTTGACGGATTTGATTTTATTTATTACTGTGGATGAGTTTACATTTCCGCAGACTGTACATTTGCTTTCTACCTTGCCGTCCTTTGAAAGGGTAGCTTTGGTGGGAGTGGTAGCGTAGGTATGAGATTTAAGACTACCGTAAAACTGCTTACATACTGTGCAGATTGCTTTCGTGGTACAGGTTGCAGTACCACCTTTGTGAGAGCCTGTGGCTTTTATTATTTCTGTATATGTGTCACCGCAGGAGCAGGTAAAGGTTTTAATTCCGTTTGCAGTACAGGTAGCCGATTTGGTTACAGCAGAAGAATATGTATGTGTATGTGCTGCACCTACTTTTGCTGTGCAGTCATCACAGAAGCCGTCACTTACTAAATCAATGTGAGTGTGGTTGAAGTGGATGGTTGCGTTGATAAACTCATCGTTTCTATTTCCAATTTTAATTTCGTTCCACTGTTCTTCTGTTCCTGAATAGTATACATCTGTAAGCGCGGAACAACTATTAAACGCAAAATTGCCGATAATATTCAGTGTATCTGATTCAATAACTACTGTCTTCAAAGCGCTGCATCCCCAAAATGCATGCATACCAATCTGTGTGACATTTTCAGGAATAACAATATTACTGAGACTTGTACAAACCATAAACGCTTCCATACCGATAGATTCACAACTTTTCGGAATAACAATCGACTCCAGAGCCGAACATTGAGAAAATGTTCCGGACGGAACTGAAGTGATTTTTTCCGATAATTTTACATCTGTCAAATTATTACACGCTGAAAAAGCATAGTTTGCTTTGCCTATAGAAGTTATACTATCCTCAACAAATACACTTTTTATGTTTCTCCAATTTTCCACATTATGAACATTCCACCATTCATCTACGACTCCCTCACCACAGATTATGAATTCACCTGTTGAACTGTTGTAATTGTAGTAAGTATTTGGTCCGCATTGACCTGTAATCGCACTCGCGCCAAAAGCAAAACCGAGCATAAGCATAATAGTGATTATTGCGAACAGCAACAATTTTTTAATCTTTTTCATTTTCTCTTATCTCCTTTTCTGTTAAGATACATCAATTTTATAACATTATGTTTATATTTGTCAATATAACATTTTGTTTTACCTATACTTCTATATATAAAGAAGAAAAGGTGATGACATTATGTATAAACGTATACGTGACCTTCGTGAAGACCGTGACCTTAAGCAAAAAGACATAGCCGACTACCTTAAATGCTCGCAGGTCTGCTATTCTTATTACGAAAACGGACAAAGAGACATACCTACCGATGTACTCATTAAGCTCTCTGCCTATTATGATACAAGCATTGATTATATCCTGGGACAGACAGACAACATAAACCGATACAAATAACAAAGACAGACTCTTGCCCGAAACAAAAATCTGTCTTTTCCTATACTATAATATATCAGCTTATGCCTTTCTGGTTCCTGCCACACCCAGGTAAACGAGCTTCACACCGATGAGGATAATCAGCACGGGCAGGATAAGCTTGAGCAGCATTACGAAAGTTATAATCTCACGTATACACAGGAATGCCGTCGTGCCTACAAACAAAGCGATACCGTTAATTATTTTTTCTTTGGTAGTAAAAAGGCCAATAAAGGACGGAACTATAATAAGGAATGTCCACCAGCCCTCAAAGAAAAAGTCTATGTTCGTTATTTCCAGTACATTCAAAGAGAAGAGTACGCCTCCGACGATGAGCACCGCACCCCACATTATTGTGTTAAATCTTTTCATTTTATTTTACCTCCGTTTTTTTCGGTCGATTTCCGTCACCTTAAAGTCAATCTTGCCCAAAACATAAGGGACTGTATTTAATGTACAGCCCCTCATTTAATTTTACTTTAATTACTTTTTTCAGATTACTTTTCCTTGATAACCTCAGTAAGTCCCGCAGCCAGACCTGCAAGTCCCTGAATCTCAGAAGGAATAATAATCTTCGTTGCCTTGCCGTCAGCTGCTGCCTGGAAGGCCTCGAGAGCCTTGATTCGGATAACCTGATCGGAAGCACCGGCTTCATTGATAAGCTTGATACCTTCAGCTGTAGCCTGCTGAACCTTAAGGATAGCTTCAGCCTGACCTTCAGCTTCGAGGATACGAACTTGCTTTTCAGCGTCGGCACGAAGGATAGCGGATTCCTTTTCACCTTCAGCCAGAAGGATAGCGGATTTCTTTTCACCCTCAGCCTTAAGGATAGATTCACGGCGTTCACGCTCAGCCTTCATCTGCTTTTCCATAGCTTCCTGAATCTCTTTGGGAGGCATAATGTTCTTAAGCTCCACACGGTTGATTCTGATACCCCAGGGGTCGGTAGCTTCGTCAAGGATACTTCTCATCTTTGTGTTGATAACGTCACGGGAAGTAAGAGTCTGGTCAAGCTCGAGATCACCGATGATGTTACGAAGAGTAGTAGCTGTGAGATTTTCGATAGCGGTCAGAGGATGCTCGACACCGTAGGTGTAAAGCTTCGGGTCTGTGATTTCGAAGTAGATAACGGTGTCTATCTGCATAGTAACGTTATCCTTTGTGATAACAGGCTGAGGAGGGAAGTCTACAACCTGCTCCTTAAGAGATACTGTCTTTGCTACTCTTTCGATGAAGGGCACCTTGAAATGGAGACCTACGCCCCATGTTCCCTTATATGCGCCGAGACGCTCGACAACCATAGCACGGGCCTGAGGTACTACTCTGATGTTTTTAATGAGTACTGCGATAGCTAAAACTAAGATGATTAAAATAGGTAATGCGAATTCCATAATGTGTTCTCCTTTTTATGTTTAGATTTTTTGTTTATTTGTCAGCCTTTTCAGGCAAGACTATGAGTTTAACGCCCTGAATTTTTTCCACGGTGACTTCATCACCCTGAGGAATTTTTTCATCATTCAGGCTTCGTGCTGTCCACACCTTACCCATACAGGTTACTGCACCCTTTGCGGCAAGATTATCGATATCCTCCGTTACCACGGCAGTTTTACCGATTACCATATCGGCATTGGTCGCCTCATGCTTACCGTTGATGTGCTTTTTAGCGATGGGACGGGTAAAGATAAGAGTTACCACAGTCACGACGAGGAACAGTACAATCTGCAGCCATAACTGTGCACCTGCTACTGCTGCGATAAAGGCTGCCAGCGCACCCAGAGCAAACCACACGGTTACGAGATTCACCGTAACTGCTTCGGCAATAAAAAGAATTACCGTAGCACCGAGCCAGAGCAAAACGTCTTCCTTCATATTCATCATCTCCTTTACGTATTTTCTATTACATTATATATATTAAAATATTCCCGCATCTTTGTCAAGAGAATTAATTTTAATACTTTCTTGCTCTGTGGTTATATAATACACCCCAAAAAGAGAAAAGTAAATGACAAAAACTGCAGATTTTCCCCACTGAATTTGCAGTTTGTGCAAAAAACAGGCTATCCGAAGACAGCCTGTTAATATTGTTACAGAAATTAATAATGAGCTACACCACAGGAACATACGGGATTTAATTTGAAGATTTTCCAGAAAATAAGTAAAATTTTGTAAATTAAGCCTGATATACCTTTTTTATGGCAATTACAGGAGCAATCATCAGAGGGATCTTCGGGAACATCAGGTGTTACGTCCTCTACATCACCGCATTTATTACAGATACCGTTCTGATAAACGTGACCTGTGGCAGAGATGATTTCACTGTAGGTATCACCGCAGAAGCAGATGTAAACTGTCTGACCGTTTTCCGTACAGGTAGCAGGAGTGGTAGTTGCGGTGTGGGAATGACCTGTAGCGGAGATGATTTTACTGTAAGTATCACCGCAAGAACAGGTGTAAACCTTCTTACCGTTTTCTGTGCAGGTAGCAGGAGTGGTGGTAACGGTGTAGGAATGACCTTTAGCGGAGATGGTTTCACTGTAAGCATCACCGCAGGAACAGGTGTAAACTGTCTTTCCGTTTTCAGTGCAGGTAGCAGGAGTAGTGGTAGCGACATAGGAATGTGCGGCAGGGATAATTTCACTGTAGCTTTCACCGCAGGAACAGGTGTAAAGAGCCTTTCCGTCCGAAGTACAGGTGGGTTTAACAACAACCGTTTCGCTGTATTCGTGGGCATGCATAAATATAATGTCTGCATTTAAGAAAGCACCGTTTCCTGTTTTATCGATTTTCAGACTGTTCCACTGTTCTTCAGTGCCATAGAAATAAACCGTATTTAAATCTCCGCAACCTGAAAAAGCATACTCACGAATTTTTAAATCTTCACTGTAATATAAATATAAACTTTTGATAGAACTATCAAGAAAAGCATAACCCCAGATTTCCTTAACATTTTTCGAAACAACTACAGAATTAAGATAATAGCAGTTTCTGAAAGTATCGGCATCTAAAATCTCTGCACTGATATAGGCATCGGTTATATCGGTACTTTTAAACGCACCGGCACCAAGATATTTTACCGATAACGGAATATTCACATCAGCAAGCTTTTTACAGCCACCAAAAGCACCTGCGCCAATTTTTGTCACACTTCCAGGTATGGTTGCACTTTCTAATTTCTCGCAATAACCAAAAGCACAGGATTCAATAGTTGTGACACCAAAAGGAATTTCTGCTTTAGTCAGAGCTGTATAATAAAATGCATCATTACCTATTATTTTCAATGAATCGGGAAATGTTACTTCTGCGAAATAGATTCTTCTATCGAAAGCGTAAGGAGCAATATATTTTGTTCCGGGTTTTATGTCACAGCGTACTACATTGGATTTCGAATCAAGAAGATATGCACCCAGATACAGAACTCCGTCTTCCCAGTTTCTTTCATCTGCACTATAAGCTGTATCCTTGAAAACAAATTCACCTAAAGTTTCAATATTATCACCGATATTGATTACAGAAAGATTTTTACACCACTCAAAAGCATAGTGATCAAGTATTCTGAGGTTTTGAGGCAATGTGATTTCTGTTAATCCTGAACACAATTCAAAAGCCTGCACTTCTATTATTTCGAGACCTTCATTGAATCTGATATTTGTTAATTTTTTACATCCGTAAAATGCTGCACCACACACACTTACAAGGCTTTCCGGAAATGTTATGTCAGTTAATTTACAAGGATAATAGGAATCACCCTCACTGTCTTCATACATGAAATAGAAAGCTGCTGCTGCAATAGTTTTTGTACCTTCCTTAACCGTGTAGGTTTCTATATCTTCGTTTCCCAAAATGAGGTGATTTCCTATGTATAAAACGCCGTTTTCCCAGTTGTCCTCGTTCCACTGATATTCTGTTCCATAAAAAACATCCATACCAATTGAAGTGAGACTGTCGGGAAGGGTTATGCCTGAAAGATTTTCGCACCGCCAGAAAGCTTCATCACCTATTGATTCAACGCCTTCGGGAATAACAATGCTTTCAAGGGCATAGCATCTTAAAAAAGCCTTTTTTCCAATAATTTTGAGATTATCCGGAAGGTCAATGTTTTTAAGCTCGTAACAATCATAAAAGGTACTGATTTCTATTGTTTCTATACTGTCGGGAAGTTCTATACTTACAAGTGATGTACAACCCCAAAACGCACTGCCCTCAATAATTTTAACACTGTCCGGAACCTTTATTCCGGTAATATTATCACAGCACGAAAAGGCTGAGTCTCCAATCACTGTTACGGGATAACCGCCGAGATATGAGGGAATAACCACATCACCGCTTATGCTTTTATCAACATCTACAATGGTAGCCTCGCCGAATTTCACATTATAGGTGTAATACCCCTGTGTTTCAGCACTCGCGCCAAAGCACAGCATACACATCAGCATTACAATAAATGATATACCGATAATCAATTTTTTTGATTGCTTTTTCATAAAATTTACTCCTTTCGTAAGCTCTTTTTTTATGAGTTGTACACATTATAATCTTCTTTTATGGAAATGTCAACCAATTAAAACCAAATTTACCCAAACCGATTAAACGAAAAGCCTCCCCTTCCGAAGAAGAGGAGGCAAAAGCTATTACATTAATAGTGAGCTACACCGCATTCGCATACGGGATTTAATTTGAAGAGCTTCTGGAAGAAGAGAACGATTTTCCAGATGAAGCCCATAAATCCGTCCTTATGGCACATATGTGAGCAGTCATCAGCTTTATTATCTCCGCACTTTGTGCAGATACCGTTCTGATAATCGTGACCTGTGGTGGGAATGATTTCACTGTAGCTGTCGCCACAGGAGCAGGTATAAACGGTTTGTCCGTTAGCAGTGCAAGTAGCAGGAGTGATTACAGAATTGTAGGAGTGATCTATACGAGGAATAGTTTCGCTGTAGGTATCATTACATGAGCAGGTATAGATTATCTTTCCGTCCTGTGTGCAGGTAGACGAAACAGATACAGAAGTGTATTTGTGAATATGCTTGAAATGTATTGTTGCGGTTTTGAAAATTCCTTCATCTGTTCCGCTGACTTGTTTCCACTCTTCTTCTGTGCCTTCATAATATATATCTGTTACACTGTTACAGCCGCTGAACGAATAGCTGTCTAAACTTTTCAGACTAACCGGAATTGTTATTGTGGTAATATTTTTACACTTCCTAAAAGCATATACTCCCACATATTCAACACTTTCAGGAATAGTAATGCTTGTAAGACCTATGCAGCCACTGAAGCACTCATCACCTATAGTTTCCAAACCGCTTCCGAGGTTTACTTCCGAAAGGCTTTCGCAACCTTTAAAGGTACCGCATTCAGTATAGTTTCGTTCGCCTAATTTGACAACACTGTCAGGAATAGTGATGGCTTTCAGGTTTTTACAGTTCATAAATGTACTGCTACCTATTTCAGTTACACCGTCAGGGATTATTATTTCTTCAAGGCTTGTACAATTTTGGAATGTTCCAAACAAGTATGTCAACCCATCCGGAAGAGTTACATTCTTAAGGTTTGTACAATCATAGAAAGCACTCCTCAAAGATGTTACAGTATCCGGAATTATTATTTCTACAAGACTTGTACAGCCTTCAAAAGCGGAGTCACCTATGGATGTTACACCCTCAGGAAAATGAATATCAGTAAGAGAAGTACATCCGCTGCAAATTCCATCCGGAATTTTAGTTATACCGTTTCCGAAAGTAATGCTTTTAAGAGAGGTACAACCTTCAAAAGCACCGGGAGCGTAATAAGCTCTATCTATAGTTGTTACACAATCCGGAATGGTTACAGAAGTAATGTTTGTACAGTTGCTAAAGACACCGACTTTAATACGTACTACGGTGTTGCCACCTAAGCTCTCAGGGATAACTACATCGCCGCTTATCGCTTCATCGACATCTGTAATCATTGCACCGCCGTCGGATAATATAGTATAAGTATAATATCCTTCCGTAAGATAAGTAGCGCTTGCACTAAAGCACACCGCTGTCATCATCAGCATAACCACAGATATACCGATAATCAGTTTTTGGGTTTTGTTTTTCATAAAATTTTACTCCTTCCTTTAACTCTTTTGAGTTAAAATCATTATAACACTCTGTTTTTTAAAAGTCAACTCAAATGAGATAAGTTTTTAATCGAAAATAGTATAGACTATATATAACTCAATTCGGTTAAGAGGTGACTGTATGAATATCGGCTGTGCCGTAAAGCTGAGAATTATCGAGCTTTGCGATAAAAACAACATAACCGTCAATAAGCTTTCCACTATTTGCGGCATTACTCAGTCCACCTTAAACAACATCATAAGTGGAAGAAATAACAGCACGACCGTTTCCACAGTAAAGAAAATCTGTGACGGACTTAATATAAGTATATGTGACTTTTTCCAATCACCCCTGTTTGAAAATTTGGAACAGGAAATAAAATAACAAGGTGTACCGATTAATTTCAGACACCTTGTTTTCTTTTATTTATTCACTATTTCATTATACTTTTCCAAATTTATCTTATTATCAGCCAGCATCTGCTCCACCCACAGCTGAAGTGTTTCCACGGTTATGGAAATTCTTTCAAGCTCATTCTGAATGAAAACGAAATCCTTTATTTCATCATCATCTATTTTTCCGTCAGCGGTGATTTCGATGAGTCTTTCCTGACTGCTTTTCATAGAATTAAGGGAAGCGAGCATTTCGAGGACTATCTGCGCCAGATCCTTTACCTTGACCTCAGGCACATACTTTTCACCGATAGGGCATTCCTTAGCGCAGTAGTGGTTACACAGAGCAGGCTCACCGTAAACCTTAGAAAGAAGAAGTACCTCTTCCGGGTTTATGGGGTATTTGCCGTTCTCGATTCTTTCGAGTCTTTCAGGCTGAAAAGGCATCCCCTTTTCCATCGCCCTGTCACAAACCTCATCACGGGTAAGACCGTGCTTTTTTCTTATATCCTTGTAAACAGTGTCTGCCATTATTATTTCCTTTCCGGTCAGAAAAGACCGATGATTTTTCCGCTTTCATAAAATTCCTTTTCGTAAAACATTTCACAGAGCATATCTATGTTTTCCTGACTGTACTCTGTCTGCTTCGAAAAGAGCTTACATATATTTACCGTATCCGTAAAATCAGCCTTATTTCTGCTGACAAGATAAGAAATAACCGCTGTACTTACGCAGGCGAGCTTCACCTTGGAAAGAATCTCACCGTCGAATGTACCCTTTAGAAAATAGCGGTATATATAATAGATAAGGAGATTTCTCTGATAAAGAGCAATATCTTCTCTGACAGCTTCATCCTCATAGGTGCTTATACTGTCAGCAAGATAATCTGTCCACTTTTCATCTATAGGCTCTAAAAGATCAAGGCTTTTCAGCACGGAAAGCATATCGCCCTTTTCACCTTTTATTCGCTCAAAGCTTCCGGGAATTACATCGATATAATTATCAATGTTAATCTGCAGCTGCTCAGCGAAGGAAAGCAACCCGGACACCTTTCCCTTTATGCTCTCCTCTTCGTTCATAAGAAGAGAAAACATAATCTGTCTCGCCTCATAAAGAAGCGCAAAAAGACCTTCATCGAATTCCTCATTTTCTTCATCCGGAATATCTTTCACCGTAAGCTCCGCAGGGTTTTCCGCCGTAAGAACGAGCTTCGCACCCTCCTCACAGCACAGACCTACCCCGCCCTCTTTCATTTCACCGAACCATTCATAATATCTCGGGTGGTCGGTGCATATCTGACAGAGGTGCTCTTCACCGAGATTGATTATAATATCACAGAGATTTTTTCCGTTAAGAAAGGGACATCTCTCACCCTTGAGAATAAATGAACTGCACTCACCGTCTGCGATGCTATCTCTGAGTCTTGCTCCGAAATCACCTTTTACCTGCCCGTAAAATTCAGCGGTGCTTCCGTCGATGTCTATCTCCCAGCCGATACAGCAGTTATCACTGCATCTGTCAGCAGAGCATTTAAAGTCAGTGCAATATGCCGGCATAATAAGCTTCATCTTTATTTTTCACCGTAAAGCTCATTATATCTGTCAATAGCGTCTTTTACGATTTCCTTCGCTACGTCGGCACCCTTTGCCTCATCGATAACAGTGGTTTTATTTTCAAGCATCTTATAAACAGAGAAGAAATGCACCATTTCGTCGAAGATATGCTTAGGAAGCTGACTGATGTCAGTGTAGCTGTTATAGGTAGGATCACCGCTGTGAATAGCGATAATCTTATCGTCAGCAGCACCGTTGTCAAGCATGGTTATAACGCCGATGGGATAGCACTCAACCAGTGACATGGGAACGATTCTTTCAGAGCAAAGTATAAGTACATCCAGAGGGTCACCGTCAGGCGCATAGGTACGGGGAATAAAGCCGTAGTTGGCAGGATAGTGAGTAGAGGTATGAAGAACTCTGTCCAGACGAAGCATACCTGTTTCTTTATCCAGCTCATATTTCATCTTACTTCTTTTACGTATTTCTACTACTGCATCAAAGCTTTCAACTTTTATTCTTTCAGGATTAATATCATGCCAAATATTCATTTCCCTGTCTCCTTTTACTTTCTAATTTTATTTTATAAGAAGATAATATCACAAAGAAATGCAAATATCAATTATAAACCCATTTAAATAAATAAATTTTTTCCTAAAAATCATTGACAAAGACACTCATTTGTGATAATATACTTGGGCAAAAGCAAATGCGCTGTTAGCTCAGCTGGATAGAGTGACTGGCTACGAACCAGTAGGTCAGGGGTTCGAGTCCCTTACAGCGCGCCAAAGTAAGTGATGACTTTTAAAGAAGTTGTCACTTATTTTTTATTATTTAGAATCATAATATTCGTAAATATCACGTCTTTCTTATTACACTGTTGATTCTCTTTTTTAGAAGAAGGTACTTGATTTAAAACTGTTTTATAATGTATAATGTAGCTGTAGAAGGTATCTCATCTATGATAAATAACAACTGTATAAAAACAGCTATCTTTACCTACAGATATTGTTTTTCTGTTATTTTAACAAATCAACGATAAGGAAGTATTCTAATGAAAACTGCATATTTAATTAATTGTCACAAAAATATAAAGCATGTATCAAGATTAGCTCACCGTATTCATTCGGAAAACAATCACATTTTTATTCATGTGGATAAAAAAGCTTCGCCTGAAGTGTACGAAAGTCTGCTTACATATACAAGTGATTTGAAAAACTGTTATATTTCCGAAAAGCGAATAAACGGAAAGCTTGATGACCGTTCATTGGTAGATATAGTTATGACTTTGATATCCGATGCTAAACAGGTTGCTGAGCGTAATTCCATTCACTATTCATATTTTATCAATATGAGCGGACAGGACTATCTGATAAAACCGGTAAAATACATCGAATCAAACCTGGAAAATAATTATCCGGATATATATATGCATTATCGTGATGCAGAAAGTGCAGACTGTGTTGAAAGAAAATTCAACCGAAATAAAGCTCTGATACGATACAGAAACCTGATCTTAAAATGTAAAATCAGAATAATCAGAAAACCCTTACAGGCATTAGGTATACTGATGCGTCGTATTTTGAAAATCTTAGGTCAAACGGCAGGTCAGAGAATTATCAAAAAAGGATGGAAATATTACCAGGGTTCTGCGTGGTGGATTTTTCCGGATTGTGTGATCGACGCTATAGAAAAAATCTATTATTCACCCACAGAATTTTCCTCTATAATGATAGATGAATCTACTACTCCCGAGGAAACATATTTCCAGTCGGTTGTAATGCATCTTTTCTTCTCAGGCAATCAGAAAATAAACACTCAAAAAATGAACATACAAAATTTAAAAACATATGTTGATTTCGGAGATCTCAGCAACAGGCCAATAGTCCATCACCCTTACATTATTACTATGGATGACTATGATAAGCTTCTTCAAAGCGACTGCTGGTTTGCACGAAAATTCGACGAATCAGTTGATCCACACATCATCGACAAGATTGATAATACAATACTTTAAACTTTTTTAATACTATAAGGAATTAAAAAATACGAAACTTTTAACTTAATAACCATAACCCCCTCGGAAGTTTCCGAGGGGGTTACATCTGGAGCTGGAAACGTGACTCGAACACGCGACCTGCGCATTACGAATGCGCTGCTCTACCAACTGAGCTATTCCAGCATATTGACTTTGCTTTTAGATTATACTAAAAGTGTCTCCTTTAATCAAGAGGTTTTAACAAAAAAATTTATTTTCGGGCAGAAGAGTTTTACATCTCCTGCCCGTTTTCTTACTTCATCTGTCTTATATCCTTACCGCAGAACCTGATGGGATAACAGGACCCCATAATTCTCGAGGCAATTCTCTGGGTATATTTCTCCTCCAGCTCCGAAAGCTCGAGATTAGTACTGATAATAGTAGGAAGAGAACGGAGAATGCGGGTGTTTATGATATTGTGAAGCTCACTGACAGTAAACTGCGTTGTAAACTCCACTCCCAGATCATCGATGATGAGAAGATCACAGTTAAGAATATCATCCTTTATGCTTTCCTCGGGGGCAAGTCTTCCGAAATGCTCCTTTTCCAGCTTGTACATAATAGTCTGTATGCTGTCATAGTAAACATCGTAGCCCTTTTCGAGAACACGGTTTGCGATGGCGAGAGAAAGGTGAGTCTTTCCGAGACCTGTTTTTCCTATCATAATAATTCCTTTAGAGCTGAGAGAGAAATCCTCCGCATAAGCTCTGCAGAAATTAAGTGTATTTACCATATGCTCTCTCTGATTTACTCCTAAAAGAGAATCCTTGACGTCAGGGTAATAGTTGGTAAGAAAATTATCAAAGGTGCATTTCTTTATGGGAGAGTTAGCATCAAGGTCATCTCTTGCCACATCACGGATAAGCTTTTTATAGCAGGGACAGTAATATCCGTCGTGTGAACCGGTATCCTTACATACGATGCAGTTATACTGTACATCAAGATAATTTTCGGGAAATCCTGCTTTTTTCAGAAGAGATTTTCTTTTATCCTGAGCAGCAAGATTTTTAACAGCGAGATTACGGACATATTCAGCCACATCTCCGCCCATACCGACGGCCTTGACTACATCGGCACCGCACTGTGCCATCTCTCTTTCGATTTCGAGAAGCTCAGGGCATTTCATCATAACCTCAGAACGGCGGTATTCTGCCTGTGCTTCGGCATTCTTTTTTCTTTCATCCAATATTTCTTTAGCTCTCTGATATACGCTTCTTTTGTAAGCCATAATCACACCCCGCTTTCAGCGTCATTTTTTATATACTGCAGATTAAGTGATTTTTTCATATATGCATCAATATCGTAGGATGCTTCACCCTGAGGCTTTACATCCTTTTTCTTATCCTTGGAGAAGCGGTTTTTCTTGTCAGCTTCCCATTTCACTTTTTCATTCTGAATATCAGAAAGAGTCCTGACTCCCTTTTCGTACCAGGAGCGGATAATCTTATCCATATAAGGCATACTCATTCTGCCCGTATTGTCGATGCTTTCCTCATAGGCGCAGTAAATCATATCCACACTGTAACCGTATTCCTTTACCCAGGCTACCATATATTTTCTCTGTTTTTCTGTGGGATTACGGTTAGAGATTTCCGTCATTTCACGGAGCTTGTTCCATGTTTCATCGACTATGTTATGCTCCTCGATGTACTCCATAGCACCCTCGAGAGTATCTATTTCCAGCTCGTCCCAACGCTTGCCTATACGGGCGATACTCGACCATCCCGACTTTTTCAGAGACAGAGAATACTCGATAGCCATAAGAATAACCTCAGTCGGAAGACCGAAGCTCTCCATCATCTGAAGAAGCACCGACTGTCCGTCAAAGCCTATGGTTCTGCCTAAAACGGTCTGTGCCTCCTGCAGAAGCACCACGAACTCATCGCTTTCCTTGATTTTCATCGCTACGTCCTCATAGGTAGGCCGTGAAACGAAAACTTCTGCTGACTTTTTTTCTTCTTTTACGGACTTTTCAGTAGTTTCCGGTTCTTCCTTTTTCTCTGCTTTCTTTTCTGTGACAGGTGAAGGCGACGGCAGCTCTCCGTCCTTTATAAGAAGACCTCTTTCTGCCCAGAAAATCATCGCATCCTTTACATCGTCACTGTCCAGAGAAAGAGCCGCTGCGATATTCGATATCTCTGCCATACCGTCATTACTGTGACGCAGGATGTATAAAAAAACCTTCAGCTGTACTACGCTGGCAAGTCTTATATTTTCGTCAACCAATGCATTCGGCACAGGAAAAATCCCGGTGAAAGTCATCGGATTTATTTTATATTCCATTTATTTAAACACCCTCCGGGGATAAAACAGGGCAAGCAGCACTTCGCCGTTGCCCTGAAATTATTAATATTTACCTAAATACTTGTCGATTTCCCACTGAGACACTCTGGTGCTGTACTCACGCCACTCTTCTTCCTTGGCTTCGATATACTTTTTCCATACGTGGGCACCTACTGCCTCTTTTGCGAAGTCGCTCTTTCTGAACTCTCTTACTGCATCATAGAGAGTTTTGGGAAGAGAATGAATACCTGCTTCTCTTCTCTCCTCTACTGTGAGCTTGAAGATGTTTGAATCCTCGGGAGCAGGAGGAGTCATTTTCTTTTCCACACCGTCAAGACCTGCCTGAAGAATAGCAGCCATAACAAGATAGGGATTAGCTGCAGGGTCGGGATTACGAAGCTCAATTCGTGTACCTGTACCTCTGGCTGTAGGAATACGGATAAGCGGACTTCTGTTCTTTGCACTCCATGCGATATAAACGGGAGCCTCATAACCGGGAACAAGTCTCTTATATGAATTTACGATAGGGTTGGTAAGAACAGTGATAGCCTTGATGTGATGCATAACACCTGCGATGAAGTTATATGCTATCTCACTGAGACCTCTTTCGTCATTTTCATCACAGAAGACATTCTTTTCTCCGTTGAAAAGAGAAAGATTGATATGCATACCTGAGCCACAGATACCGTAGATAGGCTTAGGCATAAAGGTAGCGTAAAGATTATGCTGATTGGCAAGATTTTTAACTACATACTTGAATGTCATAACATTGTCGGCTGTTCTCAAAATCTCGTCATACTTAAAATCGATTTCGTGCTGTGCAGGAGCATTTTCGTGATGGGAAGCTTCGATTTCGAAGCCCATTTTCTCAAGACACAGACAAATGTCTCTTCTGCATCCCTCACCGCGGTCAACAGGACCTAAATCGAAATAACCGCCCTGGTCATAGCTTCTGGTAGTAGGCTTGTCCTGTTCATCCTTATGGAAAAGGAAAAACTCACATTCGGGACCGATGTTACAGGTATATCCCATGTCAGCCGCTCTCTTTATAGCTCTGCGGAGAACATAACGGGGATCTCCTTCAAAGGGAGTTCCGTCGGAGTTGTATACATCACAGATAATACGGGCAGTCTTTCCCGAGCATTCAT
The DNA here is from genome assembly GCA_045613145.1 of Acutalibacteraceae bacterium. Classification (GTDB taxonomy): domain Bacteria; phylum Bacillota; class Clostridia; order Oscillospirales; family Acutalibacteraceae; genus UBA6857. The sequence goes on from JAZLAJ010000024.1 coordinate 14,959, forward strand.
CCCAGGGAAGAATAACGAAAGAATCAAGATCCGGATGAAGACACATATCACTTTCTTCGATTCTAACGAATCCGTCGATAGATGAGCCGTCAAACATACAACGGTTTTTGAGTGCCTTTTCAAGCTGGCTTGTAGTTACGGAAACACTTTTGAGTGTGCCGAGAATATCTGTGAACTGAAGATTGATAAAGTTAACCTTTTCTTCCTTTGTTATGCGGATTATATCTTCCTTTGTATAAATGCTCATAACATACCTCTTTCTTTTAAAGGGTTAATTTTCGATTATTATTAAATATACCATTTATGAGTTTATTTGTCAATGAAAAATAACTACCAAAGAAAAAAACCGCTGTAAAGATACCGTACCTTTACAGCAGTTCTGTATACTCGTTATTCGATTTGCCCTGATGGGAATTATCTTAGAAATCGATTACGCCTTCAAATACCTTTGCGAAGTACTCAAAGAGAAGGTTGATTCTTTCGAAGATAGTCTTAACGAAAGCCCAGAATGACTGGTTTTCTGTCTTTTCTTCTACGTTGAATTCAGCGTCATAAACTGTATTCTCAGTTACGGGAGGAATGTTACCGGTGTATCTGATGTCACCGTTTGCTCTGTTCACCCAGTATTTGAAAGTGTAAACATTTCCGTCGTCAAGCTCCTTAACAGGAGTAACGAGCTTGTTTTCACCGGTCTGTAAACGCTCTACAATGTTAGCGCCGGGTAAGCATTCAATGTAGTAATATTCTTCACCGTCTACATAGAAAGTAACTGAAACGAGTTTTGTCTGTTCTGTCTGTTCGCCTTCAGCAGCTGCAACCATACCGAACATAGAGAAGATTACAAGCATAGAAAGAATAACTGATAATGCCTTTTTCATAAGGATTCCTCCAATAATTTTATTTTTTGGTGCATATCGTCACCTATTTATCTTGATTATAGACTAAAAAAACACGTTTGTCAATATTTAGAAAACATCTTTAATCTTTTTATCTTCAGATATCGGCCCTTTTAATTTTTGTTTATAAACTATTAACATCCCTGCATACCCTTAGTGGTATTATATTAAAAAATCTTAAAAAGAATAAAGGTGCACGAAAACGAATAAATGCTGGTATGATAATAAAACTGTCATCCTAACGGGAGCGTCAAGCGGTATCGGTAAGGATCTGACGGAAAGACTCATAAAGGAACACAGATGTAAGGTAATAGGCATTGCCCGTAATGAAGAAAGACTTCTCCAGCTGAAAAGCTCTCTCGGTGTCAGAAGTGAACGCTTCACCTATTACACCTTCGACGTTTCCGTAAAAGAAAACTGGGAAAGCTTCGCCGAAACCCTGAAAAAGGAAAATATCAGACCTGACATTCTTATCAATAATGCAGGTATTCTTCCGAAATTTGACCGTTTTCTTAATTATACCGTGGAAGAGCTGGACAAGGCTATGCATATAAATTTTTACTCCTGTCTTTATTCTATGAATGCTCTTATGCCCGTAATTCTTCAGTCAGACAGTGCAGCAATAATAAATATTGCCTCCTCCGCTGCTCTTTGCTCTCTTGCCGGTACATCAGTTTACTCAGCCAGTAAGGCCGCTCTTAAGAGTCTGACCGACGCGGTAAGAGAGGAACACAGAAAGGACTGCTATATCGGTCTCGTGTGTCCCGGCTTCACCAAAACAAACATCTTCCGTAACCAGGGAACCTCTGTAGGAAGTAAAGCTCAGAAGGCTATGGACTTTATCAGTACCGACTGTGACAGAATGTGCAGACTCATTCTCAGGGGTATGAAAAATAAAAGAGCCGATATGGTATTCGGCACTGATGCACATCTTATGAGTGTGGGAAATAAGCTTCTTGGCACAGTATGCTCCCACGCAAGCAGTGCTGTTATGAAGGCCTCCGGTCTTGAGCTGTTCAGCAAAATATTCGAATAATTCATCGCAGCATAAAAAGAGCAACCCGTTGATGTGAACAGGTTGCTCTTTTGAATTTCATTTAAAATTAATAAGTAAATGTCCAGGTTTCATCCTGACCGCCTTCGATAGTAGCGTCACCTTCGAAGAAGGAAATCTTGGCACCGATTTTACCGCTCATAGGAATCTTGTTTACAAGCTTTACAACCTTGTCATCTGCATTGACAGTTATTTCTACTGTTGAACCGGGATACTTCATATCTGCAGTAGCGATGGTTACTGAAGGAAGGTCAAGAGATGCGATATCGAGATATCCTACTGTTGTAGCATTGTGAACAGGAACGGGTGCAGTAAGGGTGGTGCTCTCTTCTACGAGAACTATAGTATAAACTGTATCAGTACCTGATGCACTGGCTGTAGCGGAAGCAACACCTGCTTCAGCAATAAAGAAATCCTTGTTTTCGGGAGTAATGCTTGCAAACATTGTTTCACCGGCAGTGGTTGTACCGTTAGCGAATGAGAAATCAAGCTCTTCTGTACCTGCGATACCTGAAATAATATTATTGATAAGGCTTACAGCTGCGGGAACTGAACAGTCAACAACTGAAACCTCGATTTTTTCTGTCTTGTGAGCCTGTACATTCTGTTCTGCCTTAAGAGCCTTCATATAAGTATTCATCTTTTCTACGATCTGAGCCTTGGAAAGAGATGAAGGATCAGAATTATTTGCAGGTGCTTCAGTAGAAGGCGCTGCTGTAGGAGCTGTTGAATTCTGATTGGGATCAATAACGGGAGGAAGAGTTGTAGGCTGAGTTGTAGGTATTGTTGTAGGAATTGTAGTAGGCTGGGTTGTGGGCTGAGTAGTAGAAGGAGTAACAGTGTTCACTACCTCGTTACCGGACTGAACATTAGACTTTCTCTCTTTGTAGATACCAAGCTCAAAGCCCATTACAAAGAACCATATGCTGAGTACAACAGCAATTACAATTTTAATTTCTTTTTTCATAATAATAATTCTCTCCTTTATCTGAGATAATATACTTTTCCATACTAATTAAGCATTACTTATAATTTACTCGTTTTCCGTGTTTTTGTCAAGAGAAAGAGCAGAAATATTAAAATTAATATTTCGTGAATAAAACTGCACGGATAACCGACAGTAAGTTGCATCTCCTGTTATTAATATATAACATTCAGTCATCATAGCTTCGCAGAGTTACTTTTGTCCTTGCCAAAAGTAACCAAAAGCGCTTTTTTCAGCGGAACCAATCCGAACACGATAACGGAAGAAGAGATGCCTTTCTTTTACAGCTCACCCTTAATCTGCCACTCACAAAGAAACAGCCTTTTAAGTCTACCGTTATCTATAGTTCTATGTTCAGCCTTACCGAAAGAGTGAACGTACAGACTGCTTTTATTGAAAGCAGTACAGAAAAATCGCTGCCACAGCTCCCTCAATGCACAGATATTTTGTCTACCCTGTGGTAACTTCCGTCACCACACGCTTCGTCTCCTTAAGAACCGTTAGTCCGACAGTCGCTTCCCGCTCTGACTACTTTTCAGATGAGTTCTACGGTCAGTGACCCCTAAAACCTCCACCAACATAAAAGTAATAGGGGTTAACGAAAACTTTTCTGTAATTCCGAAGCCTTATCGGTTGTCTGCACACCTGCCACGGTGTGCCCCCTTGCAGAGCGTTTCGTAAGGAGGTACTGAAAGATGAAAAAGCAGGAACACTGCTAATGCTGGCAAGTTAAACAAACATAAACTTTACTGTAGAACGGCAGTTCCCTGTCTGCGACCCTGCCACGGGTCGCACCCCAAGGGAAAGTAATTGTTTTTGAATTTTTGCTAAAAAACTAACTATTGCTGTTTTTATACACTAAACTGAACAGCACACTCTTTTCCCGCCCTAAAAAAATGGGCGCTTTGTTTACTTTGGCGCTCGCCTGTGCCAAAGTAAAAGCCTCCGCGGCTCGAGCGGATGTCGATTAACTGTTTTATTGAAACAAAAATAATAAAAATACACATAGTTGTTAAAAACACTGTACTTACT
>JAZLAJ010000025.1:0-30243 GCA_045613145.1 Acutalibacteraceae bacterium
GCCGCTGAGATGGACGCAAAGCTCGCTGAACTCAAGAAGGAGCTTTTTAACCTTCGCTTCCAGCAGGCTGTTAACCAGCTTGATAACCCCATGAGAATCAGCGCAGTTAAGAAGGATATCGCAAGAATTAAAACTGTTCAGCGTGATATCGAGCTTCACGGCGCAAATTCCTAAGAAAGGGAGGACTGAACAATGAGCGAAAGAAATCTCAGAAAGACTCAGGTAGGCATCGTATCCAGCGATAAGATGGACAAAACTGTAGTTATTACAATCAAGGACAAGGTAAGACATCCCCTCTACAACAAGATCGTTAACCGTACCGTTAAGGTAAAGGCACACGACGAAAACAACGAGTGTGGCATCGGCGACCGCGTTCTCATTATGGAAACCCGCCCTCTTTCAAAGGATAAGAGATGGCGCGTTGTAGAAATTATCGAAAAAGCCAAATAATTGGTGCAGCTAAAGGAGGCCAAACACAATGATTCAGCAGCAGACTTATCTTAAAGTTGCTGATAACACAGGTGCTAAAGAAATTATGTGCATTCGTGTTCTCGGCGGCACAGGTAGAAGATATGCTAATATCGGTGACGTCATTGTTGCTTCTGTTAAGAAAGCAGCACCCGGCGGCATCGTAAAGAAGGGCGACGTTGTTAAGGCAGTAGTTGTACGTACTGCAACAGGCGTTCGCCGTGATGACGGCACATATATTCGTTTCGACGAAAATGCAGCAGTTATCATCAAAGAAGATAAAAATCCCAAGGGTACACGTATCTTTGGACCGGTAGCAAGAGAGCTTCGTGATAAGGATTATCTCAAAATTCTCTCTCTCGCTCCCGAAGTACTTTAAGGAGGTGTCACGATGAGTAAAGTTCATGTTAAAACAGGCGACACAGTCGTTGTTATCAACGGTAAAGATCGTGGCGCAAGAGGTAAAGTAATGGCTGTAAGCCCCGCAGAAGGCAAGGTTATCGTTGAAAAGATTAACGTAGTTAAGAAGCACGTTAAACCTCGTAAGATGGGCGAAGCAGGCGGCATTATTGAGGCAGAAGCAGCTCTTTACGCATGTAAGGTTCAGCTCGTTTGCCCCAAGTGCGGCAGACCTACCAGAGTAGGCCACGTAATCGACGAAAAAGGCAAGAAAATGCGTGCTTGCAAGCACAGCGACTGTCTTGCAAAGTTTGAATAATAAGGGAGGAACATGACAATGGCAAGATTAAAAGAGCTCTATGTCAATGAGGTTGCACCTCAGATGATGAAAAAGTTCGGTTACAAAAGCGTTATGCAAATCCCTAAGCTTGACAAAGTTGTTATCAACGTAGCTTGCGGTGAAGCAATTGCAAACTCAAAGGTTCTTGACGCTGTAGTTTCCGATCTCAGACAGATCACAGGTCAGCAGCCCGTTCTTTGCAAGGCAAAGAAATCAGTAGCTAACTTCAAACTCCGTGAAGGTATGGTTATCGGTGCTAAGGTTACACTCAGAGGCGAAAAGATGTATGAATTCATCGACAGATTCTTCAATCTCGCTCTCCCCAGAGTTCGTGACTTCAGAGGTATCAACCCCAACGCTTTCGACGGCAGAGGTAACTACTCAGTTGGTATCAAGGAACAGCTTATTTTCCCTGAAATCGACTACGATAAGATCGACAAGGTTCGTGGTATGGACATCTGCTTCGTAACCACAGCCACAAACGACGAAGAAGCAAGAGAGCTCCTCACACTTATGGGCGCTCCCTTCGAGAAATAATTAAGGAGGTAAGTTAAAATGGCAAAGACTTCTATGAAAGTTAAACAGCAGACAAAAGCACAGTACTCTACAAGAGCTTACAACAGATGCAAAATCTGCGGCAGACCTCACGCTTATCTCCGCAAATACGGTGTATGCCGTATCTGCTTCAGAGAATTAGCACACGCAGGTCAGATCCCCGGCGTTAAGAAAGCAAGCTGGTAAGCAATTGCAAATTTTAAGGAGGTAAAGGAATAATGCAAGTAACAGACGCTATCGCTGATATGCTTACAAGAATTCGTAATGCTAACTCAGCAAAACACGATTCAGTTAAGATTCCTGCATCCAACATGAAGAAGGCAATTGCTCAGATTCTTGTTGATGAAGGTTATATCAAAGGCTTCACCGTTGAAGAAGACGGTAAGCAGGGTATTATGGAAGTACAGTTAAAGTACGGCCCCAATAAGTCACAGGTTATCACAGGTCTCAGAAGAGTATCTAAACCCGGCTTAAGAATTTACACAAACTGCGAAGACATGCCTAAGGTAATGAAGGGTCTCGGTATCGCTATCCTTTCCACACCTAAGGGTGTTATGACAGACAAGGACGCTCGTAAAGCCAACGTAGGCGGCGAAGTTCTTGCATTCGTTTGGTAAGGAGGTGCTGATATGTCAAGAATAGGTAGAGCTCCCATTACGGTTCCCGCAGGAGTAGAAGTTAAAATTGACGGCAGCACAGTTACAGCTAAGGGCCCCAAGGGCACACTTACCAAAACTATGCACAGCAATATGTCAATCGCTATGGAAGGTAACGTAATCACTGTTACCCGTCCCAATGACAACAAAGAAAACAGATCACTTCACGGTCTTACCCGTACACTTATCGCCAACATGGTTGAGGGTGTAGCAAACGGTTACAAGAAGGAACTCGAAATCAACGGTATCGGTTACCGTGCTGAGAAGAAGGGCAAGGATCTCGTAATGAAAATCGGTTACTCTCATGATGTTATCATGACGGAGCCCGAAGGCGTTACAGTTGAAGTTCCCGCTCCCAACAAGCTCATCGTAAGCGGTGCTGATAAAGCAGCAGTTGGTCAGTTCGCAGCAGAAATTCGTGAAAAGAGACTTCCCGAACCTTACAAGGGCAAGGGTATCAAGTATGTTGACGAATATATCCGCCGCAAAGAAGGTAAAGCCGGTAAGGGTAAATAAGATTGGTAAAGGAGTGACATTTCAATGGTCAGAAGACAAGACAGTAATAAAGCAAGACAGAAGAGACAGAAGAGAGTACGTGCTAAGATCAGCGGTACTGCTGCATGTCCCCGTCTTAATGTTTACCGTTCACTCAGCCACATCTACGCTCAGTTAATCGACGATGTAAACGGTGTTACACTTGCATCAGCATCAACTGTAGAGAAGGAATTTACAGAGTACGGCGGTAACAAAGAAGCAGCTCACAAGGTGGGCGAAGCATTAGCAAAGCGCGCTATCGAAAAAGGCATTGAAGAATGCGTATTCGACAGAGGCGGTTACATCTATCACGGTCGTGTACAGGCTCTTGCAGAAGGCGCTCGTGCCGGCGGCCTGAAGTTCTAAGCAAGGAGGAAATTAATTATGACTAAAATTGACGCATCAGCTTATGAACTTACAGAACGTGTTGTAGCTATCAACCGTGTATCAAAGACTGTTAAGGGTGGTAGAATTTTCAAGTTCGCAGCTCTTGTAGTAGTTGGTGACGGTAATGGCATCATCGGATTCGGTCTTGGCAAATCAGGTGAAGTTCCTGACGCTATCCGTAAGGGTATCGACGATGCTAAGAAGAATCTTATCAAGGTTTCTCTTAAGGGTACTACAATTCCCCACGAGATTATCGGTAAGTTCGGTGCAGGCGTAGTTCTTCTTAAGCCTGCTGCTCCCGGTACCGGTGTTATCGCCGGCGGCCCTGTTCGTGCCGTTGTTGAAACAGTCGGTATCAAAGATATTCGTACAAAGGCTCTTCGTTCAAACAACCCCTGCAACGTAGTAAGAGCTACCATCGACGGTCTTTCAAAGCTTCGTAACGTAGAAGAAGTTGCTGAAGTTCGCGGTAAGACTGCAAAAGAAATCTTAGGTTAAGGAGGACTTTCAAAATGGCAGACATTAAGATTACTCTCAAAAGAAGCCTCATCGGTTGCAAGAAAGACCAGATTGCAACAGTTAAGTCTCTTGGCCTCAAGAAAATCGGGGATGTAACGGTTCAGCCCAACAATCCTCAGACTCAGGGTAAGGTGAAGAAAATAGGTCACCTTATCGAGACCACCGAAGCTTAATAGAGGAGGTGCACAGATATGAAATTACATGAACTTTCACCTGTTGCAGGTTCAACTAAAGAACGTAAACGTATCGGTCGTGGTCCTGCTTCCGGTCAGGGTAAAACCGCCGGTAAAGGTCATAAAGGTCAGAAGGCACGTGCCGGCAGAGGCATGCGTCCCGGCTTTGAAGGCGGTCAGATGCCCCTTCAGAGACGTGTACCCAAAAGAGGTTTCGTAAACATCTTCGGTACAGAAATGGCAATTGTAAATCTTGCTTCACTTGAAAAGGCTTATGCCGCAGGCGAAACAGTAACAATTGACTCACTCATCGAAAAGGGTCTTGTTAAAAAGGTTCTTGACGGTGTAAAGGTGCTTGGTCACGGTGACCTTTCAAAGGCGCTTACAGTTCAGGCTAATGCTTTCAGCGAATCTGCAAAGCAGAAGATCGAGGCAGCGGGCGGAAAGACCGAGGTGATCTGACATGATTAGTACTTTCATAAATGCTTGGAAGGTAGCAGAACTTCGTAAGAAGCTTCTCTTCACAGCACTTATAGTATTGATTTTCAGAATCGGTGCCGCTATTCCGGTTCCTTTTACAAACATCGCAGACAGCGGTATTGTTGATCCTAACGGTGAAACATTTATGAACTATCTGAGCATGATGACAGGTGATGCTTTCACATACGGTACAATTTTTGCACTGTCAATCACACCTTACATCAACAGCTCAATTATCATTCAGCTTCTTTCAGTTGCAATTCCTGCCCTTGAGAAACTCTCAAAGGAAGGCGAAGAAGGAAGAAAAAAGATTGCAACAATCACAAGATATGTAACTGTAGCACTTGCTCTTTTACAGAGTACTGCATACTTTATTTACCTCAGAGCTAAGGATTACCTTGTAGTTGACGCTGACGGCGCTCAGTTCACAGGTATCGCTGCTGTTCTTCAGGCACTGGTTATCATCCTCTGCCTTACAGCCGGTTCATCCTTCGTTATGTGGCTCGGCGAACAGGTTAACGAAAAGGGTATCGGTAACGGTATCTCCATCATCCTCTTCGCAGGTATCGTTTCCAGAATTCCTTCACTCATCACTATGCTCTATTACGATATCCTTAAGGGCGGTGCTTACTATGCACTTGTTCCCATCGTTGTAATCTGCCTTCTTGCTATGATTGCATTTATCGTATGGATGGATAACGCTGAAAGAAGAATTCCCGTACAGTATGCAAAGAGAGTTGTAGGCCGTAAGATGTACGGCGGTCAGAGCACTCATATCCCCATGAAGGTTAATATGTCAGGTGTTCTTCCCGTTATCTTCGCTTCATCAATTCTTTCACTTCCTCCCACAGTGGAGATGTTCCTTGATCCCGATAAGATCACAGACGGCTGGAAGACATTCTTCGGTATGTTCTCCTCAAGCCACTGGTTCTATGCTATTGTTTACTTCTTCCTGATTCTCTTCTTTGCTTACTTCTATGCAAGCATTCAGTACAATCCGGTTGAAATGGCAAACAACATCAGAAAGAACAGCGGTATGATTCCCGGACTTCGTCCCGGTAAGCCCACTTCTGATTACATCAAGAAGATTCTCAACAGAATTACTCTTCTCGGCGCATTACTCCTTTCAGTAGTTGCACTTTTCCCGAACATTGTAACTCTGTTCACAAATCTTATCGGTTCTCCCATGACTATCGCTCTTGGCGGTACATCACTTATCATCGTTGTTGGTGTTGCTCTCGAAACTGTTAAGCAGCTCGAAAGCCAGATGATGATGAGACACTACAAAGGCTTCCTTGACTAATTAAAAAAAGGAGAGATAACATCATGAAGTTAATTCTTTTAGGTGCTCCGGGTGCAGGTAAAGGCACACAGGCAGAGTTCATCTGCGGTAAGCTTTCCATCCCCACAATCTCAACAGGTAACATTATCCGTGCTGCTCTCAAGGCAGGTACAGAAATGGGACTTAAAGCCAAGGAATTCATAGATAACGGTCAGCTTGTTCCCGATGATGTTGTAATCGGCATCATCAAGGAACGCCTGAGCGAGGATGACTGTAAAAACGGCTTCATCCTTGACGGCTTCCCCAGAACAATTCCCCAGGCAGAGGCTCTCGACGAAATGGGCATCGAAATCGATAAGGTTATCGACATCGAAGTTCCCGACGAGAAAATCGTGGCAAGAATGTCCGGCAGACGAGTTTGTCCCAAATGCGGTAACTCATATCACCTCATTTACAAACAGCCCGCTAAGGAAAACACTTGCGATGCTTGCGGTGAAGAGCTTGTTTTAAGAAAAGATGACCATCCCGACACGGTTAAGGAAAGACTTGATGTTTATCACAGTCAGACCGAACCGCTCAAGGATTTCTATGGAAAGAAAAACAAACTTTTCATAGTTGAAGGACAGGAAGAAGTGGCTGACACTTCCGCACTTGTTCTCAAAGCTTTGGAGGAATAAGCATGATAGTGCTCAAAACCAGCCGTGAGCTTGCTCTTATGAAAGAGGCTTGCAGAATTTCGGCAGGAGCACTGAGAGTGGCCGGCGAAGCAGTCAGACCGGGTATCAGTACCAAGGAGATTGACAAGATAGCCTATGACTACATCATAAGTCAGGGTGCGGAACCTAATTTCCTGCATCTCTACGGCTTTCCGGCTACCGCGTGCATTTCCATAAATGATGAGGTCATTCATGGAATACCGAGTGAAAAGCGCATTCTTAAGGACGGAGACATTGTTTCCATCGATTTAGGTGCGAAAAAGAATGGCTATAACGGCGACAATGCTGCTACTTTTGCCTGCGGAAACATCAGTGAAGAGGCAAAGCGGCTGATGGATACAACGAGAGAAAGCCTTTATGAGGCTATCAAGTTCGCTGTACCCGGCGGCAGACTCGGCGATATATGCCACGCCGTTCAGGCTTATTGCGAGGAACGGGGATACAGTGTGGTCCGTGAATACACGGGACACGGTATCGGCAAGGCATTACATGAAGATCCCAGTGTGCCGAACTACGGCACAGCCGGCCGAGGCGTACGCCTGTTACCGGGCATGACAATCGCTATTGAGCCGATGATTAACCAGGGAACTGCAAGAGTCAAAGTCCTCCCCGACGGCTGGACTGTTAAAACCCTTGACTCAAAGCTGTCCGCCCATTTTGAACATACGGTGGCTATCACTAAGGACGGTCCCGTGATTCTTACTAAAGAATAAGAGGTCATTATGGATTTCAGAGAAGGACAGGTAGTTCTTTCACTGAAGGGTCACGATAAAGGTGAGCTCTTCGCAGTGAAGGAAATTGCAAACGGAAAAGTTCTTATCTGTGACGGTAAAAGCCGAAAGCTTGAAAAGCCCAAGGCTAAAAATGTCAGACACGTTGCGCTGACAGAGGTCACTCTCGAAAAGGACTCAATGGCAACAAATCGTAAGCTTAGAAAAACACTCAATAAAATAGCGAACCCAGGGGGGTAAGGTTATGTCAAAACAGGATATGATTGAAATCGAAGGAACTGTTGTTGAGGCTCTTCCCAACGCAACATTCCAGGTTGAACTCGAAAACGGTCATAAAATTTTAGCACACATCTCCGGTAAGCTCAGAATGAACTACATTCGTATTCTTCCCGGTGATAAGGTTACAGTCGAAATGTCTCCATACGACTTAACCCGTGGACGTATAACATGGAGAAGCAAATAAACCTGACATTTTTGAATTTAAAGGAGGCAATCCTATGAAAGTCAGACCTTCTGTAAAGAAAATATGTGAAAAGTGCAAGGTAATCAAGCGTAACGGCAAAATTATGGTTATCTGCGAAAATCCCAAACACAAGCAGCGTCAAGGCTAATTGACGTAATAATTTAGGAGGTGCAACTGAAACATGGCTCGTATTTCAGGTGTTGACCTGCCCAGAGATAAGAGAGTAGAAATTGCTCTTACTTATATCTACGGTATTGGTCGTAAAACTGCTGGCGACATCATCGCAGCAACAGGTATTAATCCCGACATCAGAGTTAAGGATCTTACCGAAGACGACGTTTCAAAACTTCGTGAGTACATTGACCGCAACGTAAAGGTTGAAGGTGACCTCAGAAGAGAAACAGCATTTGATATTAAAAGACTTATTGAAATTGGTTGCTATCGTGGCATCCGCCACAGAAAGGGCCTTCCCGTAAGAGGTCAGCGTTCAAAGACTAACGCTCGTACCCGTAAAGGTCCCAAGAAGACCATCGCAAATAAGAAAAAGTAATCTTAGGAGGATAAATTTATGGCAAAGGTTGCAAAGAAAGCTACCAACGTTCGCCGTCGCCGTGACAAAAAGAACATTGACCGCGGTGCGGCCCATATTCAATCCACCTTCAACAACACAATCGTTACCATCACTGATTTACAGGGTAACGCAGTGTCATGGGCAAGTGCCGGTGAAATGGGCTTCAGAGGCTCAAGAAAATCCACACCGTTTGCTGCACAGACAGCAGCTGAAACAGCTGCCAAGGCTGCAATCGAACACGGCATGAAGACCGTTGAAGTATATGTTAAGGGACCCGGTGCAGGTCGTGAAGCTGCAATCAGAGCTTTACAGACAGCAGGTCTCGATGTAACAATGATCAAAGACGTTACACCGATTCCTCACAACGGCTGCCGTCCCCCGAAAAGAAGACGCGTATAACGGAGGTACAAACGTATGGCAAGATATACAGGTGCGGTATGTAAAATGTGCCGCCGTGAGGGTAAGAAACTCTTTTTAAAGGGTGACAGATGCTACACAGGCAAATGTGCTTTTGAGCGTCGTTCTTATGCTCCCGGACAGCACGGTCAGAACCGTAAAAAGAATTCTGAATATGGTCTCCAGCTTCGTGCTAAGCAGCAGGCCAGACGTTACTACGGCATTCAGGAAGGTCAGTTCCATAAGTACTTCATTATGGCTGAAAAGAAGACCGGCGTTACCGGTGACAACCTTCTCAGAATCTGTGAAAGCCGTCTTGATAACGTAGTTTACACACTCGGCTGGGCTTCTTCACGTGCTGAAGCAAGACAGCTCGTTACACATGCACACTTCACCGTTAACGGCAAAAAGGTAGATATTCCTTCATACCTTCTTAAAGCAGGTGACGTAGTTGCTATCAAAGCAAAGAGCCGTGAAAGCGTTAAGATTAAGGCTGTTCTTGAAGCAAATGCATCAAGACCCGTTCCTACATGGCTCGACCTTAACCGTGAAAATTACGAAGCTAAGATCGTAAATCTTCCCGAGCGTGAGCAGATCAGCACACCCGTTGAAGAACATCTTATCGTCGAATTCTATTCTAAGTAATAGACGGTTATTAGCGTAAAACACATCCACAAATAAGTAAGGAGGGTTTTGCATGATAGGCATTGAAAAGCCCAGAATCGAAACTGCAGAATTAGCAGCTGACGGTACCTACGGTAAAATCGTCGTAGAACCGTTGGAGCGTGGCTACGGTGTTACTCTCGGTAACAGTTTAAGAAGAATTCTTCTTTCATCACTTCCCGGCTACGCAATCACCAGTGTTAAAATAGACGGCGTTCTTCATGAATTTTCTACAGTTCCCGGTGTAAGAGAAGATGTTACAGAAATCATTCTCAACCTCAAGAACGTTATTCTTAAAATTCACGGTGACGGACCCAAAACAGTGTATATTGATGCAAGCGGCGAAGGCGAAGTTTTAGCCGGCGACATCAAGTGCGATTCAGAAGTTGAAATCATTAATCCCGATTATCATATCTGCACACTTGACAAGGATGCTCATATCAATATGGAACTTACTGTAAACAAGGGACGTGGATATGTATCTGCTGAGCAGAACAAAAAGCTTATGCAGCCCGTAATCGGCGTAATTGCTATTGACTCAATCTACACACCGATTCTTAAGGCTAACTATACAATCGACGACATTCGTGTCGGTCAGGAAATTGGCTTTGACAAACTCACACTTGAAGTTTGGACTAACGGTACAATTTCAGCTGTTGAGGCTGTTTCACTCGGTGCCAAGTTTCTCAACGAACATCTCGCTTTGTTCGGTGACCTCTCAGGTGAAGCTTATGATACTGAGATTATGGTTGACAAAGATGAAGATGCTAACCAGAAGATCCTCGAGATGACTATTGAGGAACTTGACTTGTCAGTACGCTCATTCAACTGTCTGAAGCGTGCAGGCATCAACACAGTGGAAGATTTAACAAACAAGACAGAAGAGGATATGATGAAGGTTCGTAACCTCGGTAAGAAATCTCTTGACGAAGTTATCAAAAAGCTTCATTCCTTCGGTCTTGACCTTCGCAGTGAAGACGACTAAGAAACAATTATTCTACACAACGGTAAAGGAGTGATTTACAATGGCAGGTTCCAGAAAACTTGGTAGACCTACTGATCACAGAAACGCTATGCTCAGAGGTATGGTAACTTATCTCTTAGAAAAGGGTAGCATCGAAACCACCGTTACAAGGGCAAAGGAAGTACGCGCTATGGCTGAGAAGATGATTACTCTCGGTAAAGACGCAACTCTTCACAACAAGCGTCAGGCTCTCGCATACATCACAAAGGAAGATGTAGTTAAGAAGCTCTTCGACGAAATCAGCCCCAAGTATAAGGATGTAAACGGCGGTTATTGCCGTATTATTAAGACAGGTCCCCGTCGCGGTGATGCTGCAGAAATGTGCATTATTGAACTTGTTTAATAGTACAAAATAATAAAGAGAAAGGTTGTCCGGAAGGGCAACCTTTTATTTTGACGGAAATATTCTTTTTTTCAGCAAAGTACACAAAGTAAAAAGCAAAAAATTATAAAAATCGTTCGCGAGCAAATACTATGAAAATCGAAGAAAAACGAAGAAAAAACGAGCAACAAAAATGTAAATTAAAAAATTACAAAAAAGGTGTTGACAAATAAAAACACTTATGGTAATATATCGAAGCATTAAAAATAATCTAATGGAGGAAAAAGTTATGTCAACTTATATGCCCAAAGCAGGCGACATCACCCGTCAGTGGTATGTTATTGATGCTGAAGGTAAGGACCTCGGCCATGTAGCTGCTAAAGCTGCTGATCTTCTCAGAGGTAAGCATAAGCCCACCTTCGCACCCCACGCTGACTGCGGTGACCACGTTATCATCATCAACGCTGATAAGGTTGTTCTTACAGGTAAGAAACTCGATCAGAAAATGTACTACCATCACACAGGTTACATCGGTAACATGAAGAAGGTTAAGTACTCTACCCTTATGAAAACAAAGCCCGAATTTGCTATGACTAAGGCTATCAAGGGTATGGTTCCCGACACAGTAATCGGCCGTCAGGCTCTCACCAGACTTCGCGTTTATGCAGGTGCTGAACACGCACATGCAGCTCAGAAGCCCGAAGTTGTAGAACTTTAATAGAAAGGGAGGACAAACAGAATGTACGAAACAACTCCGTTCTTCTACGGCACAGGCCGCAGAAAGAAGTCAATCGCAAGAGTACGTGTTTATGCAGGTACAGGTAAAATCACTATCAACGACAGAGATATCGACGATTATTTCGGTCTTGAAACACTTAAGCTTATCGTTCGTCAGCCTCTCAATCTTACAGAAACAACTGAGAAGTTTGACATCGTTTGCCGCGTAACAGGCGGTGGCGTAACAGGCCAGGCAGGTGCTATCCGTCACGGTCTTTCCAGAGCTCTCCTTCAGTATGACGAAGAACTTCGTCCCGCTCTTAAGAAGGCAGGCTTCCTCACTCGTGACCCCAGAATGAAGGAAAGAAAGAAGTACGGTCTCAAAGGCGCTCGTCGTGCACCTCAGTTCTCAAAGAGATAATTACTTTATCGCTTACTACACACTCTCGTTTATTCGGGAGTGTGTTTTTTCTTTCGGGGAACTTCGGGTCCTTACAGCGTAGCTGTTGCGGTCGCTGCTACAAACAGTCCACCGGACTCTTTTCTTAACGCAGCGACAGATTCTCAAAGAGATAAAATCGTATATCTTACCACACACTCTCGTTTATCCGGGAGTGTGTTTTTTCTTTCGGGGAACTTCGGGTCCTCGCAGCACAGCTGCTGCGGTCGCTGCTAAAAACAGTCCACCGGACTCTTTTCTTAACGCAGCGACAGATTCTCAAAGAGATAATTGCTTTATCGCTTTTTACAGACTCTCGACATATCGAGGGTCTGTTTTCGTATTATCAGAAACAATCTGATAGCATATCTCGAAAACAGAGAGCGTGTTTTTATTTGCTTTTCACGGTAGTTACTGTATAATTGAATCGCAAAGGAGTTCAAAGGAGGTACATATGAAAAAAGTTTTTGTAGTAGTATCAGTTTTTATGTTAGTGGTGTTCTTTTTCACCCTCTCCAGATCCTCAGAGTCGGACAGGTCACCTGCAGCGACAGCAGTTCATTCGGAGAATGTCTCGGAAACTAAGATTTATTCTTTCAGTGGGTCTGATGAGATTCTGACAGTTATGAACGGAACAGTTGTTCTCGGAGAAGATGAAGAGATCTTTTACGGTGGAGAATTAAAGGTAAATTCATCGGAGATTTTAGAAGGTGTCTCTGCATGCATAACGCATTTTTATGTTTTTACTGAGGGCAGAAAAGAAACAGTAATGATTAACGATGTAACAGATCTCACAGGTGGAAATGTCAGCTTTGAAGGAGATCTGGGAAAGATAAGCTCAGAGAGTACAGGTATCAGCAGAAAAACAGGAAGAACAGATGAATTTATAAATAATCTCTATTTTGAGATAACTTTGTCCGGTAAAGACGGAGAGAAGACTTCTTACGAGCTTAAGATGAATGTTACTGAGGTTAAATAAAGAACACCCTGTGACTTATAAAGAGTCATGGGGTGTTTTCGCAGTATAGATACTGTTCATAACAGCTCTGAGATTATATCGAGCAATTCTCTTTCAGTTTTGTAAATGCCTATGCAGGGTGACTCTGCATAAACGAGAGAGCCTTCCTCATAAATTTATTTCTTCGCTATTAATACAGGCTGATAAAATCCGCTTTCTTCCGGCATTTTCCATTCCACTTTATTGCATCCGTGGGAAAGAAGCAGTTCAGTCAGCTCCTCTCTGCGGGTGGCTCTGTACTCACAGTCAAATTTACTTATCTGCAGATTGTCTTCATCGTCGATAATGTATTGGGTGAGTATGTACAGGTCATCATCCCACTCCCAGGTCTGAAAGGACACTCTCTTTCCTTTTTCGGTTTTGTGGATATATGGTGGGGAATAGGGAGGCTTTTTAGTGAGAAGGTCATCGTAGTCTCTTATGCTTGCGACGAAGATGCCGCCTTCTTTTATTTGATTAACTATGCTTTTTACAGCGGCACTAAGGTCTTTTTCTGTCAGCATATGAGGAAGTGCATTATCCATAGCGATTACGATGTCAAATTTTTCATCTAAGGCATCGGATAAAGAGCGAAAATCAGATCTTTCGAAACGGATATTCACTTGATTTTTCTTTGCTCTTTCTCTTGCTTCAGAAAGCTCACCTTCGCTTATGTCCGAAGCGGTGACACAGTATCCTTTTCGTGCAAGACCTATAGCTTGCGTTCCGATGCCACAGGCACAGTCAAGGACTGTTGCGGAGCAGTCGAAGCTTTTTTCACGGAAAAGACCGTCGAGAAAAACTGCCTGCTCTTCTGTTGTCTTGCTCCAATCGAGAAAAAGCTTATCATACTGTGAAGCCATATCATCGTAGAACTTTTGTATAATGCTCATTTTACCGCCTCTCTTTCGTCTGCGGAAAATTATATCATATGACAGAGAAAAAATCAAGTTTCCTATTGACTCTCACCTAACGTCATAGTATATAATAGCTACTGTGAGGTGATGAAATGAAAATGCTTATTAAGGATTTTGCAGAGCTTTGCGGTGTGAGTGTGCGCACACTTCATTATTATGACGAAATCGACTTGCTTAAGCCATCTTCTGCGGATGAAAACACGGGATACCGATACTACGATGAAGCTTCTCTTCTGCGTATGCAGGAAATAATGTTTTACCGTGAGCTGGATTTTTCACTTAAGAGTATAAAAGAGATTTTATCATCTCCCGACTATGATAAAAAGAAGGCACTGAAAGAGCAGAAAAAGCTTCTGATTATAAAAAAAGAGCGGCTCGAGAGGTTAATTTCTTCTATTGACAGTGCAGAGAAAGGAAAGATTGTTATGAAGGCTTTTGATAACAGCGAATTTGAAAAATACAAGGAAGAAGCGAAAGAAAAGTGGGGCAGCACCGATGCCTACAAAGAGCATAAGGAAAAGACAAAGAATTACTCCAAGGATGATTTCGATGCTCTCGGAGAAGGTATGAATATGATTATGGGTGAGTTTTCGCTCTGTATGAAAAAAGACCTTGCACCTGTAAGTGAAGAGGCACAGGGACTCGTTAAAAAGCTTCAGGACTACATCACTGCTAATTTCTACACCTGTACTAAGGAAATACTGGCGGGACTCGGTATGATGTACGTTTCAGATGAAAGATTTAAAAATAACATTGATAAGAACGGTGACGGAACAGCACAGTTCATCAGCGAAGCTGTGGCTTTTTACTGCAGATAATTTTTCTTGAAACCTGTAATGATAAGTGATATAATAAAGACATAGAAAATCACAGGAGAATGCTATGAAAAAGCTCTACGAAAAAAGTGAACTCAGCTTTTCTATAATCTGGATAGTTGCATACTGCGTGCTTATGAGTGTGGGAGACGGTATCTCGGCAGAGCTCGGAATAAATAAAATTGTAACTCTGCCTGTAGCACTTCTGATGTCTGCTGTTCTTTTCTTTTTCATAAAAAGGAACGGCTTCGGTGAAAGGTACGGACTTTGTAAGCCGAAGGCATCAGCTAAGGAAATGCTGTACTATATTCCGTTGGCTGCCCTTCTCTTAGCGAATGTGATACACGGTTTTAAAATTAATATGTCTTTAGCCGAAGCAGCGCTTTATATTATTACTATGCTGTGCGTGGGCTTTCTGGAGGAGATTATTTTCCGTGGTATGCTCTTTAAGGCTATGACAAAAAACGGCCTTAAATCAGCGGTAATCGTGTCAAGCATAACCTTTGGCATTGGTCACATAATAAATCTTTTTAACGGCTCGGAAGCGGAGCTTCTGCCGAATATTTTACAGGTGATTTATGCTATGGCTGCAGGATTTATGTTTGTTATGATTTTCCTCAGAAGCGGAAGTCTTATTCCTTGTATTGCTCTTCACGGGATATTTAATGCCCTGAGTGTTTTCTCTGACGAAAGTGTACTTACTATGACAGACAGAATAATCAGTTGTATTTTCCTCGTAGCTGTCAGCGGTCTGTACGGAGGTTATCTTGCTGTCGGACTTAAAAAGAAAAGAGAATAAAAAGAAAAAGTTGCCGTCTTCTGACAGCAACTTTTTTAATATTTCGGATTGTTTTTTAAGAGAAAATTTTATTGAAGAAGTTTCCGATAGCTTTGAAGAGGGCGATAAGGAAATTGAACAAGCGTTTAATGGGAGAAGGATTTTCTTCCTTGTGAGGTTCAGATGTATCCTTTGTAAGAGTAAGAGTTTCTCTGTCGAAGGTGCAGAATCTTCCGAAGTCTGTCTTGTCACAGGTGAGCTCTTCATCTGCGAAAAGGAAGAAGTCGTAATAAGGTTCAGTAAGCTCTGTTTCGAAATGAGTGGTATCTTTGATAAACCATGTCTTTTCGGGGAACATACAGGTTGAAGCGTTTACGGTTTTGTCAGGTGAGACAAATTCTGCAGGTACACCGCTGAGCTCTTCGTCACTGAAGTAGTCGCCTACAGGAGCGGTTAAAGCCCCGAAAGAGCTTGAACAGGTTTCAATAACACCGTCGCCGAGTAGATCAGAGGTAGATGAAAGGGGAAAAGCCGGGGAGCCGTAGCGTGAAAGGACAGCGAATTTACCCACGCTGTCGAAGCTTTTAAGAACATTCTCTCTGTTGCTTCTTACGACGTTGTTATAGGATGTGATTTTTTCTCTGAGGGCGGTTGTGTCCTGGTCCTTGAGGATTCCGTCAAGGATATAGCTTACTGCTTCATCGACCTGTTCATCGGGAACCATGGCCCACATAGCAGGCCAGTAGCCAAAGAGAGGAGCGAGTGTTTCTTTGTAAACTCCGGGGGCAAGAGCTTCGATTACTTCGTCAACAAAAACAGTGAAAAGCTCAGGGATTTCAGCCATATCGAAAATATCGATTATGCTCGAAAGAAGTCTTTCGTATTCGGTTTCACCTAAAATGTTTTTAAGGAAAAAAGCTACTGCTTCAGAATCGAAGGTAACCTTACCGGTGAGAAGATTTCCTGCGACAGCCACACCGCAGCAGGCGGGAGAATCGTATACAACGGCAGAAACCTTACTGTTTCCGTATTTCTGAAGATAAGCAGTGATAATGTTGCTGCCGAATGAATGGGCGGTAAGAGCTACCTTGTCGCATCCGCTGATGGAGACAGCATTATTTATGTAGGTGTTGAGACTATCTGCTACAGCGACGGGATCCTTTCTCCAGTCGTAACGGAAGGTAAGCTTTGATTCTGCTGTTACATTTCCGGGAGTTTCATTGAAAATAACACCTGAATTTTCTTTGGCTTCGCCTGTGCTTTCATAAAACCAGTCAGCGAAAAGCTCGTTGACCTTTGCGGAAACGGAAGAGGAAAGTCTGTCTACATTACGGTCGGCGCTGTAAATAATGAGTGCAGGAATAAGGTCTTTTTTTACAAGCTCGATAATGGAGTCTGCGTCCGGAAGAGCGATGAGACTGTCTTTATCGTTCACATCGGCATATATATTACTGGAATAGAAGCCGGGAACATGGATTACGGGACAGTCCTGCTTACCTTCTTCGGTTGCGAAGGCAGAGCCTGTTACTGAAAAGAGCATAATAAGGGCAAGACAGAGACTAAAGATTTTCTTTAAAGGTTTCATAATATAATCTCCTTTTATTTGTTGATAAGAATAATATACTACATTTATTTGTGAGTGTCAATTATGAGATAACAAAAATGAGACTGAAAAAGCTCAGTCTCATAAATATGTCATAGTTTTCCATTTGCGGTAAAGATTACACCCGAATCGGTGTTTTTACAACTATAGCCGTAGCTGTGACACTCGAAAATTCTCTTACAGATGGGAAGTCCCATACCTGTTGATGAGCCGTCTCTGGTACGTGAGATATCCCGTCTTTCTAAAAGCTCCCATATGTTTTCTGCCGTTTCCGTGCTTAAAGGCTCACAGGTGTTGAAAACTTCAAGCATAAAGCAGTTCTTTTCTTTTTTCAACGTGACGGTAATTTTCTTTTCGCCTGTGGTGTATTTGACTGCATTTGAGAGGTAATTATCCACAGCTAAAGCCATCAGCTTCGGGTTACAGCTTACGGAAATATCCTTTTGTGCATCTAATGTAATTTCTGCTCCTGCCAAGCGGGCGAAGGGAAGATATTTCGCTACTTCGTCTTTTATCAGTTCCGTGAGATTACAGCTTTCCTTTTCGATTTTATCCGTAGAAGAAAGACGGTTAAAGGTCAGCAGAGAGGTGACAATGTCGTTCATCCGCAGAGCCTCATCGTAAACGGATTTTATATATTCATCCTTTTTATCATCCACTGCACCCTCTAAAATGCACTCACACTGATTCTGTATAACGGCTAAAGGTGTTTTCAGCTCGTGAGCGGCGGCGGAGATGAAGGTGTGCTTAGATTTTTCGAGTTCCTCTTTTTTTCTCAGGTATTTCGAAGAGACAAAAAGTATAAGAGCCGTAGGAAAAGAGAAGGCGAGTATCAGCAATATTTCGGTACGCAGGAAATATGCTGAGGTCAGGGTGCGAACGTAGGGGTTTTCCTTTACTGCTACGTAAAGCTGATAATTGTATTCACTGTCGAGCTCTATGGGTGAAAGCATACTTCCTGTGGTAGTGGTGTATTGGGTGCCTCGGTACATTTCATCGTTAAGCTTTTCGCGCAGCATTTTACTGTAATTTTTTTCGAACAGCCTTTCTCCTTCTCCCCACAGACTAAAGTTTATGTTATAAAGGTTGTCCTTAAAGATTTTGGTTGGCTCTTTATCTGTGAAATAAAATGATTTTTCTCTTTTTTCGTCGGAGCTTACCAGACAGATTTCTACAGGGATGTATGTATCACCTTCCTGATAAAAAGATATATATTTTACCTCTGCAAGCGAATTAAAATATTTGAATCGTATCATTTCTTTTCTAAGAGATGGAGTCATATATTTCTCTAAATTAAAAAAATAGCATTTTTTGTTATCTGCATTGGTCGAATCTATAAATACGGAAGTTTCGCCTACAGAAACTATTTTTTTGTCCTCGTCGAGAACAGCTGTCTGATGCGGAATTGATGTAAACCAACCAGCAGAAAGAAAAGCTATGTAATCGGCAACGGAAACGCCGGACTCTTCAAGTCGTTCGGGTAAATCCTTGTCTCTGTACAGGTAATTTTGTACTGCTGAAATAATTTCATCAGGCTGTCTGAAAAGATTTGAACGTATATTTTTGTATGAGGCAGTGTAATTGGCATAGCTTGAAACCATAAAAAAGAAAAGGGATAATGCGACTATGATGATTTTCAGCTTTTTTCTGTTCATTCTTCTTCCTCCTTTTTAAATGCATAGCCCGCACCGATTACTGTTTTAATCGAATCGGCATATTCTCTCAAAACCTTTCTTATTCTCTTTATATGGGTGTCAACTACTCTTTCGTCACCGTCAAAGGCATAACTCCATATTTTTCTGAGAATTACCTCACGGGAAAGAACATTACCTTTGTTTTCCATTAAAAGTGCGAGCAGGTCGAAATCCTTGGCGGCGAAAACCACTTCTCTTTCACCGCAGAAAACCTTACGGGTGCTGTAGTCGAGGGTGATGCCTCGGATAGTAAGACGTTTCTGCGGATTTATGCCTTTATGTCTGTTTACGGTAGTAATTATCTTTTCTGTCAGTACGGACAGCGGAAAGGGCTTTACTATGTAATCGTCACCGCCTAATTTGTAGCCCCTGAGCAAATCCTCCTCTTCGCCTAAAGCAGAAAGAAAGATTACGGGAGTGTCGGAAAAATTCCGTATTTCTCTGCAGGCGGTAAGACCGTCCATTGTGGGCATAAGCACATCGAGGATAATCAGATCGAAGTCATTTTCTTCCGCTTTATCCACTGCTTCTCTGCCATTTGACGCTATTGTAACGGAAAAGCCTTTGGCTGTGAAATAGTCATAAAGTGTGGTACGGATTTTTATTTCGTCGTCACAAACGAGAATTTTAAGCATCGTTATCATCTCCTTTCACCATTATAATACAGTCACGGTATGTACTCCAAGTGTCAAAGTAAAAATATTTAAATTTTTCTATGTTTTTTATTCGTTGACAAGAAAAAACATAATATGATAAAATCAAATATAAGTAAAGGAGTGTATCAGATGAAGAAAGCACTATCAGTTTTATTTTTTACGGTTTTAATGGTTATTTCTCTTACAGTTTTCGCTTCGGCACAGGATACAGCAGGCTTTGTAAACGTAACGGATTCCTCGGGTGAAACAGTAGCGAGTTATGAAATAGTGACCGATAATTTATCTGTCGATGCGAGAGATAGCATTCAGAAGGCTCTTCGCTATGCGAGGGATAATGCGTCACCGTCTGATATCTATACCGTCAGGCTCCCCAAGGGTGAATACTGCCTTTATCAGTCTCTGAATCTTTACAGTAACACTGTTCTTGACCTTTCGGGTTCCGTGATTACCAGAGCTGAGGGTTGCGGTTCGATGATACGTTTCGGCTTATCCAAGGATGTTGTTTACGGCTATGACGGCTATCAGAATGTTACGATAAAAAACGGTACCTTTGATGCCCGACATATCGGTGGAAGCTCTCTTGTGCGGTTTGCTCACGCTTCAGAGGTGGAAATAAGTGATGTGGTTTTTAAGAATACTACCGACGTCAATCATCTGCTTACCTTTGCCGCATGTAAAAATGTCAGCATCAGAAGCTGTCAGTTCCGTGATATGAAAATTACGCAGAGCCTGAGCAAGTTTAACTGTGAGGCAGTGCAGATAGATATTTTAAAGGAAGGCTACTTCACTTATCCTGCTTATGACGGTACACCGACGAAAAATGTAAGTATAACAGGCTGTACCTTCGAAAACGTGCCGAGAGGACTGGGCACTCACTCTGCTATTGCAGGGCATTATTTCGATAATATGGTAATACGAAACAACACCTTTAAAAATATCGAAAGTTATGCAATAAGAGTAATAAATTATATTAACAGCACCATTTCCGATAATGTTATAACCGACAGCGGAAGCGGTATAAGCTGCGGCACGGTAACTAATGCCAAGCTCGGTAATTTTTTCGCACCCTTAAACGGTACTGTGCCCGGGACAGATATGAACACAGTCATAAGCAGAAATAAAATTTCACTTAAAAGCAACGGTGATGAAGATTCTGCTTTCGGAATAAGGCTTATCGGTGCAGATATTAAAAACTTCAAGGATAAGAACGGCAAGAGCTTCACTGCCGATTACCGCATTTCGGGAGTCAGAGTGGAAAATAATACTGTTACGGGTAACATCACTCATACAAGCCTTAATGCTATTCATATTAACGGTGCAAAGGGCTCTGCTTTCGGGAAAGACAGTAATGTGGTTATAAAAAATAATAAGGTTACCTTTAATTATAAAGGGAAAATAAAGAATACCGTTTACGGTATCAAGACAGAAAACAGCGAAAAGATTTATTTTTACGGCAATACCGTCACTGATAAAAAAGCAGTGATACATGCACTGGTTACCGGTGACAAAAATAAAGAGCTTTATTTCGAAAAGAACTCTTTTTCCGGAGCTTCTTCCTTTGGTATAAAGCTGCAGAACACTAAGAAAGCGAAGATAGTTTCCAATAGTATCAGCAACACAAAAAGCAACGGAATATATATAGTTAAAGGGTGTGCTTCTGTCGATATCAAGTCCAATAAAATCAAAGGATGTTCCGGCTACGGAATAGATATAAATGACGGACAGGCAGACAATATTTCTTCGAACAGTATCTATGCCTGTAAAAAGTACAGTATTTATCTTACAGGGAAAGCCAAGGTAAAAACCATATCCTCTAACTTTATCTGTGGCGGTAAAAAAACGGGAGTTTATCTTAATAAGACAGCATCTGCCACCACAGTTACAAAGAACAGCATTGATGTGGTGTCAGAGAGCGCAGACGGTATCTGTGTGAATGATAAGGCATCTGTCACTAATATAACAAGCAATAAGATAAATGCAAAAACGAAAAAGGACAGTAAAAAGCTTAAGGTCAAATGTAAATACGGTATCCGCATTAACAGTGCATCGTGTAAGATAAAAAAGATAACCGGCAACACGATAAATCAGTGCGGAAATACAGGTATTTATATACCTCAGGCAAAAACAAAAGCCACCGTATCAAAAAACACGGTAAAGAAGGCTCAGTACGGTATACGGTATAAAAAGGGTAAAGCGAAGCTTTCAAAGAACACGTTTAAAAGCTGTTCCTCAGCAAAGACAAGGGTAATATAAAAAATTCTCCTCCGCATAAAACGGAGGAGATATTTGTTTAAGGTGAATTATTTTGTTAATTCATAAGTATCCTGTGCGATGAGAAGCTCTTCATCGGTGGGGATAACGAGAAGCTTAAGGGGAGAGTCCTCTGTGGAAATTTCGATTTCCTGACCTCTTACACCGTTAGCTTCTTCGCAGATAGCTGTGCCCATAAAGCCGAGCTTTTCTGCTACTCTTGTACGGTAGTGGGGATTATTTTCACCGATACCGCCTGTGAATACTACTGCATCCACGCCGCCCATAGCAGCTGCGAAGCCGCCGATGTACTTAACGAGCTGATGGCAGAGCATTGACTCTACGAGCTGTGCTCTCTTGCAACCGTTCTTTGAACGTCCTTCGATGGTTCTGTTATCGCTTGTAGCAGAGCCTTCGATTTCGTTCCAGTTTTCGTCATATTCTGCAGTAAGACCGAGCATACCTGACTTTTTGTTGAGGATGTTGTCAACTTCCTTGGCAGTAAGGTTTTCTCTTTCGCAGAGAACTGCGATGATAGCAGGGTCAATGGAGCCTGAGCGTGTACCCATCATAATGCCTTCGAGAGGAGTAAGGCCCATTGTGGTGTCGAAGCACTTACCGCCCTTGATAGCTGAAATGGATGAACCGTTACCGAGATGGCAGGTGACAACCTTAAGCTCGTCTGCATTGTACTTGCCGGGATACTTCTTCATAAGGAAATCAGTTGTACGGGCAGAAACATATCTGTGGCTGGTGCCGTGGAAGCCGTAACGTCTGATACCGTGCTGGAGATAGTATTTGTAGGGAAGAGCATACATATATGCGTAGTCGGGGATAGTCTGATGGAAAGCGGTGTCGAAAACTGCTACCTGAGGAATACCCTTCATGATTTCTTCGCATACTTCGATACCCATAAGGTTAGCAGGGTTGTGAAGAGGTCCGAGGGGGATGCACTTTCTGATTGCTGCCTTGACATCTTCTGTAACTACTACGCTGCCGCTGAATTCTTCACCGCCGTGAAGAACACGGTGACCTACTGCTGAAATATCGTTCATTGAAGTGAGAACGCCGTTTTCGCTGTCGGTGAGTGTTTCGAGAAGAATAGTGATAGCGTCGTGATGGTCCTTTGCTTCTACAGGCTTTTTGTCAAGAACCTTGACTTCTTCGCCGTCTTTGTCGATTTTGTGTGTGAAGGTACAGGCTGTGCCGATCTGTTCGAAGATACCTTTAGCGAGAACCTTTGCTTCGGGCATTTCGAAAACCTGATACTTTAATGAAGAAGAACCTGCATTGATGATTAATTCTTTAAAACTCATTTTTTGCACCTCTCAAAAAAATAATTACATTTCTTCTGGCGGATAACGCCATAACTCATATATTATAGCACATAGTTTTTTATTTTTCCACTGTTTACGGCAGTTTATTTATAATTCTTTTACCTGAAAATATCCTTTATGTAGCAGAAAAAGGCGTTTATTGTATGTTTTGTATAAAAGAGAGTGTTTATTATGGACAAGATGTACTATGTAAGGGTTAAAAGGTACAAAAAAACGAATTTTTATTTGGTGAGTTTGGATATTGAAAAGAAAGGATACAGGTGGTAGAATATAAAGCACTGACACAGAGAACTTACAGCAGATTTTGGCTGCTTTTAAAACGAGAAAATATAAATATGAAGAACAGGGACGTCCGACGGGGCGTCCCTGTTGCTTTGGTGTGAATGCATGTGTGAGCTCATATATCCACTTTTTTACACTAAAGTATTGATTTTTCTGAAAAAGATAGTATAATGATAAGCAATAGGATAGAGGTGCGCAGAATATCAGTAGCTTTTCAGAGACTCACGACAGTCGGAGAGGAAAAGCGAAAGGCTTCTGTGCCGAAGTGAAGACCCTGTCTGTGAGGGCTTTCGCTGGGTGGCCGGATAATATCCCGTCAACTGTCGCAATGCGGAGAGCTATCGGACAAAAAAGCTGGTTTTTGTTTGAGGTCTCTGCTTTGAGACCTCATTTTAATTTTAAAACAAAGGAGATTCAAAAATGCAAAACTCAAAGAAAAGCATAGCAAAAATCCTTCTCGCCATTATGGTGATTTTTGCTCTTGCTGTCCCAATGACAACCGTTGCTTTTGCTACAGAGGATGCCGCTGTTCTTATGGCAACCGAAGCAACAGATATTCCGGGTGAAGAAGCACCTGCTGAAGAAATCGAAAAAGGTGAGGACGCTGTTGTTGACGCTGAAGTTCTAACTGTAGGCGCAGCTGCAGAAACTGCTTTTTCCGTTGATATTGACGGTGAAGTGACAGATTATGACCTTACTGACGGTGAGTCTGCTGCGGCTTATGTAGATTCTTATGCTGACAACCTTACTAATGACCCCGGTTTTAAGGCTCACATTGAAACTGCTCTCAGCAAGGTAAGAGAAAGCATAGGTTCTTATGCTACAGTAGCTGCACTTATTGCTCCCATAATTGCTATCGTGCTTGCTCTTATTACTAAGGAAGTTTATTCTTCTCTTATCATCGGTATCGTAGTAGGCGGATTTATTTATGCCGGCGGTAACTTCGAGACAGCTATTAATCATGTTCTTTTTGACGGCTTCGTAGCTTCTCTTTCTGACAGCTATAATATGGGTATCATCATCTTCCTTGTTCTTCTCGGTGCTCTCGTTTCTATGATGAACAAGGCAGGCGGTTCAGCTGCATTCGGACGCTGGGCATCCAAGCACATCAAATCAAGAGTAGGCGCACAGCTCGCAACTATTCTTCTCGGCTGTCTTATCTTCATCGACGACTATTTCAACTGTCTCACAGTAGGTTCAGTTATGAGACCTGTAGCGGACGAGCAGAAGATTTCACGTGCAAAGCTCGCTTATGTTATCGACGCTACAGCTGCTCCCATCTGTATCATCGCTCCTATCTCTTCATGGGCTGCAGCAGTTGCAGGCTTTGCCAGAGGCGCAGGTGCAGACAGTGGTATGAGCCTTTTCGTGCAGGCTATTCCCTATAACTTCTATGCTATCTTCACTATCATTATGATGGTAGTTATTGCCGTAGCTAAGTTTGACTTCGGTCCTATGAAGCTTCACGAGAAAAATGCTATAGAAAAGGGCGATCTTTTCACAAGCGGTACAAAGGTAGAAGCTGATGAAACAGTTGCTAACCCCAAGGGCAAGGTTCTCGATCTTATTCTTCCTGTTGTTGTACTTATCATCTGCTGCGTTATCGGTATGATTTACTCAGGCGGTTTCTTTGAGGGTACAGGCTTCATCGAAGCATTCTCAAACTCTGACGCTTCCGTAGGTCTTGTTCTTGGATCCGCAGTAGCTATTGTGTTTGCTATTGCTTACCTTCTTCTCAGAAGAGTTATCTCCTTCAAGGATGCTATGGCAACTCTTCCCGAAGGCTTCAAGGCTATGGTTCCTGCTATCCTTATTCTCACATGTGCATGGACTCTTAAGGCTATGACAGACTCTCTCGGCGCAAAGATTTATATTTCACAGCTCGTAGAAGGCAGTGCAGGTGCACTTCAGGCTCTTCTTCCCGCGATTATCTTCCTTATCGCTGTAGGTCTTTCCTTCGCTACAGGTACATCATGGGGTACCTTCGGTATTCTTATCCCCATCGTACTGAGCGTATTCGATGCAGGCAATCCTCTTATGATCGTTTCTATCTCTGCATGTATGGCAGGTGCTGTATGCGGTGACCACTGCTCACCCATCTCCGACACTACCATTATGGCTTCTGCCGGCGGTCAGTGTGATCACCTCAATCATGTTTCCACACAGCTTCCCTATGCTTTTACCGTAGCAGGTGTTTCCTTCGTAACTTACATCATCGCAGGTTTCGTTCCTCAGTGGTACGTTGCTCTTCCCGTCGGTGCTGTACTGATGGTTGCTACTCTCTTCGTTATCAAAAAGGTAACAGCTAAAAAGGCATAATGCTTATTAAAACAGAAAGACTGCATTTCTTCGGAAGTGCAGTCTCTTTTTTTGAAATAAAAAAAGGACCGTCCGTAGACAGGTCCTTAAATTAAGCTTTTAACTTATACAGTTGCATCTGTTTCCTCTTCGTTGAACATTTTGATGATATCCTCGAAGAATTTTTTGAAAGCTGCGAGTATGCCTTTGATGGTTTCGAGTACGCTTTCTACTGCTGCCATTTATTACACCTCCTTACCCAATCTGGTTAATATTATGATAACAGACTTATTATGATTTGTCAATCAAGTAAATCAAAACTTTTAAAAAGTTAATATTTAGAAACAAATGCACATAAAAAATATAAAAGTATACGATAATCAACAAGACTGAGTTTTCTTCAATTTATACAAAAATAGAGTGTTTATTTGGGCATATAGTACAGTTGACAGTTTCTTTAAAATATTGTATAATATTAGGGAAACTAAGTGAGCGACGACTCACCTTGAAATATTTTATACATAGGAGATGTTAAGATGGACACAAGATTTGCAATTTCCAACTATCCCGATGCAAAAGCTGTTTGCGAAAAACTCGACAAGCTTATTGCTCAGCCTATTCACTCAATCAAGCCTGATGTTCTCAAGGCTTATGAAGAAAATTACTTCGAAGCAAAGTGCCAGAAGTCAAAGGCTATGATTTCCGAAGCAAGAGAAATCATTCCCGGCGGTGTTCAGCACAACCTTGCTTTCAACTATCCGTTCCCCCTCGTTTTCACAAAGGCTGACGGTGCAAAGCTTTACGATATCGACGGTAACGAATACTATGACTTCCTTCAGGCAGGCGGCCCCACAGTTTTAGGATCCAACCCGAAGATTGTCCGTGATCAGGTTATCGATCTTCTTAATACCTGCGGTCCCTCTACAGGTCTTTTCCACGAATTCGAATACAAGCTTGCAAAGAAAATTGCAGACTCAATGCCTACAGTAGATATGTTCCGTATGCTCGGTTCAGGTACTGAAGCATGTATGGTAGCTTGCCGTGTTGCAAGACTTGCTACTAAGAAAAAGTACATCCTCAAAATGGGCGGTGCATATCACGGCTGGTCCGATCAGCTCGGCTACGGCATCCGTGTTCCCGGTTCTAAGTTCACTCAGGCAAGCGGTGTTCCCATCCGTCTTATGAGAGATACACAGGAATTCTTCCCCGGTGACCTCAATGACCTCGAAAGAAAGCTTCGCAGAAATCAGCTTTGCGGCGGTACTGCAGCAGTATTCATCGAGCCCATCGGTCCCGAAAGCGGTACCCGTCCTCTCGACAAGGATTTCAACAAGGGCGTTGAAAGACTTTGCCGTAAGTATGGTGCACTCCTTATCTTCGATGAGGTTGTTACAGGCTTCCGTATCGGTATGTCAGGTGCTCAGGGCTACTACGGTGTAGAACCCGACCTTACTATCTTCGGTAAGGTTATCGCCGGCGGTTATCCCGGTGCAGGCGGTATCGGTGGTAAGAAGCAGTACATGCAGTACATGGGTGCAGGTCTTGATGCCAGCGGTATGAAGATCAAGAAGGCATTCTGCGGCGGTACTATGGCTGCTACTCCTCTTTCCTGCGTAGCAGGTTACTACACTCTTGAAGAAATCGACAAGCAGAATGCTTGCCAGAAGGCCGGTATCATGGGTGACAGAATCACCGCAGGTCTCAATCAGATTATCGACAAGTACAATCTTCCCTTCGTAGCATTCAACCAGGGTTCAGTATGTCATCTTGAAACTGTTGGTACAATGCACTTCTCAATCGACTGGTCTAAGCCCTGGGGCATTCCCACCGTTCTCAAGGAGACAAGCGCACGTAAGACTGCAATGACTCATATGGGTGCTGCTTACATGGCTGAAGGTCTTGTAACTCTCGCAGGTTCCAGACTTTACACATCAGCTGCATACACAGAAGAAATGATTGACGACGCTCTTGTTCGTTTCGACAAGGTTCTCTCAAACATCGCTTGTGTAGGCGAATAATTAAACTTAAAAAAAGGGCAGGCTTATGTCTGCCCTTATCTGACTAAATGTAAAGAGGTGCTTATAATGGACATCTTAAAAGCAAAAGAAATAGTTGTCGAGGCAGGTAAACAGCTCGTTTCCACAGGTCTTATTGCCCGTACATGGGGTAATGTAAGCTGCCGTATCGACGACAAGCAGTTCGTTATCACTCCCAGCGGTAAGGCATATGAGAGCCTTACACCCGATGATATCGTTCTCGTTCAGATGGAAGATCTTTCCTATGACGGTGACATCAAGCCTTCAAGTGAAAAGGGCATCCACGCTCAGTGCTATCTCCATCGTCCCGACATAAACTTCGTAATTCACACTCATCAGGCAAACGCTTCCGTAGTGTCTGCCCTCGGCTGTGACATCAATAACATCGAAGGCTACAGCAAAGAGCTTATCGGTGATAATATTCCTGTCGCTTCCTACGGCCTTCCCGGCACAGGAAAGCTCCGTAAGGGCGTGGTAGGCGCTCTCGAGCGTTCTTCATCAAAGGCTGTTATTATGAAGCATCACGGTGCAGTTTGTCTCGGTACAGACTATGACGATGCTTTCAAGGTAGCTAATGAGGTTGAGAAGGTTTGTGCAGATTTCGTAGCAAAGAAATATAATGACGTTACAAGCAAGGTAACCGAAGGCTTCGCTGATGTTTATAACTACATCGTAGAAACCAAGGCTAAGGCTGAGCTTCCCAAGGAAAAGCTTACTGCTTATGACAGTATCAGAGTAGACGATGCTCTTATTCTTTCCGACAAGGAAGGCAATACTGTTTCTGTAGTAGGTCTCTGCCCCAAATGCGACGAGCTTATCAAGGGTGACAAGTATCCCTCAGAAGCTGATCTTCACAAGGCTATCTATAACAGTCGTGAGGACATCGGTGCCATCATTCACTCAGAGAAGGAAGCTATTACTGCCGCATCTAAAATCGGCGCAACTGTAAAGCCCTTCCTTGATGACTTCGCACAGATCGTAGGTGTTACTGTCAAATGTGCTGAGTTCGATGCAGGTGACACACTTAAATCCTCCAAAAAGGTAGTCAAGGCCTTAGGCGGTAAGAGCAGAAATGCCGTTCTTCTTAAGAATAACGGTGCAGTTTGCTGCGGTCCTAACAAGGATGAAGCAGGTGCAACCGAAATGGTTATGGAAAAGAACTGCAAAACATATCTTGCAAGTGAGCTCTTCGGCGGCACAAAGGCAATCGGTAAGCTTGATTCAGTTCTTATGAATGTAGTTTACAGACTTAAGTATTCAAAACAGAAATAAGAATAAAAAGACAGGAGAGAATAGAATGAAAAAGCTTTCGACTCTTCTTCTGGCTTTGGTTATGATGGTCGGCAGCGTTACTTTAATAAGTAGCGCTGTTTCCGATAATGAGCATAATCTTCAGTTCGGGGAAGACGGTACATTTAAGATTTTACAGCTGGCCGATATACAGGACGGCCTGTATCTTCGTCCGCTTACAAAAAAATTCATTGAGGATCTTTTAGATAAGACACAGCCTGATCTGGTAGTGCTTACAGGCGACAATATCGGGCCCAAAAAAGCTCTTTCCAAAAAGGGAAATAAGAATCTTATCAAAAATGTTATGGATATTTTTGAAGGACGTGGCGTAAAGGTAGCTGCAGTTTTCGGTAATCACGATGCTGAGAATAAATGCAATAAGGACGAGCAGTTTGCGATTTATCAGGAATATTCATGTTTTATCGGTGCAGAAACAGAGGAAGCAAAGGCACTGTCAGGCTGCGGTACATATAATCTTCCGATTATGTCATCTAAGGATGCAGACAAGACAGTATTTAATCTCTGGATGATTGACTCTCAGGAATACAATACCGAAAATGACCTCGGAGGTTACGGCTGTGTTCAGAGGGATCAGATAGAATGGTATGTAAAAACAGAAAAGGCTCTCGCTGAAGAAAATGGC
Source organism: Acutalibacteraceae bacterium (assembly GCA_045613145.1). Taxonomy (GTDB): domain Bacteria; phylum Bacillota; class Clostridia; order Oscillospirales; family Acutalibacteraceae; genus UBA6857. The sequence goes on from JAZLAJ010000025.1 coordinate 29,432, forward strand.
GGTAAGCCTGTTCCTTCTCTTGCCTTCCAGCACATCATTATTCCTGAAATATGGGATGTTCTCATTAAAACAGGTGAAGCAAACGATAAGGGTGAAATCATTAGCACCACAGATGATTATGTGAAGGAATATTCTATAGTAAAGAAAAACTCGGTTTATACTCTTCCCGAAGAGTACAGAGGTGAGGATGCCTTCTTAAGTGAAACTCCCTGTCCTCCCGAATACTCTAACGGTCAGGTGCAGTCGATGATAGAAAACGGCAATGTTCTCGGCATCGCAGTGGGCCACGACCATAAGAACAGCTTCGTTATTCCTTATGAGGGCGTAGATATTATCCAGACTCCCACAGCAGGCTTCGGCTCCTACGGTGACGATAACCGCGGTGCGAGACTTATAACTCTCAATGAAAAAGATCTTTCTACTTATGAAACAGATGTGATTTTTTTCAGAGATTATTACACCACGGATGACGATGCATTTAATAACAGAGTTATCGCAAATAATGATGCTTATACTGTTGTTGAAAGACTCTTAGCTTTGGTAAAATGGCTGTTTTACAGCGTGTTCTGATAATTCGGAATCTCAGAAAAGATTACTGTAAGGCTAAAAATTGTGCAAAAAGTATAGTTTTATTTACGAAGTATAAGGACCAAAAAATCCCACGGAGTTTTCTGAACAAGTCCGTTAAAAACGGACAATAGACAAAATCCCCCTATTGTAGGATAATACTACAGTAGGGGGTTATTATTATGCCAAGAAAATATCAACACACACAGAAACTGTTGCCGCAAATCAAAGAAATGTTAAGTCAA
>JAZLAJ010000026.1:0-4742 GCA_045613145.1 Acutalibacteraceae bacterium
CTTAATTCTATTATCTCTCTTTCATATTGCTTTATATGTCTATATCCTTTTGGCATACAAAAATCCCCTTTATGGTAGTTTATTTCATTCTACCATAAAGGGGTGGCTTTTTCTATTGTCCGTTTTTAACGGACTTGTTCACCTACCTTCACTTGTTTTATTTTTTTACATCATAAATTCAGCTTGGTCAACAACTCGGGAAATTGCTTCCTCTGAATACTCAGGCGGATAATTGTACTTCTTAAGCAAACGTTTGATTTGCATACGCATCTTTGCTCGGGTATCTTTTTTCTTAGACCAATCCACAGTTGCGTATTCTTCAACAATAGCCTTCAATTCCATTGCCATAACACGGAGAATATCATCAGACATAAGCTCAACAGCACTTTTATTGGCGACAAGAGCATCATAAAAAGCTCTTTCTCTACCTGAAAGATTATTTTTTTTAGCATAGTCTTCAGACTCAACCATTTCTTGCGAGAAAGCAATCAAACCGACAATGGTCATATCAGTCTTTAAGTCATCATCTCTTGTGTTATATGCTTCAAGAAGCTTTCTTAGTCTTTCACTATATTCTTTTGCTTTTACAAGGTTATAACCACGATATTCTCTGACAGCTTCTTTAAGCAAGCGTTCCATAATTTTAATAAATACATGAGGAGGTTGTGATTTTCTTAATTTCTCAACCTTTTCTTCTGAAAGAAGGTCCCATATATCACGGTTTTCATCAGTATCTTCAACCTTGGTGAGAATCTGAACTTCATCGCCCTTGATTGCTTCTGCAATTAAATCTGCTACGTGCTTATTGATAGTTTCAGGGGTAATTTCATTAGGTAAATTACCTCGTTCTATTTTTTGCACGAAATGACGAACCGCAAGATAATAAAGCACTTTTTTCTTATAATCTTCATCAAGAATGCCGATGGCAACTGCATAAGCATCTTTAAGTTGTTTTGTCACCTGTAAATATGCCTTTTTGATTTCCTCTGTAGAGAATACAAAATCAGCGCCATTTTGAATTGCCTTAAGTCTTACGGAGTTGGAACCGCCAAAGAAACCTTGTTTATCAACACGATAAAACAGTTCATCTAAAATTGACAGTTTTTCATCAAGAATGGATTTTGCTGTTTCCTGAATATCTCGCAGGTTTAATTCCTTATCTCGGGCGGTATATGTGTTAAGAGCTTCTTCCAATGAGCGCTTGATGCCTATATAGTCAACAATCAAGCCGCTTTCTTTACCAACATGAACACGGTTAACTCGAGCAATAGCCTGCATCAAATTATGACCTTTCATAGGCTTATCAATATACATAACATCGAGGTCGGTTACATCAAAGCCTGTAAGCCACATATCAACAACAATGACAATTTTAATGTTGCTGTCTTTCTTTTTAAACTCTTTAGCCATATTTTCTCGGTAGGCTTTGTCCTTAAAGAGTTGACGTTTTTCATCAGTGTCTTTGTTGCTTTCTGTAACAATAACAGCTATGCTATCTTTCTTTTCAGGTGCTAACTCCACCAATTCATTATACAACTTAAAAGCAATATCTCGGGACATACAAACTATCATTGCTTTTCCGCTGAGGATATCTTTTCTTTCATCATAATGTGAGAGAATATCAGTAGCAAGAAGACGCAATCTGTCTTTATCACCTATAATAACTTCCATTGATGTAAGGTTACTTTTTGATTCTTCTATAATATCATCAGAAACACCTTTTTTAGCTAAATCCTCATAGTACGCATCAATTTCTTTGAGCTTTGCATCATCAAGCCATACCTTAGCTAATCTGCTTTCATAGAAAATCTTTACTGTTGAACCGTCTTCTACGGATTGTGTCATATCATAAGTATCAACAGTCTGTCCGAAAATTGCAGATGTGGAATGGTCGCCTGATTCAACAGGTGTACCTGTAAATCCGATATATGTAGCTTCAGGAAGAGCATCTCTTATATATTTTGCATATCCGTATTTTGAATATGAAGAGTATGTACCGTCAGCATTTTCTTTAAACACGATTTTTTCATCAATGCCGTAATGTGAACGATGAGCCTCATCAGAAATAACAACAATGTTGGTACGGTTGTTTGGAACGATATTTGTTTTGTCAAACTTCTGAAGAGTGGTGAATACAATGCCGCCTTCTTTAACTGCACCTATCTTTTTAAGCAAGTCCTCTCTTGATTCGACCTGCACAGGGCGGGTTCTTAAAAATTCGGCAGCGTTAGAAAATGTAGTATATAACTGATTATCAAGGTCATTTCTGTCGGTAAGAACAACAACCGTTGGGTTATTCATTTCAATGTCAGTAATCAGCTTATGTGCCAACATAACCATTGAAAAAGATTTACCGCTACCTTGGGTGTGCCATACTATACCGGCTTTACCATCACCATTAGGCTTCATAGAATTCTTGATGCTTTCATAAGCCTTTTTTACACCGAAATACTGATGGTATTGTGAAAGTATCTTGATTGGCTTTTCTTTATCTTTATTCATAAAGAAAAGATTATTTTTAATAACGTCCAAAAGGCGTTCAGGTTTTAATAAACCTTCAAGCAATACATCAAGCTTATAAGCATAATTCTTCTTATAACCAATTTCTCCGTCAACGCTTTTCCATTCGTTATAACGGGTGATATCACTTGTAAGTGTACCAACCTTGTTGTTTGCACCGTCACTTATAACAAGAAATGCATTATAATTAAACAGCGTAGGTATATCATATCGGTAGCCGTCTGATTCACCATTTCTGCCCAACTGCTCATAAGCTCGCTCTATAAAGGTATCTTCGTTATATTCGATTGATTTAAGTTCAAATATAACAAGCGGGATACCATTTATAAAAATAATAACATCAGGTATGCGGAGATTTCTGTTTTCTTTAAATTTCAGCTGATTGGCAACCTGAAATATATTATTTTTAGGATTTTTGAAATCTATAAATTTTACAAGTGGGTTTACGTCACTTTCATAATCCTCAACCTGAATACCGTCAGTAAGCCATCTGTGAACAATATGATTACGTTCAAAAAGCGAAGGATTATCAATATTTTTAAGTGAGCTGATAGCTTGTTCAAGCACCGAAATTTTAACTCCCGGGTTTATAACAGAAAGACGGTCAAGCAACAATTCTTCGTTTATAAAAGAGTCTACCGGGCGTGACAAACACCAGCCATCAGTATCAATAGCATAGTCATAGCCTATAACTTCCAATCTCTCTATAACGGCTTTTTCAAGATCGGATTCAACAAATTTAATGTGACTCATAATTTCACCCACTTTAGTATACATATAAATTATTCTATCATAAACAGAAAGTTATTTCAATAATTTGCCATTTAAAATGCACCTATAGTAAAAAACTATAGGAAGTTGTGAATATGTCTATGGTTGATATTCTAGGAAGTATCGATGATAAGATTGAAAATAATGATAAAAAAACCAAGAAGATCACAGATTATGCACTGTTGTTAATACAGAAAAAATGTGTCCCCGATACAGAAATGAAAGAGTTTATTAAATTTGTTAAGGGCAAAAAGCCTGTTGATAATGGAACAACAACAGCAGCATATTTAAGCATTGAAGCTATTACAACCGCAAACTATTCGCAAGAGTATAGCGATGGTATGGTTATGGCTAAAACTTACGATATATTAATGGTTATGGATGGTGCAAGTTCAGGAACGGTATTTAGTCACCAAAATGGTATTGTTGCATCAACATTAGCAAAAATAGAAACATATGCAAATATAAACGATTATCTTTTTTGGTACTTACTTTCAATGAAGGATATTATTAAAGCGAGAAATACCGGTTCTGCAATTCCACATGCAAACAAAGATTTTATTAGCTCTTTGTTGTTTGATTACTCGCAAGCTACAGATAAAAACTTAACAGAAGAATTGCATCGACTGAGAGAAAAACTTTATAATATTCAAAAAGAAAATATAAAACTTAACGAGTTCAAACAATTATATCTGCAGAAATTCTTTGGTTAACGCTCAGGAATTTCAAATCAAACACAACCTCCTTTAAAATATTATTGCCCCAATAATATTAAAAGGAGGTTTAACTTTTATGTTAGACAATTACGAAAAGCAACTGAGGCAAACCAATCTCGCCGAGAACACGATTATTTCGTACCGGCATTCCCTGAAGCAGTACATAGAAATGTACGATGGTGTTTTCACAAAGAAAAACCTGTTAGCTTTCAAGGGCTTCCTGATTGAAAAGTATTCACCCAAAACTGTAAATTTAAGAATACTTTCAATCAACAAATACCTTGAGTTTAATAAAATGGAAAAGCTCAAGCTCAAAATGGTAAAGGTACAGCAGAAAACTTATCTTGAAAATGTAATCAGTGATGCTGATTACAAGTTTTTCAAAAACAAACTGAAAAAGGACGGCAGGATGAATTGGTATTTCATTGTCAGGTATCTTGCAGCAACAGGGGCAAGAATTTCGGAGCTTGTTCAGATTAAAATTGAACATGTACATAAGGGATATATTGATATCTACGGCAAGGGTGGAAAGGTTCGCAGAATTTATATTCCTAAAGCACTAAAAAACGAAACTTTGAAATGGCTGGATGAAACTGAACAAGTCCGTTAAAAACGGACAATAGAAAAAATAACCCTCCTATGGTAAAATGAATTATCATAGGAGGAATTTTTATGCCCAGAAGTTACAAACCGATACAGCAACACGAGAAAGAAATATTAAAAATGCGAGAGGAA
>JAZLAJ010000027.1:0-32773 GCA_045613145.1 Acutalibacteraceae bacterium
CAGTCTTACCTGCTTCTTCACACTTGGGTGCTACTTCTTCTGCAGTCTTCTGCATATCATGGTCGAGAGCTTTGATTTCTTCACCGCCTGTTACTTTACCGCAACCTCTGGAACAAGTGTAAACTGCTTCCTTACCTGCTACTTCACACTTGGGTTCAATCTTGTCTGCAGTCTTCTGCATATTATGCTCGAGAGCTTCGATAGCTTCGCCGCCTTCGGTCTTACCGCATCCGTTAGAACAGGTGTAAACTGCTTCCTTACCGGGAATTTCACACTTGGGTTCTATCTTAGCTTCGGTTTCTACCATATTGTGCTTGAGAGCTTCAATAGCTTCGCCGCCTTCTGTATGGCCGCAACCCTTAGAACAGGTGTAAACTGCTTCCTTACCGGGAACCTCACACTTGGGTTCTACCTTAGCGGATGTAAGCTGCATATCATGCTCGAGTGCTGCGATAGCTTCGCCGCCTTCTGCATAACCGCAACCGTTAGCACAAGTGTATACTGCTTCTTTACCTGCTACACCGCACTTAGGTTCTACCTTAGCGGATGTAAGCTGCATATCGTGACCACTTGCAGGAACTGTAGTATCTACATAGCTGTCACCGCATGCTGTACAGGTGTGGGTTGTAAAGCCGTCTGCTGTACATGTGGGATCTGTAACCTCTGATTTATAATCGTGACCGGGAGAAGGAATAACCTCACCTGTAATGATTATAGTTTTACAGTCTTTACAATAAGTATCTGCCTTCTTACCGTCTGCTGTACAGGTTGCATCCTCAGCATTGATAAGAGTTGTATTTACGTGTACATTGGGAGCCTTGTCACCGGCTGTGGTTTTCTTAGCACCGCAAGGACATTCCCAGTAAACTGTACCTGCAACAGAACAGGTAGCGCCTTCAGTCTTGATTGAACGCCATGAATTTTCATGAGTTTCTACGATAAAAACGTCTTCAGCTTTACATATAGCGCACCTTCTCTGATGTGTATCAGTGTCTGTCTGATTATCTGCATTACCGACGTATGAGCCTGCTACGATATCACCGGTGAAGTTATGACCGTCAGAAATCCAGTCTTCATTATCTGTTCCGTCGTATTCCACGATACCGAAGCTGTAACCGCAGTTACCGCACTTCTTAAGAACCATTGCGTTCTTATCACAAGTGGGAAGCTCTTCGAATGAATAGGTGAAGTTACCGTGAGCCTTTGATTCAAAAACAGGAGATAAGGTAATATCTGCTGTAACGTTGGTGTAGTCTCCGTTCCAGCCTTTGAATTCATAAGAATAATTTTCATCAGAATCCTTAGTGGGATCAGCAGGCTTAACTGCATCTTCGCCTTCTCTTACCTCACGTGTAGCGAGAACGTTGCCATTTTCATCAAGGAAAGTTACAGTCCAAAGCTTGGTCCATGTAGCATAAACTGTATCACTTGCAGAAAGACCGGCTACTGATGTAAGAGTCTTACCTGAACCGTCTACCCAACCGTCGAATACATATCCTTCTCTGGCAGGCTTAAAGGAAAGTGACTTAGTATCGCCTACTGAGAAAACTTCACGGACTGAAGTGTAGCTCTTTGCATAGCTGTCATAAACTGATTCTTCGTAAAGAGCGATGTTCTTATAAGTAGCTGTTCCGCCGGATACACCGTTAACACCGAATCTGAAATGGATGTAAGTGTTACCGTCAGCATCTTCATCATTATTGGGTGATGTGAATCTGATAGTCTGCTTACCGCCGTTTCCGCCGAAGTCTTTAATAACTGTGTCGAAACCGTTGCGAGCTGCATTTGTGTCGAAAATGAGAGGTCTTACAGTGCCGTCTGCACCTTCACCGTAATATTCAAATACATAGTTTGTGTTTGCCTTAACCTTTACAGCATACATACCGTCAGAACCGTGGTTTGTGTATGTATCTACGTTTTCATCACCAGCAATGTCTGTAATGCTGATGGTTCCTGCGTCGACGTCAACAGAAACTGTACCACCTTCAGGAGTTGAAGAGGTTGATGCTGCCCAGTCTGTGAATGAGAAGAGGTTATCATAACCTACATCGTATCTTCTTACGAGACCGTTAACTGCTGTATTAACAGCATTGGCAAGATTGTTAATATTAGTCTGCTCGGAAGCTGCTTTCGCACCTGCATCTGCGTATTCACTTGCAGAATAAGTAGTTGCACTGTTGTAAAGATTTGAATTCTTTGCATTCTGAACAGCAATTATGAGAGCGTTTCTTGAAGCCTCTGTGTATAATGTGGCATAAGCAGGCTTACTCATAGCCTTCTCTGCATTTGCAACAGCTGTGGTAAGAGCAGAGTTATCTGCTGCGAAATAAAGGTTACCGATAGCAGTGTTAAGTGAATTTGTCTGGTTTGTAAGAGCTATGTCATCTGTAGCACGGGTCTTCAGAAGAGAGTTACCGCTCGATCTCTGAGATGTAAAGGTGTTCCACGCATCAACGCTTGTAGCATAAGATGAATATGCATTGCTACCGTCATAAATGTTATTAGCCTTGGTTACAGCTGTATTGAGGTTAGTTTTATCATAAATAGTAATGTCAAAAGCAACCTCTTTCCATGTTCCTTCATAACAGTCAGTTGTCCAGTTGCTGCTATCGTTTGAAGTTGTGTATGTATCGCTGGCGTTTACCCATGATGTAGAAGAAAAGATATTAGCCTTTTTCCACTCCTGCCAACCGCCGAAATTACCGGGCTTGCTTCCTGAGGTTGAATAATGACCTGTACCTACAGCCTTCGGTGTACCAAGCATAAACACCTTTTCAGAGTTAGTAGATGCACGGGATCTGAAAATAACAGACTTTGCACCTGACCAGTTAAGACCGCTTACACCGACAAAAAGGTCACCGTCTGTGTTGTTTGAAGTCTGTTCAAAACCGCCGTTACTCAGCGAACCGTCAAGGTTATAGTTGTTGAACATGTTGGTCATTGTATAGTAGTTTGCCGGCCAGCCGCTGGTGTCCTCAAGTCCCCAGCCACCAAAAATGAAACCATTATTGATGATACGGTAGTTAGTGCCTGAACCGTATGACCAATCTACAGTATAGTAGTAACCTGCCGACTGAAGAGTTTCACTGATATCCAGATAGATATGCTTTGCCCATTTAATAGTAGTATAAGAACTACCTGAGTTCCATGTTGAATAGTACACATCACTGCCGTCCCAGTAAGGTGTGCCGTACTTATCAGCCTTTCTGTATGTATCTACTGTAGCGAGAGCCTCTGCCTCAATATTATGCTCACCGGGTACAAATACCCAACAAGTCATAATCATAAGCACCGTCAGAAATACAGACAAGGTCTTTTTCATGTTTGTAAAATGTTTCTTTTTCATTTTTAAATTTATCCCCCTTATGAGATATTTGAAGCTTTCCTTAACCGGAGCTTCAGAGAATTTTTCGGGTTTCCCCGAGTTTTAAGAGTGATGAAATCCGATAAGCTCTATCCGAACACAACTGACCTCCCTGTGCTTTGACCGGAAAAAGAACTTTATCTTTTTTCATAGTAAAGGGGTAGACTAACCCCTATAATTACACATACTTATTATAATTCAAATTATCAAATAAAATCAATATGGTTTTTGCAATTTGTCAAAAAATAACATTAGAAAAATAAGGTCAATTTTTATGCATTTTGTATATAAACTGTTAACAGACCAAAGATTTCCGAAAAAAATCCTTCGCAATTGTGATAAAAAACACGGAACAAAAAAAAGCCTCCCCTTACAAAGGAGAGACTGTAAAATTTATTATTTATCGTACTTTTCCATAAATTTTTCACCGCAGCCGTACTGCTCGTAAACATAGTCGATATCCTTGTCGCCTCTGCCTGAAAGTGAAACGAGAATAGAGCCTGACTTATGCTCCTTTGCATACTTGATAGCATAAGCTACTGCGTGTGAGGATTCGATAGCGGGAATAATACCCTCATATCTTGACAGAAGGAAGAATGCCTCCATAGCTTCCTCGTCGGAGATAGTGTCATACTGTACTCTGCCCATATCACGGAGATTAGCGTGTTCGGGACCTACACCGGGATAATCGAGACCGCTTGCGATAGAGTAAACGGGAAGCGGTTCACCGTTTTCGTCCTGAAGAAGATAGCTTTCGAAGCCGTGAAGTCTTCCCTTGGTGCCGAATGCCATAGTAGCAGCATGGTCACCTACCTTCTCACCTCTGCCGAGAGGCTCTACACCGATGATGTCCACAGGATCTGCGAGGAATGGAACGAACATACCAATAGAGTTAGAACCGCCGCCTACACAGGCACACACAGCATCAGGATGATGTCCTGTCATTTCGAGGAACTGCTCTCTGGCTTCGATACCGATAACTGCCTGGAAATCTCTTACCATTTTCGGGAAGGGATGAGGTCCGAGAGCTGACCCGATACAGTAAATAGCGTGATCATATTCCTTAAGGTATGCTTCGAATGCAGCATCAACTGCCTCTTTAAGAGTTTTGAGTCCGTGAGTTACGGGGATAACGTTAGCACCGAGCATTTTCATTCTGATTACGTTGGGATGCTGCTTAGCGATATCTACTTCACCCATATAAATGTCACATTCCATACCGAAGTATGCTGCCGCTGTGGCAAGAGCGACACCGTGCTGACCTGCACCTGTTTCAGCGATGAGCTTCTTTTTACCCATATACTTGGCTAAAAGACCCTCACCCATGCAGTGGTTAAGCTTATGAGCACCTGTATGGTTAAGATCCTCACGCTTGAGATAAATCTGACAGTTACCGAAGAGCTTTGAAAGTCTCTCGCAGTGATATACGGGAGTAGGTCTGCCCTGAAATTCCTTTCTGATTCTGCGAAGCTCGGAAATAAACTGAGCTGACTGACAGATAGCTTCATAGGCATCGTCGGCTTCCTTGAAGGCAGGCTCCAGCTCAGGAGGAAGGAATGCACCGCCGTGCTGACCGAAATAGCCGTTTTTATCGGGATACTGTTTGAGATAATTGTCGAAATCTTTATAGCTTGTGTTCATTTGAAATTCTCCTTATATATAATAGTATAGTAATTGTGTTCCGTTTTATCTGTGCTGACCTCTCTGTCACTTCGTGACATCTTTCCCTCCGGGAGACCGGCACCCTTTTGTCTGCTTTGCAGACATTTCCCCTATCAGGGGAATTACCTTTCAGAAGAGGCTTGTTTAGCGGCACCTGTGGTGCTGTTGCTTACCTCTCTGTCACTTAGTGACATCTTTCCCTCCGGGAGACCGGCACCCTTTTGTCTGCTTTGCAGACATTTCCCCTATCAGGGGAATTACCTTTCAGGAGAGACTTATTTAGTGGCACCTACGGTGCTATTATAAATTACGCCATCGTTCACCTGAATAATACATAAATAACACTTCCTGAATTATTTTTTCCATAAAGGTCACAAAATCAAAAAACTTCTGCTCCACAAAGGAACAGAAGTCTGCAGCCACCTTAATGGTTTTTCACGTACTGACATACGCTCTCAGCATAACGGCAGAGTCTCCGTCGATACCTACTGCACTTTTCGGCATCGCCCTCACGAGTCCATTCGCACTGCCTTCCACTGCTGCATTCCACCGTTCACAGCTCTCTGTAAGCTTCCGATAGTGTTACTACTCTCGCTCATCGGTTTAAAAAATATTATGAAAGAATGATATATCAGTTTTTCTCTTTTGTCAAGAGTTTACGGAAATTTTCCGTCAGGTAAAATTTTACATTATAAATGAGTCAAGAACAGCTATAGCCTCAGTATATCCCTCGAAGTCTTTTTTCTGACTTCTTCCCCTTAACTGATTCCACTTCTCTTTTATTTCGTTCCAGTCGAAGGTGCTTTCTGTTTCTTTTTCGCCTTGCGGCTCCTGAAGCTTTTCGTTTTCCTCAGTTCTTGCCTTTTCGAGAGCTGCTTTAGTGGCAGAAATAAATTCATCCTTACTGTAAATAGTAATTTTCTCCACCTTTAATTTATGTGCGAGCTCCTCCAGCTCATAAATAGCATCTGCTCCGTACTGCTCTACCATTCCGTCGAAAACATCGGGTGTGAAATAATAAATATTTCCCGACAGATGCCCGAAGGCCTTTCTCGTGTCAAGATAACCGAGCTGTATTCTCCTGTCAATCATAGGTCCGCTGAAATCGAAGGATGGACCGAGATCCTCCAGGTCATATGGACGGATATATACCACCTGAGAATTATTGAAATTCAGATTATGAGCCACACCCTTGATGTTCGAAATATCGATAACAATAAGCTTATTATAGCCACGCTTTTTCAGCGTCATTACAGGAGTGTTATCGTAAACACCGCCGTCGAGGAATTTTTCACCCTCCGGGCCGATATTTGTAGCTAAAGGAATGTTTGACGAAGCAAGAAGATAATCCACTAATTCCCCCTGAGGAATATCATCAACAAAGATTTCCAGAGGTGTGGCATTCTGCGAAAGGTGAACCGTCACGATACCGAGAGGTATTTTCTTTTTTCTTACCTTATCTTCATCTACATAGGTTTTTATATAATCTGCAGCAGGCGAAGCATCAAAGCCGCCGTTTTTCAGAATTTCCTTAAAAAGAACACTCCAGTTTTTCTTACTGAAAAGATTTTCCGGGTCTACCAGCTCATTTTCGATTCTGATGCCCTTTTCCACAGAGACATTATGCCAGAAATCTATGGCTTTATTCATATCTCCCGCCGCAATAAGCGCACCGTTAATGGAGCCGATGGATACTCCGGCTATGGCATCGAAGGAAATACGCATTTCCCGCAGAGCCTTCCACGCACCGATCTGATATGCACCCTTACCTCCGCCGCCTGCAAGGACGAGACCGTACTTTTTAAAAATCATAGTTACACCGCCTTAATCAAAATAGTAAGTCGCTGATTATACTGTTCGAAAGAAGAAATCCCTCAGGTGTGAGATAAATTCTTTCTCCTTCGATTTTCAGCAAGCCGTTTTTTTCATATTTTTTCGCTTTCAAAAATACGGATTCATCTAAATCCCTGCCGTATTTTTCTCTGAATTTTTCCCCGTCGAGACCTTCACTGAGTCTGAGTGCGAGCATAATGTACTCTTCCTCACCTGAGCCTTCACCGTCATAAAGAGGCTCTTTACCCGAAATAAAATCCCCGAAGGAGCGTGAATAATAAAATCTTTTACCTTTGTAACAGGAATGAGCCGAGGGACCGATGCCTATATAATCCTCACATTTCCAGTAGCGTGTATTGTGCCTGCTGTGAAAGCCTTCGAGAGCAAAGTTTGAGATTTCATAGTGAATGAAGCCTTCCTTTCTCAGCCTTTCCGAGGTGTGAAGGTACATATCCGCTACCGTATCCTCATCGGGCAGAGACAGCCTTTCTTCATCCCGTGCGAAAGGTGTCCCCTTTTCTATTTTAAGCATATAGGCACTTATGTGTTTCACTCCCAGTGAAAGAATGAAACCGATGCTCTCGTCGAGACTTTCCATGGTCTGATAAGGCACACCGAGCATAAGATCGAGGGAAATATTATCTATACCCTCGTTTTTAAAAAGGTTTACCGCTCTTTTTATGTCTTCTCTTCCCGAAGGTCTGCCGAGGATTTTTCTCTCTTTATCCACCGCAGACTGCATACCCATAGAAACACGGTTAACTCCCCCTCTTTTTACCGCACGGACGAAGGCTTCATCCGTAGACGAGGGGTTACATTCCACGGTAATTTCTGCTTCTTCCTGCAAATCAAAATTTTCCCTTATGTAAGAAATTATCCTTTCTATTCTTTCACCGCCGAAGACTGAAGGCGTACCACCTCCGAAGTAAACGGTGTCTATTTTCATTTCTTCATCGGCATATCCCTTCAAGCATAAAAGGACAGCCTCAAGATAGCTGTCCTTTTGTTTTTCGTCACCTTTAAAGGAATAGAAATCACAGTAAGGACATTTCGTTTTACAAAAGGGAATATGAATATATATTCCTGTCATACTGTTATCCGTTATCGTCCAGCTTAAGGACAGCCATAAAGGCCTCCTGAGGTACTTCGACAGTACCGAACTGACGCATACGTTTTTTACCTTCCTTCTGTTTTTCGAGAAGCTTTTTCTTTCGTGTGATGTCACCGCCGTAGCATTTGGCGAGAACGTCTTTTCTCATAGCTTTGACTGTTTCACGGGCGATAACCTTACTGCCTATGGCTACCTGAATGGGAATTTCGAACATCTGTCTCGGAATATGCTCTTTAAGCTTTTCGGCTATCTTTCTGGCTCTTGACATAGCCTTTTCTGAATGGATGATGAAAGAAAGCGCATCGATGATGTCACCGTTAAGAAGAACATCCACCTTCTGAAGAGTAGAGCGTCTGTATTCGAAAATCTCATAGTCGAAGGATGCATAACCTCTCGTTCTCGACTTGAGTGCATCGAAGAAGTCATAAATGATTTCATTGAGCGGAAGCTCATAATGAATATCCACACGGTCAGGTGTGATGTATTTCATATCCTTGAAAATACCTCGTCTGTCCTGACAAAGGTCCATAATGGAGCCTACATAATCTGCGGGAGAATAGATGTGAGCGTTAGTAATAGGCTCTTCGCAGTAGTCGATGGATGCCTGCTCGGGGTAATGTGTGGGGTTATCTATTTCGACCACACTGCCGTCGGTAAGATGGATTTTATACACAACGGAAGGAACTGTGGTAACAAGGTCAAGATTATATTCTCTTTCCAATCTTTCCTGGATGATTTCCAGATGTAAAAGTCCGAGGAAGCCGCATCGGAAGCCGAAGCCGAGTGCACCCGAGGTTTCAGGCTCATAGGAAAGAGATGCATCGTTCAGCTGTAATTTTTCCAAAGCGTCACGGAGTGCTTCGTAATCCGCACCGTCAGCGGGATAAACACCGCAGTAAACCATAGGATTGACCTTTCTGTAACCGGGCAGAGGCTCATCGGCTAAATTCTGCACCTTGGTTACGGTGTCACCTACCTTAGCATCACGGACAGTTTTAATGGAAGCGGTGATGTAGCCTACTTCGCCTGAGGAAAGCTCCTTACAGGGCTCGAGTCCCGTAGCCCTCATATAACCTACCTCGACTACATTGAATTCTGCACCTGTAGCCATCATACGCATAGTCTCTCCGGCTCTGAGTGTACCCTGCATAACACGGACGTAAACGATAACACCCTTATAGTTATCGTAAACCGAGTCAAAGATAAGAGCCTTAAGGGGAGCCTTGTCGTCGCAGTCCGAAGGAGCAGGAATGTCTGAAACGATTCTTTCCAGCACCTCAGCCACATTTTCACCTGTTTTGGCTGAAACTCTCGGAGCGCCCATACAGTCGAGGCCGATAACCTCTTCTACCTCAGCAGCCACTCTGTCAGGCTCAGCGGCAGGAAGGTCGATTTTATTGATTACGGGAACGAGCTCGAGATCGTGATCGAGAGCAAGATAAGTATTAGCCAGAGTCTGTGCCTCGATACCCTGGGAAGCGTCGATAATAAGCACTGCGCCCTCACAGGCGGCGAGTGAACGGGAAACTTCATAGTTAAAGTCTACGTGACCCGGTGTATCAATCAAATTAAGCTCATATTCTTCGCCGTCCTTAGCTTTATAATTAAGCTTTACGGCGTGAGCCTTTATGGTAATTCCTCTTTCTCTTTCCAGATCCATATCGTCGAGAATCTGAGCAGACATATCTCTTTTGGCTACAGAATCGGTAATTTCCAGAAGTCTGTCGGCAAGAGTACTCTTACCGTGGTCGATATGTGCGATGATAGAGAAGTTTCTTATGTTTTCTTTTTTAGCTGCCAAAATATCACCTCATACGGGGTAAAATTATAATATCGATATATTTTAGCATAAAATATAATTTTTGGCAAGGGTTATTTTTATGCAAAATCAAACCCGCCGGAGAACCGACGGGTCAGTGAAAATAAGCTTCTTATTCGATTTCGGAAAGTCTCTGTCTGAACTCTTCGATCTTTTCCTTTGAGTACATCTTGCTGAGAACTACCATAGCCATGTTAGGTGTGAAGCCCATAGCGAGAGCCATATTCTTCATAGGATGGTTTACAAGGTCGGGGCAGAGATCGTCAACGATTTTCATAACCTCGGGATCCTTCATAAGTACGCTTAATTTTGTGTCGAATGAATACTTTGCCATATTTATGTCTCCTTAAAATTAATTTTATTTATTATATAATATTATTATGATTTTTTCAAGACTCTGAGCCAAGTTCTATACCTTTTTCCAGAGCAGCGATGTTAAGCTCCATAATCTCAGGACTTTTTTCCCTGAACTTTTTCTCGAGTGAAGCGATAACTGTCTCCTTATCTACGATAGCAGTAGCACCGATAAGTACACCGATAATTACCGTATTGGCTACCTTTACGTTACCGAGCTCCAGAGCTACATCGTCTACGGGAACAGAGATAGTCTTTACATCCTGTCTTTCTATTTCCTTCACACGGCTCGAGTTTACGACTACAGTTCCGCCTTCCTTTACATCGTCGATGAATTTGCTGTATGCCTGCTCATTCATAGCGATGAGTGTGTCGCACTTTTTAGGAAGAGGTGAAACGATTTCGCTGTCACTGATAATAACCGTACATTTGGCACTGCCGCCACGCTGTTCGGGACCGTACTCGGGAAGGAATGTGGAATGCTTGTTCATATCAATAGCGGTGTGCGCCAGAGTGATACCTGCACTCATAATGCCCTGACCGCCGGAGCCTGAAAATACAAATGACTTTTTCATTATACTTCACCCTCCTTATCCTTGTAAATACCCGGCACAAAGTAGGGAATTGTATTTGTGTTCATATAATCGAGAGTATCGAGAGGACTCATACCCCAGTTTGTAGGACAGTTGGTGAGAAGCTCTATGAAGGTAAAGCCCTTTCCTGCCAGCTGAAGCTCGAATGCTTTTTTGATGCCCTTTTTAGCGTCCATAACACCCTTAGGTGAGTTCAGAGCATATCTTGCCACGAAAGCGGGAGCCTCGAGAACGGAAATAAGCTCACACATCTTAAGAGGATAGCCTGTAGTGGCAGCATCTCTGCCGAAGGGAGTGGTGGTTGATTTCTGACCGATGAGAGTAGTCGGAGCCATCTGTCCGCCTGTCATACCGTAGGTCTGATTATTAGCGAAGATAACAGTGAAGTTTTCACCGCGGTTAGCTGCAGACATAATCTCAGCAAGACCGATAGCTGCAAGGTCACCGTCACCCTGATAGGTGAAAACCAATCTGTCGGGAAGGCATCTTTTTATACCTGTGGCTACAGCGGGAGCTCTGCCGTGAGCAGCACCGATATCATCACCGCACCAGGAATAAAGATTAAGTGCACTGCAGCCGACGGAAACAACATTAATGGCATTCTGCTGCTGATTGAGTTCTTCGATAGCATCGGCTACAAGTCTCGTAGCAAGTCCGTGAAGACAGCCGGGACAGTAACCCGTTGACATAGGCATCAGAGCGCCCGGTCTTTTATATTCTGCCATTATCATTCTCCCCCTTTCACTATTTCTGCTATTGCATTATATACGCCTTCATCATCGAGAAGGATACCGCCGGAGCGGCCGTACTCATGTACAGGACAGCGGCCCTTTACCTGAAGCTCGATATCGTCACGCATCTGTGCGGGAATAGTCATTTCCACATCAATAATGCCCTTTACTTTTCCGTAATCGAGATTATCGAGACTTGCCTTCGGGAAAGGATAGAGAGTAATAGGTCTTACCATACCTACCTTATAGCCTTCCTCACGAAGAGTGTTAATTGCTTCCTTTGCTACTCTGGCAGCGATACCGTAGGCAACAACAACATATTCCGCATCGTCAAGAAGATATTCTTCCACCTTGACATCTGCCATTTCCCACATTTTGTAGGTCATACCCTTGAACTTATTGAGCATTTCCAGAGCAAGCTCGGGAAGAATAGGTGTAACCATATGGCTTTCTTCTCTGCCGTTCACACGTGCGAGACACCAGTCCTCTGTGTTCGCATAAGAAAGCTCCTTCATTTCGGGGAGCTCTACCTCTTCCATAATAGCACCGAGACATCCGTCCATAAGAATGAGTACGGGACCTCTGTCTCTTTCAGCATATTCCCATGCATTGTATGTAAGGTCGACTGCCTCCTGTAAGGTAGCGGGAGCGAAAACCATAGCTCTGAAGCCGCCGTGACCGAGAGCCTTGGTAGCCTGGAGATAATCAGACTGTGCAGGCTGAATAGAACCGAGTCCCGGACCGCCTCTTGAAATATTGACTATAACTGCGGGAAGCTGAGCCGAAGCAAGATAGGAAATACCCTCTGCCTTAAGGCTTATACCCGGGCCCGATGAGCTGGTAAGAGCACGTGTACCTGTAGCAGCAGCACCGTAAACCATATTTATGGATGCTACCTCGCTTTCGCCCTGAACGAAAGCACCGCCAACCTCGGGAAGTCTTTTGGAAAGATATTCGGGAATTTCATTCTGCGGGGTAATGGGATAACCGGCAAAGAAACGGCATCCGCCTCTGACAGCTGCTTCTGCGATAGCTTCACAGCCCTTCATAAATCTTTTTTCCATTTCCTTACCCCTCCTTTGCTGAAACTTCGATAGCTGCTTCGGGGCACATCAGAGCACATATAGCACAGGATGTACAAGCAGATTCATTAATATTTACGGGATAGAAATGTCCCTTCTGAGACCTTTCCTTACCCATTTCCAGTATATGCTTCGGGCAGAACTTGATACAGTATCCGCAGCCCTTGCAATAAAGCTCGTTAATGGTAATCATTGATTTTACTCCTTTTTTCTCCGTAAGTGAGATTATATATTTTACGCATTTATCATTTTAACACATATAATATGTTTTGTAAATCAGCGTAAAGTTAATTTTTTATTACTCCTTGATTTTTCTGTCTGCTCTTGCCTTTTCGGGATCAGCAGATGTAAGCTTCATAAAGTCTACCTTCATAAGAGGTGTTTCGGGAAGCTTGTCCATAAACACGTAATCACGGGGAACATAGAATTTCGAGTAGTTGTCTTCAAGCATCTTTGCGATTTTCTCTTTCAGTTCGTCTGTTTCGTACTTCTTATCCTTAACAGTAAGGTAAAGTCTTACCATCGAACGTCCGTTTTCCCAGCCCTGAACAGCACAGCATTCCTTAACTTCAGAAAGCTCACCGACAACCTTTTCAATATCAGTAGGATAAACATTATAACCTGAAATGATAACGAGTCTCTTTTTTCTGCCTGAGAAGAAGAAATATCCGTCCTCATCCCTGTAACCGAGGTCACCGGAAAGAACCCACTTCTTACCGTTCTCGTCGGTATAAATACCGTACTCCTTATCCTCACCGTCCATATAATAGCCTTCCATAATCGTAGGACCGGCAATAGCAATTTCACCGATTTCACCGTCGGGAAGCTTTTTATGATTATCGTCCCAGATTTCTACTTCGACACCTCTTAAGGGTCTGCCTATACTGCCGTAACGGAAATCGTCATTAGAGTTAACGGTACATACAGAGTTGGTTTCAGTTAAGCCGTAGCCCTGGCGGAGTCTGCCTGTAGCGCCCCATTTTTCGAAATAGGTGTTAAACTCATCGAGGAAAGCATCGGGTACATCGTCACCGCCGCAGAACATAAGTCTGACATTTTTAAGGTGAGGACCGTCGAAGCCCTTCTCACGCATAAGCTTCTGAAACATAAGAGGAATACCGATAAAGCCTGCGATGCGGTTCTTTTTAAGAAGCTTTACGAAAATCTTCGCATCAAACTGCATCATAGGAATAATACGTGCACTGTTACACATAGCCATATGTATACCTATGCAAAGGCCGAAGCAGTGGAAGAGCGGAAGAACGATGACCTCTGCTTCTTCGCCGGGAGCCTGAATTGCGTCAAGATCGGAAACACGCCATACGAGCTCATTGATAGATTTTGAAGTAATTTTAATTGTTTTACTTTTACCTGTAGTACCGCCGCCGTTAAGATAAGCGCCGATTTCATCTCCGTTGTCAGTTACCTTTTCAGGTGTATAACCCTTTGCCAGAGCGTCTTTATAATAGTATGCCTTATTGTATTTAGGATAAATCTTCTTGACGAGACCCTCGCCCACCTTACAGCCGAAACCCTTGATGCCTTCCGAATAATCTGAGCTGCAGCATACCACACAGGGAAGACCGCTGTCATTTATTGTTTTTATATGGTCCTTTGCCAGAAGGTCGAGAATCATAACAGCCTTTGAATTAACTTCCTCGATTCTCTCTTTAAGGAAATCAGTTGACATAAGAGGATGAACAAAGTTGGTGATTACACCGATGCTGTTAAGAGCATAAAAAGCAATAATACTCTGCACGGTTGTAGGCATAAATACAGTGACAACGTCTCCCCTTTTTATGCCGAGCTCCTTCTGGAAGAAGCCTGCCAGAGCATCCATATCACTGAAAACCTCCGAACGGTAATATTTGACGCCGAAATGCTGCATCATATAAACGTCATCGTAGATTTCCGTACACTCTCTGAGGTACTGATAACAGTTTTTGTTTTCAGGTGATTTTAACATAATATTTTCTCCTTGTGACACGTTTTAGTAAAAAACGTATAATTTTATAATCGTATTATATCACTACAGAAAAAAACATTGTGAACTTATTGAGATTATTAAAATAAAATAAATTGAATATTTTTAAATTTCAGTGAAATTTCATAGACAAATATGTATAAACTGTATATAAACAACATCTGTCTACGAAAATAACATCCCGAAGGTTTCTTCGAACTCTCCGGGATTTCTGTATATTATTTCTTACACTTATCTATACTCGGATTAAATGCATAGAAATTCTTTTCGTTCATCTTGTCCGTAGCGATTCTGAGACCCTCACCGAAACGCTGATAGTGAACTACCTCTCTTGCCCTCAGAAACTTAATTACATCGCACACATCGGGATCATCAACAAGACGGAGAATGTTATCGTAGGTTGTTCTCGCCTTCTGCTCTGCCGCCATATTTTCGTGAAGGTCAGTGATTACATCACCTTTAGACTGAAGATATGCCGCAGTAAAGGGTACACCTGCTGCTGATGCGGGATAAACGCCTGTGGTGTGGTCAACGAAGTAGGCGTCAAAGCCGTTTTTCTTTATATCCTCACAGGAAAGGTTTCTCGTCAGCTGATAAACGAGAGTGCCTATCATCTCTAAATGAGACAATTCTTCGGTGCCGATGTCAGTGAGTAATCCCTGTAATTCTCCCCAGGGCATAGCGAAACGCTGACTCAGATAACGAAGCGAAGCACCAAGCTCTCCGTCCGGACCGCCGTACTGGCTGATTATGATTTTCGCATAAAGCGGATTCGGTTTTTTTATATTAATCGGATACTGCAGTATTTTCTCATAACAGAACATCAGCAATCACTCCCGCTGTTTACCCATGGAAAAGAACCTTTAAGCCATCGTGCACCATAACCGTCATCGGTAGTAATAGGGCCGTATTTGCACTCATATTCTTTTAAAAGGTCACGGTATTTCTCGGCATACTTATTAAGAAGCTCTGCTGCCTGCGTATCACCGCAGTGTGTGTCAAGATAAAGATGAAGCTCCCACATGGCAAAACGCACGGACATAAGTCTGTGTCTGAGACTGTTTTTCGTATTTGTCATCTTACACACCCCACAAAAGGAAGATCAAGACAAGGAAACAGTGTTCCCGTGCATAAGCCCTTTTCTGCCGTATAAACCTGATTCCACTGCTGAAAGGGTACGTATGCCATAGCAAGAACGGGATTACAGGGTAACGAGCTTTTTTCACAGCATTTTATATCTCCACAGGACATATCATTTCTGATACAGGACTCGTAGCAGCAATCATTATATTCCATTTTCCTCACTCCTTATAAAGATTAACAGAATTATACTGTCAGTACCATACTATTCGGAATAAAGAATAATGGTTACTTATAAAGAGAAAATCCCGTAACGCTTAAGCATTACGGGACTGTTATGAATTTTAAAGCAGATATCAGTCTTCTTTTCCTACAAGCCAGTTGAGAGATACTCCGAGGACATCAGCAATAGCGACAAGCTCATAGTCGCATACGCCTCTGATCTGACCTTCAAGCTTAGAAAGACCTGAAGCTGTAAGTTCAACGCCTTTAATCTGAAGCTGTGTGAGAAGATCTACCTGCTTAATGCCGAGTTCCTTTCTCTTAGCCTCAATTCTCGCTCCGACGATGTTTTTTTCGCCGAGAGCCTGTTTTCTGATTCTCATTTCTTTCACACCTTATTACGTAATTATTAAAATCTCTTAAAATTCCATTAATATAATAGCACAGTGGGATTTTTATGTCAAGAATGATTTGTCTATTATTGATACAAATATAATGTCAAATAGTAATTATCTTCGGTATATTTGATAAAAAAATTCAAAAAAGCCCTTTTATTATTTATTTTTTGTGTTATAATCATTTATATTCAAAATTAAGGAGTGACCGAAATGAGTAATACTCTCGAATCAAGAAACCTTACCATGCTTATGGACTTTTATGAGCTCACCATGGCAAACGGTTATTTTACCAACGGTATGAAGGATAAGATAGTTTACTTTGATATGTTTTTCCGTAAGGTACCCGATAACGGCGGTTTCGCTATTATGGCCGGTCTCAGACAGCTTACGGATTATCTTAAAAACCTTAAATTTACACAAAAGGATATAGAGCTTTTCATCAGAAAAGGATTCAATGAGGACTTTATCGAGTATCTCAAAAACTTCAGATTTACCTGTGATGTATGGGCTATTCCCGAGGGTACACCCATTTTCCCCGGAGAACCCATCGTTAAAGTAAGAGGTCCTGTTATCGAGGCACAGCTCATCGAAACTATGCTTCTTCTCACCATAAACCATCAGAGTCTTATCGCCACCAAGGCTAACCGACTCAAAAGAGCCGCAGGTGACAGAATGATTATGGAATTCGGTTCACGCCGTGCCCAGGGCTATGACGGTGCCATTTACGGCGCAAGAGCAGCTTACATAGGCGGCTGTGATGCTACGGCCTGCGCTATCGACGAGAGAGATTACGGAGTTCCTGCTGTAGGCACTATGGCTCATTCCTGGATTCAGCTTTTCGGAGATGAGCTGGAAGCCTTCTGTGCTTATGCCAGACAGTATCCCGATAACTGCACTCTTCTGGTGGATACATATAATGTACTCAAATCAGGTATTCCCAATGCTATCGAAGCATTCAGAAGAGAGGTTCTCCCCCGTGGCTTCAGACCTAAGGGCATCAGAATCGACAGCGGTGACATCACCTATCTTTCACGTAAAGCAAGACAGATGCTCGATGATGCCGGCTTCCCCGACTGTAAGATAGTAGCAAGTAACTCTCTTGACGAAATAATTATCCGTGATATGCTCATTCAGGGCGCTCAGATCGACTCCTTCGGTGTAGGCGAAAGACTCATTACCGCCGCTTCAAACCCTGTTTTCGGCGGTGTTTACAAAATAGTAGCCGTAGAAGAAAACGGAGTACCCGTACCTCGCATCAAGCTCAGTGAAAATGTTCAGAAGATCACTACACCCTGCGCCAAAGAGGTTTACCGTCTTTTCGATAAAGCTACGTCAAAGGCTATAGCCGATGTAATAACCCTGCAGGGTGAGACCATAGACGAAGATAAGCCTTATGAGCTTTTCGACCCCAACTATACATGGAAAAGAAAGACTGTCACGAATTTCATCGCCAAGCCTCTTCTCGTAAAAATCTTTGAAAAGGGTGAATTCTGCTATAACAACCCCGACATAAAAGACATCAAGGAATACTGCAACGAGCAGGTTGACACCTTATGGGACGAGGTAAAGCGTTTCGAAAATCCTCATACCTATTATGTAGACCTTTCGCAGAAGCTCTGGGAGGAAAAGAAAAATCTTCTTGACGAATATGCGAAGAAAGGCAACGGCTGAAATTGAGAACTCTTGAATATACTATACCTAAAGAATTCGACGGGAAGACAGTTGAAGCCTTTCTCAGAGGGCACATTAAAATGTCTCTTGCCCTTTTCCGTTCTCAGAAAAGAGTGCCCGACGGCATAACACTGAACGGCACACATATCCGTTCCATAGATGAAATACACACGGGAGACATACTGAAAGTAAATATACCCGACGACGAAAGAGCATCCTTACCAAGTGATTATCCTCTCGATGTCATATACGAAGATGAGGATATTCTGGTCATCAATAAGCCGGCTGAGCTGCCTATGCATGAAAGCCATAACCATCAGGGAGATACTCTGGCAAATGCCGTTGCCGGCTATCTTACAAAAAAAGGAAAGCCTGCCATCTTCCGTGCTGTAGGCAGACTGGACAAGGGGACCTCCGGTGCTGTCCTCTGTGCTCTGAATACCTTCGCCGCATCGAAGCTTTCAGGCAGAATAGAAAAGGAATACATAGCCGTACCCACGGGTAAATACACAGAAAACGGCACTATTGATAAACCTATCTACCGTCCCGATCCAATCAAAACCTACCGCACAGCCGATGACAGAGGTGACAGAGCCGTTACTCATTATTTCCCCGTAGAATACGGTGACGATTACTCTCTGCTGCTCATCAGACTCGAAACCGGCAGAACACATCAGATAAGGGTGCATTTCGCTTTTATGGGCACTCCCCTTTACGGAGACACTATGTACGGTACTGCTGATAAAGACATAGACAGACAGGCACTTCACTGCAGAAGTCTTAGCTTTATTCATCCTGTAACCGATAAAAAAATGACATTTGAAGCTGAGATGCCCGAGGATATGAAAAGGCTTCTTACGAGACTCAGAAAAAGATAATCCGCATTAACCGTTGTACGAAACTGTACAGCGGTTTTTTTTGGTCGGTATTTTTAAATTTACCGACTGCTGACAGTGAGGCGGGGAGCCAAGCCCCTGTTACACAGGGAATTGCGCCACTCTGCGAGTGACGCAATTGACCGCCTGCGGTCGCTTGGCTCCCCGCCCCACTGTTTCACCGACGTTCATTCCGAAGAGTTTTTCTTCAAATAAAAATAAATAAACCTATTGAAAATTAAATGGCTTTTTGTTAATATTATAATGTAATAATTTGTTCTCAAGGGAAGTGATAATATGAAAGCCATTACAGGCGGTAAAATTATTCTCAAAGACAGAATAGCCGAAAACTGTGCACTTCTTTTCAGTGACAGAATCGAAGGTATAGTTTCTGCTGATCTTATCCCCGATAATGCTGAAATCATCGACGCACAGGGAGGATATGTAGCACCGGGTCTTATTGATCTGCACATTCACGGCTATCTCGGTAAGGATGTATGTGACGGAAAAGAGGACAGCATCCGCACCATTTCCGAAGGACTTTTAGCCAACGGTGTCACAGGATGGCTTCCTACTACTATGACCGAGGATATGTCTGTTATCCGCAAGGCTTTAGAGGTTTGCCGTGAGCTTAAGGAAGAAAGCAAAAGCTGGAACGGCAGTGCTATTTTAGGCTGTCACGCAGAAGGACCCTTCATCAGTGAAAGTAAAAAGGGCGCACAGGACCCCAAGTATATCCTTAAACCCGATGCAGCCTTCGTAAAAGAATATTCAGACATCATCAGAACCATAACACTTGCACCGGAAGAGGACACAGACGATTTCTCTGCTATCCGTGAAATATGCCGTGATACAGATGTGGTTGTTTCTATGGGACACACCTCTGCAGATTATGAAACTGCTATGGCAGGTGTGAATGCAGGAGTAAAGCACGCTACACATCTTTTCAACGCTATGACTCCTCTTCAGCACCGTGCTCCCGGAGTGGTCGGTGCAGCTCTTAATTCCGATGTAAGCGCTGAGATTATCGTTGACACCTTCCATGTAGACTCCTCTTTCTATAATATGTTATGGAAGCTCAAGGGCAGAAAGCTCTGCTTCATCACCGACTGTCTTCCCGCAGGCGGACTTCCCGAAGGAGAGTACACACTCGGAGGTCAGAAGATTATATATAAAGGTATAGTATGCCGACTCGAGGACGGAACAGTAGCGGGAAGCGTATTACATCTTAACAGAGGAGTATGGAATGTATTCACTAATTCCGACATTCCGCTTTACGAATGTGTAAACTGCGCTTCTCTTAACCCTGCCGCAGTCATCGGTATGGATAAGACAAAAGGTTCACTTGAGACAGGTAAAGATGCAGACATCATAATCACTGATGCTGATTTTGAAATAAAGAAAACTATTATTGCAGGAGAGATAAAATATGAAGCTTAAAGTAAATGCAAAACTCGACCCTAAATTTCAGCCTCTTTCACTCGTTGTCCGTGATATGCGTGAAGCAACAAAGGAAAACGGACAGGATATTATTATCGCCATCGAAAGAAATAAAGGCTATACCACTACCTACAAAACCCGCATTTATCCCGACGGCACAGGCCACGATGAAGAAAACTTCCGTTTCGTAGAACGCCTTACCAAATCACTTCTCTGGGTAGCAGGCGGTTACAAGGTAATTATCGCAGGCAGTGAAGCGGTAGGCGCTAAGATCAGGGAAGCCTTCTCCTACGACGGACTCCGTGATTTCGATGTTAAATTTATGGAAAAGGTTTACGAATCAAAATTTGAGGTTATCACCTGCACACTCGAAAATGCTCCCGAAGATAAATCGGCTGCTGCTCCCATAGGCAGACACCTCGATGGCTGCCGTATAGGCTTCGATGCAGGCGGAAGCGACAGAAAGGTAAGTGCAGTTATCGACGGTGAAAGCGTATATTCCGAAGAGGTTGTATGGTTCCCGAAAACAAATTCCGACCCCGACTATCACTATCAGGGTATCCTGGACGCTATGAAAACAGCTGCCTCAAAAATGCCCAGAGTAGATGCTATCGGTGTTTCCTCTGCAGGTGTTTATGTAAACAACCGTATTATGGCAGCCTCTCTTTTCCTTAAGGTTAATGAAGAGGACTTTGACAAAAAGGTTAAGAATATGTATCTCGATGTAGCTAAGGAGATCGGCGCAGATATCCCCATCGAGGTCGCAAACGACGGTGATGTTACAGCTCTCGCAGGTGCTATGGATCTCAATGACAACAGCGTTCTCGGTATTGCTATGGGTACCAGTGAGGCAGGCGGTTATGTAGATCCCGACGGCAACATCACAGGTTGGCTTAATGAGCTTGCTTTCGTTCCCGTAGACTTCTGTGAAGAGGCTATGGTTGACGAATGGTCAGGTGACTACGGCTGCGGTGTAAAATACTTCTCACAGGACGGTGTAATCAAGGTTGCTCCCTGGGTAGGCATTGAAATCGACGAAAGTCTTTCACCTGCAGAAAAGCTCAAGGTTGTTCAGAGTCTTATGGAAAAGGGCGACGAAAGAGCCGCTGACATTTATGACACCATCGGTGCTTATTTCGGCTATGCAGTCGCTTACTACAGTGAATTCTACGATATAAAGCACGTTCTTATTATGGGCCGTGTAACCTCAGGTGAAGGCGGACAGATTCTCCTTTCGAGAGCACAGGAGGTTCTCGATGTGGAATTCCCCGAGCTCGCAAAGAAAATTCAGCTTCACATTCCCGACGAAAAATCCCGCCGTGTTGGCCAGTCTGTAGCAGCAGCAAGTTTACCCGAAATCAGATAAATTAAGTAGGATAACATAAACCATTGTATTTCCGGAATGAGATACAATGGTTTTCTTTTGCCTGTTTTTAATTTAAGCTCATTGTAATAATGACAAATCATTCCCCTGATATAACTTCACAAACAAAAACCACTGCAACCGTTTTAATGCGATTACAGTGGTCTTCTTTTTTATTCCTCTTCACTCTCCGGTTCTGTGACCGTAAGAGTATATGTATCCGTAAAGACACCGTCATTAGTGGTAACCGTTACGGTTATTTCTACAGTACCTGCCTGCAGACCCTGAACAGTACCATCTGTGGTACCGTCTGCTGCATAGATAATTTTTGCGATTTCATCATCAGAGGATGTAATAACTACCTTTTCTATATTATCTGCATCACCGGGAAGAACCGTATAGCCTACAAGTGTATATCCGTTCTTTTCGACAACAGCACTGTCTCTCTCAAATTCTACACCTGTGACAGGCTCTTTTACAGTGACGGTGAAGGTATGACTTACACCTGATATGCTTCCCTTTACGGTAATATTCGCCGTACCGGGCTTTTTAGCAGTTACGAGTCCGTCTTCATTTACAGAAGCTATCTCCTCATTATCAATGGAGTAAATGAGAGCTTCATCGTGATCATAAGGCTCAGCAGCGACTCTGCATACAGCCTCAGCACCTCTGCTTATAACAAGCGGTAAGGATGTAATGCTCTCTATCTCCCTGTAAACTCTGACTCTGCAAACATCGGTGTAGCCGCCTTCGACAGAGGTTACGGTGATGTTCACTTCACCGGCAGCGTGAGCAGTAATGACACCGTTTTCATCTACTGATGCGATTTCACTGTCCTCACTGCTGAAGATAAGATCCTTAATCGTAGCATCAGAAGGACGGTAAACTACTATCAGCTCTTTTGTTTCATTCTTTCTTAATGCCACAGAGCTTTCCTGAAGGAAAATGGTCTCCAGAGGAGTTTTTACCGTTACGGTACATTCTGCATAAGCATCGGGGTTATCTGCTGCAGTCGCTCTGATTACCGCTGTACCGGATTTCTGTGTGGCAGTTATTCTGCCTTCACTGTCCACATCCGCTACCGTCGGGTCAGAAGAGGTCCAGATTACCTTTTTCTCGTCTGCATTTTCGGGAAGTACAGAGAAGGTAAGAGTCTCAGTGGCTCCTCTGTCGAGAAGAAGACTTTCCTTATTAAGAGTCACAGAGTCAATGCCTGTTCTGATTTCGACGAAGCAGACAGCCTTGAATCCTCCGTCTTCAGTTTCAGCAGTTACGAGAACGAAGCCCTTTTCGTGAGCAGTGAGAAGACCCTCAGAATTTATTGAAGCGGTTCTCGTGTCGCTGACCTTCCAGATTATGTTCTTATTATCTGCATCAGCAGGAGCTATATCAGCTGTGAGCTGAAGTGTTCTGCCTGCATACATGAGTGCATCCTCTTTCATCGAGATAGCTTCTACATGCTTTCTGACCGTAACCTCACATACAGATGTGATACCTGTATCCTCAGCTGTCACTGTAACAGTGGCCGTACCCTTGCTGATTGCTTTTACCTTACCGTCAGCATCTACTGTGATTATTTCATCATCAGAGGATGTGAAGGTAATATTTTTATTTGTAGTATCCTCGGGAAGAACAGTAGCTCCGAGGGTAAACTCTTCACCGATATAAAGCTCGTGCTTTTCAGCAGTAAGCTCTATTCTTTCACTGAGTACGTATACATTTACAGTACATTCAGCGAAGACATCCTCAACCTCACTCTGTGCTCTGATAACTGCCGTACCTGCCTTATGAGCAGTGATAAGACCGTTTTCATCTACAGTAGCGATCTCTTCATCGGATGAAGAATAGTAAATCTTTGTTTCTGTTACATTTTCGGGGGAAAGTACAGGTGTAAGCTGATAGCTCTTTGTCTTTTCTACAGAGATTTCCTTTTCTGTTTCTATTGAAGACGGAAGAACGATAACAGTTACACGGAACTGTCTTTCTACCTTACCGCAGGCTGATGTGAGAGTTACCGTAGCACTACCCGTTCCGACAGTAGTTACGGTACCGTTTTCTACGGTAATAACATTTTCATCGGAAGAAGTATAGGTAACTGTCTTATCAAAGGCATTTTCAGGAAGAACCACAGGCTCAAAGGTGTAAGACTCACCGAGCTTAAGAACTGTTTCTTCCTCAGGTATATCAATAGAGGTTATCTGCTGTCTGACAGTAAATGTATATTCACTTTCTGCACTTGTGCAAGCAGATACAGCCTTGATAACAACTGTAGCCGTTCCTGTTTCACCTGCTGAAAGAGCTGTAACTCTGCCCTCACTGTCTACTGTAGCGATGCTTTCATCTGAGGAAGTGAAGGTAACTGTCTTGTCTGTAGTATCCTCGGGAAGAACGGTCGCAGTAAGAACTGTGCTGTCTCCTACCCAGAGGGTGTCGGTGTCTGCCGTAAGAACTATCTCTTCAGCGTGCTTTACTACGGTAACCTTAACTGCAGCCGTCACTCTTCCTGTGTCTGTAGCTGTTGCTGTAATAAAGGCTTCACCGGCTCTGATACCTGTAACCACAC
Source organism: Acutalibacteraceae bacterium (assembly GCA_045613145.1). Lineage (GTDB taxonomy): Bacteria > Bacillota > Clostridia > Oscillospirales > Acutalibacteraceae > UBA6857. The sequence goes on from JAZLAJ010000027.1 coordinate 24,146, forward strand.
CGTCGGTGACTGTTGCCACGGATGAGTTAGAGGATTCCCAGTCGAGATTTTTATCATTGGTATTCTCGGGAAGAACAGTAGCATTCAGAGTAATATTTTTACCTGCACCTACTACATATTCATCTTCAGAGAAGATTATTTCTTCTGCCAGCTGTTTTACCGTAAAGATACATTCGGCAGTGCATCCCTCGTCCTCAGTAGTTACGGTAATCTTCGCAGTACCTCTGCCTATAGCTGTAACGGTACCGTCTTCGCTTACTGTTACCACACTTTCATCATCGGAGGAGAAGGTATAGTTTTTGTTATGTGCATCACTGGGCATTACAGTAGCCGTAAGAGTAGTTGTCTCACCCTTATTGAGTGTCACTTCATTCTTATCAAGGCTTACGCCCTCTACCCTTTTAACGACACGGATTTCTATTTCCTTGGTAACCTCGGGATTATCAACGCTTGTAATTCTTACAAGTCCGCTGCCCTTGGCAAGACCTGTGATAAGACCGTCCTCGCAGGAGAAGCAGTTTTCACCGGAAACGATGCTCCACTCGAGCTCGGGGAATGATGCATTTTCGGGAATGACTGTCGGCTCTACTCTGAGCTGATCTCCGACCTTGACGAAGTAAACTTCTTTATCTGTTGTAATAAGATCGACAGGCATAAAGCAGGTTATCTTACATTCAGCCTCGAAGCCTCCGTCTGCAGTGGTGGCAGTAATAATAACCTCACCGGGACCTACAGCGGTAACAGTACCGTTTTCTACCTTAGCTATGCCCTCATCGGAGGATGACCAGATAACATCTCTGTTTATATTCTCGTCGGCCACATAATCTGAGGTGGGATATACAGTAGGTGTGAGAAGCACCTGATTATCTCTGTAAAGAGACTCTACCTCTGTTATGTCAAGACTGATACCCGTTACAGGCTCATTTACCTTTACCAGGCAGCTTGCTCTGAGGTCACCGTCTGCAGTAGTGGCATAAACTGTAGTCTTACCTACAGCTACACCTGTAAGCCATCCGTACTCATCGACAGTGGCTATCTGTTCATTTTCGTAGGACCAGATAATGTTTTTATTGAATGCATCTGCCGGCTCTACTGTAGCATTGAGTCTGAGACTCTGTCCCCTGTTCACCGTAACAGATGCCGAATCAAGAGTGATACCGGAAACGTGCTGTAAGACAGTAACGCTGCAGCTCGCAGTTTTCTTACCGTCTGCGGTAGTGGCAGTGATGAGTGCCACACCTGAGCCTACAGCCGTAACCACACCGTCTGATGTAACCGTAGCGACACGTTTATCGGATGATGACCAGGTAACAGCCTTGTTAGTTGCATTGGCGGGTAAGACGGTTACATTCAGCATCAGCGTTTCACCCACTGAGTATTTGTCCACATAAAGGGTTTCAGCCATAGTACTGATTTCGATACCCGTAACTCTTTCGACTACCGTGACCTTACAGGTTGCCGTCTTATTATTTTCACGGGAACGGACCGTAACAGTGGCGGTACCCGGAGCCTTAGCAGTGATGACACCGTTTGCTGAAACTGTAGCTATCCTTGTATCGGAGCAGGAGAAGGAGTAACCCTTATCCGTAGCGTTAGCAGGCTTCACTGTAGCTTTAAGGGAAACAGTTTTTCCCGATTCCATAGAAACTGTCGTTTTATCTAGAGAAATTCCCGTTACATGCTGTCTTACAGTTACGCTGCAGGAAGCGGTTTTTCCGTTGGCGCTCTTTACGGTAATAACAGCAGTTCCCACCTTTTTCGGAGTCACTGTTCCGCCGCTTACGGTAGCTACGGAATTATCTGAGCTTGCCCATGTAAAGGACTGATTATTAGCATTCTTAGGAAGCACATTAGCATTAAGCTTCAGACTTTCACCCATATATACATACGCTGTATTTCTGCTGATATACATGGAATTTACAGGCTGTTTTACCGTCACCTTACATTTTACTGTTATTCCTCTTTCGCTTTTCGCGGTAACGGTGGCTGTACCTCTGCCGACAGCAGTAATAACACCCTTTGAATTTACGGTGACTACCTTTTTATTACTTGAGCTGAAGCTGATTCCTTCAGTAGCATCAGAAGGCTTTCTGTTTGCTTTAAGAGTAAATGTAGCACCTGTATTCAGCGTTACATTTTTCTTATTGAGAGTAAAGCTCTTAAGCTTGGTTTTTACCGAAACCTTACAGGTAGCCTTGAAGCCACCGTCATCGGTGGTAACGGTAATTTTAGCCGTACCCTTTTTCTTCGGAGTGATAACGCCTGTTTTTGAAACAGTAGCCACACTCTTTTTACCTGATTTCCATACCACATCGGAATTAGTGGGCTTTACAGGAGTAAGTGTTGCCTCAAGCTCTCCCTTTTCACCGAGATACACCGTAAGCGTTTTCGGCAGGGTTACAGCTTTGACTCTCTTTACTACGGTAACCTTACAGGTAGCCTTGAAGCCCCCGTCGAGAGAGGTGACCGTAACTGTGGCAGTACCTGTGGAAACAGGCTTCAGAACACCCTTTGACGTAACCTTTACTACCTTTTTGTTGCTTGAGGTCCATTTAAGAGCCTTGTTGCTTGCATTTGAAGGCTTGATGGTAGCCTTGAGGGTGATTTTATCGCCGATGTCCATAATAGCCTTCGTCTTATTGAGCTTGACGCTCTTTACAGGCTGATTTACGAACACGGTACATTCTGCGGTCTTTCCGCCGTCAGCCGTAGTACAGGTAATGACAGCATAACCGGGTGCCTTGGCGGTGATTTTTCCGTTTTTGACACTTGCTACATCGTTATCGCTTGACTTCCACTTTACGGTCTTGTTTGTTGCACTCTTAGGACTGACAGTAGCAGTGACAAGAGTGGTCTTTCCTACAGCGATGGAAATCGAAGTCTTATTAAGCTTGACACTCTTTACAGGCTTTTCCACATTTACGGTTATGACAGCACTGTAAAGGCTGTTTGCCGTGGTAGCCGTAATTTTTGCTGTACCCTTTTTGATACCTGTAACATTACCTTCTCCATCCACCTTGGCTATTTTTTCATCGGAGGAAGAGAATATAACATTCTTATTCGATGCCGTTTCAGGTAAAACGACAGGCTTAAGCTTTACGGGTGTGCCTATTTTAACGGTAACCTTCTTCGAGTTGAACTTTATGCCCGTAGGAGGCTGAGTTACGGTTACCTTGACCGTCTGCTTTGAAAATCCGTCAGCAGACGCACAGGTAATGGTGGCTGTACCTGCCGAAACAGCAGTAACCACGCCCTTTGAATCGACTGTAGCTATGCTTTTATTACTCGAAGACCACTTTACGTCCTTATTAGTGGCGCTGATTGGTCTTAACTGAGGAGTGAGAGTCTTTTTCTTGCCCGCATCAAGAGTAATGCTCGAATACTCGAATTCAATACCCGTTACAGGCTGAATAACCTCAACATTTACTGTGTCTGTATATTTTCCGTCATTGGTAGTTACTGTAAGAGTAGTGGAACCGACTCTCTTACCCTCGATCTGTCCTGTAGAATTAACATCGATGATGGGTAAGGTCTGATTAGGAGTAGACCATGTAACGCTCTGATCTGTTGCATTTGCGGGAGACACCGTCACAGTGACACTTCTCTTTTCGCCCTTTGGAACAGTGATAGTTTCCGCATTGATCTTTACTCCCGTCACGGGGATAACCACATTTACCTTACATGAAGCACTGTAGAGACCTCCCGGGGTAGTTGCAGTAACAGTAACCGTGCCTGCCTTCTTACCCGTAACGATACCGTTTGCATCTACGGTAGCTATCGAAGAGTCTGAGGTTTTCCATGTAATTTTCGTATTGTCGGGATTTTCGGATACGAGCTTGAGTGTTTCTGAAAGACCCACACCTACCTTGACATTGGATTTGTCAAACTGAATAGGACCGAGAACATTGACTGTACAGTAGTCTGTTTTACCTCCGTCATTGGTGGTTACGGTAATACGTGCCGTTCCGGGTGCCACAGCTGTTACAGTACCTGCATTGGTAAAGACCTCAGCTACCGCACTTGAGCTCGACTTCCAGGTTACTGTCTTATCACTCGCGTCGGATGGACTTACGGTTTCGTAAAGATAAACCTTTGAGCCTACCTTAGCATAGACCGTCTGCTTACTCATATTGAGGGTAACACTTTCGACCGGTATTTTAGCATTTACGAAAATCGTACACTGAGCAGTAATTATTCCGCCCTCTTCGGTGGTATAGGTAGCTTTTATGATTGCACTACCCTCTGATCTTGCTGTGAGCTTACCGTTCTGGTCCACCTCGAGAACACCGGGGTTCGAGGAGCTCCAGACTATTTTTTTGTTTGTTACAGTGTCGGAATTAAAGGATATACGCAGGAAATAATTTTTGGTAACGAAAAGCTCTGTGGGAGCATTTACGATGGTAACACTCTTAGCGTCCTCATTAACTGTTACGTTACATATTGCTTTTTTGCCGCCGCTTTCTGTGGTACAGGTGATGATAGCAGTACCGCCTGCTACTGCAGTAACCTTACCGTTTTCGTCTACGGTAGCTACATTTTCATTCGAGGATGACCAGATTACTTTTTTGTTGGTCGCAGATGCAGGCTCGACAGTTGCTCTGAGCTCATAATTATCGAAATCACTGCTTCCGACCTTGAGCACGATAGAGGAATCGGAAAGCTTTACACTCGAAGGAGGAACCTCCACGCTGATTTCACAGTAAGCGGTGTAGCCTCCGTCGGCAGTGGTCACACTGATTACTGTTCTGCCTTCCTTTTTGGCTGTTACGAGACCTGTTTCGGTAACGGTAGCCACTGTGGGATCCGAGGATGACCAGGTTACCCTTTTGTCGGATGCATTGGAAGGATTGAATACAGGAGTAAGAAGAACAGTGCCGTTAACCCAGCATACTTCCTTTTCAGGAAGAGATACACCGTTTACAGGCTGTGTAACACTTACGGTACATTCTGCTTTTACGCTGCTTCCGTCAGCTGCCGATGCAGTGATTTTAGCAGTACCGGGACCTACAGCCCTTACCATACCGAGAGCATCTACTCTGACTACAGAAGTATTTGATGAAGTCCAGTTTACCGCATCCTTGTATTCGATTCCGCAGTTGAGAACAGCCGTAGCCGTAAGGTCGATATCCTTATCCCCCACCTTCATCGTAAGAGATGTTTTATCAAGAGTAATGCTTTTCGTTCCGTCAGAAACGATAACATAGGTTTTAGCAGTGATGTTGCTTCCGTCGGTTGTTCTCGCTGTAACGAAGCAGGTACCGGGAAGCTTATTGGCTCCGGGAGTAATGACACCCAGTGCATCTACTGAACAGACAGATGTATTGTCACTTGACCATTGAAGAGTCTGATTTCCCGCATTTGAAGGAAGGATTCTGTAATTGATTACATAACTTGAGGAGCTGGTGGTAAGAACTACGAAGGGAGGAAGAGAAAGAGAAGTTACGAGAGGCTTTACCGTTACGGTGAAGGAGCCGGATTTGTTTGTGCCGTCGGTAGTGGTGTAGGTTACGGTAGCCGTACCCTCACTGAGAGCTCTTATATTAGCATAAGATCTGCTGTTTTCTTCATCCACACCCGAAGAAACGATTTCAACGACGCTTGTATCCGATGAGCTCCACTCAAGCTCCTTAATGGTGGCAGTGGTGGGAAGAACTCTGACACGTAAGCTTTTTTCTTCGTTTTCGATCATTCTCACAGTAGCACTCATATCGGTTTCAAGAGAATCGACCTCTCTGAAACGGATAATTTCTACAGAACGGGTATAGGTAACCACCATACCGAGATAAGAGGCGATAACGGTAATGTCAGCCTCACCGGGAGAGATACCCTTTACGGTACCGTTTTCATCGACGGTAGCTACAGAGGTATCCGAAGAGGACCAGCTGTAGGTGACACCGCTTTCGATGACATTTCCGTTATAGGTAGCCACGGGTACAAGCTTTCCTTCGCTTTTTTCAAAGACCGTTATCTTAGGCACGGTTACCTTGAAGCCTTCCTGCGCTGCAGATGCAGCCACTGCGAAGTCAAACAGCTCAGCCACAGGCGAAGCCGGCGCCGATGAAAAAATCATCACCGCACACATCAGAAATGCCAGAACTCTCTTTGTCATAGTCAGTTACCTCAATTCCTCGAAATTCTCTTTTATATTTCACTCTGATAATAATTAATATTATATATAATACTATATAGGCATCTGAACCCATTATAAGTAATGACATTATAAATTAAACCCGTCACCTTGTCAACACAGGCAGAAGATTGTATTGAAAAAGTTTACAATTTATGCTAAAATACTTAATGAATCAAAGGAAAGGAACTTAGATTATGAAGAAATTTATATCCTGGAATGTAAACGGCATACGGGCATGTGTGACCAAAGGCTTCCCTGAAGCCTTCAGGGAACTCGACGCGGATATTTTCTGTCTGCAGGAAACGAAATTACAGCAGGGACAGATAGAGCTCGAAACAGAAGGCTACCATCAGTACTGGAACTATGCCGAGAAGAAGGGCTATTCGGGCACAGCCGTATTCACTAAAGAAGAGCCTGTTTCCGTTTTTTACGGAATGGATAAGGCTGAGCATGACACGGAGGGAAGACTTATCACTCTCGAATTCCCTTCATTTTACTTCGTATGCTGTTATACCCCTAACGCTCAGGACGGTCTGAAAAGACTCGACTACCGGATGAAATGGGAGGATGATCTGAGAGAATACCTCGTCTCCCTGAAAAAGGACAAGACTGTCGTGTATACGGGAGATCTTAATGTGGCGCATAATGAGATTGACCTTAAGAACCCGAAAACCAACCGAGGAAACGCAGGCTTTTCCGATGAAGAAAGAGAAAAATTTTCACTTCTTTTAGAAAGCGGCTTTATTGATTCCTTCCGTTATCTCTATCCCGACCTTGAGGGAGCTTACTCCTGGTGGAGCTACCGTTTCCAGGCCAGACAAAAGAATGCAGGATGGAGAATCGACTACTTCATCGTATCCGAGGAAGCTAAGGATAAAATCAAAGAAGCTAAAATCCACAGTGAAATTTTCGGCTCAGACCATTGTCCCGTAGAACTGATAATCGACCTATAAGCCTTATAAATAAAGGATTCTCTTTTTCCGAGAGTCCTTTCTCTGTTTATCGGGTGTACAAAATCACCGCTGTGTGATAAATTAAAACCACAAAAAACGAACCCCAAAGGAGAAAAAAATATGAAGCTTACTCTCGGTGTATTTATCGCAGCATTAAGAAAAGAAAAAGGTCTTACCCAGAAGGAGCTGGCAGAAATGCTAAGTGTTTCAGATAAAACTGTAAGCCACTGGGAACGTGAAGAAACATCACCCGACATTTCTCTTTTACCCGTCATATCCGATATATTCGGAATAACCGTAGACGAGCTGCTTAAAGGAGAAAGAAAAGAACCCGATACAGTACATATTGAAATTAAAGAAGATAAAAAAACAGGTATTCTCTATGCTCTGGAAATCGCTTTCAATAAATTCAGAACGAGAAACTACATCAGCATAGCTCTTTCCGTAATCGCCATTCTCTGCGGAAGCATAATGAGTTATTTCAGATCTGCAGATGCAGGTTATATCGTTTTCATCGCTGTGCTTATAGTTCCCCTTCTGCTGACAGCACTTTTCAGAGGAAGCTTCACGGCTAATCTTGTCTCACCCTATGCGGACAAAGAAATCCTGGAAAACTACAGAAAAAAAGCAAACCGCATAACTCTCTGTAATCTGTATTTTTCTCTGCTGTGCTTCGTGCTTTACTCATCGAGAATGATACTTTTCTATGTAGCTGATTTTCTGCTCGTTCTTCTGATTTTCGCCCTCAGCGCAGCACTGATTCTCTTTTGCGAAAAAAAGCTCAGAGAGAAAAATGTTGTAAGCCACTCTGACAGACCTGTAATAATAAAAAAGAAAACTGTTCTGAAGATTTTTTCCTGTTTAATCTGTACGGTGATGCTTTTCACCGTTTATGTGAGTCACATATCAAAGGACGAAACAACCATAATGTACGATGTAGCGGAATACACTCTTGTCTCCCAGGTGGATTTCGTCACACTTATGGAAAAAGACGTTCCTGCACCTGATGAAATTTATTCAAGACAGGACGAACGCTTCGAGGACACAAGCCTTCACCCCTCCGACAAAGGAACTGAATACACCTTCTACCCCCATTTCGGCACAGACAGCTCCGAAATTATTCTTCTCGACCCTGACGGTGACGGAGAGATAACCTTCACCTACAATAATCTGCAAATAGCACGGTACAGCTGTAATTATGAGGAGGGCTTCACCGTTTACACCCATGCACAGCTTATTAAAGCGAGAGAAGATGCAGAAAAAGAATACGGCATTCACTTTATTATTCATCTCATACTGTACCCCCTCTCTGTGTTAATCTGTATCGGAATTTATTTCGTTCTCCGAAAAACCTTCCTTAAAAACGCACAAAAAGAAACCCTGTCAATAAAAATCTTATAAAAGCCGAAAAATATATCGAAAAACTATTGACAAAGCACTGACAGATGTGTATAATAGCATACGTTGATTGAACGACTGCGTAATAAAGCGCACGTTAGTCGGTGTTTTTAGCGATGAGGGTCCACCCGTTCCCATCCCGAACAC
>JAZLAJ010000028.1:0-214163 GCA_045613145.1 Acutalibacteraceae bacterium
CTTCATTGTTTGTGTTACAGTTGTCATGACGATTGGTTAATCCTCCTGTTCGTTTTGTCTCGGCAACTTAACTGTAACACAGGATTTTCCTTTCGTCATTATTTTTTTCGTTTACTGTAACACATCTATTGTAATCCTACACATAAAATCTGCATAATTCCCTTAAACTATTGATTTTTGGGATTTGTTCTGTTATAATATTATGGCATTTTTAAATATTGGAGGAAATCTTAAATGAATTTTTTAACTGCTGCATCAGCACAAAGCGGCTCATCAAGCTCAATGATCATTATGCTCGTTGGTATGTTTGCGATTATGTACTTCCTTATGATCCGTCCTCAGAAGAAGAGACAGAAGGAAGAACAGGCAATGCGTGATACTGTAGAAGTAGGCGATGAAATTACTACTATCGGCGGTATCTGCGGTAAGGTTGTTACCACCAAAGAGGATTCTCTTATTATCGAAACAGGCGCTGACAGAAACAGAATGATGATTAAGCGTTGGGCAGTTCAGATTAACAATACTGCAACTGAAAGAATGCAGGCTGAAAGAGAAGCAGCTAAAGCTGCCGCTGCTAAGGCAAAAGAAGAAAAGAAAGCAGCAAAAGAAAATAAGGATAACTGATCCGTCATAACAAGCAAACCCCTTTCATATTCATTAGTAGTGAGTATGAAAGGGGTATTTGTATGTCAAAAAGAAAAAATTTAAACAGTAAAGATATTAGAATTAAGAATTTTATGAAAATGCAGATTATAAATATCGCAGCATATCTGACGGTTTTTGTTGTATTGGTTTTAATTTCCCTCGGATGTGATGTCGGCACAGACTCGATGCTTTATATTTCGATTGCTTTTATCGGTGTTTCTTCGTTTATTTCGGGCTGTATAGCAGGTTTCAGGGAACGGAGAAAGGGTATAATTTGCGGAATAGTCAATGTTTTGCCGTTAAATATACTGATATTTGCTTTTTCTTTGATCTTTAACAGCTTTAAGGCTGACATAAGCATATTGATAACTTTTCTGACAGGTATCTTGACATCTGCCACTGGTGGAATTGTCGCTGTAAATATCCGACTCAGATAAAAGGTAACTATTTATGAAAATAAGTGCAGTGATATCTAAAGATATAATTAAAAGAAGCGGCATGGCTAAAAACAAACTGAACTTAACAGTTTTTCTTGTTATTGCCCTGGCGCTTCTTTCGGGTACGGTTTTATTTATTATCTCAGAAAAAAATCTCAGTAAGGAAATCGGTGACAGTTTCATCAGCTTTTACTCGGATTTCAGCTCAAAAACTAACGGTGAAATTTTTACGGGAATGCTTTCGTCTCATCTGCCTTATGTGATACTGATGATAATTCTCGGTAAAAGTTCTGTAGGCTATGCTGTGATTCCTGTTCTTAGTTTTACAAAAATTATCGGAATCAGTTTTCTGAATACATATTTATATTCCGTTTTCGGTCTCAAAGGTGTAGAATATTCTTTACTGATATTTATTCCGGGAAAATTTTTAATGATTTTTTCAGTAATATTTCTTATGCAGTGTTGCATGGAAAATTCATTGAATATAAAAAACATATTAAAAGGGGAGAGCAGGTTGGAAAATAACTCATACTTTTACTGGGTGAGAATTACTGTTGCAGTTATGATTCTGACATTATCTTCACTTGTTGACTGTATTCTCACTGTAAGCTTTTCGTCATTATTCAGTTTCTGACGGGTCAAATTCTTTGCTGAGCGGATTTCTTTTGGCAGCTTCACGAAGCTGTTTGTTTTCGAGATGTGTGTATATTTCGGTGGTTGCTATAGCTTCGTGACCTAACATTTCTTTAAGTACAAGAACATCCACATTTCCGTGCTGATACATCAGCGTTGCAGCAGTGTGTCTTAATTTATGGCAGGAATAATGCTGTCCGTCGAGTCCGATGACTTCAAGATAATGATATACCATAAGCTGTACTGCTTGTCTGCCGATTCTCTTGTTAAGTCTGCTGATAAAAAGAGCGTTTCTGTCGTCACCTTTAAGATTATTCTGCGGTCTTATATTCATATATGCTGTCAGTGCATCTACGCAGGCTTTATTTAGATAGATTTTTCGTTGCTTGTTACCTTTACCTGTAACAACCATAGTTTTTTCATTAAGGTTTACATCACGTACATCGAGTCCGACTAACTCAGCCAGTCTCAGTCCACAGTTGAGAAAAAGCGTCAGAATGCAATAATCACGTGTTTTGTTCGGTCCTTCAACACTTTCAAGAAGCTTAAGACTTTCTTTCAGAGTGAGATAACGGGGGAGTTCTCTTTTTCTTTTTGCTACCTCCAACTGCGAAACAGGATTTACGTCTATATAATGCATTTTATCGGAAATGTACTTAAAAAAACCTCGCACAGATGAAGCTTTTCTTGATCTTGTAGTAGTATTATTTGAACGGGATCCGGCACAATATATTAAAAATTCGTTAACATCTTTTAATGTGATTTGAGAAATAAAATCAGTGTCAATATAAGACATATCATAATTTTTTTCTAAAATATCGGGGGATTGGAGATTCTGCTTCTTTGCTACTAAAAATCTGAAAAAAAGCCGCAGATCAGAAATATATTCATTTACGGTTTGTGTACTTCTTCCTTTTACTACGCTGAGTTCACTTATATATTCGTTTACAAGATCAGGCAGTAAGCTTCTGTCAATATAATCAGCCATAATTTTTTCTCCTGAATTATTATATATCAACTATACAAAATTTTTCAGCTGTTTGTCAAGTAAATTCTGATATTATTTGAATTTATGCAATATTCCGAAAATTTGCGTTAAACAGTTATTTTTAAACAATTGAAGTATCATTCTGAGAAAACTGATTAAATGGTATTTTATATTGTTTATGTAGTTGAACAGTAATCCGTAAATTTTTATATAATCAATATGATTTAATTAATTCATTTGATTAATGAACTGATATGGGAACTAATTATTATTAATTATCAAATATTTTTATTGTACAAATATACAGAATCAATGTAATCGACTAAATGTTAATCTTAGGCTCAATAATATAAATTTTGTCCCTTTAACTATATAAAATATTGATTTTGTATAGTTGATGCTGAGTTATGATACTACACTTCCCTTTCATTAAAAATAAAAATTCGTTGTAATTTTTTTCGTTCTATGGTATAATTAACAGCAAACAATCAAACACAAGGAAGATAAAAAATGCAGATCAGAATTCAGAACGGTATCGTCGATTTATCAGGACAACCGATTTTAAAAAAGGTTGATATAGAAATTAATACAGAAAGCAAAATTGGTATTGTCGGCAGAAACGGCTCAGGTAAAACTACCTTATTGAGACTTATCAGCGGTGAATTATCCATATCAAAAGATACACCCGGGATTGAAAGTTTTCATATAGTTTCCGGCAAGCCTGTAATCGGCTCTATGTCTCAGATGGCTTTCAGTGATAACAGCATAACTATGCTCGATGAAATACGCAGTGCTTACAAAGACATTATTCAGCTTAAGGAACGTCTTAGTGAGCTTAATGCTTTAATGGAAAACGAGCCGACTGATGAAATCATTTCTGAATACTCCTCTAAGCTTGATTATTTTACGAACCTCGGTGGGTTTTATTTTGAAAAAGAATACGAGGCTGCGATTAAAAAGTTCGGTTTTACTGATGAAGAAAAAATGAAGCCTGTTTCAGATTTTTCCGGAGGTCAAAGAACTAAAATCGCCTTTCTAAAGCTTCTGCTTTCTAAGCCGGATCTCCTGCTTCTTGATGAGCCGACTAATCATCTCGATGTAGAAGCTGTGGCCTGGCTGGAGGAATATCTTTCTAATTATAAGAAAGCTGTCGTAATTGTATCCCATGACAGAATGTTTCTTGATAAAACCGTAAACACTATTTATGAAATTGAACACGGTAAAACTTCGAGATATCCCGGTAATTATACTGCGTTTGCTGAACAGAAAAAGCAGATTCGTATTCAGCAGGCAAAAATGTATGAGGAACAGCAGAAGGAAATAGCAAAGCTTAACGATGTCATCGAAAAATTCAGATTCAAAGCCAATAAAGCAGCGATGGCACAGTCGAAAATCAAATATCTCGAAAGAATGGATATAATCGAGGCTCCTGAGGCTTATGACAGTAAAACATTTATGGCTGAATTCGAGCCGGAAATCAGAAGTGTAAAGGATGTTCTTACCGTTCGTGAGCTCGAAATCGGTTACGGAAATAAAGTTCTCTCTACTGTCAGCTTCGATGTTAAAAGAGGACAGCACATCGGTATAGTCGGTGGAAACGGACTCGGTAAATCTACTCTTCTTAAAACGATTGTAGGCGCTATCCCCTCTTTAGGAGGAACGTCAATTACAGGCGGAAATGTTAAGCTCGGTTACTTTGATCAGCAGATGGCACAGTATGTGAGCAGTTCGACTGTTCTGGATGATTTTATGGATGCCTTCCCCTCTCTTACTGCTTTTGAGGCAAGAAAATCTCTCGGTGCATTTCTTTTTAGTGGTGACGATGTTTTTAAAACCATAGATATGCTTTCTGGCGGTGAGCGAGTAAGACTTGCTCTTTGTAAAATTTTTAAAAGAAAACCCAATTTCCTTATTCTTGACGAGCCGACAAATCATATGGATATTTTAGGTAAGGAAACTCTTGAAAATATGCTTGCAGACTATGAAGGTACACTTTTGTTTGTTTCTCACGACCGATATTTCGTAAAGAAAGTGGCTGACCATATCCTCTCCTTTGAGGACGGATTAACCAGGTGGTATGAATTCGGATATGATGAATATATTAATTCGAAAAATACTAAACCTCTTACTTCAGTTGCAGATACTGAAGTATCCAAACCAAAGAAAGGTTATACCACTCCTGCAAAAGAAAAAGCTAAGAAAGAAAGAGCAATCAAAAAAGCAGAAGAAAAAATTGCTTTGCTTGAAAATAAGCTTGAAGAACTTAAAGCTGAAATCGAAAAACCGGAAATTCAATCTGATTATGTACGGTTAACTGAGCTGCAGCAGCTGATAGATGAAAATGAAACACAGCTTTTAAGCGAAATGGAAGCCTGGGAAGAGCTTGTTTAATAATTGTAAAATAATACAGCAGTAACCGACAAAGGCTACTGCTGTAACTTTTTAAAAACCTATAAGACCTAAAAGTCCGTATGATAATATCGAGATAATTATACCTGCGATAAATACGCCTAAAGCTATTACTGGAAAAGAATGCTTTATTCTGATGTCGAGAAGATCAGCAATTAAAGCACCTGTCCACGCTCCTGTACCGGGAAGAGGTATGGCAACAAATAAAAGTAAACCCAAGAGTCTGTATTTTTTTACATTGTCAGCCTTTCTAAGGGAACGCGCTTCAAGCTTACATATAACAGATTCAATCTGCGGGATTTTTTTCATCAGATTGAAAATCTTTCTGATGAATAATAAAATAAAAGGAATCGGCAACATATTACCTATAAAACAGATAGCAAATGCTTTGAAAAACTCTACGTTCATAAGCTTAGCAGCAATTAATCCGCCCCTTAATTCAAGCACAGGCAACATTGATACAAAGAATGAAATCAATTCAGGTGAAAACTTGTCACCCAGAGTATTTACGAGATATTCAGCAATTGATTCTGACATTTTATGCTCCTTAAATTGAGTTTTCTGTAATGAATTGCTCGGCTTCAGTCAAAATGTATTTATCATTTTCGTAATTCAGAACTCTTAAAGCGGTGTTAAAGTTATACCATCCGCATTCTTCTATTTCTTCTTCCTGCAGTTTGTAATCTGACTGCTCCGTTCTGGCTAGAAAAATAGAGACTGACTTTTCAATCTTGCCCTGAATACTGTATTCAGAATTTTTCACAAAACCCGGAATTATCTCGATATTTATGCCGGTTTCTTCCAAGACCTCTCTGATGGCAGTTTCTTCCTTGGTTTCACCGGGCTCTATATGACCCTTCGGAAAGCCCCAGTGAGCGCTTCTTTTATTACGGATGAGAAGATACTTTCTTTCACCGTTTTCATATCTGAAGATAACAGCTCCGCATGAGCTTTCGTACAGACATTCGATATTATATCCGATGCTTCCTTCGGCAAAGTTTATTGCTTCCTTTATATCGTTTATGATATAACGTGTGCTTTTAGGTGCAACGACCCACACTATGCCCTTACCGCCGTGGCGTCTTACAACCGCAATAACACGTCCGTCAAAATTCCTTACGGGATGGTTGATACCCATAATGTACGCAAACTGAACAGTGTTTTTGCGTGCCTTGCAGCCTTCCATTATTCCGTAGTTAAGCTGATACTTAAATCCGAAACGTTTATTGTAGGAATACATCGGAGACGTAACTCTTACCTTGACAAATTTGCCTAACATAATAGTCTCCTCTTCACAAAATGTGACATTTATACTCAGGTTAACCCCTTTATGTCACACAGAATATATGAAAACATTATACACTCTTTGATATGATTTTTCAATAGATTTTTACCTAAAATCAGCTTGGAAGGCAAAAAAATATTAATTATATTGTCAAAGAGATTTAAAAGTGATATAATAAAATGAAATATAAGAAATGAGAATGGAAATGAAAACACTTTATATTACAGATTTAGACGGTACTTTTTTAAACAGCAAGGGCGAAATTTCGGTTGGAACAAGAAAGCTTATCTCTGAGGCATTGAATAACGGTGTTGATTTTACTCTTGCCACAGCCAGAACCTTCGCTACAGTTACTCAGATGTTTGACGGAATACCGCTCAGACTTCCTGTGGTTCTGATGAACGGTGTAATGGTTTACGATATGTCATTGAAAGCTCCTGTAACCTGTCACAGCATCGACAAAGAAAGTACAAGGAAGGTGTTTGATGTTTATAAAAAGCATAATATTTTCCCTCTTATTTATCGCTACAGAAATCCCTGTCTTGAAATAGAATATTATGACAGGAATAATTCTTATCAGATGAGATATGTAAATCAGAGAACTGAAGCCACCGGTAAAAAATTCATATACTCCCCTGCTTTCGTCTGCGAAGGAAAAGAAGATGTTATATACATTGTTACACTTGACAGATACGAAAAGCTCTTGCCGCTGTATAATGACATTAAAAAGATTAAAGATATTTCCTGTGTTTTTTACAGAGATAATTATACAGATTGTTATTTTCTTGAAATTTTTGCTAAGGATGTCTCTAAAGCATCAGCTTTATCAGAGGTTAAAAATTTGATCGGAGCTGAGAAGGTCGTAGCTTTCGGTGATAATATGAATGATATAGAAATGTTCAGGTCATCTGATGAATCTTACGCTGTTAGTAATGCTTGTGATGAATTAAAGAGCATCGCTACAGGGGTTATCGGCACAAATGATGAGGATGCTGTAGCAGATTATATTCTTAAACATTTTACGGAGAATTTATAATGAGCAGATTATATTCAGAATACGCAAAAACATATAAGCTAACACCGGAAAATTCAGACGGATTTTATTCAGTTGTCGGAAATCTTATCGGAACTGAGGAAGTTCAGTCTATGCAGCAGTATGAACAGCATCTTGAAATTGACAGGCTGCAGCATGTATTAGGAGTCGCATATTTAAGCTATAAAATATGTAAAAGATTAGGCTGGGATTATGCTTCTGCTGCCCGTGCCGGTATAATGCACGATCTGGTATATTATGATTGGCGTGACGGTGAAACAGGCGGATGGCATCGTTTGCACGGCTATAAGCATCCCAGACTCGCATGTATGAATGCTAAGGAATTATGTGAGGATCTTAATGATATCGAATATGATGCAATTCTCAGGCATATGTGGCCTCTTACGGTCAGACTCCCGAAATTCAAGGAAGGATATGTAATTATCTTTTCTGATAAATACTGTGCTACAAGAGAACTGATGTACTCACTCAATAAAAAATATAAAGCTAAATTTTTATCTGATGTCGAAGGTATATAATTATGGAATTAATCGTTAAATATATATTACTGTTTTTCTTTTACAGTGCTGCGGGTTGGTGTCTTGAATCTCTTTACTGCTCTATCGGTGAAAAGAGATTTGTTAACCGCGGATTTCTCACGGGACCTCTATGTCCCATTTACGGAGCTGCAGCATTGGTGATTATTATTCTTATATATAATCCTTTCCGTGATAATCCCCTTGCAGTTTTTCTTTTAGGCATCATTCTGTGCGATATTGTTGAGTATGTTACCAGTTATATTATGGAAAAGCTTTTCAGCGCGAGATGGTGGGATTACACTTATGAATTTCTTAATATAGGTGGCAGAATATGCCTTAAGCATACACTTTATTGGGGCGTAATTTCTATTGTTTTCGTTAAAACCATTCATCCTGCAGTTGATAATCTTTACAGTAAAATTGACGGCCCGTATCTGAATGTTATTTTATTTGTAATTCTCGGGATTTTTGTTATTGACCTCATTAATGCTGTGAGAAAAGCACTTGATATTCGTAAACTCGAAGTTAAAATCAATAATCTTACTAATATTCTTTCTGAAGAGCTTTCGATTATCAGATCAACGGTAGAAGATAAATATACACTGATTCAGAAGGTAGTAGTAAGACAGACTGACAAGCTCACTCAGCTTAAATACCAGTTTGATGACCTGGCAGAGGATGTCGAAAAATTTCTTATCTTCGAAAAGAAAACCAAAGAAAAAGAAAAGAGTCTTTCGAACCGATTGTTTTACAACAACCCTACTTTCGAAAGACTTACAAAAAATAAGCTTATGAAATTAAAGGATATAATTGATGATATTAAATCAAATATATCCGAAGGCGAAGAAAAGCTTTAAGGAGAGAATTAATGAAAAACAGTGAAAAAAATGATGTAAGAGTCACACGAACATACGCTCAGCTTATAAACGGACTCATCGTTCTGCTTAATGAAAAGTGCTTTGATGATATCTCCGTTTCAGAAATCTGTGAGGCGTCAGGTGTTCACAGAGCTACTTTTTATAAACATTTTAACGATAAGTTTGAGTTTCTGAATTTCTGTTTTGACTCTATGCTTAAGACTATATCCTTCGATTATCTCGAATTAGGCTCATCACCTGAAACTATCAAGAACAATATAATGCACTTTGTTGCCTGTATTCTTGAGTTTATCGATGATAACAGACCTTTATTTACTTCCGCATGCATCGAAAAGCCTTCCGTGGTTTTTCTTTCTTCGTTTGATAATGCTATCAATAATTTCTGCACAGATAAGCTTAATGCAGTCCTTACAGCACCGATGCACAGAATAGAAATTTCATCCGTTTTTTATTCGGGAGCCTTTGTAGGCGTGGTAAAATGGTATATTCAGGCAAGTGATCCGAATATGTATGATGAGATAATGGATTTTATTGAACACAGAGTAGATGAGCTGTGCAGCTTTTATCAGAAGAATCTCTACAATTCTCATTAATCCTTGCTGTCATAATCATCAAGAAAATTGTATTTTGTGTCACCTTTATGGTAGCCGATAACAGTTTCTAGGTTGACATTATGTACACTTCTGAAAATATTCATTTCAATATTGGAGTTGATTTTTCTGAACGAGGAAATCAGCTCCTTCATTTCTTTACGCTTGGAAAGAAGCTCCTTATCTGATTGCTGATTTTCCGATGCGTCGGTAAACTTACAGGCACACTGTAAAAACTTAAGCCCGTTATATCTTACCCATGCTTTGATATCAGCTTCTCTGACCATATATAAGGGTCTGATCAGCTCCATTCCTTCGAAATTTGTACTGTGTAGCTTTGGCATCATAGTTTTTATTTCAGCACCGTAAATCATACTTAGAAGAATCGTTTCAATTACATCGTCAAAATGATGACCGAGTGCTATTTTATTGCAACCGAGAAGCTGCGCATTTTTGTAAAGATGTCCCCTTCTCATACGTGCGCACAGATAACAGGGTGAGTCTTCAACATCCACTACATAACCGAAAATATTTGCATCAAAGATTTCAATCGGCACGTTAAGCAATCTGGCGTTGTTGATTATCTGCTGTCGGTTTTCTTCGGAATATCCGGGGTCAAGAACAAGATACTTCGCTTCAAAAGGAAAATCACTGTGCTTCTGAAGATGCTGAATACATTTTGCAAGGAGCATTGAATCCTTTCCGCCTGAAATGCATACAGCGATTCGGTCTCCGGGTTTTATCATCTCATATTCGTTTATACCTGCAATAAAGCGCTTCCAGATTTCTTTGCGGTATTTTTTTATTATACTTCTTTCGACTTCTAAATATTTTTCCATATTTTGACCTTTAAGAAAAAGCAGGCGGTTAAAACCCACCTGCTTTTATTGTGTTTTAACTTTCTTTGATATTAAAAATAATTTTAAGAATGTTCTTTAACATTTTCGGACTCTTAACTACTACAACCTTCATACGCTTAACCTCCAATCGTGACACCTCATTTTAATGAGCAGGTAACCCCTAAAACGATAAGCATAAAAGCAAGGATGAAAAGCATAACCTTTACCGGGATACACAAAGCGAGTAATATACCGGCGCCAAAGGCGGTGAAGATAAGTCCTGCAGAGCATGGACGGTATTTTGCCATGCCATCATCCCCTTCCGTATATAACAGTAATCTACTAATATTATACGGAAGCGAATGAAAAATGTGATAACATTATAAATTCCACTTTTTCAGATTCTTTTGCTCATTATAGAATGTAACATAGCTTTCATATCTGTTTTTACTCAGGATACCTTCTTCGACGAGAGAACAGATTTTACATCCTTTCTCTCCGAGATGTGCACACCCGGTGAATTTACATTCTCCTACATGCTCTGAAAATTCTTTGAAATAATATTCCAGTTCATCTGAAAAAATAACATTATCATTTGAAAAGTCGATACTTGAAAAACCTGCAGTATCGATAACGGATCCGTCTCCTATGTGGAAGATTTCAGTCTGTCGTGTTGTATGTCTGCCTCTGCCGAGCTTATCACTTATCTCGCCTGTTTCGAGCTTCAGATCGCCGCTGAGGGCGTTTATGAGTGTAGACTTACCTACACCTGAATTTCCGGTGAAAGCCGTCAGATTACCCTTTAATTCGCCTTTTATGGCTTCGAGCATTGATGAGTCATCGATATCCGAATAAAGATAAACTCTGTAGCCTGTAGATTTGTAGGTTTCATAAAGCTCCGTATAATCCGCAAGATCTGTTTTTGTAATTACAATAACAGGCTCGATATTGTTTTTTTCAGCAAGAACCGTCATTTTGTCAATTACAGGAAAATTAGGTTGGGGCTTTGTAGCTGAAATAACAATCATAAGCTTATCTATATTGGCCACAGGAGGTCTTATAAGCTTATTTTTTCTTTCGTGGATTATATCGATGGTGTTCTCTTTATCTTCTCTGACTGTTATGGTTACATAGTCACCTGTGAGAGGAGAGATTTTCTCTTTTCGGAATTTACCTTTAGCTTTGCATTCAAAAACACCTTTGGTGGTTTCTACGTAATAGAAACCACCAATACCTTTAATTATTTGTCCGTCTAACTGCATTACTGTTCACCGTTTACCGCATCAGCCAGAGTTGTATCCTGAACTGCAGCAGCAGTTGTGGAAGGCTGAGTAGCACTTGTTGTGGGCTGTGTTGTTGTGGGAGCAGTAGTTGTGGGTTGAGTAGTCGTAGGTGCAGTAGTTGTAGGCTGCGTAGTGGAAGGTACCGTAGTAGATGGCACAGGCTGAGTAGTAGTCGGTTTGGTAGTGGTAGGCTTAGTAGTTTTTGGTTTGGTAGTCTTAGGACGTGTAGTCTTTTTCTCTTTAGTTGTTTTCTCTGTAGTTTCTTCCTCGGTTGTTTCATCAGTTGTCTCAGGAATCTTACCTGTACTTACGTACACAGCGACTCTTGTTCCGGGAAGAATCATTTCACCGATATATTCGTGACCGATGATTTTACCTGCAGGCTCAGCACTTCCTCTGTATTCGGTTCTGGCTGTATCGAGAGCAAGACCAACCTCATTAAGAGCTGCTCTGGCCTGTGCAATAGTCATTCCTACGAGATTAGGTACGGCTACAGGCTCCACATCTTCACTTGTTGCTACATAAATAGTTATCATTGTACCGACGGGTACCATCTCGCCTTTTGCGGGATAGGTTTTGATAACTGTTCCTATTTCTACATCTTCGTTTCTTTCCTTGACCACAGTGGTGTCAAGACCCAGTCCTCTTATAACTGCATCTGCGGAGGTATATTCATAGCCGTATACATCAGGAACTGCAACATTAGAAGAGGAATCGGAAATATATATGATAATCTTTGAGTTTTTGTTAACCTTTCCTGAGGAAGGCTCCTGCTTGATGATCGTACCTGCTTCTGCATCACTTTCTTCGTCAATTACAGGTTCAAACGAAAAATCGGAATAAGCAGGCTGATTCATTACCTGATTATAGAAATTAAGTCCGACGAGATTAGGTACAGCGATTTTATTGGAGCCGGGCAAAAACATTGATATAAGTACAATTGCGAAGATTATAAGGGCACCGAGCACACCGCAGAGTATAGCGATGGTTTTCTTTTTTGCGCTTTCTTCCTCGTCGATGTCTTCGTCATCGTCATAGTCGTCGTCTATTATTGTTTCAGCTCTTGTAATAACCGGTGATGCTACCTTGATATCTGCATCAGTTTCCGTAAGCTGACCCGGCTGAGTGCCGTTAAAGTACGAGTAATCAAACTTAATATTAGGATTTCTTTTATATTCTTCTATATCTCTTAAAATTTCAGATGCAGACTGATATCTGTCACTCTGATTTTTCTGCATAGCTCTGATAATAATCTGCTCGAGACCCACAGGAATATCGGGGTTGATTTCACGGGGCTTGACAGGATCGTTCTGAAGCTGCATAAGAGCTACAGATACAGCGTTATCAGACTGGAAGGGAAGTGTGCCGGTGAGCATCTCATAAAGCATTACACCGACAGAATAAAGGTCTGTCTTGGCGTCTGTGTGGCTGCCCTTAGCCTGCTCGGGACTGATGTAATGTACAGAGCCGATGGCACCGTCAGTCATCGTGCGGGTTTCACTTCTGCTGAAGCGTGCAATACCGAAGTCAGTAACCTTAATGGTACCGTCAGAAATAAGCATAATATTCTGCGGTTTGATATCTCTGTGGACTATACCTTTATCGTGAGCATGCTGTAAAGCACGGAGGATCTGTGTAACATAGTAAATTGCCTCACGGGGATTAATTCTTCCCTGCTGTTCGATGTATTCCTTAAGAGAAATACCCTCGACATATTCCATTACGATGTACTGTATCATATTTCCGTAGCTGACATCGAAAACCTTGACAATGTTAGGATGTGAAAGAACAGCAATAGCCTTAGATTCATTTTTGAAGCGTCTTCTGAAATCTTCATTGGCAAGAAATTCATCTTTAAGAATTTTAACAGCTACGATTCTATGGTCTATATTGTCAAAAGCCTTATATACAACAGCCATACCGCCGACACCGATTATTTCGATGATTTCATATCTTCCGTCAATTCGCTTTCCGACATAATTTTCCATTTTTCTTCACCTTAACCTTTCATAATAACAACCGTTATATTATCACTGCCACCATTATTATTGGCTTCTTCGACATATTTGTCTGCAAGTAATTCAAAATCGGTATTACGGTAAATTTCAAGTATTCTTTCATCGCTGACCATACCGCTGAGACCGTCGGTACAAAGCAGTAATGCTTCATCGTTTTTCAGATAAATATAGTCAAACTCTATGTCTATATCTTCATCAACACCCATAGCACGTGTAATAATGTTTTTTATGGGGGTGTTTTCGTATTCTTCTTTGGTAATCTGACCCTTATCCAGCATTTCCTGGACAAGAGAATGATCCTTGGTTATCTGCTCAATAGAGCCTTCACGGAGTATGTACGCTCTGCTGTCTCCTACATGTGCTATACAGACTTCATTATTTTTAACGAGTGCAGCTACGATAGTAGTACCCATTCCTTTCAGAGAATTATCGTACACACCTCTGTCGAAAACATTTACATTAGCTGTGGTAATGGAAGAAAGAAGAAGATTTTCAAGCGAGGAAACACGCATAGAAGGATTGTAGCACTTTTTAATTTTGTCACTGACCATTTCGATAGCCGCTGTACTTGCAACCTTACCGCCGTGCACTCCTCCCATACCGTCACATACTATAGCCCAGGATGTGCCGTCAGGCAGAACACCGTAATCAAAAGCATCTTCATTTTTACTTCTGACAGCTCCTACATCAGTTTTGCCGGTAATAAGCATCGAACCGTCACCTTTCATTTTTATTTTTCGCCTCTGCGAAGCTGTCCGCAGGAAGCATTTATATCACTGCCGAGAGTTCTTCTGACAGTGGCGTTGATACCGTGCTTTTCGAGAATTTTAATGAATCTTACTATTCTGTCACGGTTACTTTTTCTGTAATCTCTTTCTTTAACTGAGTTAACGGGAATTAAATTGACGTGGCAGAGCATACCTTTAAGGCGCCTCGCAAGCTCAGTGGCGCACTCATCGCTGTCATTAACACCGCTTATCATCGCATATTCAAATGATATACGTCTGTTTGTAGCACCGATATACTCTTTGCATGTATTGAGAAGAGTATCTATATTCCATTTATCGTTCACAGGCATAGTTCTGCTTCTGATTTCATCGTTAGGTGCGTGGAGAGAAACGGAAAGCGTAAGCTGAAGCTTTTCTTCCATAAGCTTTCGTATACCTGTTACAACTCCACAGGTAGAAAGTGAAATGTTTCTCATACCGATATTCTGCCCGTTTTCATCGGAAATCATCTTTAAAAAACGTATGACATTATCGTAATTATCTAAAGGCTCACCTACACCCATCATAACTATATGTGATATTCTGACTGACAGATCCTTCTGTGCCACATAAATCTGAGAAAGAATTTCTGACGGTGTAAGATTTCTGATGAAGCCGGCTATTCCGGAAGCACAGAAGCGGCATCCCATTTTACATCCGACCTGACTTGAAACACAGATAGTGTATCCGTATTTATATTTCATTACTACGGATTCAATTAATTCACCGTCATTGAGTCTGAACAGATACTTAACTGTATCATCATACACTGAAACTAACTTTTTTTCAATAGTACAGCTATAAATGTCATAATTTTTTTCTAATTTACCTCGAAGTTCTTTAGAAATATTAGTCATTTCATCGAAGCTCTCTGCGGTGTGCTTATGTAACCAGGAATAAATCTGCGAAGCCTTAAAGGACTTTTCACCGATTTCAGCAAGTTCTGATTTAAGCTCATCAACAGTCATTGACTTTATATCTTTTTTCACTTAATCACTCTTTCTTTCAAAACAGGCAATAAAGAATCCGTCACTTGAATTTATGTGAGGCATCAGGGTTATAAAAGGTTTGTCTGTGATTTCTTTTAAAGGTGTAACAGATACAAAGTTACTGTGATTTTCAAGAAATCTTTCACAAACATTCTCATTTTCTTTTTTAGACAGTGCACAGGTAGAATAAATAAGTCTGCCGCCGTTTTTTACATATTTCGAGCCGTTAACGAGAATACTGTACTGAATTTCGGGTAAGCCTTCAAGCTCTGACTCTGATTTATATTTGATTTCAGGCTTTCTTCTGATAATACCTGTACCCGAGCAGGGAACGTCGCATAAAACTCTGTCGGCTTTTCCGAGTTCTTCCCTGTGAATTAAAGCATCAGAAACTGAGCCTTTAATTATATCAAGACCGAGTCTTTCAGCTCCCTTGTTTATCAGCTCGACTCTTGATTCGTATTTATCGAAGCAAAGCACAGTACCATTATTGTTCATATGCTCAGCGGTTGTATATGCTTTTCCTCCGGGTGCCGAGCATAAATCAAAAACAGTTTCATTCTCTTTAGCACCGAGAGCCATAACACATATCTGTGACGCAAGGTCCTGTACGTGGAAGTAACCGTTTCTGTAGCAACTCAGCTTCTCTGTATCGTTTCCGTTAAGACGGATTTTCAAAGCGTTTCTGATATAGGTCTTCTCACTGTCTACCCCCTCTTTTTTCAGCTCTTCAATAAGCTCATCATCTGAAATTTTAGTGGAGTTGACGCGTATAAAGATTTCGGGAGAGCCTGTAGCAGCAGAAAGAACACCTTCAGCATTTTCGTAGCCATATTCTTTTATCCACTTCTGACACAGCCACTTTTCACAGGAATATTTCACGGAAAGGTAATAAGCACTTTGTTCATCATCAGGGAGAATAAGACCGTTTTTATCAATTTTTCTGAGAACGGCATTGATAATACCTGAAGCGTATGCACAGTATTTTTTCGAAAGCTTGACACTTTCATTAACAGCTGCAGAAGATGGAATTTTATCCATAAAAAGAATCTGATAAGCTCCGAGTCTGAGTATTATCAGGGCTTCCGGCTTCAGCTTCGAGAGAGGCTTCTGTAAATACAGTGATAAATTATAATCGAGAGTGATTCTACGCTCAATTACACCGTAAAACAGTGCTGAAATAAACGATTTATCTCTTGGTTCAAGCTCATATTTATTTAAAAAGCCGTCTAATGTGAGATTAGAAAAGGCTGAGTCTCTTTCGAGCTTAATCAGTGCCTCAAAAGCGACCTTACGTGCATTAATCATTATATTTTTCCTCAATTTATCTTCTTCTGTTAGTACGGAGAATAAGTCTAATCAGTGACATAAGTGAAACGAGAAGTGAAGCAACATAAGTCATTGCTGCTGCAGAAAGAACCTTCTTTGCTCCGTTTCTTTCTTCGTCAATAAGCATTCCTGTTTCATCGATAACCTTAAGTGCTCTCGAGCTTGCATTAAATTCAATAGGAAGGGTTACAAGCTGAAATACGACAACTGCTGCAAAAAGAATAATACCGATGTCGATAAGGATACCGAAGCCGAGAAAATAACCTAAAATAGCGATAAGAACACCAGCAGATGAACCGAAATTTGCCACAGGTAAAATGAGATTTCTTGCCTTGATGGGAAGATAATTCTGTGCATGCTGTGCAGCGTGTCCAGCCTCGTGACAAGCGATACCGATGCTTGCGACAGATGCTCCTGAATAAACCTCAGGAGAAAGTCTTATTACATTTGTGCGTGGATCATAATGGTCACTGAGTTTACCGTGACCGCACTCGATTCTGACATCACGGATACCGTAATGATTAAGAACATTGAGTGCTGCCTGAGCGCCCGTTATATGCTTTGAATTTGAAATTCGTGAAAATTTGCCGTAAGTGCTTTTAACCTTAGCCTGTGCGATGAATGAAAGTATAATAGCAGGAACAACAAGTACGATATAATAATAATCATACCAGAACATTAAATCACATCCTTAACCTAAAACTGTACCTTTTACGATCGGATAGCCGTTAAGAAAGACGGGTACATCCATTCGTTTCTTTCCTTCGAGCTGGATTGTCTTGAGTTCAATGCTTTTGTTATCACCGCAGCAGATAATAAGCTTTCCGTTGCTGTCGATAACTTCACCGGGATTATTATTCCCATTTTTATCGCATAAAACCGAAGAATGTATTTTTAAAGTTTTACCATTAAGCCTGGTTGATGCTCCGGGCCAGGAATAAAGTCCTCGGATTTTATTATGAATATTAAAAGCGGTATCCGTCCAGTTAATATTACTCATATCCTTTGTAAGCAGACCGACGTGAGTAGCTTCTGCTTCGTTCTGCTTGACGGGATTAAGCTGACCTTTTTCGATAAGATCGATGGTT
Organism: Acutalibacteraceae bacterium; assembly: GCA_045613145.1. Classification (GTDB taxonomy): domain Bacteria; phylum Bacillota; class Clostridia; order Oscillospirales; family Acutalibacteraceae; genus UBA6857. The sequence goes on from JAZLAJ010000028.1 coordinate 17,751, forward strand.
TCCATTAAAGCTTCGGCACCTAAGGGAGCGAGAACCTCATACATATATTCTGTAGTATCATTTATGCCGATTTCACATTCCTTGACTTTAAGAATGTCCCCTGTGTCAATACCTGAATCCATCTGCTGTACTGTTACACCTGTAGTTTTATCACCGTTAAGCACTGCATAATGAATCGGTGATGCACCACGGTATTTAGGTAAAACGGAGGCATGAACATTTATACATCCGTATTTGGGATAGGAAAGAAAATCATCAGGGAGAATCTTTCCGTAAGCAACTACAACTACAAGGTCAGGATTGAGCTTATCGAGTATTTCCACTCCTTTTCCGTTTCTGAGTGAAACGGGCTGATAAACATCAAGATCGTGCTTTAAGGCCTCTACCTTAACATCGGGAGGTGTAAGCTCTTGTTTTCTGCCGACAGGCTTATCGGGCTGACAGAAAACACCTACTATTTCGTGTTTAGATGAAACAAGGGATTTAAGACATTCCACGGAAAAATCCGGTGTCCCCATAAAAGCGATACGCATATTTTCATTCCTTTCAGTCTTCTTCTCTCATTCTTCTGATTTCTTCAGCGGAGAGCTCTCTTTCCTGCTTGTCTGTGTACAAGATTCCGTCAAGGTGATCTATTTCATGGCAGAAGCATCTCGCTTTAAGACCTTCACCTTCATAGAAACGCCACACACCCTTTCGGTTCTGTGCTCTGATTTTACAGTATTCGGGTCTTTTAACCATTCCGTTCTGACCGGGAACTGAAAGACAACCCTCGATATCCTCGTATTCTCCTGAGGTTTCGACTATTTCGGGATTGATAAGCTCAAGAAAACCGTCACCGACATCTACTACTACAACTCTTCTGAGCACACCGACCTGCACTGCTGCAAGACCTACACCCTCAGCCTTATACATGGTGTCCTTCATATCGTCGAGGAGCTCCCAGAGTCTCTCGTTGAATCGTTCTACGGGTCTGCTTGTTTTTCTTAATACGGGGTCACCCACGGTTACAATTTTTCTTATTGCCATTTTAAATTACCTCACTTAACAGAGATTTTCGGGATTTATGTCAACTGCTATTGTTACGGAACTGAATTTCGAATTCTTTCCGAATTTTATCATAAGTTCCTTAATCATACTTCTGAATTTACTGTTATTTTTGCATTTAATAATAAGTCTGTATCTGTATTTATTGCTTATTTTTGAAATTCTTGGCGGTATAGGACCGAGAACGATAATTTTAACATCGGAATACTTTTCTTTGGTAAGAGTCTTTAACTCGTTAAGAAAAGCTTTAGAGCAATTAAGTGCCTTTATTTCGTCTGTGCTTACGAATAGTAATGAGCAGACATCGCAGTAAGGCGGATAAACCATAGCTTTACGAATGCCGATTTCGGTGTTAAAGAATGCCGGATAATCCTGTAGCTGGGCAAGCCTTACAACAGGGTTCTGCGGTACAGCAGTCTGTATAAGTGCAGTACCTTTTATTTTTCCTCGGCCTGATCTTCCGACCACCTGTGTAAGAAGATCAAATGTTCTTTCCTGGCTTCTGAAATCATCATTATTCAGTTGCTGGTCAGCGTTAATAACTCCGACAAGAGTTACGTTTTCGAAATTAAGACCTTTAGCCACCATCTGAGTGCCAAGCATAATATCGTATTTGCCGTCCGCAAAGTCGATAATCCCTTGCTCAAAGCTGTTTCTGGTTCCTGCTGAATCTGTATCCATGCGAAGTACTCTCGCTTCGGGCAGAAGAACTGAAATTTCTTCCTCTATTCTCTGTGTACCGTATCCTGCATAGCGGACACCTTCCTTCCCGCATTCAGGACAAGACTTTGTAAAAGGCATAGAAAATCCGCAATAATGGCACATCAGACGGCCATTGGCACTGTGATAGGTCATTGATATACTACAAGAAGGACAGGTAACTACATTCCCACAGCTGTCACAAGCGGCAAATGTGTTATATCCTCTTCGATTTATAAGCAGAATAGTCTGCCTTTTTTCATTAAGATTTTTTTCCATCAGTTCGAGAAGTCTCGAGCTGATACTGTATCTGTTACCCTTCTGTCTTTCGGCTTTCATATCCACGATTTCTACTTCGGGTAAAACTGCCTCACCGTATCTTTCGTCAAGAGTGTTCAGTGTGCTGACGCCTCTTACAGCATCTGAATATGTTTCAACTGATGGAGTGGCAGAAGAAAGCAACAGAAGTGCCTTATGTTTTTTAGCACGGAACTTGGCTACATCGACTGTATGATAGCGTGGTGAGGACTCGGATTTATAAGTATGCTCCTGTTCCTCATCAATTACTATGAGTCCGAGGTTATTAAAGGGAGCAAAAACTGCCGATCTTGTTCCTATAGCTATTTTAACGAGACCGTCCTTTACTCTTTTATATTCATCTCGGCGTTCACCGACAGAAAGGGCGCTGTGGAAAATAGCTACATCGTCACCGTATCTGCCCTTGAACTGAGCCATCATCTGAGGTGTAAGTGAAATTTCGGGAACCATTACGATTACCTGTCTTCCGTCGGAAATGACTCTGTCGATAAGTGACAGGAAAACCGATGTCTTTCCGCTTCCTGTTATTCCGTAAAGGAGACTGACACCGCCTTCACCTGAATACTGCTCACACAGTCGGTCGTAGGCATTTTTTTGTTTTTCGGTCAGAATTATATCTTCTTTTGCTTTGGTGTAAGTCAGATTTGTCTCGGGTATTCGGTAGACAGTGATATTACTGATTTCCGCTATCCCCTTTTTTTCGAGGTTCATAATTACTGCGGAAGAAACACCTGTAAAATAACATAGCTCTTTTACGGTTGCAGAGCCTACCTCAGTCAGCACTTTGATAACGCTTTTCTGCTTTGGTGTAAGCTTTTTGTGTTTCTCATAAATTTCATCCTCACACATAGTAAGCTTTACACTTCTTACAGTAGCGTCATTGGCATTCCTTACGGCATTATAATCCTTTGTCAGAAGCTTTTTTGCATAAAGCTTGTCGATTATGTCGCAGTCAGCAGAAAAACCTAAAGTATTGTAAACTTCTTTTTTGTCCAGAAAACCGTCGACAGAAAGCATATACTCATATACCTGTTTTTCATCTTCTGTTAACGAAAGATTACCTTCACGGTGGATAGCAAAGTATTTAACAGAAGTTTTATAATTAAGTCCTGAAGGTATCTGTACTTTTACCCCTTCAAAGTAAGTGCAGAAGGTTCGTTCCTTTAAAAAAGCGGCAATTTCGAGCATTTCCTCAGAAATAATATCTGTTTCATCGAGAACTGAAATTAAACTTTTGAATTTCTTGTCCTCATCGGATTCTTCGAAAGAAAAGATAATTCCCTGCCTCCTGACATTTTTACCAATACCGAAGGGAACAAGAACTCTTGAGCCTTCGTGAACACTGTTCTTCAGTTCTTCGGGTACTGAATAGCCGTAAAGAATGTCAAAATGATATGCAACATTTTCCACAGCGACACATGCAAGAAACTGTTTCATATCATTTCACTTCCTTTATATCAGATATTTCTTATTTCTTCAGGCTCACAAATTTCGAGCTTTCCGCTGAGAAATTCATCGAGAGCGACGGATACAGGCTTTTCTGTACCGCATTTTTCGTTGAGCTCAGGTGTTTCGGAAATTTCTCTTGCTCTTTTTGCTACAGCTGTAACTACTGAATAGCGGCTGGTGTTGTCTTTAAGTAAGTTTCTTAAATCGGGATTAAGCATTGTTTATTACCTCTCTTAATTTATTTTGCATATTATTGATTTTAAGCTTTTCAGCTTTTATTATTGACATTACATCGTTTACAGCATCCTCGAGAATATCATTTTCTACTATGTAATCATATTCGTATGCTCTCTGAAGCTCTGTCTCAGCTATTCTGAGTCTGGCTCTGATAGCTTCGTCACTGTCGGTTGCACGGCCTCTCAGACGTGCTTCAAGAACTTCAAGTGAAGGCGGGATAATGAAGATCTTTTTAGCGTCGGGGAAGAGCTTTTTGACATTTTCTCCTCCTACGACCTCGATTATAAGAAATACGGTCTTTCCTTCTTCAAGGTTCTTTCTCACGGGGCTTACGGGAGTGCCGTAAAAGTTCTCTCCGTATTGTGCGTATTCGAGCATTTCACCCTTCTTAATGTTCTGCTTGAATTCGTCTACAGTTACGAAGTGATAATCAACTCCGTCCGTTTCACTGGGTCTCATATTTCTGGTAGTCATAGACACGGAAAGAAAGGCATCATCCTTCATTATATCGAGAATTCTAGAAACAACCGTATCTTTACCGCAGCCGGACGGTGCTGAAACTACAACAAGAAGACCATTATTCATAATTTACATCCTCCTCACAGATATCACCCTGTTCCGAATCAAGGCGGTTAGCGACAGTTTCACACTGAAGATAAGTCAGTATTACGTGATCACTGTCCATTATGATTACCGCTCTCGTTCTTCTGCCCTGAGTAGCATCAATGAGCGTTCCTCTTTCCTTACACTCCTGGATTATTCTTTTTATAGGAGCTGAATCAGGACTGACGATGGCTACCAGACGCTGAGCATTTATCATATTACCGAAACCAATATTAATTAACTTCATAATTTTTCACCGATTATTCTATATTCTGTACCTGTTCACGGATTTTCTCTATTTCAGCCTTGATGTCGATAACCTTACGGGCAATTTCTACATCCTGAGCCTTAGAGCCGATGGTGTTGGCTTCACGGTTGAACTCCTGGATAAGGAAATCGGTTTTTCTGCCGATAGCGATTTCGCTGTCCATAAATTCATGCATCTGTTCAATATGACTTCTGAGTCTGACTGTTTCTTCGGCAACAGCAATTTTATCAGCATAAATGGCTGCTTCAGTAAGAAGTCTCTGCTCATCCACCTGAACATCCTCCAAGACGCCCTTCATTCTCTCGAGAAGCTTACTGTTATACTCGATAACCGTCTGAGGTGAGCGCTCCTCGATAAATTTAACATTTTCGAGAATGATGTCACAGCGTGAAAGAATGTCGTTTTTCAGCTTTTCGCCTTCTCTTTCTCTCATAGAAATGAATGAGGCAAGTGCCTTATCCGTTACACTCTTTACAGCGTTCCAGATTCTTTCTTCGTCAGCCTCCGTTTTATGAACGGAGAATATGTCGTGATATTTAGCCACAGAAGTAACTGTGATGTCATCGGTAAGACTGTACCTGTCAGCAAGCTCCTTAAGTGCATCGATATATCCTGCAGCAAGAGAGTGATTTACCGATACTACGCAGTCTTCGATTTCCAGAGCTTCAATCTGAACATAGCATTCAAGCTTACCTCTGGAAACATATGACTGAATATATGATTTAAGCTTTTCCTCGAGAAAGCCGTAAACTCTCGGTACTCTCGAAGAAAAATCAAAATATCTGTGATTTACGCTTTTTATTTCGACAGTAATACTCATACCGTCGATGGTTTCCTGTGCTCTTCCGAAACCTGTCATACTTTTAATCATTCCGGTTGCCTCCGTTATCATGAAAAAGATAGTATTATATCCTTTTAATTATACATTGTTTTATATTTTTTGTCAAATAAATTCAGGCTTTTTTCTTATTTACAGCACGATCCCATAAGTATGGTGGGAATGTCATTAATAAAGCCTTCCTCTGTTTCGTCGAAATTCATTTTTTTGAGAAATTCAATGATATTTTTACATGTGCATTTACCCATATAAATGTTTTTCAGTGATGCATAATTATACGCTGAACGAAGGAGTCCTTCGACAAGATAAGGCTTGTCCTCTTCGTAATCCAGTTCGTATACTTCGGCGAAGGAGCCGTCTGTTTTCAAAAGGCAGCTACCACATTCTGCATCATTCTCATATGCAGTAAATTTTACCACATTTTCAGTTAATTCATACGGTTTAAAAAACAACATAATTACTTCTTCTTTCTTTCAATACCGGCAGCAATCATCAGCTTTCTTACTTCATCCTCTGTAAGATTACGCCAATCACCCTGCTTGAGCATACCCATTTTTACTGAACCGACCTGAGTTCTTTTAAGTCGTGCAACCTCAAGTCCGACAGCTTCACACATTTTTCTTATCTGTCTGTTTCTTCCCTCGTAGAGAATGATTTCGAGAACTACTCTTCCCTCTTCTCTTTTAACTACACGGATTTCAGCGGGAGCGGTCATACGGTCATCAATTACGATGCCTGTAGTAAGCTCTGTTATCTGTTCCTGAGTAATAGTAGGTCTTACTGTTACACGGTAGGTTTTAGGTACATGCTTTCTAGGATGTGTCAGTGCATTTGCGAATTCACCGTCATTGGTGCAAAGAAGCATTCCTTCACTGTCTCTGTCAAGTCGTCCGACAGGATACACTCTGCCCGGAACATCCTTGATAAGCTCAGCGACACATTTTCTGTCTCTTTCATCACTCATAGTGGTGATAAAGCCTCTTGGCTTGTGGAGCATAATGTATGTGTGAGATTTCTGTTTTACGATTTTTTTACCCTTAACGGTAACGGTGTCGCTTTTTGGGTTAATCTTGTCACCGATAGAAGCAACCTGTCCGTTTACACGCACTGAACCCTGCTCGATGAGCTCTTCACTTTTTCTTCTGGAAGCAACTCCGCATTCGGATAAATATTTCTGGAGCCTGACTTTACCGTCTGTCATTTTTATCTTTCCTTTCTTGTAAACAGCTTTTTTATCCAAGTAATAAAAGAAGTTTTTTCTTTATATGTTTCGTCTGAAGGCAAAATATCATACTTCGGATATATGTACGATGTATGTACTAGTTCACCTGCTAAATAAAAATTAACTTTACCTATTATCTCATTCTTTCTCAAGGGAGCATATATGAAAGACGGAAGAATAATCTCATGCGTAAGCTCGTTATCCTCTTTGAAATGAAACGTAAAATCCTCACAGTAAATCTCTGCTTTATCTTTAACTGAGCCGTAAACAGGAATAGTGCTGAAGGTCAGGGCTTTCACTGTAGTTTTGTTAAGCTCAGAGAAAGACAGATCATAAAGCTTACGGTGGTCATTCCAGTCATCGGGAGCATTCAGTGTAACACAGACAAGAACTGCTCCGTCTCTTTCGCATGCTGATACCAGACATCTTCCGCTCTTTTTAGTAAATCCCGTCTTAATGCCGAAAACTCCGTCACACTCTTTTAAAAGTCTGTTATGATTAGAAAAAATTACTGTTATTTCCGGAGTGATGAAATCAACCTTCTGATTTTTATCGGAGCAAATTTCACGGAAAATGGGATTTCTGATGCAGTAAGCACCGAGCAGAGCCATATCATATGCAGTAGAATAATGCTTTTCATCGTCGAGCCCTGACGGTGTAACAAAATTGGTACGGGTCATTCCGATTTCTTCACCCTTGGAATTCATAAGCTGCGAAAAACTCTCAAAGGAGCCGCCAAGATATAAAGCGCATGCATTAGCTGCATCATTACCCGACTCGAGCATCATTCCGTAGACGAGTGACTCAAGAGTAAGAACATAGCCATCTTTAAGGCCTATCGATGAGCCTTCTGTAAGAGCATCAGCCGTAACTGTTACCTTGTCATTCATTTTTCCCGACTCGATAGCAAGTATGCTCGTCATTATCTTTGTTGTACTTGCCATAGAGCGCTTCTTAAAAGCATTTTTCTTATAGATTATTTCTTTCGTTTCGGCATTAATGACTACACAGCTCTCTGCAGTTATGTCTGCAGCAGAAGTTAAAAATGCGAAAACAGAAAGAAAAAATGTCATAATAAGTAAAATAATAATCTTTTTAATTAACAAAGCAACCACCTGCCGATAAAATTATATGCAGGCGGGTGTATTAAAATTAATATTATCGGAGCTATACCGAAAATTATTCGGTCACTTCAGGAGCATCCTTCTTGGTTTTGTTCATAAGACCTGTAACCTTATCAAACATTTCGGGAACAAGATTAACAACTCTTTCAGCAGCGTTATCATAAGCAGTGATGTGCTTGAGTGTAACTTCGCCGCCGTTGATTACAAGGAAAGCAACGGGAGTAATAGTAACACCTGCACCGCCTCCGCCGCCGAAAAGTTCCTTCGAGCCTTTTGAGGGGAAGTCAGCACCGCCTGAAGCGAAGCCGTATGTAACCTTTGAAACGGGAATAATTGTTGTGCCGCCTTCTACATAGATTGCTTCACCGATGATTGTGCTTGTGTCCACGAGATCACGGATTTTTTCAATTGTTGAAGAGAGGATTGCACCTGCTGATTTTTCTGCCATTGTATATCATCCTTTCATTGTCTGAGTATTGATTTCTTCGTTATTTTTATTATTTTTCTTAGCGCCCGTTATAAATTTGAGGACAACCTTGAAAATTAATCTTACTACCATACCTACTGTGGAATTGATAATTTTTCTGATACATATTTTCATTTCACAGTAGAAATTTCCCTCAGTTTTATTAGCTAAAAAATCGGGTTCAACATTAATATCGTATTTACGAACTAAATTATTCGAGCATATAAAGCCCATAACGGGGAAAACCTTCTGACAAATCTGTCCGTACTTTATTGCAGTGGCGGCAGAATCTCCTGTGCCGACAGTAATATCAAGATCCAATCTGTCAAAAATTATACTTCTGAAAAGCTTACCTCCGTATGTGCCGAGAACACTGCCGAGATTAGTTATAACAGTCATCATACCGTCATGACCGTTTGCTTTTACCATTTCAAGAATGGGGTTAGGCTTTTTCTCTTTCGGAGCTTCTTCTTTTTTCGGCTCCTCAGGAGGTTTCGGTTCCTTAGGCTTTTTAGGCTGTTTAGCTTTTTTCGGACCGGCGGGTAAAATATCAAGTTTAATAAAAAGGTATTTTACATTGATACGGATTTTATCATCATAAGCAAGGGTTACTCTGACAGGTACCGATAAAAGAGAAACAAAGAATAAAATTATTCCGAGAAGTATTAGTAAAAAAATCTGAAATCCTGTCACACTCTCACCCTTTCATAATTCTTCTTATATATGTTACCTCAAAAATAAGATTTCGTCAACTGTTAATTTGAAATCAGTTCATCCTTTTCGTCATTTTTTACTGTTTCTTCATCGTTTTTCGGTAAAGGAGGTAACTCGTCAAGAGAAGAAATGCAGAAACACCTGAGAAATTCAGGAGTAGTTCCGTAAATGAGCGGTCTTCCGGGTAAGTCAAGTCTGCCCTTTTCTTCGATGAGAGACTTCTGACAGAGATTAGAAATTACTGCAGAGCAGTCTACCCCTCTTATCTGTTCAACGAAAGCTTTGGTAACAGGCTGATTATATGCGATAATAGCAAGAACCTCAAATGCCGCCTGTGACAGAGGTGCATTCTTTTTTACTTCGATGATTTTTCTGATGCTGTCAGCGAATTCAGTTTTCGAGCAAAGCTGATACTTATCCTCAAGCTTCAGAAGACAGATACCCGAATCCTCCTTGCTGTATCTTGCCTTAAGAACTGTAAGTGCTTCCTCGAGCACGATTTCATCCACGCTCAGTGCCTGGGAAATTTTAGAAATTTCGGTTGGCTCACCCATTGCGAAAAGTACCGCTTCGATAGTGGCTATTAATTTTTTATCCATTGTTTTCACCGTCCGATTCTGTGAATGTTTCACTTTCTTCTTCGAAGTCGCTGACGAACATCGTATCATTAATATCGGTATCCTCTGATACACTTACATTTAGATGACCGTCATCGTCATCAACCTTGATTTTATTTGCTTTTATAAGCTCGAGCATAGCGAGAAAAGTAGCAACCATCTCTGAGCGTGATGTGGCATCGGCAAAGAAATCGGAAAACCTTCTTTTTCCTCTGTTTCTGAATTTATGGTATATGCCGCCGATTCTCGATGCAACGGAGACTATCCGTTTGGAAACGATAGCAGTAAAAGCTTCCATAGGCGGAGGAAGCTTACGCTTTCCTTTACCTACTGCAGAAAGATAGAATCTGAAAAGGTCTTCGCTTTCGTGGAGTCTTTCATACTTTTTATCTGATTCAATTTTCATCTGTTCACGGTAAAAATAATCGAAACCGTTAGCCTGTTCGGCTATTTTACCTGCCATAATTTTACAGTCTCTGTACTCGATAAGCTCACCGGAAAGCTCTTTTTTCAGCTCCTCGGCTTCTTCGTACACAGGTAAAAGTGAAACAGATTTAATATATACCAGTCTTGCCGCCATTTCAAGAAATTCACTGGCAATTTCCATATCAGCTTCCTTCATCTGACGGACATAGTCAGTGTACTGCTCTACAAGTTCAAAGATGGGTATATCATTGATATTAAGTTTATGTTTATTGATAAGATGCAGAAGAAGGTCCATAGGTCCCTCGAAAACATCTATTTTATACTGAATCTTTTCCATTTTACACCTGTATTTATATTCCTAAAGGTAATGAAGCAATATTGAAAATCATATCAAATAAAAGTTCTGAAAGAAAGCTTATAGGTCCGTCGAGAACTCCGAAGAAAACAAGGGCAAGCACACCGTAAACAATGTATCTCTCATACTGCATTATTGTATAGTAATATTTGTCGGGTATTATCAGACTGAAAATTCTCGAGCCGTCAAGAGGAGGAATGGGAAGAAGATTAAACACAGCCAGGGAAATGTTAATCTGTGCAGCGGTGAGCATAAATACTACAATATAGTAAGTAAAGCTGCCTTCATAAACACCGACTTTAACCTGAATGAGAAGTCCTAAAAATACGAAAATAAATGCCATTATTATGTTAGATACAGGTCCTGCCAGAGCAGTAAGAGCCATATAAGGCTTTCTCTTTTTGAAGTTTCTGATGTTTACGGGAACTGCTTTGGCGTAACCGAATCCGGCAAGTATAATCATAAGTGCACCGATAGGGTCGATATGTGCAAGGGGGTTAGTAGTCATTCTGCCTGAAAGTCTTGCTGTATCGTCACCGAGCTTGTGAGCCATAAAAGCATGTGCAAACTCATGGATGGGTAAAACGCAGAAGATTACAAAGACTCTTACCATAAGATTGATAATCAAATCGAAGGATAAGCCGTCGCTTATTAAATCAAAAATCATAATTTACGCCTCTTTCCTATAACAAATCTGTCAACATTATTATAATCTTTAACAAAGCTGACATCAAAATTTTTCTTTTCGAGGAGTTTTCTGATCTCCTCAGCCTGCTCCTCTCCGCACTCAAAGGCAAACATACCGTCGTCTGCAAGGTAATCAGTCCACTTTTCAGCAAGAAGCCGATAAAAATCAAGACCGTCCTCGCCTCCGTCAAGAGCCATTTCCGGCTCAAGAAGCACCTCCGACTGTAAGGTGGAAATTTCCGACGTTTTAATGTAAGGCGGGTTAGAAATTATTACATCGAAAAGCGGCAAATCGCCAAGCGAATCAATGTAAAAAATATCTCCGTTGATGAGCAAAGCCTCAGACTCACCAAGGATATTTTTTATGTTTTCACGGCACACCTGTGCAGCATCGGGTGATTTTTCAATCATAACAACCTGAGCATCATTGATATTGTTCTTTACGGTGATGCCGATACATCCGCTTCCTGCACATAAATCGGCCACAACAGGAGCTTTCTTATCTTTAAGGTAGTCGATTACATATTCACAAAGAATCTCTGTTTCGGGACGGGGAATCAGAACATTTTCGTTAACTGTAAATGTGCAGCCGTAAAAATCCCACTCCCCTATTATGTACTGAACAGGGACACCTGACAGTCTCTGTTCGACCATCTTTCCGATAAGAGCTACACTTTCCTCTGTAAGATCAAGATTTTTATTAATCAGAAAATCTGTCTCGCTGAATGACAGAGCTTTTTTTATTATAATACGGGCATCCGTAGAGCCGTTTTCAATTTCACTTAATTTTTTAGATAAGCTTATGAAAATCTCGTTAAGGGTCATATCTCGTCATCCTCGTCTATAACCGCTTTAAAAGACGCAAGAGCAACCTCAATCATAGCTTCATCAGGCTCTTTTGTAGTAAGCTTCTGCATCCAGAGTCCTGGTGCAGCTAAAATTTTCACGAAAACATTGTCGTGCTTTCCTGCATATCTTATGAATTCATAGCTTATACCCGTTATAAGCGGAAGAATCATTAGCTTAATTGCCATCCAGACTACGGTCTGATTACGAAGCTCAGGAAAAGAAACAGATATAGCCGATGAAATTACAACACTGATAATGATAATAACAAAGATAAAGCTTGTTCCGCATCTGGGATGAAATCTTGACATCTTTTTAACATTATCGACTGTAAGCTCGAGTCCTTTTTCGTAGCAGAAAATAGTCTTATGCTCAGCACCATGATACATAAATGTACGTCTGATATCCTTCATGAGCGACACCAATGCTATATAAGCTACGAAAATAGCCATTCTGATGATTCCTTCGAAAAGCGCTCTGAAGTTTGTAAGAGTCTCCCCTGCCAGCTTATTGATAAAATCAACAGCTACTGTGGGAAGATAGAAAAAGAGAAGAAAAGCGAGACCGACTCCAAGCACTGAAGCTATAGCGGTTATAATCCCGAGAACTTTTTTGTTTATATGATCGTTAAGCCATTTGTCGAGCTTAGAGGGATTATCTTCCTCTTCGATATCCTCAAGCCCTGACTTTTCAGCTGAAATCATCAGGCACTTATAGCCGAACATCATCGATTCGATGTAGTTTACCACACCGCGGATAAGCGGCCATCCTAAAAATTTGATTTTATCTTTTATGTGCTTTACTTCGAGCATTTCTGTGTCTATTTCACCGTCAGGTGTGCGTACTGAAACGGCTGCCTTACCCTTAGGATGCATCATCATAATGCCTTCGATAAGAGCCTGTCCGCCGACAGACGTTTTTCTTATTACCTGTTCATTTTCTGTTTTCATAATTTACCTCCTTTAATTACATTATCTTTTCAATTACCGACAAATCAAGTCCGTCATAATTTTTTATAAATTCATAAAAGCTTTCAGCTATTAATTTATTACCTCCCGTTACATCACTTTCGATATTAAGAGGCATAATCGGATCATGTACGCTCAGACGGAGAAGGAGCCATCCTTTGATTTCTTCACTGTCGAAGTAGACTCTTATTCCCTCGTAATTATCGTCAGCCACACGCCATCCTTCTGTATTCTCAGCATAAGCTTTAAGCTCATCTATAACATTTAACCCGTATTTTTTGAAATCCTTTTTTTTGATTTTAAAACGTATTTCGAGTGCTTCGGCAGGGTCCTTTAAAGAAGAAATAAGAGAATCAAGCTTTTTACCTTCTTTGCCGAGCTGTGCCATTTTTATGACGATTTTAGTGATAAGATAAGCACCGTCGTCAAGATAGAAATTTTCCTTGAAGGCTGCATGGCCTGATGTTTCCATAGCAAGCGGGCAGGAAACGCCTTCATTTTCAAGCTCGAGCTGTTTATTTATTACATTTCTGTATCCTCTTTTAAATCTGAGATGCACACCGCCGAGATCATCGACTATGAATTTTGTAAGTCCCGTAGATGTTACACTGTCAGTTACGATAGTACCGCCCTTGCAGTTTTCCAGAGCTATAAGAGAAGCAAGAGCTACAAGACGGTTTCTGTTGATTTCTTTTCCGTTTTCATCTACGCAGCCTGCTCTGTCAACATCTGTATCGAATATAATTCCGAGATCGGCACAGTTTTTCACAGTTGCCTCGCAGATTGCTTTCATAGCTTCCTTGTTTTCAGGATTAGGTATATGGTTAGGGAACATTCCGTCCTTATCAAGATACTGACTTCCGTTAATATCAGCACCTAAAGGTGCAAGAACATCTGTAGCGTAAAATCCTCCTACTCCGTTTCCTGCATCAACTACTATCTTGAATCCTTTCAGCGGTTTTTCGTAATCGTCGGCATTTACCTCCGACTTAATCATATTTTTGAGTCTTTCTGCGTAAATTGACATAAAATCAGCAGAAACGATGTCAGCGATTACTTCTTTTTCTTCAAAGTCTTCTTCAGCAAGAAGAAGTATTCTTTCTATATCTTCCGGATTAAGTCCACCGTCAGCGGTGAAAAACTTGAGTCCGTTTTTATCGTAAGGATGATGGCTTGCTGTAATCTGTACCGAAGCAATACAGTCGGCATCTACAGTTGTCATAAACATGGCAGGAGTAGATGCATAAGAGCAATCATAAATTTCCTTGCCGAACTGTGCAAAGCCTTTAATGACCTGTTTTTTGATTCTTTCGGCAGATATTCTGGAGTCGTGTCCTACTGCGACTCTTTTTCCTTTGTATCCTTTTTCATCGAGCCATCTGCAGAAAGCGACAGTTATTCTGTAAACTGTGTCATCCGTTAATTCGAGCTTACTGTTTTCAGTTTCCACAGCAGTGCCTCTTATGTCTGAACCGCTTTTAAGATAAAGATAAGAATTCATACTCATTCTCCTTTTTCGTATATTTCTTCAGTTACCTTAAGCAAAAATTTATACATAGGTGCAAAGGCTCTTATTGCATAAATGAGCTCTTCTTCTATTGAACCGTCAAACAGTTTTTTTATATCAGTTCCCGTATACGAAAACAGAAAATAACGGGAGTTATAAAAAGGTCTGATATCCTCTCCGATAAACTCTGCACCCGGCTTGTCTTTTTTGAAGCAGTCGATAAAAGGTAATGCACCAGCAACATCCATCTGCCTTAAAGCGTATCTGAATTCATCCTGATTTTCAGAAAGAATGTTACGGAAAACCTCCAGATCAGAAGGCTGTGCATGAAATAAACCTACACCGTAAGAATAATGCTCGGGAAACACCTCGAACCACATACACGGCATAAATCTCCACTCATGCTTGTTGCGCATAAACATACACCATACATTTGAACGGTACATTTCTTTGTTTTTCGAGTAGCGGGTGTCTCTTCTTATTCTTGACACCATCTTAGTGGGAATAAGCACCATTTTTTCATCCACAGCGATTAATTCTTCGCTGAGATCTAAAGCAAGCTGACGCATAGGAGTGATAATCTTACTTTTGATATCCTCTTTTACTGTTTCGTAAAAATCTTTACTGTCATTGAATTTATTAAGCTCTAAAAGCATAAAACCGTCAGGGTCAAAGCCTTTGAAGTTTCTGTTCATTTAATCATTCCTCTGTAGAATTTACCTTAAGCACTTCTTCGGCGGCATACATTACTGCTACCTTGGCACTGTGGAAATTAAGTCCGCCCTGAAGCCATACTGCATAAGGCTCACGAAGAGGTGCATCAGCTGAAAGCTCGATAGATGAGCCTAAAGTGAAGGCACCTGCAGACATAATAACCTTACTGTCATAACCGGGCATCTCCCAGGGTTCGGGAGTGACAAAAGAGTCGACGGGAGCGCCCTTCTGAAGCCCCTGACAGAAGGCAATAAGATTTTTCTCCTCACGGAGTCTAACAGCCTGGATTATGTCATGTCTTGTTTCACCGACAGCGGGGGTCGGATCGAAGCCCATAAGAGTAAACAGTGCTGAGGTGAAGGCTGCTGTTTTGAGAGCTTCTCCTACCACGTGAGGGCCGTTGAATATGCCCATAAATAAGTCTCTGCTCTGACCTAAGGTAGCACCAACCTCTTTACCAAGACCGGGTGTTGTGAGTCTGTAAGCACAAAGCTCAATACATTCTTTTTTACCAGCGATATATCCGCCTGTTTTAGCTATACCGCCACCCGGATTTTTAATGAGAGAGCCGGCTATAATATCAGCACCGACATCTGTGGGTTCGATTTTTTCCGTCCATTCACCGTAGCAGTTATCTACCATAACTACTGCGTCAGAGTGTTTTTTTGTAATATCAACCACTCTTTTGATTTCTGCTACTGAAAGTGAATGACGGAGCTTGTAGCCTCGTGAACGCTGAATATAAACCATCTTTACGTTACCTTCTGAGAGACGTTTCTCGATAGCGTCATAATCAAGCTCATCATTTTTCAGCTCTATTTCTTCGTATTTTACACCAAAATCAATAAGAGAACCCATATTGTTTTCGTTTTTTGTTACACCTATTACGGGGAGAATTGTATCGTAAGGTCTGCCTGAAACACAGAGCATAGTATCACCGGGTCGAAGTATACCGAAAAGTGCTACTGTCAATGTGTGTGTACCGCAGGTAAAATTATGTCTTACGAGGGCATCCTCGGCACCGACAGCCTGTGCAAAAACACGGTCGATTATTTCTCGTCCTCTGTCACCGTAGCCGTATCCGGTGCTTTCTGCGAAAATGTTTTCACTTACACCGTTATCGATGAAAGCCTTAAGCATTTTCTGCTGGTTATATTCAGTTATTTTATCAATAGCTTCAAATTCTTTCTTTGCTGTTTCGAGAGCTTTTTCTGAAAGCTCATGAACTTTGTTACTAAAAGTAAACATTTTTACTTCCTTTCGATAAAAGAGATTGTTTCTGTAAAATTAAATCCTATATGCTCATAAAAGCCTTCTGCTTTTTCATTGAGAGCGATAACATATACGGTTTTATTTTCACTTTTAAGCTCCTGTGCAAGTGACAGGACTGTCTTTTTTCCGAGGCCCTTTTTTCTGCTGCCGATGTCAGAAGCTACACCGCTTATAATGGCCGCTGAAGCTGTCTCCGCACTCGTAAGAGCACAGGATAGTACATCTCCGTCTTCGGTGCAGCCTTTAATGCGTGCAGAATTTCTTCGGTGACGGAAGGTAAAGTCTGAAAGAAAAGACAGATAAGCCTCATCAGTGGCTGAAAAAGAGCCGGGTATATTGCGACTTATAAGACTGTAGCTTTTCCTGTAAAGCTCTTCAGATAAGTCAGTGATAATTTCTCCGTTGTAATCACCAGTGTAAATATAGGCTTTTTTGTTTTTTGTAACTGCTTCACTGAAGCCGAGACACTGCGCTGTTTTCTGTGTGCAGCAGACTGTACTGAAGCCTATCATATCAAGAAAAGCCCTTACATCCTCAGAATAACCGTTAAAAGTTCCTTGAAGGGTGATACTGTCCTCGAATTTCATAATTACACCGACCGACTTTTCTTCATCAAGACAAAGCCAGGCATATAGAAAATCCCTGTCGAATCCGTAAGAAGTCACCTGACAGAGTATCTTGGTTCCGAGAAGACTTCCGACGCATAAGTGTGAAATTCCGTTTATATCGGTACTGTCAGCTAATTTTATTCTGAGCATAATTTTCTGCAAGCAATACTGTAAGGTCATAACAGGCTTTCATATCTTCCGTATCAGCTACAGATGTTGCTGAATGAATATATCTGCAAGGAAGCGAAACAGCAACAGTATAAATTCCACCATTACTTTTATGGATTGCACCTGCGTCATTTCCGCCTGCAACTGTGGTTTTAGTCTGGATTTTAATATTATTTTCTCTCGCAAGCTTAAAAGCACCTTTAAACATTTCTCTGTTATAAAGAGTAGATCTGTCCATAAAGGAAACTACAGCACCCTCACCCTGTCTGCAGACAGAATCTGAGGCATCTACAAAAGCAACATCTGCAGCAGTAGTAGCTTCGAGAACGATAGCGTAATCGGGTTTTACGGTGAAGGCTGCAGCAGATGCACCTCTGCATCCCACTTCCTCCTGCACGAGAAAAGCAAACCATGTGTCATATTCGAGTTCTGAATTTATCATTTCAAGCATAATTGCACAGCCGAAACGGTCATCTATTGCTTTAGCTTTAATCTTGTTTTTACCGAAATTTACGAAATCAGAAACGAAATGCACACTGTCACCGATTTCCACATACTTTTCGGCATTCTCTTTATTTTTTGCACCGATGTCAATATACAGCTTATCGAGTGAAGGTGCGGTGGTTTCTTCGTCGCCCTTACACAGATGTATCGCCTTACTGCCGATGACACCCTTTGTATTTTTTTCTCCGACAGTAACTGTCTTTCCGAGTGTTACCTTACTGTCAACTCCGCCTACATTTGTAAACTTCAGAAATCCGTTATCGCATATATAGGTCACAATATATCCTACCTCATCCATATGAGCGGAAAGCATCACTTTTTTATCAGGCCTTTTTAAACCTTTTTTGAAAACGAGCAGATTACCCATAGGATCAGTTTCATATTCACATTTTCCGTCGATGCGGGAAATAATATAATCTCTTACTTTATCCTCACGGCCGGAAATTCCATCGATAAGACAAAGCTCCTTTAATGTGTTAAGCATCGCACTCAGCCTCCTTTTTAAGAAGATATTCAGCTATTAATTTTGCTGAGTTTTCGATATCGTCAATATTGATTACTTCAATACCTGTGTGCATATAGCGTAAAGGAACGGAGATAAGGGCGGTTTTTACTCCTTTACCTGTATTGTTTATCGAGTCAGCGTTCGTTCCGGTTCTTCCGCCCATAACATCGTGCTGATAAGGAATATTATTTTCTTTGCATATGCTCTTAAGCTCGGATGTAAAGGCTCTGTCAAGAGTAGGACTTATGCCTATGGAAGGACCTTTGCCAAGATCTATGGTCATAGTTTTATCTGTATATGGGTCGTCACCGAAGCCGACATCTACTGCGATAGCATAATCGGGCATAGCTGAGAATGAACCTGTCTTTGCACCGCTTCCGCCGGTTTCTTCCTGTACACTGAAAAGAACGGTAAGTGTTAAATTATTGATTTTTCCCTGTACCATTTCGAGGGCTCTGAGAATTACAGCGACTGAACAACGGTCATCGAAAGCACCTGATGTAATATTACCGTTAAGAAGCTCCTGCTGACAGCATCTGAGAGTTATTCTGTCACCGATTTCCACTGTTTTTTCAGCATCCTGCTTACTGAGTCCGACATCCACAGCCATTTTTTTGATGTCAACACCTGCTTTTTTATCTTCGGCAGTGAGAAGATGTGGCGGTGTGGAGCAGATTACACCGAAAAGCTTTTCTTTGCCGTGTACCGTTACTTCGCTTCCGATAAGTATACGTTCATCGGGTCCTCCTACTCTGTCAACGAGGAGAAAGCCTTTATCGTCGATACCTATGACTACGAGTCCTATCTGGTCAATGTGAGCATCAAGAAGAATGTGAGTTTTGCCGTTTCCATAAGTACCCTTAACATTTCCTAAAATGTCGATTTCGGCATCCATATATTTTTCAAGTTCTGATTTGGCAAAAAGTGATGCTTCAGCTTCATCACCCGATGTACCGCACTTTTCAGCAAGATCAAAACATAACTTTTTTAAATCCACGAAACACTACCTCCATTATAGTTTATAATCTTTATAATTATATCCTAAACTTATATAAAAATCAATACAAATGCAATAAAAACAGGTGCTTTGAAGTCATTAACTCCGAAACACCTGTCCGCTTTTTAATAATAGACTGTCTTATTCTGTTTCTCTTACGCTTCTGCCACAATCGTGGAATAAGAGTGATACACACCAGATTGCTGCAAGGGCAATTACGGTATAAATAATTCTCGCAATTATCGAGCTCTGACTGCCGAAAATCCATGCCACGAGATCGAACTGAAAAATACCGATAAGTCCCCAGTTTACACCGCCGATTATTGTAAGTATCAACGCAATTTTGTCAAGCATCTTTTCTCAACTCCTTTAAGAGTATTTTTACCTGAAAAAAGATACTTATTCATTAAAATTCAGAAATCATAATACAGCTTCCCATTATATTTTTGTGAAGGATAAAATTATTTTTTTTGTAAAATTTTATTGCAAGCTTATTTCCTGCACCGCAAGAAAGCATCAGACGGTTGATATTTTTGCTTTTAAGATGATTTTTAAGCTCATTCATAAGTGCTGAACCCGTCCCCTTCCCCTGACATTCGCTTAAAATGTCTATGTGGAGATGCGCTTTATATTTTTTACTGAAAAGCTTATGAACACCTATTTCCGCTAATGCCATCCAATAATATCTGAATCCGAGTTTTCTGATTCTCGGCAGATAGGACTTTTTGAATACAGATAAATATCTGTCAAAATCCTCTGCACACAGAATATAGCCAACTGCTTCGTCACTGTCATTTACTGCCACAAAAACATTTTCCGGTTCGATTTCGGAATAATAATCGTTATACATCAGGAAAAGAAATTCTTTATCTTTTTCTGTTTCGGTGGGAAGACCTGAGGTTTCGATACAAATTTTTCTGAGATTTTCCCTGTCTTTACTATCATATTTTCTGATACTGATCATAATTCATCATCTCCAGAGCTTTTTAGATGAGGAAGACACTCCGAGTGCACCGTTTTCCAGAGCAAGAGTAATTTCTTCTTCGGTGCTGATCAGACCGCCTACTATTACAGGCACCTCCAACGAAGCGCTCATCTGCTTCGTTATACGCGGCATAATACCCGGCATTATTTCAACAGCGTCGGGGTTTATGGTCTGTGCTGCCTTTACCGCTGTTCCGATAGAGAGTGAGTCAATGATAAACACTCTCTGAACAGTAAGCATTCCGAGGGATTTTGCGGCTTTAAGAAGATTGTTTTTAGTCGATATAATTCCGTCGGGCTTTATCTGTTCGCTGATGTATTTCAGAGCGACGGCATCACGGGAAAATCCTTCAACAAGATCTACGTGTATGAAGATAATCTTATTTTTCTTCTTTGCTTTTTCTACACATTCCTTCAGATTGAAAACAGAACCGCAGAGAAGAAATATCACTTCACATCCCGACTCTAATGCTGCGTCAAGGTCTGCTACATCCTTAACTCCCGCAATTATCGATTTTTCAGTAAGACTTTTTACTAAAATACTTTTCATTTGTGCACCTGCCTTATACCAAAGCTTTTTCTATAAGAGCTCTCAGTTCTTCCGTTCCGTCACCCTTAAGTGCAGAGAAAGGTACAACACTGATGCTGCCGTATTCCGAAAGTATTGTACATATTGATTCGAGCTGATTCATTCTTTCGGTTTTGTTCAGCTTGTCACATTTAGTGAGTGCGACAATAAAAGGAATACCGTTTGCATTCATATATTCGATCATATCCAGGTCCTGTTCGGAGGGCTTATGTCTCATATCGATAAGCTGTACGACAAGACGGATATCTCTGCCCGAGGAAAAATAAGTTTCCATAAGCTCTGCCCAGCGGAGCTTTTCATTGTGCGACACCTTGGCATAGCCGTAGCCGGGCAGGTCAACAAATCTGCAGTTATCCAGCTTAAAAAAATTAATTGTAACAGTTTTACCGGGCATTGAGCTTACACGTGCGATGCTTTTTCTGCCTAAAATTTTATTGAGCAGTGAGCTTTTTCCTACGTTTGACTTGCCTGAAAATGCTATCTCAGGTAAATCGGAAGCTTTAAGCTGTGCAGCAACACCGAAGGAGGTCTCGAAAACAGCGTTATCGTATCTCATCAGTTTCACCTCTTCTGTTTTTAATTATTACATCGTGGGGAGAAAATTTAACGTTGCTTTTTGCATCCGTAAAAGTTACACCCTTGATGACATTTGTAAATACATCGTCAAGTCTGCTGACTCCGATGAATTCAATATTTTCTTTGATGACATCATCGATTTCCCAAAGGTCACTGAGATTATCTTCAGGGATTATGATTTTTTTGATGCCGGCCTTATAGGCAGCCATTGATTTTTCTTTAAGACCACCGATAGCAAGAACTCTGCCTGTTAGAGTTATTTCACCTGTCATAGCAGTTTTTCTGTCTGTAGGCTTACCTGTAAGAACTGAAAGAAGTGCTGTAGCTATGGTGACACCTGCCGAAGGTCCGTCCTTCGGAACAGCACCCTGCGGAACGTGGATGTGAATGTTCTTTTTAGTAAAAGAAGTGTAGTCTATTGCGTATTTGTCGGCTGTGCTTTTTATATAGCTGAGAGCAGCCTTGGCAGATTCCTTCATCACGTCACCGAGAGAACCTGTAAGCTCGAGCTGACCGTTGCCTTCCATGGTAACAGCCTCTACCTGGAGCATTTCACCGCCTACGCTCGTCCACGCAAGACCGTTTACAACGCCGACAGGATCCTTCGGAAGAAGCTTATCTTTTTTATATTTTTCGGGGCCGAGAAATTCCCTTACAAGCTCACGGCTGACTGAAACTCTTTTAACATCTCCGTAACCGAGCTTTACTGCGGACTTACGGCAGATTTTGGCAAGGGTCTGTTCAAGTCGTCTTACACCTGCTTCACGTGTGTAAGAGTCGATTATAAGTCTTATTGCACTGTCACTGAAACGTATATCATTTCCGTTCAGACCGTGAAGTGCTATCTGCTTTTTCAGAAGATGATTTTTAGCTATAAAGAATTTTTCTTCAGGGGTATAGCTTGTAAGCTCGATTATTTCCATTCTGTCATAAAGAGGCTGCGGAATGGTAGAAACATCGTTAGCCGTGGTAATAAAAAGAACCTTACTGAGATCGACGGGAAACTCCATATAATTATCTCTGAAGCTGAAGTTCTGCTCCGGGTCAAGAACCTCAAGAAGAGCTGATGCAGGATCACCCTTATAGTCCTTGCCGAGCTTGTCTATTTCGTCGAGAAGGATAATCGGATTAAAGGTTTTAGCCTGAATGAGTGAACTCACTATTCTGCCCGGCATAGCTCCGACATAGGTTTTTCTGTGTCCTCTGATTTCGGCCTCATCGCTTACACCGCCAAGTGAAAGACGGACATATTTTCTGTTCATAGCTGTAGCTACGGAGCGTACTACCGATGTTTTACCCACACCGGGAGGTCCGACAAGACAAATTATACTGCCCTTCTGGTTATCTGTACGGCTCTTCACAGCGAGCATTTCGATAAAGCGTTCTTTAACCTTTTCGAGTCCGTAATGGTCTTTATCGAGAATTTCCTCAGCTCTTTTAAGCTCGAGATTATCGACGGTGTAAGACCCGAAGGGTAAACTCAGTGCTGTATCAAGATAGCTTCGTGAGATTGAAGCATCTGCACCTCCGCTCTGAAGCTTTGAAAGCTTGTCACATTCTGAGGAAAGCTTTTTACGTACTTCATCACTGCAGTCAAGATCAGCAATTTTTTCTCTGTATCTCTGAATCTCTGTAAGAGAATCCTCGTGCTCACCGAGCTCTTCAGAAATAGTTTTAATTTTTTCACGAAGATAGTATTCACGCTGATTCTTTTCCATCTGTGATTCTACTTTATCTTCGATGTCATTTTCTATTCTGAGTACATTAACCTCGTTTACGAGCATAGCATAAAGCTTGTAAAGTCTCGTAACAGGATTAAGCTCCTCGAGAAGCTCCTGACGAAGGGTGTAATTATGAATGGTGTTTCCTGCGATTATATCAGCAATTTCTGAAGGGTTTTCTGAGAAAAACACTCTGGCAGCTATGTCTTCCACATCTCTTGCCATAATCTGAAGATATTCGTCAAAGGAATCCTTAACCTTACGGATGAGAGCCTCTGTTTCCGCAACATCATAATTTTTCAGAGATTTGCTTTTCTTTTCTCTGACATTAGCGGTGATATAGGGTGTAAATTCGCTGTAGCTGTCGACGACAGCTCTGCTGATGCCTTCTACTACGACACGCATAAAGTCGGATTCGGGCGCCTTAATAACCTGTTTGACCGAAGCGATTACACCCATTTCAAACAAATCAGCTTCAGAAGGATCAGCAACAGAAATATCCTTCTGTGTCACCAGAAAAAGCTTCTGATCTCCGTTCATGGCTTCTCTGATTGCTTCTATTGATTTCTTTCTTCCCACGTCGAAGTGAAGACGCATACCGGGAAAAACAACGATCCCTCTCAATGCGACAGTGGGTAAATTTTTATATACTACATTTATTGCCATTTAATCATTTCCTTTAATTTATATATAATCAATCACTGATTATACAACAATACTTATTTTAAATCAACAAAAATTATTTTAATTTTTTTAGTCTAAAGCCAAAGATATGCCTTCAAGATTTCTTTCCATAAGCTCAATGTAACCCGTTCCGTTACTGAAATCCTCGTAGGAAACAACGTGACAGGAATAAAGAGTACGGATTTCAGCTCCTGTAGCATCTGAAATTGTTTCTGCTACCTTACCTGTACCAAGGTCAATTTTGAAAATTACAGGTACATCGTTTTCTTTTACTCTGTCGATAAGAGATGAAATGGTGACAGGATTAGCCTCTGCCTGTGCAGAACATCCGGGAAAAGCAGAATAATACTCAATACCGTATCTTTCGGTAAGATATCTCAGAGGAAATCTGTCACCGATGATGATAAATCCTTTATTACTGTCTGATACAGTTTTACTGAATTTACTGTCAAGCTCTTCAAGCTTTCCGATGTACTCTTTAGCATTTTTCTGATAATATTCCTCATTATTTCCGTCTGCTCTGATTATAGCTTCAGTAATTGCTTCAGTAATTTTTATTGCATTATACGGAGAAGTCCATACATGCTCGTCATACTCTGTTTCGCTCTCTTCATCAGAGTGGTGAATATGTCCGTGTTCACCGTGTTCCTCCTCGTAAAGCGGTGTAACATCCATCATTCTGACAGTTCTTATTTCATCGCTCAAAGAATCAAGTATGGTATCTACCCACCTTTCGGATTCACCGCCGCCATATATGAAAACATCACATTCCTTTATTTTCATTATGTCTGCAGGTGTAGGCTCATAGGTATGACTCTCCTCTCCCGGTGAAAGAAGCATAGATACTTCACCATTATCTCCGATTATGTTACGAGCAAAGTCATACTGAGCAAAAGCTGTGGTTACTACCGAGAGTTTCTTGTCGCTGTCTTTGTATACTGTAGCAGTACCGAAAGTCATTATACCTGCATATAACAGTGTAAAGCCGATGATAACTGCAGATGAGAGTATTTTTCCTAAAGCTTTTTTCCCGGTGTAATCTTTACTCTTAACAGCTTTAAACACTGAAAAAGCGAGAAACAGGAATATATTAAAGCATACGACGGATGCACCGGTCGGTGCTTCATATTTAACTGAAAGCAGAAGGCCGGAAATAAAGCAGAACACTGAAATCAGTGTACTGGATATAATAACCTTTCTGAAGCTTTTACACACTCTCATCGAAGTGACCGTCGGGAAAATGATCAGTGAAGAAATCAGAAGAGCACCCATCATTCTCATTCCTACCACAATGGTTACTGCTGTCAGTGCAGAGATGAGCATATTATAAAGTGATGTCCGTGTTCCCGTAGCCTTAGCAAAGCTTTCATCAAAGGTTACGGCAAAAATCTCGTTATAGAAAATAACGAACAGTGTAATAACAACCAAAGATATAACCGAACTGATTATAACATCATTATCAGTCATAGTGAGAATACTTCCGAACATATAGTTATAGATATCTATGTTCATACCGGTAGTAACCGAGGTAGCCATTACACCAACTGCTAATGCGCCCGTAGAAATCAGAGCGATTGCTGCGTCACCTTTAATTTTTCCGCTTTCATTCATTTTCAGAAGAAGAAAAGCAGAGAAAACTACTATCGGCAAGGCAAAATATAAAGGAGCGATATTCGCAGCACAGGCAATCGCCATAGCTCCGAAGGCAACATGAGAAAGTCCGTCTCCTATCATCGAAAATCTTTTGAGAACAAGACTGACACCCAACAGAGCGGAGCAAAGAGAAACCAGAACACCGACTACCAGAGCTCTTATGAGAAAATTCTGTGAAAATATAATATTCAAAGCTTCATTCAATTTAATTCACACCTCCGAATTTTCTGTAAACATCCGATAAAAGATACTCTTCAACTGTTCCGTAAAAGCTGTCGGTTTTACGAAGGTGCAGTATATGGTCAGCGTTAGCAACCGACGCGTGTAAATCGTGTGAAACCATAATTATAGTTACACCGAGCTCTTTATTGATTTTTCTTATCAGATTGTACATATCCATCGTAACGATGGGGTCAAGACCGGTTACAGGCTCGTCAAGTAAAAGCATTCTTTTACCTGCACAAAGTGCTCTGGCGAGGAGAACACGCTGCTGCTGTCCTCCTGAAAGCTCTCTGTAACAGTGGTTTTTAAGCTCGGTAATGTCGAGCTTTTTCATATTTTCGAGCGCAAGAGCTTTTTCGTCTGATGAAAAGAAAAACTTTTTCTTCTTACGTGATATACAGCCCGATAATACTACCTCATAAACACTTGCGGGAAAATCCTTCTGTGCCGTCGTCTGCTGAGGCAGATATCCGATTTCTTTAGCAGAAAGACCTTCTCCGATGTGCAGATGACCCGATGAGGTCTCCTTCAGTCCGAGTATAGATTTAATCAGAGTGCTCTTTCCACTTCCGTTTTCGCCTACTATACAAAGATAGTCACCGTCATTTACGGAAAAATTAAGATTTTCAATAACACTGTTATTCTCATAGCTGAGATATACATTTTTACAACTTATAAGTTCCATTTGTTTTCTCCTGCTTCATTCACAGCATTTGTCACAGAGTCCGTATAGCACCGACCTGGAATTATCTATTCTGAAACGGTGATGCTCATAAATATGTTCACTTACATTATTAAGAAAATCACAGCCAAGATGAATAAATTCACCGCATTTCAGACACTTGAGGTGCATGTGACTGTTGCAGTCCATCCTTTCATCAATGTACTGATATTGGGCACTTTTACTGTTACCTCCCGTAATTTTACGCAGTTTTCCCTCGCTTACGAGTTTTTCAACATATCTGTATACTGTTGTCTTGCCTACAGGTGTTCCCTCGTTTTTTAGTATTTCTGAAATCTCGTCGCATGTATATTGCTTTGCGGTATTTTTGCTCAGAAAATCAGATATAATCTTTTTTTGCTTAGTATTATATGTAGTATTCATAAGTCACCTCGTAATCTGAAATTGAATTTCATTTTCAAATTATAATATTTACTTTCAATTATGTCAATAAATTTTAAGCAATAAATTGAAAAACTGATTATAATGTGATATTATAAAATTACAACAAAGGAGGTATGTCTAATGAAAAATTTTTTATCATACGTGCTTTTAACTGCAACCACAGTAGCCGGGACTTCTGAGCCTACCACGCTTTATAATCCCCTTCTCGACGAAAACGGACAGTTTGTCGATGCATCACAAGCGGCAGACAACATCAACTCCTTATGGGAGGAGTGGGATATAGTCAATAAGCTTATATCAGCTATTCCCTCGATTATTATCGCTGTTGCACTTGTGATTACCGGCTTTATTCTTGCAAATTTAGCTTCAAAAATTATCATTAAAACTCTCAGCGCCAAACGTGTCGACCCATCTGTTTATAATTTCATAAAAAGGTTCGTTTCTGCGAGCATTAAATTTGTTTTCATACTTCTTGCTGTATCAATGTTTTATGATGTCAATTCTATCTTTGTTGCACTAGGCGGTGCAGGTCTTGCTGCCGGTCTCGGGTTACAGGACAGCGTAGCACAATTTGCAAGCGGTATACAGATTCTTATCAATCATCCTTTTAAAACAGGTGATTTCGTAGAACTTAACGGTGTATCCGGTTCCGTTGCAGATATCCGTTTCATGAATACAGTTATAAAAACAGTTGACAATAAAAAAATTATCATTCCGAATTCTCACATAACAACTAATCACATTATCAATTACTCAGCTGAAAATACACGACGTGTGGATCTGCTGTTTTCTATCAGTTATACCGATGATATTCAGATGGCGAAAAATGTTATTCTCGATGTGGCTAAGTCTGACAGTAAAATACTCAGAGATCCCGAGCCGGTAGTTTTCGTGAATTCACACGAGGCGAGCTCAATTTCACTCGTGGCTAAAATCTGGTGCGCCGGTACAGATTACTGGGATGTTTACTACGCTATGCAGGAAAATGTTAAAATCGCATTCGATAAAAACGGTATATCTATCCCCTTCAATCAGATGGATGTTCATATCGTAAACAACTGATTTCACTATATAATGTGTAACGCTTGTTATTTTTGCACAAAAGAAACAATAAATATTGAATATAATTCTCTGTCTATTTTTCATAAATCTATTGAAAAGTCAGTGAAAAAAAGTAAAATATATAATGACAGAAAAATGTCGAATCAAGATGTAAAAAAAACGGGGGTAAATTAAAATGTCCAATTCATTAATCGAATACCTTGACACAATTCCTCAGGGTCGTCTCGGTATCATCGCTATGAGAGGCTGTGAGGAGCTCGCAAAAAAAGTCAGCGACCAGATTTTAGAATGCCGTGCTAAATTCAAGCAGGATGACGAAAATCTTCATCTTAAAGGTTATCACAGAGATTCTTACATTATCAATGCTGTTTTTCCGCGTTTCTCAACCGGTGAAGGCAAAGGTGTTATCAATGAGTCTATCCGTGGCTATGACCTTTTCATTATCACTGACTGCTTCAATTACAGCGTAAAGTACAAAATGTACGACCTTAAGGATGCAAACGGTGAGCCTCTTATGGTTCCTATGAGTCCTGACGATCATTTCGCTGACCTTAAGAGAGTTATTTCTGCATGTGCAGGTAAGGCTAAGAGAATCACAGTTATTATGCCTATGCTTTATGAGGGAAGACAGCACAGACGTTCAGCAAGAGAATCTCTCGACTGCGCTCTCGCACTTCAGGAGCTCGAAAATATGGGCGTAAGCAACATCATTACCTTTGATGCTCACGACCCCAGAGTACAGAACTCTATCAGAATCGGATTTGAAAGTGTTTCCCCCACTTATCAGATGATAAAAGCTATCGCTAAGAGCCTTAACAACGACATCAAGTTCAGTCCCGAAAACACAATGATGATTTCACCTGACGAAGGCGGTATGGGCAGATGTGTTTACTATTCTCAGGTTCTCGGTGTAGAACTCGGTATGTTCTACAAGCGCAGAGACTTCACACGAATCGTAGACGGCAGAAACCCCATCATTTCACACGAGTTCCTCGGTGATAACGTTGAAGGCAAGGATGTTATCGTTGTTGACGATATGATTTCAAGCGGTGACTCAATGATTGACGTTTGCAAGCAGCTTAAGAATCTTAAAGCCAAAAGAATCTTCGTTTTCTCTTCATTCGGTCTCTTCTCATCAGGTCTCGAAAGATTCGATAAGGCATATGCTGAGGGTATTTTTGATAAGATCTTCACCACTAACCTTATTTATCAGACACCTGAGCTTCTTACTAAAGAATGGTACTATTCAGTTGATATGTCAAAGTATGTGGCACTCATCATCGATACACTTAACCACGACAGATCAGTAAGCCCCTTCCTTAATCCTATTCAGAAGATTCAGGAATACATTGAGAAATATAATCTCAAATAATTTATCCTTTAAAAGAAAGCTGTCACTTCAATGTGGCAGCTTTTTGTTATGGAGTTCAGAATATTTAAGTTATAAAACAATAAGAAGCGGTACATCCCGAGGAATGTACCGCTCAATTTTATAGTAATTATTCTGCAGCTTCTTCTGCTACTGCTTCAGCTTCAACTTCTGCCTCAGCTTCAACAGCTTCTTCTGCTTCCTCAGCAGCTTCTTCTGCTACTTCGGGTTCGAGAAGAACACGGATTGAAAGGCTGATGCGATGCTTATCATAATCTACATCAGTAATCTTAACTGTTACAACATCACCGATAGAAAGAACTTCCTTGGGAGATGCGATGTGACGGTTAGCAATCTGAGAAATGTGGATAAGACCTTCTACACCGTCGATGATTCTTGCGAATGCACCGAATGTGGTAAGACCTACTACAGTTGCTTCAACTACTGAGCCAACTTCGTAATCTCTCTTGAAGATTTCCCAGGGATTATCTTCAACTCTCTTGTAGCCGAGAGAAATCTTTCTCTTTTCAGTGTCAAGAGCCTTGATGTAAACCTTAACAGTGTCACCAACGTTTACGATTTCAGAAGGATGCTTGATTCTTGTCCATGAAAGCTCAGAGATATGTACCATACCGTCTACGCCACCGAGATCTACGAAAGCACCGTAGTTAGTAAGAGACTTAACAGTACCTGTGAATTCCTGACCTTCAGCGATGTCTGCCCAGAATGCATCTGTTGCAGCCTTGCGTTCTTCTCTGATAACGGCACGAGCTGAACCTACTACGCGCTTCTTCTGCTCGTCAAGATCAATAAGTCTGAACTTGATTGTCTGCTTGAGAAGCTGAGAAAGATCCTCGTCCTTGCCGAGACCTGTGAGTGAAGCAGGAATAAATACTCTTGCTCCTAAGGGATATACAATTACACCGCCTCTTACAACTTCAGAAACAACTGCTTCGAGAACTTCGTCGTTTTCCTTAGCTGCTACGATGTTTTTCCATGATGCTCTTCTGTCGTAAAGACGCTTGGAAAGCTTCATGGTGCCTTCATTATCATTTGTTTTCATGATAATGAGATTGAGCTCGTCGCCGATTTTGAGTTCCTTTGAAGGATCGGCTGTGGGATCATTGCTGTATTCTTCTACAGGGATGAAACCGGCGTATTTTCTGCCAATGTCAACTTGAATCTCGTTGGGTGCAATGCCAACAACAATACCAACAACATTGGGGTTATCACTTGTATCGTCAATGCTATCAACGGCTGCTAAGAACAGCTCCTGATCCTGTGTCTCCTTTGTGATTTTTTGTTCATTAAAGTTTTCGGTCATAATGACTTCAACCTCCTTTATTATACGTGCAGGTGTGGATGCACCTGCTGTTATACCAATCTTTTTGCATCCTGAAAAATCGATGTCCTTCAGCTCCCCGGGACTTTCAATAAGATAGGTGCGGCAGTTCTCACTACAGACATTTTTAAGCTTGACGGTGTTTGAGCTGAAGCGTCCGCCGATTACAATCATACAGTCAACATTTTGTGACAATTCGTTTGCTTCTTCCTGTCTGTTTTGAGTAGCTCTACATATTGTATCAAAAGAAATCGAATTTGTACATACTTTTTGAATAATTTCTGCACATTTTTTCCATTCTTTTACCGAAAAAGTCGTCTGAGAAACAAAAATCGTCTCAGTATTTTCTATATCGGAATTTTTTTGAAGTAATTCAAGAAGATCTTCTTCATTTTTGAAAACATAAGACTTACCTTTGCAGTAACTTCTGAAGCCACAGACCTCGGGATGATTTTCGTCACCTGATATAAGAACTATATTATTTTCCTTGGAATACTGCTTGATAAGCTTATGAATTTTCAGAACATACGGGCAGGTTGCATCAGTATATTTTATCTCTAATTCTTCGAGTGATGCCACTGTTTCCTTCGTGACACCGTGCGCTCTGATTACTACCTCACATCCCTCGGGAACACCGTCGGGAGAATCGGCTATTACAACACCTTTATTCTGAAGATCCTCAATAACCTGAGGATTATGAATTATCGGACCGAGAGTACAGACTCTGTGTCCGTCATCCAACATTTTATAAACTATATTAACTGCTCTGTCTACACCGAAGCAGAATCCTGCAGTTTCAGCAACTGTTATTTTCATTTTCTGCCTCCCATAAAGCTTTGATTCTGTTCATTATCAATTCTGAAGCATTGTTCAGCTCTTCCGACTTTCGTTTATCGCCGAAAGCAAATTCGGAATTTTTAATGACTTTTCCATAGGATAACACAAGAGAATGCCACCGTGATTTATCCGAAGGACTTCTGTAAATACACACGGGAAGAACATCAGCACCTGTCATTCCGGCAAGATAAGCAACACCGTTCTTAGCTTCAGTCGGTGCTGAGTTTTTCACTCTTCTTCCTTCCGGAAAAACACCGAGAACCCAGCCCTTTGAGATTATCCTTTCAGCACGGCGGATTGCCGCTCTGTCGAAATGGTTACGTCTGACGGGAAATGCATTCATATTACGCATAAAAGCAGCCTTGAACGGATTTTCGAAAAGCTCACTCTTAGCCATAAAATGTACTGTTCTCGGACAGTTAGCCACGATTATGGCTGGGTCCGAGAAAGCAATATGATTAGATGTAATTATAAGCGGTCCGTCTGAAGGGACGTTTTCTTTTCCCTTTACAGTTAAACTCCTGTATGCGAGTACAGATAATCCCTTGGCGGTATATTTTCCGGCAAAATAAATTTTATGCTCTGTCGGCTCTTTTGAATAATCAAAATACAATCAAATCAACCTCTGTCTGTTTTTTTTGATTATATTTTACCCTCAATAATGCTGATTATTAATTCAATTGACTGTTCTAAGCTGATGTCACTTGTGTCGGCAAGAACTGCATCGTCTGCCTGCTTTAAGGGAGCGATTGCTCTGTGCGAATCGTTATAATCACGCTCAATCATATCAGCGAGAACATCTTCATATTTGGTTTCGATACCTTTTTCAGTGAGTTCGAGATGCCTTCTTTTTGCTCTTGCCTCAGGTGAAGCGGTAAGGAAAATTTTAACATCTGCTTCAGGAAGAACAACTGTACCTATATCTCTTCCGTCCATAATGCAGTTATTGTTTGCGGCAAGATTTTTCTGTAAATCAAAAAGATACTTTCTTACTTCAGGCACAGCGGAAACAGCAGATGCAGCCATAGAAGCATCTGGAGTTCTGATTTCTACGGAAACATCCTCATCATTCAGAAACATTCTCTGCTCTCCGTCAATAAATTTAAGCTCAATTTTAAGCTCGTCTGTAAGAGTAGAAATAACGGAAGCGGCATCCTTTACATCGACGCCCTTTCTTAAGGCGTTAAGTCCTACGGTTCTGTAAAGTGCACCGGTGTCGATATAAATATAACCGAGTCTGGAAGCCGCAGCTTTAGAAATAGTGCTTTTTCCTGCGCCGGCAGGACCGTCAATGGCAACATTAATTACTTTATTCATAACAGTTCTCCTTATAAACTCAGACATTTTCTCCGGCAAGTCTGCCTGTAGAAAATGCAATCTGCAAATTAAATCCGCCTGTGTAGGCATCAACATCTATTACCTCGCCTGCAAAGTACAAGCCTTTACAAAGCTTTGACTCCATAGTTTTAGGATCTATTTCCTTCGTGCTTACACCGCCCGAGGTAACTATAGCCTCTTCAATGGGTCTGAATCTTAAAACGGTGATCTTCATATCCTTAAGAATATTAACGAGCTTAGCTCTCATATCCTTGGTAATCTGATTTACCTTGGTTGAAGGCTTTATGCCGGAAAGCTTAACGATTACAGGCACTAACTTTTTAGGCAAGAGAGCGTCGAGAGCATTAATAAAATTCTTATTGGAATTTTCAAGGAAATCTCTCTGTATTCTTTTATCGAGCTGTTCATAGGAAAGAGCAGGCTTAAGGTCGATATGTATTTCGTATTTGCGCTCCCTTATATCCTTCATATGTGAGCTTGCACTGAGAATAAGCGGACCGGAAACTCCGAAATGAGTAAAGAGCATCTCGCCGAAGTCTTTGTAAATTTCCTTATAGGTCTCTGTGTCGAAAACAGAAATTTCTACATTTTTCAGTGAAAGTCCCTGTAAATCCATACAGAAGCCCTCGTGACAGACGAGCGGAACAAGAGAAGGCTTGATGTCGGTTACAGTGTGACCGGCCTGTCTTGCGAGCTTATATCCGTCACCTGTAGAGCCTGTCAGCGGATAAGATGCACCGCCTGTGGCTACGATAACTTTGTCTGCATAAAGCTCCTTACCGTCGTCGAGAATGACACCTTTAACCTCACCGTCATTTAAAATAAGCTCACTGACGGTACCTTTGATTCTTTTAGCATCAGAATCCTGACTGAAACGGTTAAGAGCATCGACGATGTCAGAGGCCTTGTCGCTTTCAGGGAAAACTCTGTCCCCTCTTTCGACTTTAAGCGACACACCCATATCCTCGAAAAAATCTATTGTATCCGAAGGCATAAAGCGTGAAAATGCACTGTAGAGAAAACGGCCGTTAGTCGGTACATTGGCTATAAGGTCATTAATGAGGTTGCAGTTATTTGTAACATTACATCTTCCTTTGCCGGTAATCATAATTTTACGGCCCGGCTTATCGTTTTTTTCGATAAGCGTTACTTCATTTCCGTTTTCGGCAGCGATACCTGAAGCCATAAGACCTGCAGCACCTGCGCCGATTACTATTACTTTATTGCTCATATATACTCTCCATTAACGAAAATCTTTTCTTATTATACAATACATAGTGGTCAAATGCAAGTACGAAATAAAGGTAAAATTTACAAAATAATAAATTTTTTATAATTTCACATATATAGACAAGTTGTCTGTTTTATGATATAATTTAAAAAAATGAAAATATGAGGTGTAAAATGAATTTAGCTAACAAACTGACGGTTTTCAGAGTAGTTCTCGTTCCTTTTTTTGTAGTGTTTATGCTCACCGATTTCACGGCATATAACCGATGGATTGCCTTCGGTATTTTCGTGGCAGCAACCATTACGGATAAGCTCGATGGCACTATAGCTCACAAATACAATATGGTAACTACTTTCGGTAAGTTTATGGATCCTATTGCAGATAAGCTGCTTGTATGCTCTGCTCTTATCTGTCTTACAGCTTCAGGTGAGGTTCCCGCCTGGGTCACAATTCTCATTATCGGCAGAGAATTTGCAATAAGTGCTGTGAGACTTGTAGCAGCAGATAACCATGTAGCTATTGCAGCCACATGGTGGGGCAAAAGTAAGACAATAGCTCAGATGGCTATGATAATAATTATACTTATGAACGTTCCTGCTCTTCACCTTTTAGGACAGATAGTAATGTACGTTTCTGTGGTTCTTACAGTTGTATCTCTGATAGATTACATAGTGAAAAATAAGGATGTACTCAAATTTGAAGATAAATAATCACGATAAAGAGTCTTTTAAGGCTCTTTATTTGTTTTTAATATTGACAAAAGGCAGATAATATTGTTAAAATATATGATGTAATTTTATAATTTGAAAGGAAGTAATTATATGAACAAAGGTAAGTTTTATATAACAACTGCTATAGCATATACTTCAAGAAAGCCTCATATCGGTAACAGCTACGAAATAGTTCTCACTGATGCCATCGCACGCTATAAAAGACTTCAGGGCTACGATGTATATTTCCTTACAGGAACTGACGAGCACGGTCAGAAAATCGAGGAGTACGCCAAGGCTGCAGGTGTTTCACCCAAAGAATATGTCGACAATGTAGCTGCAGAAATCAGAAGCATCTGTGATACACTCAATACTACCTACGATAAATTCATCAGAACAACCGACGATTATCACGAGAAAGTAGTTCAGAAGATTTTCAAAAAGCTTTATGAGCAGGACGATATTTACAAGAGTGAGTATGAGGGTCTCTACTGTACTCCCTGTGAGTCCTTCTGGACTGAGTCTCAGCTCGTTGACGGTAAATGCCCAGACTGCGGCCGTGAGGTAACCAAGGCAAAGGAAGAGGCATATTTCCTCCGTCTTTCCAAATATCAGAAGCAGCTCGAGGAGTATATCGAAAATAACGATAACTTCATTTATCCCGAAAGCCGTAAAAAAGAAATGCTCAATAACTTCATCAAACCGGGACTCCAGGATCTCTGTGTATCCAGAACATCCTTTAAATGGGGCGTTCCCGTTTCCTTTGATGATAAGCATGTTATCTATGTCTGGATTGATGCACTTTCAAACTATATCACTGCCTTAGGCTACGATCCCGACGGCTCAGGTGACCTTTACAAAAAATACTGGCCTGCAGATGTGCATATCATTGGTAAGGATATCGTCCGCTTCCATACTATCTATTGGCCTATTATGCTTATGGCTCTCGGCGAGGAGCTTCCCAAGCAGGTTTACGGTCACCCCTGGCTTCTCTTCGGTGAGGATAAAATGTCCAAGTCCAAAGGTAATGTTATTTACGCTGATGAGCTTTCAAAGCTTATCGGTGTAGATGCAGTAAGATACTATCTTCTCTCCGAAATGCCTCATGCAAATGACGGCTCAATCTCTTACAGCACTATTATCGAAAGATTCAATTCCGATCTTGCAAACACTCTCGGTAACCTTGTAAACAGAACTGTCGCAATGACAAACAAATACTTCGGCGGAACTGTTATGGCTCCCACTTGCGCTGAAGCTCTTGATGACGAACTTAAGGCTTTTGCTCTCGAAACTGTAAGAACTGTAGAGAGCAAGATGGAAACCTATCACATCGCAGATGCTGTTGAGTCTATTATGAATCTCGCAAAGAGATGCAACAAATATATTGACGAAACTGCTCCCTGGGCTCTTGCCAAGGATGAAGAAAACAAAGAAAGACTCGGAACTGTTCTTTATAACCTTCTCGAGGGTATCAGATTTATCTCTGTTCTTCTTTCCTCCTTTATGCCCGAAACCTCCAAGTCAATTCTTTCTCAGATTAACTGCGACATAGAAGATTATGAAAGCCTTTCTTCTTTCGGTGCACTCAAGGCAGGAAACAACGTAGGTACTGCTACTCCCCTTTTCGCTCGTATCGATGCAGAAAAGATGATGGAAGAAATAAAGGCTCAGCAGGAGGCTGCTCAGGCAAATGAAAAATCCTTCAGTGAAATCGAAGGAATCGCTAAAATCGGCATTGATGATTTCGCTAAGGTTGATTTAAGAGTAGCAAAAATCACTGACTGTGAACCCGTAAAGAGAGCAAAGAAGCTTCTCAAGCTCACTCTCAATGACGGTACAGGTACACCCAGAACGGTTGCATCAGGTATCGCAAAATGGTACAAGCCTGAGGATCTCATCGGAAAGAGTGTTATCGTAGTTTCTAATCTTAAGCCTGCTGTTCTCTGTGGTGTTGAAAGTCAGGGTATGATTTTAGCCGCTGACTGTAGCGAAGATGATGTTAAGGTTATTTTCGTAGACGGAATTCCCGAAGGATCAAAGGTAAGATAATGTACAATAATATTTTTGATACTCACGCACATTATGACGATTCGAGATTTGATGAAGACAGAAATGAACTTCTGTCTTCTCTTTCTTCCGGTTGTGTAAGTAATATCGTCAACTGTGGCTGTGATCTTAAATCATCACTTACAAGTGTGAGTCTTGCTGAAAAGCATCCCTTCGTTTATGCAGCTGTCGGTGTTCATCCGCATGAAGCTGAGGAAACATCAGACGGTGACCTCGGAAAAATTAAAGAGCTTTACTCTCACGAAAAGGTAGTGGCTGTAGGCGAAATCGGACTCGATTATTTCTATGATTTTTCGCCGAGAGAAAAGCAGATTGAACTTTTCCGTAAGCAGATAATTACAGCTAACGAACTCGGACTCCCTGTAATAATCCATGACAGAGACGCTCACGAGGACACAATGAACATTCTTAAGGAGCTTAAACCTAAAGGTGTAGTACACTGCTTTTCGGGTAGTGCTGAAATGGCGAAGGAAATCCTTAAGCTCGGTCTTTATATAGGTATAGGCGGTGCAGTTACCTTTAAAAATGCAAGAAAGCCTGTTGAGGTAGTAGAAATGTTGCCTCTCGACAGACTTCTTCTCGAAACAGATGCACCTTATATGACTCCTGTTCCCTTCCGAGGCAAGCGATGCGATTCATCACATATAGCATATACAGCTGAGAAAATCGCTGAAATCAAGGGTATGGATGTTCAGAATATAATTGATAGGTGTGCCGAAAATGCGAAAACTTTATTCGGTATTTAAAGAAGGAAAAGAAGTGTAAGCAATGGCTAAATCGAAGAAGAAAAAGCGAACCGCTAAAAGACATAAGGGATATCCTCCTTTATCAAAGGCTGATAAGTTTTTGTACTCAGCTTCAGAGGTTGTCGGTATGCTTTTAATCCTGATACCTTTAATATCTTATGAAGCATTAGCAGGATTTTTTATCTTCAAAAAACCTGAAGTTCTTTCTTTTCAGGAAAGATTTACAATGTTTTTAATAGTGCCTTTCGTTATCTTATATATACCTTGTATAGCAAATGCTCACAGTAGCAAAATACCTTTATTAGGCAATAAAAAGATAAACTATTATAGTACTGTAAACTATAAGTTTGTTCTGCCGTTATTTGATAGGCGTTACAAAAATATGGAAAGCAGAAAAAAGTTTATGAAAAAATTCAGTGTATGGTGCTGTGTTTTAATTCTGACTTTTTGTTTAGGTATACTTGGTTTTGTCGGCAGACACGAATTCAGCAGTGAAGGTATTGCCACGTACAGTATATTCAACAACATTATAGAAGAACATTCCTACGATGAAGTTGAAAGCTATGAAATTGCAGCTGCGGATTACTACAGATACACAAGTAGAGGCGGATATTATGAAAGTGATATTTATCTGACTGTTTATTTAGAAAACGGTGACAATTACACTGCAAGCTATACTGCCTCCCGTGACATATATGCCCTTGAAGATATTGCAAAGCTTCTGAAAAGCAAAGAAAAAACAATCGATTCCCGTGATTTGCAGGATTTCATAAACAGACACAGCTTTACCGATGATGAACTTAAAGTAATTTACAGACTTTTTGAAGAATAAAACTTAAAAGCGGCCGCTTGGTCGCTTTTTCTTTTATCCGAATATAACGTCAAGACTCATCATTAAAAGAAAGCCAAAAGAAAATACCAGGGTTATACTCCCCTTTTTCTTCTCTTTCTCGTACATATCGGGAATGAGCTGTTCAGTGACTACATAAACCATAGCCCCCGCCGCAAACGAAAGAAAGAACGGTAAAGCCACAGCCATAAATTCAGATGCTATTATAGCTGCGACTGCACCCAAAGGCTCAACAATACCCGATGCAAATCCCCAAAGAAAAGTCTTTTTTCTGCTTTTATTTTCTGCCATTACAGGCATAGTTACTATGGCGCCTTCGGGTATATTCTGTATAGCTATGCCGAAAGCAAGAAGAAAAGCGGGGGTGAAATCCGGTTCACTGCTGTGAGCTATGAGAGAAGCAAAAACCATTCCCACCGCCATTCCTTCAGGAATATTATGAACAGTTACAGCGATTAACTGCATAAGAGTCTTTGTGGCATAAGGAGTGTATTTGTCACATCGACTTAAAGATTTATCTATCACTCCGTCTGCCCATATCATTGAAATTATACCCAAGAGAAAACCTGTGACTGTCTGAATTACACCACCGTTCTCAATTTCCACGGAAGGTATAATCAGACTCCATACACTCGCTGCCATCATAATTCCGCCTGCTAAAGCCGAAAGAATATTTTTCAAATGGTATGATAACTCTTTTTTTACAAGAAAAATTACAGAAGAACCTAATATTGTCCCGATAAAAGGTATCATTATACCTGTAAAAACCTTTAGATACATACAGTTCACCTCATATTATAACGCTATAATCATAATATGAGGCAACATAAAAAGGGTGCAGAATTACCGCACCCTTAATTTTATTCTGATATTTCCTTTGCAAGAGCTTTAATCTGCTCAATATTATCGTTTTTAACTGCTGAATGAATAGTAACCGTAGTATCAGTGAAGGTTATATCCTTACTGTTCTCGAACATCTTCTTCATTACCTTAGCTGCTACAGGCATCCAACTTCCGTTTTCCATAAAGCCGATTTTTCTGTTTCTGTAGCCTCTTTCGGTAAGCTCTTCGATGAATGTTCTCATAAACGGGAAAATCTCACCGTTGTAAGTAGTTGTAGCGAGAATTATTTTACCGTAGCGGAATGCATCCTCTACAGCTTCAGCCATATCATCACGGGCAAGATCTGTGACTGCCACCTTGGGACAGCCAATGTTTTTCAACTCTTCATCGAGAATTTCAACAGCCTTTTTAGTGTTTCCGTAAACTGAGGTGTAGAAAATCGCTACACCGTCTGATTCTACACCGTAGGATGACCAGGTGTTATAAAGATTAATGTAATATCCGAGATTTTCTTTAAGAACAGGGCCGTGTAAGGGGCAGATTATTTCTATGTCGAGATTTGCTGCTTTTTTTAGAAGATTCTGTACCTGTGCACCGAATTTTCCGACGATACCGAAATAGTATCTTCTCGCTTCACATGCCCAATCTTCCTCGGCATCGAGAGCACCGAATTTACCGAAGCCGTCAGCCGAAAAAAGAACCTTGTCAAAAGAATCGTATGTCACGATAACCTCAGGCCAATGTACCATAGGAGCGGCAATAAAATTAAGTGTATGCTGACCGAGTGAAAGGGTATCCCCTTCCTTTACTACTATTCTTCTGTCAGAAAAATCTGTTCCGAAATAGTTGAGCATCATTTTAAATGCCTTATCTGATGAAACAACAACTGCTTCAGGATAAATTTCAGTAAATTTCAAAATGTTTGCAGAGTGGTCAGGCTCCATATGCTGTACTATAAGGTAATCAGGTGTTCTGTCGCCGATAACTGATTTGATATTCGAAAGCCATTCATCACCGAAATTTTTATCTACAGTGTCCATTACCGCGATTTTTTCATCGATTATAACATATGAATTATATGCCATACCCTCGGGCACAATGTACTGGCCCTCAAATAAATCAATATTACGGTCATTTACACCTACATATTTTATATCTTTAGTAATCATTTGAAAACTCCTTTATATTTATTTGTTTTTATCCTAAAATTACATCGAAAACGAGCATAAGGCAGAATCCAGCCAGCAGTGAAAATGTAGCTCCGCTTTCATTACCGTGAGAGTGTGTCTCAGGTATCATTTCATCGCTGATTACATAAATCATCGTTCCGCCTGCAAAAGCAAGAAAGAAAGGTAAAACAGCACTTGAAATGCTTACTGCGAAATAGCCGAGAAGTGTACCTATAATCTCGATAACACCCGTAATTGATGCTGCAATAAAGGTTCTGCCGTGACTCATCCCCGCTGCCAGCATAGGTGCGATTATAACCATACCTTCAGGGATATTCTGAAGTGCGATGCCGGCTGCAATCATCAGTGCATCATTGACATTTCCCGTACCGAAGCCTACGCCTGCAGCGATACCTTCAGGGAGATTATGAATAGCGATAGCAATAACAAAAAGCAATATTTTATTTAACTGCTTCTGATTATCAGGGTGTGTCTCAGAGTCTACACCTGTAAGTCTGTGAAGATGCGGAACCAGCTTATCGATAAGCTTAATACAGACCGCACCGGCAAAAACACCCGCTACCGTAACTAAAATTTTAAATTTACCGCCATATTCGAGAGAAGGAATAATCAGACCTATTACAGCTGCCGAAAGCATTACACCTGCAGCAAAGGAAAGAACAATATCACTGAATTTATGGCTCATTTTCTTAAAAATAAAACCGAGAATTGCACCGATAACAGTAGCCCCTCCCACGCCGAGCGCTGTCAGCATAACCATCTGCATAATATCACCCTTTCGTTCTGTAATTATAGCATAACTGTATTAATAAACAAATAAAAAAATAACAAATTTAAAAAATATTTTCCTTGAGCGTAATTATTCCACCGAAATCTGTGAGTGGGAAATCAAAGGAAATAATGTCAATATCTCTGTCAGCAAGAAATTCCTTGATTCTCATATAATCTCTGTGCTTTGTGATATCACCGAAAAAAATAATTTCACTCTTAGCGATTTTCCCGCTTGCGCCGCCGATAAAGCCGTATTCGTGTCCGTCGAGAAAAACATCGCCTTTGCTTATCAGAAGGCATTCTATCCCCTTTTCACGAATATTACGTGCTATAGATTCATCGTCAGTTATGACAGAGTTTTCATTCACAACGAGAACTGAGCATTTGCAGTAGCCCTGATTTGTATGAATTACATTAAAGACTTCACATTCCTCTTTAACGGTTTTATCGAAAATTTTACTGTTACCGATAATATATTTATCCACTACAGTATGATTAAGAATACAGTCACCCGGATAAGCACCGGCGACCTTTCCGTCGGTTTCCGTAACCGAGAATCCTGATGCTTTAAGCTCAGATATTAATTCAGTCTGTCCTCTGTCAATAATGATTCTTCCATCTCCGAGATAAAGTGCAAACAAGTCAGCATGATTTGACACAGCTTTATCGACTGTTATGTTTTCTTCCGTGTAAAGTAACTCTATTCCTCTGCGCTCAAGATAATCAATAAGCTTAGCGTTCAGACCACCGCATATCAGCGTAGTTACTCTTCCGTCGGGAAGGTTCGGTTTTTTAAGAAAAGAACTCATAATATTATTGCCTCGAAAGCCTGCCTGATGGTTTTAACACCGACGATTTCGATTTCCTTTTTTAAGGAGGAAGAGATGTTTTTCAGATTAGCATAAGGCACGATACATTTATTGAAGCCTAATCTCGACGCTTCTTTAATTCTCTGCTCGCAGTGAGAAACACCTCTTATTTCACCGGCAAGACCAACCTCACCGAATGCGAGAACATCATCACGAAGTGCATAATCCTTCAGTGAGGACACCAACGCCATAACAATAGTCAAATCAAGAGCAGGCTCGTCCAGCTTCATACCGCCGACAATATTAATATAAGCATCCATATTTCCGAAAAAATATCCGCCTCTTTTTTCGAGAACAGCTATCAGCATAGCAAGACGGTTAAAATCAAAGCCATTGGAAATTCTTCTGGGATTACCGAAGCTTGTGGCGGTTACCAGACCCTGAATTTCAGCCAACAGCGGTCTTGTTCCCTCCATAACGCAGGCTACACAGGAACCCGGCGTATTTTTCGGTCGGCCTGATATGAGCATTTCAGAAGGATTTTCTACCTCCTTAAGTCCTGCATCATACATTTCGAAAACACCGATTTCATTGGTAGAGCCGAAACGGTTTTTTACTGCACGGAGAATTCTAAAGGAAAGATTTCTTTCTCCTTCAAAATATAGAACTGCATCAACTATATGCTCGAGCACCTTAGGTCCTGCTATATTACCGTCTTTATTTACATGACCGACTATTATAACGGGTATACCGAGAGTTTTGGCTGTTCTCATAAGAAGATTAGACGATTCTCGCACCTGCGTAACACAGCCGGGTGAAGAATTAAGGTCAGTAAAATTCATAGTCTGAATGGAGTCAACAATAACAAGATCAGGACTTGTAGCATTTATATGCTCACAGACAGCCTGAACATCTGTTTCGCAGAGAATAAATAAATTATCTGTTTTCACCTTTAGTCTGTCGGCACGAAGCTTTATCTGACTGTAGGATTCCTCACCGGAAACATAAAGTATCTTAAGCTTTTTACCGAGCTGATGACAAATCTGCAGTAATATGGTTGATTTACCGATGCCGGGATCACCGCTGAGAAGGACAAGAGAACCTTTTACGATACCTCCGCCGAGAACTCTGTCAAGCTCACCCATGCCTGTTTTATATCTCAGTTCATTGTCGGGCTCAATCTGTGTAAGCTGATAGGATGCGATACTTTTAGTTTTAAGTGGGTTAGAAGCTTTAGATTTCGTAGTTTCAGTTTGTCTTACCTCTTCCTCAAAACTCGCCCATTCACCACACTCAGGACATTTTCCGAGCCACTTTGCAGTTTCATAGCCGCAGTTATTGCATACATAAACGCTTTTCGTTTTCACTGCCATTATTTTTATCTCCTTCAGGATAACTTTCTGTGTATTTAATAAGTCCGGAGACTATTGCTTCAGCCATTTTATGCTGATAGTCTTCGTTTTTCAGCTTTTCTGTTTCAGCTGCATTGGACATAAATCCGCATTCAACCATTACAGCGGGTACATCGGCATGGTAAAGCAGATAAATATCCGTTCCGCTTTCTTTGATTTGTCTTGTGTTCTCCGGCTGCAAGGATGAAACAACTGACTTCTGTATTTCTTCTGCAAGTATTTTACTGCCCGGATTGTTTTTTGAATAAAAAACCTGTGTACCGCTGTATTTGCTTTCTCCGAAATAATTCTGATGAATTGAAAGAAGAATACATCTGCCGTTTTCTTCAACTA
Source organism: Acutalibacteraceae bacterium (assembly GCA_045613145.1). Taxonomy (GTDB): domain Bacteria; phylum Bacillota; class Clostridia; order Oscillospirales; family Acutalibacteraceae; genus UBA6857. Next base: position 61,375 of record JAZLAJ010000028.1, read on the forward strand.
TTTTCATTCTGTTATGAATATCTGAAACCTTCTTTTCACGCTGTGAAGAAGCACTTTCATCATAAATCATATAATCCCCTTCACGGGTCAGAACGGTAGTGTAGCCTTCATCGAGAAGAATTTCATTAACTTTCAGTGAAATTTCAAGATTAATTCCTTTCTCGAGCGTACCGTCAGCCGACTGTGTACCCCCATCCTCACCACCGTGTCCGGGATCGATTATAATTATAGGTTTATCGTTAACTGATACGGATACAGATTCAGAAAAAACACCGCTGAATTCAAGTATAACAAAAAGGCTGAGTAACAGAATGAAAGTAACAGTAACACTTAAGGCATTCTTCATTCTGAAAGAAAAATATAAACCGTTTTTCATAAAATCACCTGATTAATTTTATGGCGGTTTTACGGCTTATATTACAGATATATTTTACATTAAAATAAGCAAATAATCAATACAGAGATAAAAAAAGACTTAACAGATTTAGTCATAATAAACAATAAGAGGCTGTAACAGCCTCTTATATATGATTTTTATTTAACTTCAACTCTCCAACCGTAGGGATCTTCTCTCTTGCCCCACTGAATTCCTGTGAGTTCATCGTAAAGCTTCTGAGTAAGTTCACCGATACCACCGTTACCGATAGTCATTACATCATCTACATAACGAAGCTTACCGACGGGAGAAACAACAGCTGCTGTACCTGTACCCCAAACTTCTTCGAGTGTACCGTCTTTAGCTGCAGCAACGATTTCGTCAACTGAAATCTTTCTTTCTTCAACCTCATAACCCCATGCCTTGCAGACATTGATGATAGAATTACGTGTGATGCCGGGAAGGATGCTGCCGTTGAGAGCAGGAGTGATAACCTTACCTGCAATCTTGAACATAATGTTCATAGCGCCAACTTCTTCAATATATTTTCTCTCTACACCGTCAAGCCAGAGAACCTGAGAATAACCGCTGTCGTGTGCTTTAACCTGTGCGATAAGAGATGCAGCATAGTTACCGCCTGTCTTTGCGAAGCCCATACCGCCCTTTACAGCACGTACATATTCATCCTCGATCCAGATACCTACGGGTGCAAGACCGCTTTCATAGTAAGCACCTGAGGGTGAAAGAACGATAATGAAAAGATATGTCTTTGAGGGAGCAACACCAAGGAATTCATCAGTGGCAATTACGAAAGGACGGATGTAAAGAGAGGTGCCTTCATCAGAGGGAACCCAGTCTCTGTCGATATCTACAACAGCCTTTACAGCGTCAACAAAAATATCCTCGGGAATTTCAGGGATACAAAGTCTTTCATTGGAAGCATTTGCTCTCTTAGCGTTCATATCAGGACGGAAAAGATAAATCTTGTCATCGTCACCGCGATAAGCCTTAAGACCTTCGAACATCTCCTGTCCGTAGTGGAAAACCATAGCACTAGGAGCAAGAGAAAGATTACCGTAGGGTTCAATTCTTGCGTCGTGCCAACCCTTTCCTTCTGTATAGTTCATAATGAACATATGGTCGGTAAAAATATGGCCGAAGCCGAGCTTTTCACCTTTAGCAGGTTTAGCTTTAGGTGAAGTAGTTCTGGTAATTTTAATATCCATTTTTATACACCTCTTAATTAATATTCATAGCCTGTTTTAAGTGCCTTAAGATTGATTTCGGTAAGATTTGCCTTTTTAGGAGGAACTACTTTTTTAAGTACATCCTCGGTTCCGTCAAAGGTAAAACCGGCACTTTCCTTGATAAGCTTACCCATAAGAATCATATTGGCAAGAGTGGAAAAGCCTTCGTCGTTTGCCATTTTAGTGGCAGGTACAGCGAATACAGTAACATCGTCTCTTACGGGCATCTCACCGATAAGGGTGGAATCTATGATAATGATACCACCTGAAACTACATCGTTTTCGTACTTTTTAAGTGAAGGAAGGTTCATAGCCACGAGACAGTCAGGAGCGGTTACAATGGGTGAACCGATGGGCTCATCACTTACGATAACACTGCAGTTGGCAGTACCGCCACGCATTTCAGGTCCGTAGGAAGGAAGCCAGGAAACCTGCTTGCCGTCTAAAAGACCTTTATATGCGAGAAATTTACCTGCGAAAAGAACACCCTGTCCGCCGAATCCGGCGATTAAAATCTGTGTAGTACTCATTGTGTTCCCCTCCTTATTCTGCCTTAGTATCGGCATCTCTGTCTTTATAAACACCTAAGGGATAGTAAGGAATCATTTTCTCGTCTACCCATTCAAGTGCTTTTTCAGGTGTCATACCCCAGTTTGTGGGACATGTAGAAACAACCTCGATAAGTGAGAAGCCTTTTTTATCTATCTGATTCTGGAAAGCCTTTTTGATAGCCTTCTTAGCATTTCTTACATTCTTGACATTATTTACTGCTACTCTTTCGATGTAACCTGCACCGTCAAGCTGTGAAAGCATCTCAGAAACCTTAACAGGGAAACCGCAGTGACTTGTATCTCTTCCGTAGGGAGAGGTCTGTGTAACCTGACCGGGAAGAGAAGTGGGAGCCATCTGACCGCCTGTCATACCGTAAATAGCATTATTTACAAAGATAATGGTGATGTTTTCATTTCTTGCAGCAGTGTGAACTGTTTCAGCCATACCGATTGAGGCAAGGTCGCCGTCACCCTGATATGTAAATACGATATTGTTATCCGGATCAGAGCGCTTAAGACCTGTAGCAACAGCGGGTGCTCTGCCGTGTGCCGCTTCAACCATATCACATGTGAAATAATTGTAAGCAAGAACTGAACAGCCAACAGGTGCAACACCGATAGTTTTTCCTTCGATACCTAATTCATCGATTGTTTCAGCGACGAGACGGTGGATAATACCGTGTGTACATCCGGGACAGTAATGAAGAGGAACATCAGCAAGTGATTTGGGTTTGTCAAATACTACCATTATTTTGTACCTCCTTTGGAATGTGCTTTGATTGATTCGAGAACCATTTCGGGAGAAGGAATCATACCGCCTACTCTGTTGCAGAGATATACAGGCTTTTTGCATTCTGAAGCAAGTCTGATATCTTCAATCATCTGTCCCATTGAAAGCTCAACAGAAATAAAGCAGTCAACCTTATCAGCTGCCTTTCTGAATGCTTCATTGGGGAAGGGCCAGAGAGTGATAGGTCTGATAAGACCAACCTTTATGCCCTCTTTTCTTGTGGCATTGATAGCGTTCTTAGCTACTCTGGCTGCGATACCGAAAGCAGCTACGCAGATTTCAGCATCGTCCATCATATATTCTTCGAACATAACTTCGTTTTCTTCGATAGTCTTATATCTTTCATATCTTGCGAAGTTAAGCTTTTCGAGCTCTTCGGGAACAAGAGAAAGAGAATTGATGATGTTCTTCTTTCTTTCACACTTTGTGCCTGTAACAGCCCATGATTTGTCATATTCATTAACTACAGGTTCCTCAAGAGTAACAGGCTCCATCATCTGACCCATAGTACCGTCAGCTAAAATCATAGAAGTCATTCTGTACTTTTCAGCCAGATCAAAGCCTTTGATGGTAAGATCTGCCATTTCCTGTACGGAAGAAGGCGCGAGAACGATCATTTTGAAGTCACCGTGTCCACCGCCCTTAGTAGCCTGGAAATAGTCAGACTGAGAAGGCTGAATACCGCCGAGACCGGGACCGCCACGCTGAACATTTACGATAAGTGAAGGAAGATCACTACCGGCAAGATAGGAAAGACCCTCGGCCTTAAGAGAAATTCCCGGGCTTGAAGAAGAGGTCATAACTCTTTTACCAGTGCCTGCTACACCGTAAACCATATTGATAGCAGCTACTTCACTTTCAGCCTGGAGGAAACATCCGCCTATTTTAGGCATCTTCTTCGCCATATAAGCAGCAATTTCCGTCTGAGGAGTAATAGGATAACCGAAATAATGACGGCAGCCTGCGAGAATAGCAGCTTCCGCAATAGCTTCGTTACCTTTCATAAGTACTTTTTCAGCCATTTAAAACACCTCACTTTTCAACCTTGATAATGCAGTCGGGACACATAGTCGCACAGAAAGCACAGCCTATGCACTTAGATTCATCTGTCATTTCAGCAGGTGAATGACCTTTAGCATTGATTTTGTCTTTTGCGATAACAAGAATTTTTTTCGGACATGCAACTACACATAAGCCGCAGCCCTTACACATATCAGTATTAAACGTAACTTTAGGCACAATAATACCTCCATTTAAAATAATTTGCTTTGTAATTCAAGCGGAAAAATTTCTTTTCCCGTATTATTTAACTGTTCATAAAGACTCTTTTCACAGCTCGTAAACATTACCGGAAGACCGCATAATTCAGAAAGCTTTTCTGTTTCAGAAAACGTAGAAATAACATCCTCGGCGGTTGTAGCTGAACCTAAATTAGAATTATTGACCACTGCTGTGAAGCTGAGTGAGGATGCAGCCTCAATTTCCTTCATTACCTCATAGGCTTCTTCTGCCTTTCGGGTAAGCGGTCGGAAAAAATTAGCTACAAAAATCATTTCATAGTCATCTTCATCACGAATGAAGGGTGCAAATCTGCCAAGAGCAATAGCACCCGCATCATCTCCGCCAATATCCATAACCGCACGGAATCTCTTATCGTTAACCACACGGTACATATTTTTAGGCAAAGAAGGAATATCGAGATTAGTGTTAGCGAATTCAGAGCAGATAAGCTCTATCCCCTTTTCGCTAAGCTCCTTCTCGCTGTCTTTAGTACGGAAATAGGGATTGACTATGTCGAGATCGGCAATCAGAACAGGAAAGCCGTCATCCTTCAGCTTTAAAGCATAATTAACGGCTATATTCGTTTTACCGCTTCCGTAATGTCCTGCAAAAAGAATAATTCTTTTATTTGTCATAACAACATAACCTTTATTATATTACAAATATTTATTCATTTCAATATTTTACGGGAAAATATTAAAGTTTATTTCTCTGTATTTTACCGCTGATTGTCTTCGGAAGCTCATCACGGAAAACAACAATTCTCGGATACTTGTAAGGAGCAGTGTTCTTCTTAACGTAATTCTGAATTTCCTTCTTAAGCTCTTCTGTAGGTTCAGTGCCTTTTGTGAGAACGATGCTTGCTTTAACTACCTGACCTCTGATTTCATCGGGGGCAGCTGAGACACCGCATTCAAGAACATACGGAAGCTCCATAATAACATTTTCGATTTCGAAGGGTCCGATTCTGTAGCCTGATGATTTGATAACATCATCAATACGGCTTACATACCAGAAATATCCGTCTTCGTCACACCATGCGGTATCACCTGTATGATACATACCGTCATACCATACCTCGTCAGTCTTATCCTGAGCGTTGTAGTAACCCTTGAACAGACCGCAAGGTATCTTTTTATCGGTTCTTACTATAATTTCACCTGTTTCACCGACTGCACATTCATTTCCGTCGGGGTCAACGATAGCTATATCATAACAGGGAACGGGTTTACCCATAGCACCGGGCTTGGGAGTAGTTCCTACAAGATTACCGATGGTAAGTGTGGTTTCAGTCTGACCGAAGCCTTCCATAATTACGATGCCTGTGGCCTTATGGAACTGATGGAATACCTCGGGATTAAGTGCTTCACCTGCGGTAGTTGCATATCTGATAGAGGAAAGATCATATTTTGAAAGGTCTTCCTTAATAAGCATTCTGTACATTGTGGGAGGAGCACAGAAAGTAGTTATCTGATATTTTGCAAACATCGGAAGAATTTCTGATGCATCAAAACGGTCAAAATCATAAGTAAATACAGCACCTTCACACATCCACTGACCGTAGAATTTACCCCACATAGCCTTACCCCAGCCTGTATCTGAGATGGTAAGGTGTAAATCGTTAGGCTTTATTGAGTGCCAGTATTTGGCAGTGATGAAGTGTCCGAGAGCATACTTATAAGAGTGAGCAGCAATCTTCGGATAACCTGTAGTACCGGAGGTGAAGAACATAAGCATACTGTCGTCACCGCAAGGACTGTCAGCTTTTCTTTCATATATGCTTCTGAAGAGCTTGTATTCTTTATCGAAATTATGCCAGCCTTCTCTGTCAGAACCGACGATAATTTTATTCTTGAGTCCGTCGTATTTTTCAGCTGCTCTTTCGATCTGAGCTGAGGTCTGTCCGTCACTCGTGCAGATAATTCCCGAAACACCCGCAGCTTCAAATCTGTATTCGAAATCGTGTTCAACAAGCTGATTTGTGGCAGGAATGATGACAGCGCCGATTTTATGGAGTGCAAGAGCGCAGATCCAGAACTGATAATGACGCTTGAGAACGAGCATTATTCTGTCACCTTTTTTAATTCCGAGACTAATGAAATAGTTAGCTGCACGGGCAGATTCCTTTTTCATATCGTTGTATGTGAATCTTCTTTCTGTCTTGTCACCGGAAATATGAAGCATAGCGAGCTTATCGGGATACTTATCAGCTACTGCATCAACTACATCGAAGGCAAAATTGAATTCATCTTCATTTTTATAATCGAGCTTAGTGAGTACACCCTTTTCGTTTTCTTCGGTTTCGATAAATTTTTTGATTTCAAGCTCATGGGAAACCTTGGAAGAAGAGAGATTTTCCTCTGCTTCAGCTTTTACGGTGTTCTCTTCACCTGAAACAACCACAGCAATAAAAGTACAATCTTCACCGTCTACAGCAATCATTCCGTGAGGTGTGGAGCTGTTATAGTAAATGCTGTCTCCCTCTTCGAGAATCTCGGTGTGATTACCTACTCTAACCTTAAGCTTACCCGAAAGAACAAAGTCAAACTCCTGACCACTGTGTGTCATTGTTTTTATAGGCTTGTCCTGAAGTTCTTCCTTGTATTCATATTTGGCAAGATAAGGCTCTGCAAGCTTATTTCTGAAATGAAGTGCGAGATGATTAATCTCTATACCGTCTTCCTTAGATGTGATTTTACCCTGATTCTTACGGGTTACCGTGTAAGATGAAAGGTTACTGCTTCGGCCTTCGAGAAGGTCAGTTTTACCGATATTGAAAACCTTGGCACACTTATGAATAAAAGAGAACGGAAAATCATCAGCGCCCTGCTCATATGAAATGTACTGTTCGGTACTGATGTCCACTTTTTCAGCCATTTCTTCAGCTGTGTAGCCTGCGATTTCACGCATTTCTTTAATTCGGAAAGCGACCTCTTTAAGTTCATTATTCATTTTATTAAGTTCCATAAATCTGTCTCCTTAATAATATTTTTACAAAAATAAAACTCGTCTCAAAGAAATACTTTGAGACGAGTATAAATACAATACCCGCGGTACCACTCAAATTGCGGAAAAACCGCCACTTCGAACTCCGACAAGCTCTATGCACTGACGTAGCAATCACGGAAAGAACTACTGCTGTTTCGCCCTTTCGGCTCAGAAGTGATGGGATTTGAAAATTTACATTACCGACTTTCCAGCACCGTCAGCTCTCTGTTAATGCTCCGATTCATCCGTCTTCGTCATAGCCTTTATATTTAATTTGAAAAGATTTTAACACTTTAAATAGTCTTTGTCAATATTATTTGCAGAAAAATCTTAGAAAATCATAAAATTTTGCTTTCGTCGATACCGAAAACCCGGACAGCATTTTTGTAGAGAATCTTTTCAGTCTCTTCCTCAGTAAGACCGAGTCCGAAAAAGAACTCAAGCTCCTGTTCATATCCCCACATCGGAAAATCAGTAGCGAACATTACCTTATCCGCTCCGTACTTTCTGATTATTTCTCTCACTTTCTCAGGAGAAAGAGAGTAAAATGAGGATGAACAATCGACATAAAAATTAGGGTAAGATGTCAGCTTTTCTACAGCTTCATCCCACACCGACCAACCGCCGAAATGCGCACCGATAACGGTAAGCTCAGGATATTTCTCGAGAATTCTCCTCATTCTGTCAGGATTCGAATAATCATATCTGTAGTCGCCTGTGTGAAGAAGAACAGGCATAACACCTGAGCATAGCTTATAAATCCTTTCACAGCGCTCATCATCGATAGGAATCTTCTGAAAATCGGGGTGAATTTTAACGCCCTTAAGTCCTAACTCTTTAAGGTGTCTGAAATCATCTTCCATATTATCTGAATCCGGGTGAAGAGAGCCGAGACCTGTCATAAGACCTTCACTGCCCTTTACGGTATCTGCAATAAATTCATTTATTGCTTTAACCTGTTTCGGTGTAGTAGCCACAGAAAAAACAACATAATGCTTTACTCCGTTTCTTCTTCCTTTTTCAATCAGAGTAGTGGCTCTTCCGTCATATCCCATATCAATACTGTAAAAGCTGCGGATACTGTCTACTGCCTTATCAGCTATTTTATCGGGGTAAACATGACAGTGACAGTCAATAATCGGATAGTTCAATCAATCACTCTTTTCTTATGCAGTTACAACTGAATTTGCTTTCTGAAGACCGTATTTTTCGACAGCCTGTTCACGCATTTTGTATTTGAGGATCTTACCTGCAGCATTCATCGGGAAGCCGTCAACAAAGTCAATATATCTCGGCACCTTGTGCTTTGCCATATGGTCACGGATATACTGCTTCATTTCCTCTTCGGTCATAGTCTCGCCATCCTTGAGAACGATCCAGGCAGCTATTTCTTCACCGTACTGCTCATCAGGAACACCAATGACCTGTACATCCTTAACCTTATCGTGAGTGTAAATAAACTCTTCGATTTCTTTAGGATAGATATTTTCACCGCCACGGATAATCATATCCTTGAGTCTGCCTGTAATCTTGTAGTTGCCATCCTCTGTTTTACATGCGAGGTCACCTGTATGAAGCCATCCGTCTTTATCTATAGCCTCGGCAGTTGCTTTAGGCATTTTATAATAACCCTTCATTATATTGTAGCCTCTTGCTACAAACTCACCTGTTTCTCCTACCGGCATATCTTCACCGGTTTCAGGGTTAACAATTTTACACTCAATTTCGGGAAGAGCACGTCCTACGGTACTTACTCTTACCTCGAGAGAATCGTCTGTAGAACTCATAGTACAGCCGGGAGAAGCCTCCGTCTGACCGTAAACGATGGTTATTTCCTTCATATTCATTTTGTCAACAACATCCTGCATTACAGAGATGGGACAGGGTGAACCTGCCATAATACCTGTTCTCATATAAGAGAAGTCAGTTTTTTCGAAATCGGGATGCTCTAAAAGTGCTATGAACATCGTAGGAACACCGTGGAAGCAGGTAATCTTTTCCTGATTAATACAGGCAAGAGCCGGCTTCGGTGTGAAGTAGGGAATAGGTGAAAGAGTTACACCGTGTGTCATTGATGCAGTCATAGAAAGAACCATACCGAAACAATGGAACATAGGAACCTGAATCATCATTCTGTCAGCAGTTGAAAGGTCCATTCTGTCACCGATGCATTTACCGTTATTTACTACATTATAATGAGTGAGCATAACACCCTTCGGGAAGCCTGTAGTGCCCGATGTGTACTGCATATTACATACATCGTCAGGGTTAACGTTTGCAGCGATGCGATATACCTCTTCTACGGGTACATTTTCGCTTCTTGCTATCGCTTCATCCCACTCAAGACAGCCCTTCTTTTTAAAGCCTACGGTAATAACGTTACGAAGGAAAGGAAGTCTCTTACTGTGTAAAGGCTTACCCGCTTCGAGAGTTTCGAGCTCAGGACAGAGCTCACCGATTATATCCGCATAGTGAGAATCACGGTAGCCTTCAACGAGGATAAGTGTATGTGTGTCAGACTGCTTGAGAAGATATTCAGCCTCGTGGATTTTATAAGCTGTATTCATTGTAACAAGAACTGCGCCGAGCTTTGTTACTGCCCAGAAAGCTATATACCACTGAGGAATATTAGTGGCCCATACAGCCACGTGTGAGCCGGGCTTTACACCGAGAGAAAGAAATGCACGGCAGCATTCGTCGACATCATCTCTGAACTGAGCATATGTTCTTGTGTAATTAAGAGTTGTATATTTGAAAGCGTACTGGTCGGGGAACTCTTCTACCATTGTGTCGAGAACCTGAGAGAAAGTCTTGCGAACAAGAGCTTCCTTTTTCCATACAAACTTACCTGTTCCTCTCTTATTCCAGTAAAGATGACTCTTTTTTCTGGAAGGTGTCTGGAACTGCTGCATATACTGGTAGAAATGAGCGTAAATTACGTCGATTTCTTTAAGGTCTTCCATCCAGTCAGGATTCCATTCAAGAGAAATAAAGCCGTCATAGTTAACAGAGCTGAGAGCGTTGATCATTACTTCTGTGGGAATCTCACCCTCACCCATAAGGCAATATTCACGCTTACCGTCAATTACAGCTGAATCTTTAATATGAACGTGCTTGATGTATGCACCGAGGTTTGTAATAGTTTTCTCAGGGTCCTCCCCTTCTTCACAGAAGGTATGATACATATCCCATAATGCCGCTACTGAATCACACGCAAATTCAATAAGAATGTCACGCAGTGCAGCAGTATTTCTGAACATACCTGTAGTTTCAATGAGCACAGTAACATTCTTTTCTGCAGCAAATTCAGTGATACCGCCAAGGCAAGCGAGGACATTTTCTTTAGCATTTTCACTTTCGCCTGATGCATAAACTCTTACATAAGGTGAACGGATAGAGGAAGCAAAATCAATGTACTTTCTGATATGCTCACTGTTTTTATCAATATCACTGTCAGATACATCGACACTTATATCAACACAGGGAACAGTAATTCCTTTATCGTTCAGTCCGCGTACTGTAGCTGCGGAGTTATACTTATGAAAAGGACCGTCTTTTTCATAAAGTGACGAACCGATTACATTGTGAAGCTCAATGCCGCCAAAACCATTTTCCTCGGCAAGTGTAACGAAATCCTGCCAGGAATAATCTTTCCAGCCGTTGATTGAAAAAGAAAGTTTAGTCATTACTTATGCCTCCTCGTAAACAATTTTGTTAAGAGCGTTAAGATATGCTCTTATACTTGCTCCGATAATATCGGTAGAAATACCCTTACCTGAGTAAAGTCTTCCGTTGGAACGAAGCTTTACAAGTGCAGAGCCCATAGCCTCACGTCCCTCGGTAACAGACTGAATCTGGAAATCGTCAAGCTCGTAATGATGGCCGACAATCTGTTCGATAGCAAGAAAAGCGGCATCAATAGGACCGTCACCGTTACTGAGACCCTTAACCTTTTCACCGTTTTTATTAAGTGTGATATTAGCGGTAGCTGAAATAACATTACCGCTGTTAATAACATAACTGTCAATTACATAAGTAGCAGGAACCTGTAAAGCAGCAGAAGCCACGATAGCATCAAGCTCCTTAGCACCGACATTCTTTTTATCACTTATACGTTTAAATTCTTCGTAAACGTTAGATATATCTTCCTGAGAAAGATCGTAGCCAAGCATTTTTACTGCCTTAGTAACCTCGGTAATGTCATCATGTTCATTAAGAATGAAATCCTCAGCATAAAAATCAGCTACAGAGCTTAAAACTGCCCCTTTATCATTTTTAGATGAAATAATCCATTCAATCTGCTTGGAAACTCTTCCGAGCTCTGTGGTTCTTACATCACATACACAGCCGAGTTCATCTCCGTGAATGCTCATAACCTTACACAATGAGTCAAGATAAGCAGCATCAGTTGTGCTGATGACAGATGTTTTTATCTCCCCTGCTCCTGATTTCACGGCAGAAACTGTGCACGCTGAAGCCATACCGAGAGTGTCAATACACTTAATGCCGAAATTAACCTTATCAGCTTCGTCGACACTCGCCTTTACATCATCGATAAACACACTGATTTCTTCTGCGAGCATAGTTCCTGCAGCATCACTGAGAGTGACAGTAGATGCACCTGCAGAAATTGCAGCGTTAATTGCCTTCGTGAGAAATTCCGGCTCACTTCTGGTGGCATCCTCAGCTATAAATTCTACATCAGAAACATATTCCTTTGCTTTTCTGACAAGTCTGTCAATCATTTCGATTACCATCGGAGGCTTTTTGCCGCAGACATACTCCATCTGAACAGTTGAAGTAGGAACCTCAATCTGTATTCTTGGTTTAGCTGCCTTCTTAAGAGCGTCTGCCACTCTGTCAACATCCTCCTCAGCAAGAGAAACAGGAACTGCCAGTATACTGTTTTTTATACATGAAGCGACAGATTTAATAAGAAGAACATCTGTTTTTTCTTTCTTTATGGCGGGAAGCTCAATTACACTAACGTTAATTTTGTCGAGAAGCTTAGAAATTTCAATTTTTTCTCTGAAAGAAAGTGAAAAATCAGACGATTTAGCCACCTCTTTCAATGTTACATCTGCAACTGTTAATCTTTCCATAATAAAGACTCCTTAAAATAAATTTCATCACATACAAGAAAAAATGCCCTTGAAATTACCAAGTAACTTCAAGGGCGAATTAAATCCGCGGTACCACCTTGTTTACTGTCTGTGACAGTCACTTTTCAAAGCTCTGACAAGCTTTTAGCCATGATAACGGGGCATCCGTGACCGCCTACACAACTGTAAAGTCTTCAGCAGTCCTGCTCTGAAACGAGACTGAATCATCTGCATCTGCCGATTCGCACCAACCATCGGTTCTCTGAAAGAATGGATAGATAATTCATAATTTCTTCAACGCATTTGTGATATTGGCAGTATTTTAGCACTTATGCTCACATTTGTCAATAGTTTTTTGTCAAAAAAAACATAAATAACTTTAACTTTTTAAAGTGCTGACATAAAGAAAGAGCGCACTCGGCAGTACGCTCCTGAAATATTTATTTAGTTCCGAAAATTCTGTCTCCCGCATCACCTAAGCCGGGAACAATGTAACCTTTTTCATTAAGCTTTTCGTCAAGTGCGGCACAGTAAACATGAACATCAGGATGAGCATCAGTAAATGCCTTGATACCTTCGGGGGCTGCGATAATGCACATAAACTTAATTGAACGCGGGTTACGAAGCTTGATCTGTGACACAGCATCAATACCTGAACCTCCTGTCGCAAGCATAGGATCGACAACGATTACATCTCTTTCACTGATATCCTTGGGCAGCTTGCAGTAATATTCGACAGGAGTAAGCGTTTCTTCATCTCTGTAAAGACCGATATGACCGATTCTTGCCGAAGGAACGAGAGAGCTGATACCTTCAACCATGCCAAGACCGGCACGAAGAATAGGTACGATAGCAAGCTTTTTACCGCAGATATGCTTAGCAGTCATTTTACAGATAGGAGTTTCAATCTCTACATCCTCTAACGGCAAGTCTCTCGTAGCTTCATAACCCATAAGAGTAGCTATTTCAGAAACAAGTGCTCTGAAATCTTTAGAGCTTGTTTCTTTATTACGGAGAATGGAGAGCTTATGCTGGATTAAGGGATGAGTGAAAACTGTAACATTATTATTCATTTGAATATTCCTCTTTTCTTCATATTCTTCAATAAATATTATACACCTAAAATCAAATAAATCAAGTTATAAGTTTTAAAAAATATTGATATAGATAAAAAATAAGAACCTACCGTTAAGATAGGTTCTTCAATCTGGTTGCGGAGACAGGATTTGAACCTGCAACCTCCGGGTTATGAGCCCGACGAGCTACCGGGTTGCTCCACTCCGCGATATATCACTCTCTCAAGTGCTTAGTTATTATAACCTATACACTTGAGAAAGTCAATAGTTTTTTTGAATTTTTTTCGTTTTTTTGAGAGAAATATTTTTTCTTTACAGTTAATATTATATGCACGTAAAATGGCCGTTATTCACTGTCAGACTTTTTCTTGTCTTTTTTATTGCTTTTTTTAGTCTCAGTTTTATTTTTATCTTTTTCTTTGTCTTCTTTCTTCTCTGCTTCATCCCATACAGAAAGAACTATTTCAGTTCCTTTGTCGAATTCGAGTCCCGAAACCTTATCTGTCATTTCAACGATACCTGCAGTATGGGTTCCGTCATTATCAAGAAGAACCTTTTTAACCTTAAAACCTTTTTCCGTAAGCTCTGATTCAGCGTCGGCGAACTGTAGACCGATAACCTCGGGAAGCTCGATCTGCTCCGATCCCCTGCTTATGATGAGAGTCACAGTAGTACCTGCAATTACACTTTCACCTTTAACGAGATTCTGGCTGATGACCGCATTTTTAGGTACATCATCGTTATATTCGAAAACGAATTCAAATATAAAATTTCTGGTGAAAGTACTGTTAGTGGCAACGCTGTCATAAGTGTGTGATGTAAAATCAGGTACGGTAACATATCTGTTAACCGGAGCAGTAGCCGAAGTGCTGTCCTGTGATACCTGAAAATCATCGCTGACACTGTTCTGATTCATAGGAAGAAAATCAAAGGATGCAAAGGCATCGTTCAGAACGGGAATGTCATAGTTTTTGTAAAGTACAGTAGCATAAAGTACACAGAAGATAAGCATACATACTACAGCCACGGCTGTAAATGTACCTATAGCAAGAACAGCAAGAGAAGAACCGCTCTCTTTTTTTATTTGTTTTGCACGTGTTTTTTTACTCATAGATGACTGTTCTTTTCTGGCGGGAGCTTTTCTTTCTGTCGAAGGAGCACTGTTTCTCGCAGGGTCACTGACAGAATAAGTGCGTGTCTGATAAATAAGAGAATAAAGCTCTGTCGCAGAACGGATTCTGTTTTCCTTGTTAACAGCAAGACCTCTGATGAACGCACTGACGGAATTTTTAGAAAGCGAAGAAGCGACCGCTGAGGGAATCACCATTTCATCTTTTACTGCTCTGTCCGTAGCTTTCGGAGGAACCGTTCCTGTAATGCAGTAATATATAAGTGACATAAGAGAATAAATATCACTGGCAGTTTCAGCCATTCTGTTTTCACCGTAAAGCTCAAGTGGCGAAAAGCCGTTAAGAGGTGCTACGGCAAGATAATTATCAGCCGTACGGCACTCAGGAATAGAAAAAGACGTAAGATGAAGCTTACCGTCAGATCCAACATGAACGCTCGTCGGAGAAATTCCTCCGTGAATCACACCTGCTCCGTGAAGCTTTTCGAGTGCAGTTAATATACCCTTGAATGCAGACTGAGCCTTCTGCCAGGATAAAGGCTTACCGGTCTCTTCGAAATAAGCTTTAAGAGTAATACTGTCAGTGTATTTACATACAGTGTAAACAGTTCCGTTAAAGTCAAGAATATTACGCACGACAGGCAGTGAAATCTGACCTTTTACAGAGCCTATAGCCTTCCACATAGAAATGAAGCTCTGCAAACAGGAGCCGAATATATCCTCACATCCGAGCTTGATATTTATTGAGCAGAGATCCTGTTCTCTTTCACAGATCTTGACCGGATAAAACTCATTTACAGAAACAATTTCCTCTGTTTCTGTGTCAAGTCCGATATAAGTTATTGAATCGTTGGCCATAGAGACTGTTCTGCCGACAAGATAACGGTCAGCAATGACAGTTCCCTTCGGAAGACAAGGGTAATGCTGAACGGTCTCTTCATTATAATAACAATGAGGGCACACTGAAGCATCAAGATCGATTTCCTTCATACAGCCCATGCAATATTTTTTATTTTCAGTCATTGGAATTACCTCCTGACTCATTTTATACAATTTAATATTTTACAGTATTTTTCTGTAAAAGTCAAGAAATCAGAGTCTCCATATGAAGTGTTTCGACATATTATACGAAAACATCAGTTAAAATCAAAAGTTAACTGATAAACTGAATATAACCTATAACAAAAAGATGCAACGGATAATATATGTAAAACAGCCACTTCATAGCACGGTTAATTTTTTCGCTTCTGCCTCTTTTTCCGTTATACATCATAATAAAAGGTATTGCGAATATAACACCCATTTGCATAATTCCGTAGAGCCTGTCGAGAGCAAAGAAATATACAACAGAATAAACAGCTACGTAAAAAGTCATCCATAGCATCTGTTTTTGTAGGTTTCCTTTATTAGTACCGATAGCGAGAATGCAAAGACTTGCAATACAACTCCAGTCACCAGGAAAAGTAATAAGACAAATCAGCAGAATAAGAATAGTTCTCGTCCAAGAGTTGAATTTTTCACTGTTCACAACACGAAGCATCACCAACCCCCAGGCAAGAGACCACATAACACTTGTCTGATTTAAAAAATCTCCGTTACAGAAAGGGATAAAAGACCTCCAATCAGTGAAGGACGAGGATGCAAATATATAAGCAAAATGTGATATGAAAGAGAATGCAAACAAACGAAAAGTATATTTGTTTATATTTTTCGTATAGTGATACCCCTCTGCTATGAAATAACACATAATCGGGCAGGTAAGTCTGCCTGTTATATGTAACATTACAGGCAGTAAACCTTTGTCATACCCCGGAAAAGCAAACCAGGCAATATGGTCAATGGTCATCGCAATAATTGCGATAAGCTTCAATGTGTTTGAGTCTAATGATTTTTTCATAACTGCACCGTCAAAATATCATTTTATAGCTTGATTATAACATACAAATTGTATTTTTACAATAATGTACCGATACCATGTCTGTTCGTATGAAAATACTTTCAGCACAAAAGAACAACTAACGTCAGTATGAATAATACAAACAAAAATCCGCTCACTCCCGTGAACGGATTTTAATTTGGTGCGGGTAACAGGGGTCGAACCTGCACGTCTTGCGACACAAGAACCTAAATCTTGCGTGTATGCCAATTTCACCATACCCGCAGAAAAACTAATATGTACAAGCTCATAGAGCCATAATAAATCCCGCTATGCCGGAAATGACGTGTATAACCTGCTCATAGGCAGGGTGGTGATAGCGAGTCAGGTTCACGCTCCCTTCGTCCGCATAAATGCGGGAGGTCTGCAATCCGCTGACAAAGCATCTCTCCGTTTAATAACGTGTTGGGTTATAACTATCATAATTATCGAACAAAGCAGGATATTATTATTCTATTCAGTTTATCCGGAATTATTCAGCAGAATCCTCTGCTTCGTATTTTTCGATAAGTCTGTCCTCAATAATGTTACCGATTTCGTTGAACTCTTTTTCATCCTCGATCTGAACAAGATAGGTTTCACCGTCTTCTTCCATAACCTTAAGGATAAGAACCTCTCCGTCATCGTCTAAAATCTCAGTTTCGTCATCATATATAGGAAGTAGAGCAACATATCTGTTGCCGTCTTCTGTTTCGACTCTGTCGATTTCTTCAAAGTAATGCTCTACACCGTCATCGTCAATTACACTGACTATATCTTCCATGTAGAGTTCTTCATCTTTACTCATTTTAAACACCTCTTTCGTAACTGTCTTTATTTTAATATTTTACGCGACTGTTGTCAATATTCAAACAGAAATTTCTATATTTTTTCTTCTTTGAATCCATTTCCTGTAAGATGCCATATACTGTCTATGCCGCATTCCTTGCAGTGCTGTTTCGCTTTTCCGAACATAAAATCAAGAGCGTCAGTACAGTGTGCATCACTTGACACGGTAACTCTTGCACCTCTCTCCCCTATTCTTCTGAGAATAAACGGAGCAGGATACGGTGTATCGTTACCGCAACGGAACATCGCACCTGTGTTTACCTCAAAAACCACATCAGGCTTATTGTCGATGATATAATCCAGCCATTTAAGAGCACTTTTCTGATAATCAGCATCATCCTCATTAAAAAGAGCATAATTTTTATTGAATTTAGTTATCAGGTCATAATGACCTACCACATCAGTTTTCTCCGTAACAACCAGACGAGCAAGGTTTTCATAGTATTCTTCTGCCATTTCATTCCAGCTTCCGCCATATTCAGCTTCTACACATTCAGAAAGCTCTTCAGCAGTGTAATCGATGGAATAGATTCTGTCTTTTCCGTGAATCTGATGCACAGAAGAGAGAATGTAATCGAAATCGTATTTCTTACAAAGCTCATAATCAGCATCAAGCTCAATTCCGCAAAGAATTTCAATTCTGTCTGTGTATTCCTCTTTAATAGTACGGATTTCACTGATATATTCTTCGATATTTTCCTGTGTCATAGCCCATCCGCTGTCAAAATTCATCGGCACATGACCGGAAAATCCGAGAGATGTGAAGCCTTTTTCGATAGCAGACTCTACCATTTCACGGGCAGTATTTTTACCGTCGCAGTAATTGGTGTGTGTGTGACAGTTTGATTTTACATAACTCATAATATCAACCTTTTCAATCAAAATCCCTGCCGTTAAGCAGGGATTGAATATCATTTAAGATTTATTGGGAGTCTTCTTCCACTTTTTCATCTGCTTTTTATGATTTTTCTTTTCTTTACGTGTCATCTGATAATCGAACTTTCTGTCGCTTATTCTGTCGTAAAGAGCAGATTCGAGCTTAGCATATGCATCTTCGTTGCTCTGAGCAGCAGCGAGGATGATAAGTCCGTTATCCTCGGGAAGTGTTACCACAGAAGCACCTGCAGTGTCAATTTCATACATAAAGAAATAAATCTGTGAAGCTACGTTGTCACCCTGAGGTGAATGTGTATGAGTATACTCTATAGCAAGCTTATCGGTTTTAATGTCAGCAACCTCAGCAAGATTATAAAGATCCCATTTACCGATTCTTTCGTTGATAGCCTGAACCTTTACAGGAACAGTTTTATCATCAACACCGAAATTATAAACCTTGTCACCGTAGAGAGAAGCACCTACGAAATAAAGCTTTTTACCGTAAACATTAACCTTCTGTCCGGCACAGATAAGAGCGTTATTTCCTTCGCCCCAGATATCACCTGTTTCAAATTTAACACCGGCACACTCGATTGTCTTGGGTACAAGCTCACCGGGAATAGAAACGTTAACCGTAGGAATAGCAGTTGTATTTCTGTTATGATTAAAGGTTACAACATCAATGTTATAAGGAAGCTCTACCTTTGAAGGTACATTTTTGCTTGCCACCTTGCAGTCAGCAAGAGTGATAGCGAAGGTCTTGACTTCATAAGGATCAAGATCGAAAACAAGCTTTCCGTCTACTACGGTAGCGGGTCCGATATCCTCTTCCATACCGTTTACAGCCTTAGCTGAAGCGATACCCTTGCCTAAAGTAAATTCAACACCTCTGACCTTCTTGTTAGCGCCTTCGTTAAATCTTACGATAATACAGTCGTCTGCTTCTGCCTTTTTGATAGCACGGACAATTACATCCTTATCATTGATGGCACCGAATGAATACTCACTTGCGAGAACACCGGTGTGATTGTTTGTTACAAAAACAGCGAGAGGCTGATTGAAGAAACGTGCATTAAGCTGAGTACCGTTATCATACTCACCCTTATGTGAGTAAATAGCATAACCGTATCTGTTAAGACCGAAGTCCATCATACCCTGAACACTGTCGTGTCTGTAATACTGCTTAGGTGAGTGAAGCACGGTGAGACGGAGGCTCTTTTCATCCTTCATAATCCAGCCATACTTTGAATCGCTGAATACGGATACACCGTAAACACCTGATTTATCAGTAATGTCAGCCCATTTCTGAGCAGGAACCTCATAAAGTCTCTTGTTAGCCTTTTCTCTCTTAATAGCACCGAGACCGAGGTCAAAGGTAGCCTTTTTATTTCCGACGTTAAAATAGAAGCCGTTATGAAGGGTTCTGCAGAATTCTCTCCATTCCACTTCGTTACGCACGGAAACATAAGGACATCCTGCAACAAGAGAAAGATAATATGTAAAGGTAGATTTGTTTACCTTCTGGGTAACCTTAAGAGTAACTCTTACAGGGCCTTTTTCAATAAGTGTGCATTTACCCTTACCTGCAAAGTCCCAGGGATACTTACATACTTCCTTATATCTTAATTCCCAAGCAGCGTACTCACCTGCACCCTTGTATTTGTTAAGCTCATATCTGATAGGCTTTTTGAGAAGCTCTGTATCATCGAGAGTTTTATCAATAATTGACGAAATATCACCGTCGGAATTAACGGTAACGATATATTTAAAGTTTTCGATGGAGCGTCCGGACCAGCGAAGACCGGTATTAATCTTACAGGGAACATCGCTTTCAACCACATCAAGTACCTTGAAGCCGAGTGCAGGGATATAGTCAGCTACACATACAGACATCTTTCCGTCCTTGATATAATTAACCTGAGAAGGAACTTCCTTACCGTTCTTATCAAATACACGTACAAATTCTTTTTCACCGGCATCGATTATGAGGTCAACCTCACCCATTCTGCCGTGTTCAATAGTGTTGTTAATTACGATAGCAGTGCCTTTTGTCCAGGAGGTATCCATTTTTTTGATAATTTCTGAAGCGGCACCCTCATAAGCGTTAGAAAGCTGATTAGCACTGAGGACATAATCGTTCCATGAGCGCTGGTAAACTCTTTCTACAGATGTACCTGTGATATCGTCGTGGAAGGTGTGAGCGATGGTTCTCTTCCAACCCTTGTCGATTTCGGTTCTGGGATATTCAGCACCTGTGAGAGCCTCTGCAGCTACAGACATACGCTCAGCCATATCAGCAATTTCCTCGTTGCGGCGGTTATATCTTTTACCGAACGAACGTGAAACATAAGAACCTACACCGTGGTCAGTCATAAGAAGCTCATTATTCCATTTGGGAAGCTTCTCGATTTCAGACTGAGAAAGTGAAGAAATATCATCAAAGAACTCTGTGGGTGATGAAGAAACAACCTTGATTTCTGAAGAATCGTTAGCTCTGATTTCTTCGCATACAGTTTTAACTGACTGCTCCTTCGGAGCACCGCCTACGTCACCGACACCGTGATAAGCAAAGGTAACGGGAAGGTCATATTCCTTGATGTTTTCGTCGAGCTTCTTTGTAAGACCACTGTTTGTGCGGACCTTTTTAAAGGTAGTGCAGTATGATTTGGCGTTGAGAGAAGCAAGAGCATATTTACCGTTTACACCGTACCAACGTCCGATGTCAAAGGGAATACCGTATGCACTGCCCCATGAAAGCTTCTGTGTTGAGAAGCCCTTTATTCCGGCATGTTCGATAATCGAGGGAAGAGCCCAGCCGAAGCCGAAGCAGTCGGGAAGGAAAATATCATTACTCTTTTTACCGAACTTCTTTTCGAAATATTTGTTACCGTAAAGAATGTTTCTGAAGAGTGCCTCAGGTGAAGGAACGTTTACATCACCGTTTTCGTAGCTGCTTCCGGTAACATTCCATCTGCCTTCATCGATATATTTTCTGAGCTGTTCGAACTTTTCGGGATAATATTCCTCCATAAGCTCATATCTGTATGAGCCTTCAAAGTTAAACTGATACTCAGGATACTGCTCGAAAAGCTTGAAATTCTCATCAAGAGTAGCGGGAATGCAGACATTGATTACATGCTCGAAATCCCAGTTCCACACCGTATCAAGATGAGCGGTCGCAATGGTATAAATTTTTTTATCCTTGTTCATAATGCACCTCATATAAGAGTTTTTATTAATGCGTTAAAAACGCTGAATTACTTAATTATTTTCGTGCTGTAGTAAAAATGTAGATATTACCCGCAGCATATAAAACTGCACTGATAATATTCACTGTGCCGAGCGTCCCCCACACTGTGTCACCGAGAGGAGCGACAAAGCCGAGAGGAAGCTGAGTGAAAAACATACCTGCCGAAACAGCGCAAACAAAAGCAAGAAGCACGGCTGATACGATAAAAATCACAAGCTGTACAACAGAATTTTTAACAAGTGCCTTATCTGTAAGACCTCCGATAAGATAAGCTACAAAAGCAATAAAAGCACAGATGGGAGAAAAAGCGAGGAAGGTAAGTCCGTCCTTTCCCGAGTGCTCGATGCTGTTAGCGATGTCAGACACAGGTACATACATATATACAACAACACTGACTACTATCAGAACAAGAGCAACAGATGCCGTAACTATATAAGCAGCACCGCAGTTATGTTTTGCATTTTCTTTAGATCCACTACTCATACTTTCACCTCTTTACATAAATCTCCTAATTTTACTTATTCTACCATAATAGCAATATATTTTCAATAATTTATCGAATTTATTTATTAAGAATTTAAAAATAATACCCCGTCTCTCGTAAGACGGAGCATTATAATCAGTTGTTATTTTCAGTATCGGACACTGTTTCCTCTGAAGCATTGTCAGCAGAAACAGATGTTTTCTCCTCCACGGCAGCAACAGCCTCACCGTTCATAAGCTTAAGGAAGGTTTCACCGTCAACCTTTTCGTGAACAATAAGGTATTCTGCCACGACAGTAAGCTTGTCGAGATTTCCTTCGATTATGCTGTGACATCTGTCGTAGGATTCGAGAATAATTCTCTTAACCTCAGCGTCAATATCGTAAGCAATCTGCTCGGAATAGTTTCTTACATTACTGTAATCCTTGCCGAGGAATACCTCATGGTGAGCCGAACCGTACATTATAGGACCAAGCTCATCACTCATACCGTAGCGTGTAACCATACCTCGGGCAATTTCACTTGCTCTTTCGATATCATTGGAGGCACCTGTGGAAATATCACCGATAACTACCTTTTCTGCTACACGTCCGCCGAGAAGAACAACGATGTCATTGAGCATATCAGCTTTGGAGCGGTAGCTTCTGTCTTCCGAGGGAAGGCTCATAGTAAAGCCGCCTGCCATACCCGTAGGAACGATAGAAATCTGATGAACAGGATCCTGTCCCGGAGTAAAATATGTGGCAAGAGCGTGACCCGCCTCATGATAAGCAGTAAGCTTCTTTTCTTTATCGCTCATCTTGCGGGATTTCTTTTCTGTACCTACCACACATTTAATGGTTGCTTCTTCGATTTCCTTCATTGTAATGGCTTTTTTATTTCTTTTTGCAGCAAGAAGAGCTGCTTCATTAAGAAGGTTTTCGAGGTCGGCACCTGTAAAGCCGGCAGTAGACTGAGCTACTACCTTAAGATCCACATCAGGTCCGAGAGGCTTATTTTTAGCGTGTACCTTAAGAATTTCTTCTCTGCCCTTAACATCGGGAGCGCCAACAGTAAGCCGTCTGTCGAATCTGCCCGGTCTTAAAAGTGCGGGGTCGAGAATGTCAGGTCTGTTGGTTGCAGCAATAATAATTACACCTTCGTTGGCACCGAAGCCGTCCATCTCAATAAGAAGCTGATTAAGTGTCTGCTCTCTTTCATCGTGTCCGCCACCCATACCCGCTCCACGGTGACGGCCTACAGCGTCAATTTCATCGATAAAGAGGATGGAAGGAGCATTTTTCTTAGCCTGGTCAAAGAGGTCTCTTACTCTCGAAGCACCGACACCGACGTACATTTCCACGAAATCGGAACCGGAAATCGAGAAGAAGGGAACACCTGCTTCTCCTGCTACTGCTCTGGCAAGAAGTGTTTTACCTGTACCCGGAGGGCCTACAAGAAGAACACCTTTGGGTATTCTTGCACCGAGCTGGTTGAACTTTTCGGGTGTACGGAGGAACTCTACGATTTCTTCGAGCTCCGCCTTTTCTTCATCGGCACCTGCCACATCCTTAAAGGTTGTCTTTCTCTTTTCATCCTTGCCGAGCTTTATTCTTGCCTTACCGAAGGAAAGGGTGCGGTTATTCTCATTCATTAAATTCTGACCCATTTTACGGTAGAAATAAAGCATAACCGCTACAAGAGCAATACTCATCAGCGTCATCGGAAGCATACTCGCCCACCAGGAATTACCCGAGCCTCGGATATAGTCGTACTTAATGGGTGTATCCGAATTAAGATTATATTCGGTTACGTAAGTATGGACATCCTTAAGGAAAATATCCACATTCGGAACAACATAGGTCACAGATTCTTCACTGTCCTTAAGAGAATACTTAAGAGCACCGCTCGAAAGATTAAGTGCGAATTCATCTACTTCTCCCGTGCGGAAAAGCTGAACAACCTGATAATACTGAGGTTTTTCGTTTTTGTTGCCGTCACCTGTAAAGTAAGCCAGAGAAAGAACAAGTATCACAGGGATAATGATATAAAGCAGATTACCCCATTTCTGACTGCCCTTGTTTACAGGCATTCCGTTATTTTTTTCCAATATATAATCACTCCTTATTTTGTGTATACTTCCGGCTTAAGAATGCCGACAAAAGGTAAATTTCTGTAAAACTCATCGTAGTCGAGACCGTATCCGACAACGAAAGCATCAGGAACAGTTTTACCTGTATATTTAAGCTTAAGCTTCACATTCGGATCTCTTCTTTCAGGCTTATCGAGGAGAGAACAGCAGGCAACACTTTTAGGATTTCTTGCTTCAAGCACCATCATAAGCTTTTCAAGTGTTTTACCGCTGTCGAAAATATCTTCGATAACGAGAACATCAAACTCTGAAATATCGTAGGTTATGTCCTTAGTGATATTAACCACGCCCGCAGTAGCGGTATTTCCGCCGTAGTAGCTCTTGGCTGACATAAAGTCGATTTTACAGGGAACTGTTATTTTCTTCATAAGGTCAGACATAAAGCAGACCGAGCCCTTAAGAACACAGACAAGGAGAAGATTTTTACCTTTGTAATCTTCATTGATCTGTGATGCGATTCTTTCTACGATTTCATTGATCTCTTCTTCTGAAAGAAGAATTTCCTGAATGTCGTTAAGCATAGTTTATCCATCCTTTTTTATTACAAAAATTTTTTCCGAGCTTTCATCAGGTATGTAGTGAGCGTTTACACCCACTCCTTCGACCCAGATTATGTTTTCACCGTCACGGAGTACGGCTATTTTATCTCTGTCACTGACAGGTATTTTCATTTCATTGAAAAGCTTTTTGAGCCTTTTGGTGATTTTTCTGTTTGTGAAAGTAAATCTGTCCCCTTCTCTTCTCGAAGAAAGCATTAAACTGCCACTGATTTTATCAGCATCAAAGGCATCGTCATCTGTGACATTTGCTTCACCGATAATACGGTAAACTCCGTAAGGTCCTTCAGCTTTCCCTGATTCGAAGAAAGCTTCCCAGGATTCTGTTTTTTTCTCGGCACCTGCGAAAGAGAGAACACCGTCTTTAACAGAAGCGTACACACCTGCAGAGACCTCTGCTTTACCGTATTTTCTTTCAATAAGCGAATTAACGATGTCAATGTGAACGTGTAACGGTTGCTTTTTCATTATCTCTGACAGAAGAGTAAGAACCGCTCTTTTTCTTACAGCAGTATGTGCACTGCAAAATACTTCAATGCTATACCCTTTGTCAGTTTGTGCATCACTTATCAGTCTGTGTGCAGAGCATTCGATGTAATCGTTCTCTTCATTAAAAACCGAGCATGCACGTGATATATTAGAAGCATAAGAGCTGTTCACGCCTTCAAAACCGGGGATAATTCTGTGTCTGATGTAATTACGTGTGTAATCATCGGTAAGGTTAGAGCTGTCCGTTATGAAGGGAACGCCTTCCTTTTTACAGTAGGACTCTATTTCCTCTCTCGTGCAGAAAACCAGAGGCCTGATGACGTTAGGCTCTCTTTTAACAGGAATACCGCATAAACCCTTAAGTCCGGTTCCGCGGAGAAGATTGTAAACTGTGGTTTCAATGCTGTCAGAGAGAGAATGTGCCACAGCTACGGCATCGCATTCAGCCTTTTCGAAGCACTCATAGCGCACCTTTCTCCCGCACTCCTCCGTTCCGATACCCAACTCCGAAGCAAGAGCAGAAACATCAACAGAATGAACTGTGAGTTCAATCCCCTTTTTATGGCAATAATCTCTTACAAGGTTTTCATCCCGTAAGGCTTCTTCACCACGAAGATTATGATTAATATGAACTGCTTTTAAGGTTATACCATATTTATCCTTTAATGAACTTAAAATATCGAGAAGACACATGGAGTCTGCACCGCCCGAAACTCCGACAGCTACTGAGCTGACGTTTTCAAGCAAGCGGTATTTTTCAATCGTTTCAATAACCTTACATATCATTTCTGATAGTCTCCAGATTCGAGAACAATGTGTAGTCACCGTTCCATGCAACCTTGACAGTAGTGGTGGGACCGTGACGGTTTTTAGCGATGATGAATTCCGCTTCATTTACGGCAGGTCTCTCCATTTCGGTAGGACCGTCTTCCTTTTCGGTAGCGTAATATTCATCTCTGTAAAGCATTATAACTATATCGGCATCCTGCTCGATAGATCCCGATTCACGAAGGTCAGAAAGCTGAGGCTTATGAGATTTACCTCTGCCTTCGGTGGTACGTGCGAGCTGAGCAAGAACAACGACAGGTATATTTAAATCCTTGGCCATAAGCTTAAGATTTCGTGTAATTTCAGAAACCTCCTGAACACGGCTCTCTACTCTCGTACCCGCTTTCATAAGCTGAAGGTAGTCTACGAAAACAGCATCAACATCACGGAGTCTTCTTATTCGGGATTTCATTTCGGATACAGTCATATTCGATGTATCGTCAAAATAAAGCTCACAGTTACTCAGAAGCGCTGTGGCAGTAGCCAGCTTAGCCCATTCGTCACCGGAAATGTTGCCGGTTCTCATCTTTGTACTTTCAACTCTTGCTTCGGTGGAAAGAACTCTCTGAGCGAGCTGTTCCTTAGTCATTTCGAGTGAGAAGAAAAGCACCTTCTTTTTACCCATCATCGCCGTATTTCGGGCAAGATTAAGAGCGAGACTCGTTTTACCCATAGCAGGACGGGCACCGATAATCAGCAGGTCAGAACGGTTAAGACCGGTAATAGCCTTATCGAGATCCGTAAAGCCTGTGGTAAAGCCTTTATATTTATCTCTGTCGGCTGAGCTGAGCTTCTGAAGCTTATCGTAAACCTCGTTAACGATAATGTCACCGATTTTCGTAGGTCCCTTGGAAACTCTTCCCTGTCTGATATCGTAAATCTGCTGTTCGGCAGATTCGAGAAGTGTATCGGCAGGCTCTGCTGAGGATGAAGCCTCATCTATAATTCTTTTTGAAACATTGATAAGAGTACGTATATGGTATTTTTCACGGATAATTACCGAGTATTCCTCTACGTTTTCTGTGGAAGGAACTATCTGTGTAAGCTGAAAAAGATACTGCTTACCGCCTGCGTCGTCGTAAATTTTTTCCTGCTTAAGCTTTTCAAGGATAATAAGCGGGTCGATTTTACCGCCGAGAGCATCTATCTCCTGCATAATGGTAAAGATAGCCTTATGCTGAGGAAGATAAAAATAATCAGGCTTAACGATGATAAGCACCTGTGTAATACAGGACGGATCAATAAGTATCGAACCTAAAACCGCCTGTTCAGCTTCAAGGGAATAAGGCATATTGATATCATCAACTGATGAATATGAGCTTGCATATTCCGTTGCCATTATTTTCACCTCTTTAATTTATTAATCCTTATTATTTATTATTCTCCGACCATTACGAAAAGCTTGGCTGAAATTCCTGTGTAAAGCTTTACCTCGAATTCGTATGTGCCGAACTGCTTGATATCATCAACAATAATCTTTCTTTTATCAACCTTGATACCGAAATCTGCTGCGAGCTTTTCAGCGATTTCCTTGCTTGTTACAGATCCGAAAAGCTTTCCGTTCTGTCCTGCCTTAGCAGTAAGACGAAGAGTTTTACCTGAAATTTCTTCTGCGCTCTTTTTAGCAGCAGCTGTTTCAGTTTCAATTCTGTACTTTTCAGCCTGCTCACGGTTTTTGAGCTCAGACATATTCTGTGCGTTTGCCTCTACTGCTAAATTTTTCGGAAAGAGAAAGTTTCTGGCATAACCGTCAGAAGCATTAACGAGCTGACCTTTTTTACCTAAACCTTTTACATCCTGTTTCAATACAACCTTCATTATATTTTACCTCCGTTATAAATTATCATAATATTCATCGATTGCTTTTTTAAGTATTTCTTCAGCCTCTGTAAAGGAAATATCACCAAGCTGACATGCCGACATAGTCTGATGTCCGCCGCCGCCGAGATTTTCCATAATAAGCTGGACATTTATCTCACCGTAGGATCTGGCAGAAATATTGATTTCTCCACTCTGTGAGAAAACAACAAAGGATGCCTTTATTCCATCGATATTGAGCATTTCATCAGCAGCCTGTGATGTAACAAGTCTTATACCCTCAAACTCATTTTCAACAAATGATACAGCACATTTTCTGTACTCCTGAGCCAGGTCGATAACTGAATTTCTGTGTCTGAAAAGACCCATATCATTTGAGAATAACTTTTTGCATTCAACGGTATTAGCACCTCTCGAGCGCAGATAAGCGGCTGCCTCAAAGGTACGGACACCTGCTCTGAGAATGAAGTTACGTGTATCGAGCATTATACCCGAAAGAAGAGCCGTAGCAACAAAACGATTAATTACAGGCTCATTATCCACATATTGTGCGATTTCGGCAACCATTTCCGAAGCTGAGGAAGAGCCGGGCAGATGATAGAACATTACAGTGTCTTCCATATAACCGACTGATTTTCTGTGGTGGTCGATTACCATAACCTTCTTCACTCTGTCGATAATCTCAGGACACTCAGTGAAAGCTTTTTTGTGAGTGTCGGTAATAATAAGCAGTGTATTTTCTGTCAGCTTATCCGATGCACCGGAAGCAGAAATAAGCTTATCGGTGCCGTATTCCTCTTTGAACACCTCGACGAGAGGTCCGGCAAGAGTATTCTTTTCATTAATTATAATGTGAGCCTGCTTTGAAAAATGCTCGGCAATACTCAGCATACCTACGCACGAGCCAAAGGAGTCAAAGTCAGAAAAACGGTGACCCATAATAAGAACATTGTCGCTGTCAGAAATAATTTCTGCTATTGATTTTGCAATAAGTCTCGTTCTTACCTTGTTTCTTTTTTCGAATCCGGCAGAAACACCGCCGAAAAATACATACTCGGTGTCTTCTTTAATGGCCGCCTGGTCTCCGCCGCGGCTCTGTGCCATATCCAGTGCCTGTCTTGCAAAGCTGTTCGATTCGATGATGTTATCACTTTTACCTACACCGATTGAAAGAGAAATATCGGTACTTTTACCCTCGTATGTGAAGTTTCGGACATCCTCAAGAATTGAAAATTTATCTTCTATCATCCTCTGAAGATTTTTTTCTTCGGCAAAAATAAGCATTCTCGCATTGGAAAACTTACGGCACAGACAACCGTAGGATGTAGCCCAGTCATCAATCATCTGCTCAGTGTAGCTGAATATGGAGGTGCAATCACTTTCTTTGAAATTCTGATAAACCTCATCAGCATTATCTATTACTGTCAGAATAACGGAAGGCTTTGAGTCAAGATATTTCTTTTCGGTTTTTTTAAGCTCCGTCTGATTGAAGAAATAAATCAGATAAATAAGCTCTCCGTCACCGATGTCGATTTCATTGGTAAAAACAGAATAATAATGTTCGTAAGCGTACACCGAATATCCACGGCCTTCAAGCATATCGTCAATGCTGTCTTTTTTCAGCAGAGACTGAATATTGGTATCCTTAGTGTCACCGTTAATTCCGAAATCCGAAGCGAAGCTGCCGTTGAACCAGATGATAGTACCGTCTTTTTCAACAACGGCGCAAGGCACCGTAAGCTTATCGAAGGCTTTACCGGGGCCGAAATTCAGTTCATCGTAAACAGTGCTGATTTTTCCTAAAAGCTTCGCATTTCTGCTGCTATGGTAGCTTATCTTTCCTACAGTAAGTGCAAGAACAACAGCGAGACCGATTACACCGACATTTCTGTTATAAAAAAGCACTGCAGTGAAAAATGCTACACCGATAACAAAGGATATCAGAGACACATCATAGGCTTTCCAAAGTTTTTTCATCTTTTTAAATCTCCATAAGGATAGGTAAAATCATAGGACTTCTTCTCGTTCTTTCATACATAAGCTTCGAGATATCGTCACGGATTCTGCCCTTTATGGCACCCCAATCTCTTATATTTTTATCATAACAACGCATAAGCGTTTCATAAGCTGTGTTTTTTGCATCGAAAATCAGTTCTTCGGCTTCCTTTACAAATACGAAGCCTCGTGATACTACGTCGGGACCTGCAACGAGCTCACCTGTAACACCGTCGAGAGTAGCTACTACAATGATTATACCGTCCTCTGCCAGATGCTTTCTGTCACGCAGAACCACAGATCCCACATCACCGACACCTGAACCGTCTACAAACACCTTGCCCGCAGGTACATTCGATACAGTTTTGATGTAATCGTCACACATCTCTACCTGAGTTCCGTTATCGGCAAGAATAATATTCTTTTTATCAATACCGATTGAAACAGCAAGCTCAGCATGCTTCTGTATATGCTTCTGTTCACCGTGGACAGGAATGAAATATTTAGGCTTGACGATGCTCAGCATAAGCTTAAGCTCTTCACGGCAAGCGTGGCCCGATACGTGAACATCGTACATCTTTTCGTAAACCACCTCTGCACCGAGCTTCATAAGCTCATTTACAACCCTTCCGACGGTTTTTTCATTACCGGGAATAGGAGTAGCTGAAATAATTACATAATCGTTCGGTCCGATAGCTACCTTTCTGTGATCCGAAAGAGCCATTCTCGTAAGAGCAGACATAGGCTCACCCTGGCTGCCCGTGGTGATGAGTACAACCTGATCGTCCGTATAACGGTTAATCATATCAAGCTTTATGAGAATACCGTCGGGAACTTTAAGGTAACCGAGTTCAGCACTGATAGCTACGACATTTTCGAGACTTCTTCCCGAAAGAGCGACCTTTCTTCCGAAACGCTCAGCCACATTGATTATCTGCTGTACACGGTGGATATTAGAAGCGAAGGTAGCGACAATTATTCTTCTTTTCTGTGCCTTTCTGAAAAGAAGCTCGAAGGAGTCGCCTACTTTTCTCTCGCTTTCGGTATATCCCGGTCTTTCAGCATTGGTGGAATCTGCCATCATGCAGAGTACACCCTCCTTGCCGAGTTCGGAAAAACGTGAAATATCAATCATACCGCCATCTATAGGTGTGCTGTCAATTTTAAAGTCACCTGTGTGAACTATAGTTCCGCCGTCACATTTAATGGCAAAGCCGACAGCGTCGGGTATAGAATGATTCACGTGAATAAATTCTACGGTAAAGCCTCCAAGGGTAACACTGTCACCTGCTTTTACAACATTAAGCTTTGCCGAGCCGTAAAGTCCGTGCTCCTTAAGCTTACACTCGATAAGTCCGTTAGTAAGACGCGTACTGTAAACAGGAATGTTCACGCTCTTTAAAAGATAAGCAAGAGAGCCGATATGATCCTCATGTCCGTGAGTGATGAAAATACCTCTTACCTTGTCCGCATTCTTTTCAATATAAGTAAAATCCGGGATAACAAGGTCTATACCGGGCATATCCTCATCAGGAAATGCAAGACCGCTGTCTACGAGAATAATATCATTCTTATATTCAAATAACGTTATATTCTTTCCTACTTCATTAAGACCGCCGAGAAATGCAACTCTCACAGGACTTGCTTTTTTCTTGCCTTTACCTGAGTTTTTACGTTTCTGTGCATTTTCGGGCTGATTCTTTTTCTTTTTGAAATTCATGGACTTTGAGTCTTTATTTTTAACTGCCGTATTTTTCTGATTGTTCTGCTTCTTCTGAGACTGTTTGGCATTCTGATTCTGTCTGGCATTCTGTTTGTTTTTCTGATTAGTGTTCTGTTTCTGATTCTTTTCGCTCATTTAAATAGAATTCACTCCTTTTATTCGTTTTTTAATCTATATTCGTTCTGTTAATTCCTGTTAAGCCTATAACACCCCATATTAAGGCATTATTTGTTATAATACTATTTTTTCTCATATATGTCAAGAATTATGTAGTTTATTGTTCTTATATTTTCGTTTAATTTCTGTCTTGACAAACAACACATAAAAAAAGTAGAATAGAATAAAGTCTCTGAAAGGAAGTTTTCACATGCCTATGAGAAATATATTCAGTAAAATCAAAAATATTTTAATCCGCATACGGAGAAAAGCACTCACTGAATTTACTATAATGTATCTCTACCCCCTTCTGTACAGAATCGGTTCACGGAAGGATACTGATAAAGATAAAATTGTTTTTGTTGAATCAAGACTTGATGTGCTCTCGAACAGCTTTCACGAAGTTCATAAATCGCTGAGCGAAAATAAAATGTTCAAGCTTAAATGCCATTTTCTCAGAAAAACCTTCGTTTCTGACATTGAATACACTAAAAACTGCATCGCACTTATCAAGGATATGGCGACAGCACGGTGTATTTTTATGGACGAAGCGACACACATTTTCGCTAAGATAAAGCTCAGACCTGAAACCGAGCTTGTTCAGCTCTGGCACGGATGCGGAGCCTTTAAAAAATTCGGTTACAGTGTAAGTGACGGAAGATTCGGCGCTTCAGAGAGAGCAAAAACACGTTATCCTGTTCATAAAAATTATACTATGGTTACAGTAAGCAGTCCCGAGGTTGTTCCGCATTTTGAGGAAGCTATGAATCTTAAGGATAGCGGAATTGTACGGGCTGATGGCGTGAGCAGAACAGATATCTTTTATGATGAAGATTTTATCGGTGCTTCTTATGAAAAGCTTTACAGCTGCCTTCCCGAAGCAAAAAATAAAAAAATAATACTTTATGCACCCACATTCCGAGGTAATGTCGAATCTGCGCAAGCACCGGACAGGCTCGATACAGGCAAAATGAGAGAATCTCTTTCCGATGATTACATTATGTTAATCAAGCATCATCCTCTTGTAAAGAACAGACCCTCTGTAACAGACACCTTTGCTTATGATTTTTCCGATAAAATGAGCATCGAAGAGCTTATATGCGTAAGTGACATCTGTATTTCCGATTATTCATCACTGATTTATGAGTATTCTTTATTTGAAAGACCGATGATTTTCTTCGCTTATGATCTCGATGAATATTTCGACGAAAGAGGATTTTATTACGATTACGACGAGCTTACTCCCGGTCCCGTTCTTAAAACAACCGAAGAAATAATCAGCTATATTGAAAAGCTGGAAGATAATTTTGATAAAAGCAGAGTTACAGCATTCAGAGAAAAATTTATGAGCTCCTGTGACGGACACGCCACAGAAAGAATTCTTCAGAAAATTTTCGGTAACAAATATAACGGTAAATCTCTTTGATTCATCAGTTATCCTTGACAAAACTGTTAATTTATGTAAAATAATCATTTGTAAAAAGATACGCTATTAATCAGAAAGGATGTTTTTAATGGGAATCAAAAGCGCACTTCAGAGCACTTTCCTTTACACCATCTACCTTTTCTTCGTAAAATATGCGAGAAAAACTAAGAAATTCTTCGTTAAAAAGACAAGAAGCTTTTTCAAAAGAATCAAGAAATTCTTCAGAGGTAAATATAACAGACTTTACACAGAATATGTTATTGCACATCTCTACCCTTCTATTTACAAAAAATACTCAAAGCTGCCTGTCGATGAAAAGAAGGTTGTTTTCGTAGAGATAAGACTCCCTAAGCTTACCAACAGCTTCCAGCTTATGTACGATAACCTTTATGCAAACACAGACTTCGATATTCACTGTCACTTCCTTCGTAACACTTTCGTTACAAGAAAGGAATACCGTGAAAGATGTAAGGCTATGATACGCGATATTGCTACGGCAAAGTATGTTTTCTTCGACGAAGCAACCAATGTAACAGGAAGATTTGTCACAAGACCCGAAACCGTCATTACTCAGCTCTGGCACGGCTGCGGTGCATTCAAAAAATTCGGCTTCAGTACCGCTGACGCTATTTTCGGTGCTTCCAGAAAAGATATGGAAAGATATCCCTTTAACAGAAACTATACTCACGTTACCGTCAGCAGTCCCGAGGTAATCTGGGCATACGAGGAAGCTATGCAGTACACCCACGAAAGCGGTGTAGTAAAGGCTCTCGGCAGCAGCCGCACCGATATTTTTTATGACAAGGATTTTATTTCAGGCTCCTACGATACTCTTTATGAGCGCTTCCCTGCTGCCAAAGGTAAAAAGGTTATTCTTTATGCTCCCACCTTCCGTGGCAGAGTAGCCAGAGCAAAATCTCCCAATGTTTTAGATCTTAATATGCTTTACGAAGCACTCGGTGATGAATATGTGGTTATTATGAAGCATCATCCTCTCGTCAGAAAAAGACCTGCAATTCCCGAAGAGCTCATCGGTTCATTCGCTGTGGATTTCACTGATGATATGAGTATAGAATCACTTCTTTGTGTAAGTGACATCTGTATTTCCGACTACTCTTCGCTCATTTTTGAGTATTCTCTTTTCGAGAGACCGATGATTTTCCTGGCACACGACCTCAACGAATTCTTCGACTGGAGAGGCTTCTATTACGATTACGATGAGCTTACTCCCGGCCCTATCGTATCAACAAACGAAGAAATCATCGATTATATCAGAAGCATAAAAGAAAACTTCAACAAACAGGAGGTTATTGACTTCCGTAATAAGTTTATGAGTGCATGTGACGGTAATGCTACACAGAGAATCATCGATACTGCTATGGGTGAAAACTACACAAGACATAAAAAAGCCGTTCCACTTCCGAAGGATGACTACCATCTTGTACCCTCAGCTGATGACTTCGAAGAATTACTGAAAAAGATATAATTTTATGAGCAGACCTGTTTATCAGGTTTGCTTTTTTATTGAAATAAAACATTGACAATTCAATGTTATTACTGTATACTTTATGATGATGCGGAATGTATTTCTGCCATCAGAAAATTACTCAGAGGTGATTAAAAATGATATATGCAGTTATCGCTGCAGGCGGTATAGGAAGCAGAATGGGTAATGTAGAAAAACCCAAGCAGTATATTACATTAAAGGACAAGCCCATCATCGCACATACCGTAGAAAAATTCTATGTAAACGACTGTTTCAGAAAGATAATTATTCTTTGCCCCGATCAGTGGATAAATCACACTAAATCCATAATCAAAAAGCATCTTCCCGAAGATGACCGTGTAGTAGTGCTTCAGGGCGGAAGCACAAGAAACGAAACAATAATGAACGCTATAAAATTCATCGAAGAAACCGACGGCCTCGATGACGAAACCATCATTGTTACACACGATGCAGTAAGACCCTTCGTTTCAGCAAGAATCATATCCGAGAACATCGAAGGCGCTCTTAAGTTCGGTGCTACCGATACTGTCGTTCCTGCTACCGATACTATCGTAGAAAGTCAGAACGGTGTTATCATCAGTAACATCCCTGACAGAAGCAAGCTTTATCAGGGACAAACTCCTCAGGCATTCAAGGCTAAGCTTCTCAAGGAGTTATATTACGGTCTTACAGAAGAGGAAAAAGACATTCTTACCGATGCATGTAAAATTTTCAGCATGAAGGGCCACGATGTACATCTTATCGACGGTGAAGTACACAACATCAAAATCACCTATCCCTATGATTTAAGAGTGGCAAAGGCACTTTTAGACGAAGAAATCAAATAATTCTGAAAGGAAAAGTCTATGCTTAATACAGTATTCAGATTAACTCAGCCGAGAAAAATCGAAATAGCATTCAGTGAAATCGACATTTTCAGCGGAAACGTAATAGTCAGACCTACCTATCTTTCTATCTGTAATGCAGACCAGAGATATTTCCAGGGAACCAGAGATCCTAAGGCACTGGCAGAAAAGCTTCCTATGGCGCTTATCCATGAAGCTGTAGGTGAGGTTGTCTACTCCCCCGATAAAAATTTCAAGCCCGGTGATCTGGTAGTAATGATCCCCAATACACCCGTAGAGAAGGATGACATTATCGCTGAAAACTATCTTCGTTCAAGTAAATTCAGAGCGAGCGGTTTTGACGGATTTATGCAGGAGTATGTATCTATCAGCGGTGACAGACTTGTCAAGCTCCCTGCTGACATTAATCCCGCAGTAGCTTCTTTTACGGAAATCGTTTCAGTCAGCGTTCATGCTATCAGCCGTTTTATAAAATTCTCTCACGAAAGAAGAGAAACCATCGGTGTGTGGGGTGACGGTAACTTAAGCTACATCACCTGTGTTTTCTTAAGAAAGTTCTTCCCCGACGCTAAAATTTATGTTTTCGGTGTTGTTCCCAAAAAGCTCAGTGACTTCACTTTCGTAGATGAAACCTATCTTACTACAGAAATTCCCGAAGATATGAAATTCGATCACGCTTTCGAATGTGTAGGCGGTAACGGCTCACAGATAGCTATCAATCAGATCATCGACTACATCAAACCTGAAGGTACCATCTCTATTTTAGGTGTAAGCGAATATCCCGTTCCCATCAATACAAGAATGGTACTCGAAAAAGGTCTGCGCATTTTCGGAAGCAGCCGCAGCGGCCGTGAAGATTTCGTCAAGACCGTAGAAATGTACAAAGAATTCCCTGATATCGTAGAATATCTCAGCCATATGGTCGGTTATGTAAAACCTGTCAGAAACATCAAGGATATGATGGAGGCCTTCGATCTCGATATCAATAAGTCATTCGGTAAAACCGTTATGAAGTGGGAGAAATAACTTTATAAAATATGACAAAAATCCCTCGGCATCAAGCCGAGGGATTACTTTTATATAGGGATTAAAGTCCTGTCTTTTCTCTGATGTAGTTTCTTGCTAAAACTGCATATTCATAGGGGTTAGCAATAGCAGGATCCTGTTCTGCCTCAACAACTACCCAGCCTTCATACCCTGCTTCGTCAAGAACATCGAATACGGGTGTGAAATCAAAGTCACCGTCACCGGGAACTGTAAATGAACCTGCACGAACTGAATCAAGGAAGCTGTAGCCCTTAACCTTAGCATCTTCGATAACATCCTTACGGATACTCTTAAGATGAACGTGCTTTACTCTGTTTACATACTTTTTAAGTACACCGATTACATCCTCACCACTGAATGAAAGATGACCTGTATCGAAGAGAAGATAAACAAGATCGGGATCTGTAATTTCCATAAGCTTGTCGATTTCTTCAGCTGTCTGAACACCTGTACCCATATGATGGTGAACGGTGAAGTACATACCCTTTTCCTTAGCAAGTCTGCCCATTTCATTGAAGCCTTTAGCAATAAGCTCCCACTGCTCGTCAGTGTAAACAGGCTTTTCACCGAAGATACTTACATCCTTGCCCTGGATGCTGTTGCCCTGCTCAGAAGCACCGATAACCTTAGCACCGAGAGCGTGAAGGAAATCTCTGTGCTTGATGAAGGCTTCGATTGTAGCCTCGTAGCCTTCGGAAAGAAGAAGTGAAGAGAACCATGCATTACAGATTCTCATTCCTCTTACATCGAGCTTATGCTTGAGGGTTTCTACATCCTTGGGGTACTTGTTACCGATTTCACTGCCTGTGAAGCCTGCAAGTGCCATTTCACTAACGCACTGCTCAAAGGTGTTTTCTGCGCCAAGGTCAGGCATATCATCGTTTGTCCATGCGATAGGCGCTATGGCAAGATTAACTTTTTCTTTGTTAAGCATATTTATTTCTCCTTCAAATTAATATAAACGAGCCTTTTCGATATTGGCTTTCATTTCCTCATAACATTCGTGAACTTTTTCACTTGTTGATACCTCAGCAACGCCTACTCTCCACCATGAATCGTAGCCGTCAGTCATAGACTTATGTGCTACCTTGATATCAAAGAGTGTAGGTACAGTCTGCTTCTTAGCATCCTCAAGAGCTTCATAGAGTTCCTTATCAGTAGTTACTCTGTAAGCCTTACAGCCGTAGCCTTCAGCAATTTTAGCATAATCTGTGTAGATTACCTCACCGTCGAGAAGACCGCTGTCAGTTCTTCTGGTAAATCTTGTACCGTAGGTGTCCGTACCCTGATTATTCTGAAGGTTTTCGATGCATCCCCAACCGCTGTTGTCGAAGAGCATAATATTGATTTTCTTGTTTTCCTGAACGGCAGTATAAAGCTCACTGTGAAGCATAAGGAAGGAGCCGTCACCTACCATAGAGTAAACCTCTTTATCGGGAGCAGCAAGCTTTGCACCTAATGCACCGCAGATTTCATAACCCATGCAGGAGAAGCCGTATTCTACGTGATAGGTGTAAGGTGCCTTGGTTTTCCAGATTCTCTGAAGACAGCCGGGAAGTGAACCGGATGAGCCGATAACGATAGAATCGTCAGCGATAACTTCGTTGATTACACCGAGAGCTCTCATCTGTGAAAGAACTCCGTCTACAGGCTCTGCATTGTAGCAGCGGGTAATTTCTGCGTCGAAGCTTTCCTTGGCTTCGGAAATTTCTGTAGTCCACTTTGATTTGTAGCCGTCAAGCTTAGACATAATAGCTTCCATAGCCATCTTAGCATCAGCAATAACTGCTGTGGAGTCCATCTTGAACGCATCGAAGGAGCAGACATTTATTGAAAGCATCTTTACATCGGGATTCTGGAATCCCCACTTAGAACAAGTGGTGAAGTCAGTGAGTCTCGTTCCGACAGCGATTACAAGGTCAGCTTTTTTAGCGATGGCGTTAGCGGCAGCACCGCCCGTTACACCGCAACCGCCAAGATTAAGCGGATGTGCATAAGGAACCTGTCCCTTACCTGCCTGGGTTTCACCGATGGGAATGTTATACTTTTCAGCAAAAGCGAGAACTGACTCGTAGCTTTCGGAATATGTAACACCGCCGCCTACGATAAGCATAGGCTTTTCAGCATTCTTAATCATTTCGACTGCTGCGTCAATTTCTCTGTCAGAAGGAACTCTTCTGTCCATATACCATACTCTCTTCTGAAGGAAGTAGTCGGGATAATCAAAAGCTTCTGCTTCTACATCCTGAGGCATAGCAATACATACTGCACCTGTGTCAGCGGCATCTGTAAGCACTCTCATAGCATTGATGCAGGCTGTCATAAGCTGTTCGGGACGCTCAATTCTGTCCCAGTACTTACAAACAGCACGGAAAGCGTCATTGGATGTAGTGGAATATGAATTAGGCTGCTCTACCTGCTGTAAAACAGGGTCAGGTTGACGGCATGCAAAGGTATCACCGGGAAGAACAAGAAGAGGAATTCTGTTCGCTGTAGCAGTACCGCAGGCAGTGACCATATTAAGAGCACCGGGGCCGATAGAAGATGTGCAGGGAATAATCTTTCGTCTGTTATTCTGTTTGGCGAAGGCAATAGCTGCGTGAGCCATACCCTGCTCGTTATGTCCCTGATAATATGTAAGGCTGTGACCGCCCTGCTCGAGAGCCTGGCCGATACCAACAACACAGCCGTGACCGAAAATACCGAAAATTCCGTCAACGAACTTGGTTTCTTTTCCGTCGAAGCTTACATACTGGTTATCAAGAAACTTTACGAGAGCCTGAGCCATAGTAAGACGCATATTAATCAATCCTTTCAGTAAATAATTGTCTTAATAAAACACTTCAAGGAGTGCATTTTACTGCACTCCCAAAAGCTTAAATTACATAATTTCAGAGATTTTAACAGGTCTGCCTTCCTTAACTGACTTTTTAGCAGCAAGAGCAACAAGAATGGAGTTGAGACCGTCAAGACCGGTGGTGGGTGTGGGCTTGTCATTAAGAACAGCATCGACAAACTGTACCATTTCGTCACGGAAGGACTGCATATATCTTTCGAGGAAGAAATAGAGAGGCTTATCGGTAGTTACACCGTCACTGTTCATAACAGTTACATTGGTGGGTGTGTCATTTGAAGCCATAGCAGCACCGAGTGAGCCGAATACTTCGATTCTCTGGTCATAACCGTAAGCAGCACGGCGGCTGTTGTCAATTACACCGAGAGCACCGTTTTCGAACTTAAGGTTGATGATCGCTGTGTCTACATCACCTGCTTCACCGATAGCGGGATCTACGAGACAAGTAGCACTTGCGTAAACCTCAGTTACATCGCTGCCTGCAAGGAAACGTGCCATATCGAAATCGTGAATGGTCATATCAAGGAACATACCGCCTGAAACTGCGGCATATTCTGCCGGGGGAGGCTCAGGGTCACGTGAAGTAATTTTGATGAGCTCAAGATTACCGACCTTGCCTTCATTGATAAGTGAACGTACATGAGCGAAGTTATGGTCAAATCTTCTGTTAAAGCCTACCTGAAGCTTAACACCTGCTTCAGCTACTGCGTCGATAACGGCCTTAACCTTTTCAGGTGTAAGATCAACGGGCTTTTCGCAGAAAACGTGTTTTCCTGCCTTGGCTGCTTCGATAGAGATATCAGCGTGTGTGTCTGTAGAAGAACAAACGAGAACTGCGTCGATATCCTTGTCAGCGAGCATTTCCTTGTAGTCGTCAT
The DNA here is from genome assembly GCA_045613145.1 of Acutalibacteraceae bacterium. Classification (GTDB taxonomy): domain Bacteria; phylum Bacillota; class Clostridia; order Oscillospirales; family Acutalibacteraceae; genus UBA6857. Next base: position 101,542 of record JAZLAJ010000028.1, read on the forward strand.
AAACCTTTTCGATACCGTACTTATCAGCAAGTTCCTGTAAGCCGTCTTTGAAAACGTCTGTGATACCGAGAACCTTTGCAGTAGGTACATTGTATGTAATCGACTGCATGTGGACTTTACCGATACGACCCGCACCGATAATGCCGATGTTTAACTGTTTCATATTTTTCATCCTCCGTTATTGTGGAAATAGAATTTTGTGCTTCTTTGCACTATTCTTAGAGATTATAACACAAAGAACATCCATATTCAAGAATAAATACAGATGTTCTTTAATTTTTTTCAGTTTTTTATCTGACAAGTTTTATGCAGAACTCAAACTCAAGCTCATCCTTAAGATATACTCTGTACTGCTTGAGAGCATTCGGTCCGCAGCTGTTTGAACCAGTACCTCTCATAAATCCGTCAATGTTAAGAGAAACGAAATCTTCACTCTTTATATCCTCGATATGCTTCGCCTTTTCCATTACTTCATTACTGTAATTATGCGCACTGAATGAGAAAGGCTTTTTGCAGGCACAGAACATTAATCCTTTACCTTCATCATCGGAAAGCTTAACATAACGGCACTCGCCGTGGTTTCCGTTATCCTGAGGTCTGATGTAATCAACATTAAGCGAATCCACGTCAGCAGAATAAATACCCATTACACTCTGTTCTTTGAAGTCGGGAAGATTTTCGAGGTCACCGAGTCCGTAATATTCCACGTTCTGAAGAGTCTTGTCAAGCTTTACATTAACTCCGAAGCGGGGAAGCTCTATAGGTTTGAAAGAGAATTTCTCAAGCTCGATTTCTGATTTTACGAAAACAGTTCCGTCAGAATAAATCTTATATTCGAGCTCAAATTCATAAACAGGCTTATCACCGTGATAAAGCTCCCATTCTGTCTCGATCTTTACAAAACCGTTCTTTTCTCTTGATTTAAATTCCTTGAACACGGGCTTCATAGCATCAAAGCCCTGCTTTTTCCAGCCTTTGACAATATTTCTGTCATTATCAAGGAAGGCACGGTAGATATTGGCTGTAAAGCCTTTACCGTCGGAAATATACTCTTTACCGTCAGAGTTATAGCTTAAAAGTGTACCGTCCTTTTTAGAGAAAGCTATACTGCCCTTTTCAAAGGAAACGGTATAGTTATCCTTAGTCTGTGTTACCTCAAGCTTACCGTCTGAAACATATACGGGGTCAGAAATCTTTTCGTTGAGAGTAATCTGCTCCTTAGCAATTTCTTCGCCTGCAAGATCAGTATAAATAAAGGTAATGTGATAATCTTTATCGCTGCCTGTCTTCTTGTGGCCGATATTTACTGCTTTGCTTGCAAGAGGAGGAATAACAGCATCAACCTCACCTTTTTCGATAACGGTACCGTTCTCAAGAAGCTCGTAGAAAATTTTAATATCAGACGAGTCCGTAAACGCATTGGTGTTTCTGAAGGAATAAGTGTTCTCCCCTGCTTTCGTACATCTGACAGGGCGGTAAACATTTTTCATCTCGTAAGCACCTGTATGAGGTGTTCTGTCAGGATAAACGAGACCGTCAACGCAGAAATTTTCATCGTGAATTCTCTCTCCGTGGTCACCGCCGTAAGTATATTTATATTTACCGTTTTCGTGATAAACACTGTGATCTGCCCATTCCCAGATGCATCCGCCCGTAAGATTTTCGTATGTATAAATAAGATTCCAGTAATCCTCGAGAGAACCGGGTCCGACGCCCATAGCGTGACAGTACTCGCAAAGGAAGTGAGGCTTGTTCTTATATCTTTTTCCGAGCTTATGCTTACCTATTTTTTCGAGAAGAGAAGGAATCTGATACATCTCAGAAATAACGTCATAAGAACCTCTCGGTGTTCTGATCGCTCCCTCATAATGGACGGGAATGTCTGTAACTTCCTTAAGATGCTTACAGCATTCATCGTGGTTTTTCCATCCGCCTGATTCATTACCGAGACTCCACATAGTAACGGAAGGATGATTCTTATCTCTTTCGAACATACGCATTACTCTGTCATCATAACGAGGCAGCCATGCGCTGTCATTACTGATAATATTAGGCTTAAGAGTCGGTCTGAGATTATCTGCATGCTGTGTTCCGTGTGTTTCAATATCAGCTTCATCGATTACATAAAGACCGTATTCATCACACAGGTGAAGCAAGATAGGATCGGGAGGATAATGTGATGTTCTGACAGCATTGACATTAAGCTTTTTCATAAGAAGGACATCTTTTAAAAGGTCCTCACCGCTCATAACGTAACCTGTTTTTTCGTGAGTATCGTGATGGTTCACACCCTTGAATTTGATGAGTCTGGAGTTAAAGAAAAATCTTTCACCGTCAATTCTTACAGTCTTAAAGCCGATATTATGCTTTACACACTGTAGGGTTTTATCACCCTGTTTGAGTGAAAGAACGAGCGTGTACAGCTCCGGCGTTTCTGCAGTCCAACGTTTTACATTAAGAACACCGAAATCAAAATTAACCTTGAAACCAGCAGCAGCCTTTCTGACAGAAATAACCTCACCGTCCTTCAGAAGCTCAGCACACAGTGTCTTATCTGCGAAGCTTTCTCCGAGAATGTCAACATCTACATCAAGTGCGTAACCTTCAGATTTTTCACAGGTTTTAGCATGGAAATCAAAGATGTATTCCGAAGTATTTTCGGTAATGTAAACATCACGGAAAATACCGTTTTCTCTGAACATATCCTGACATTCGAGATATGTACCGTTAGACCATTTGGACACGATGGCCAGAAGCTCGTTTTCACCCTCATTTACGAAACCGTCAAGTGCAAACTCTGCGCTGTTATGACTGCCTTCACTGTAGCCGACATATCTGCCGTTAACATAAAGTGTAAGTGATGAGCATACACCGAGGAAGGTTATAACAGGATGAACAGTATTTTTGACAGTAAACTTTTTAAAATACACACCCGCTGACATTTCATCAGGTACGTTGGGAAGAGTCATCGGGAATTCGTATCTTGTGTTAAGATAGCAAGGATTTTCATAGCCTGTTCTCTGCCATGTGGAAGGCACCTTAATGTCATCAAAGGTCATAGTTTCAGTGTCGATAGCAGAGGGAAGACGGGAAATCTTTTCAAAATATCTGAATTTCCAGTCGCCTGAAAGAACTGTAACCGCATCACTGGAATACCTTTCCGTAAGAGAAGTCTGTGAAAGGAGATTTTCTCTGTCTGAATACGGAATAAAGTAACTTCTCCCTGCAAGCTTGTTCTCCTCGTAGACTTCAAAATCGTTGATTCTGAGTTTCTTGATCTGATACTTCATAATTTCTCCTCGGACAGTTAAGCTGTCCGTCCTTTCCGAAATATTTTCTTTCTGAATTATAGCATAGAGATTCACTGTTTTCAACAGTTATTCATCTGATTTTCACTGTTTTGGTTTTACTGTACACACCGAAAACCTTCTTTGAACCGAATTTTTTATATGAACGGATTCTGAAGTAGTATTTTTTACCGCTTTTCAGCTTTCTGAGTGTCTTTTCCGTACCCTTCGTCACACGGACACAACTGATATTTTTACTTTTACTGAAGCTCTGACGAGACCACGAAAGCTCATAGCCGCTGACGTTACTCTGCTTTTTCCATTTAATCTTAGCCTGATTTGCTTTCTCTGATGCAGCTTTCACGATAACAGCCCTTGACGGTCGTGTAATCGTAGAAATCATCTTACTGTCAGCGCTTACCGAGCCGTCTCCTACTGCAGTAACCTTAAAATAATATTCATACCCCGGCTTCAGCTTCTTAACCTTACATGATGTACTGTCTGAAAAAACCGTCTTCCATTTCTTTTTATCGGTACTGTATGATATTTTATATTTCAGAGCATATTCAGATTTTTTCCATTTAAGACTGACAGATGTATCAGTAAATGAAAGGATTTTAAGACTCACGACCGCTTCGGGAATATAAACATTTTCAGATTCGTCCGCTAAGTTGACCAAAACCTTTACCGATAAAAGGGCGCCGCACACACGGCAGGACTCCTTAATCGAGCCTTTACAGTTAATTCCGGGCATACTTTCTATAATTCCGCCGTCGGAAATATGCGAGATTTTCTCTTTATAATTCTTCCTGTAAGACAAACCGCATTCTGTACACGAATATAAGTCATAGCCGTTCTGTGTACACGTAGGATTTTTCCGTGTCCTGACATAGCTGTGATTCTTTTTCGGAATAGCTTCATCCTTATTGCGAAAGCAGACAGTACACATATACATTCTCATTCCATCCCCGTTACAGGTCGGCGTTTTCTCCGTCAGCAGCACAAAAGAACACTCCTCTGCAGCATTCACACCGCCCTGCTCTGTACCGTAGGCGCCGCACCCTTTAAGACAGTAGTAGGAGTGAGTAAAATTATCACGGCTTATAAGATTGCTCTTCGAGCCGTCGCATTCAAAATTATGTTCGCACGAAGCAGCTACAGTAAATGACAGGCAGATTACGAAAGAAAAAACAAACAGAATTTTCAGCGTATTTTTCAGCATAATTTATCCGTATCCCTCTTTTTGTTATCGTCAGAATTATACATCAAAGAACATAAATCGTCAAATATTTTTTTCTTTAATACAAATTCCAACAAATGTAACTTTTAAAAATCCCCTCTTATGCCAATAATTATTTTAAGAAAACAGTGGGGGTAATTCAGGTTGAATTATTATAACAAGGTAGAAATATGCGGTATCGACACATCTAAGCTTAAAACACTCAGTGAAAAAGAAATAACCGAGCTGATGAAAAAAGCGAAGGCAGGAAATCAGAAAGCGCGTGAGGACCTTATAAACGGTAATCTCCGTCTGGTACTGAGCGTAATTCAGCGTTTTACATCCAGAGGTGAAAATATTGATGATCTTTTTCAGGTCGGATGTATCGGTCTTATCAAAGCTATAGATAATTTCGATATAAGTCTTAATCTTCGCTTCAGCACCTACGGTGTTCCTATGATAATCGGAGAAATAAGACGCTATCTCAGAGACTATAACCCGATAAGAGTCAGCCGTTCCGTAAGAGATACAGCCTATCACGCCATGCAGATAAAGGAACAGATTATCAACGAGACACAAAAGGAACCGACCGTAGAAGAAATAGCCGAACGCTTAGGTGTAAAACGTGAAAATGTAGTAATCGCACTGGAAGCAATAGTAGACCCCGTTTCTCTGTATGAGCCTGTCTATTACGATGCAGGTGACACAATTTATGTTATGGATCAGATCGGAGACAGTAACAGTGATGTAAACTGGATAGACGAAATACTGCTTAAAAAATCAATAAACGACCTTGGTGAAAGAGAAAAGAGAATACTTTCACTTCGCTTTATGAACGGTATGACTCAAACGGAGGTAGCCAGTGAAATCGGCATTTCTCAGGCACAGGTGTCAAGACTAGAAAAATGCGCCATGGAAAAAATAAAAAGCCATCGAAAGGTTTATATATAAGAAAAAAGAGGCAGACCGCCTCTTTTAATTATTTGAGTTTTTCTGACGAAAAAGAATATGGAAGAATTTCACCGAGAGTAAGAGACAGATAATCTTCTCCGTTCTTTCCTATAAGAACACGGAAGTTTTCATCGCAGAACTCTGCCATTACCTGTCTGCACACACCGCAGGGTGTAAAGTAGTCTTTAAAATCGAGAGCCTTTCCCCCAACTACGGCGATAGCTTCGAATTCTCTTTCACCTTCGCTGACAGCCTTAAAAAAAGCTGTTCTTTCAGCGCAGTTAGTAGGTCCGTAGGCTGCGTTTTCGATGTTACAACCAAGATAAACCTTACCGTTTTTCGAAAGAAGAGCTGCACCTACAGTGTAGCCTGAATAAGGCACATAAGCATTTTCGGCAGCCTTTTTCGCCAGAGAAATAAGTTCAACATCCTTCATATTTTATTCTCCCGTAATTTCACTTTTAAAGCTTTCTCCGCTGATTCCACCTTTTAAGCCGAAGAAATCAGCTATTGTTTTTCCTATGTCGGCAAAGGTTTTTCTTGTGCCGAGATTAACACTTTTTATTCCGTCACCGTACACCAGAAGCGGAACATATTCTCTCGAATGGTCGGTGCTTTCCGTAAGCGGATCACATCCGTGGTCTGCAGTGATGAAGAGGATGTCCCCTTCTTTCATATTCTCTTTAAATTCTGTAAGCCATTTATCGAATTCCGTCAGTGCTTCTGCATAACCCATTGCATCATTTCTGTGTCCGTAGTGCATATCGAAATCTACAAGATTAGTAAAGCAAAGACCCGTAAAATCTTTTTTCTGATATTCCGCAGTAAGCTTCATACCGTCAGCATTTGACTTAGTGGGATGTGACTCCTTAAAGCCTTTGCCTGCGAAAATATCGTAGATTTTACCTATGGGTATTACATCGAAGCCCTCACGGTCAAGAATATCGATAACCGTATCTGTAGGCGGCAGAAGTGAGTAGTCATGACGGTTCGGTGTCCTTTTAAAGTCGGGATACTCACCGACAAAGGGACGTGCAATAACTCTTCCGACCGCATGCTCACCCTTAAGAATTTCTCTGGCCTTTTCACAGCAGCTGTAAAGCTCACTGAGAGGAACCTTTTCTTCGTGAGCGGCAATCTGAAAAACACTGTCAGCCGATGTGTAGACAATGAGCTTACCTGTTTCAAGATGCTCTTTTCCGTAATCCTCAATGACATTCGTTCCCGAATAAGGCTTATTACAGAGAACTCCCCTTCCCGTGGCTTCGGAAAATTTCTGAAGTATTTCCTCAGGAAAGCCGTCAGGATAAGTCGGAAAAGGCTTTTCGGAAATTATTCCAGCTATTTCCCAATGACCTGTGGTAGTGTCTTTACCCTTCGACGCTTCGGCAAAACGTCCGTACGCACTGTCAGGACAATCCGCACCATCAGCGTAGTCAATTCCGTCAATGTTAAATATACCGCACTTTTTCAGCTCAGGAACATTAAATCCTTTCTGCTCATAACAAGCCTTTAATGTGTTACTTCCTTCATCACCGTAAAGGTGTGAATCAGGCATCTCACCGATACCTACGCTGTCAAGTACAATAAGAAAAATTCGTTTAGTTTTCATAGGTTCTCCAATAAAATAATATTATTCTGAATCCATTTTCACTGCAACTTCAAGTGCAATCTTCATCATATCCGTAAAGGTGTTCTGTCTTTCTTCGGCAGTACAGCCTTCACCGGTAAACGGCATATCGGAGATAGTGCAGATAGCAAGTGCGTTTTTACCTGCTCTCATAGCGTTAAGATAAAGTGCTGCCGCTTCCATTTCTACGGCAAGTGAGCCGGCATTCGCCCATTTTCTGTTACACTCTTCATCAAAATCATAAAATGTATCAGAAGAATAAAGGTTACCCACCTTCATATTTATACCGAGCTCTTTGGCACTGTCAACTGCGGCAGTCAGAAGCTCAAATGAGCATGTAGGTGCAATAGTACCTGTTACACCGAACTGAGCCGCAAAGTTAGAGTTGGTATTGGCACCGATGCCCGCTACAACATCACGAAGCTTTACCTTCTCTGAAAGACCGCCCGCCGAACCGACACGGATAATATTTTCTACTCCGAAAAAATTATAAAGTTCATGAGAATAAATACCTATTGATGGCATACCCATACCGCTTGCCATAACAGAAACCCTGTGACCTTTGTAGATGCCTGTATAACCCTGTATGCCTCTGACATTATTTATAAGCTCCGCATTATCCAGAAAATTTTCTGCGATAAATTTGGCTCTCAGGGGGTCGCCCGGCATCAAAACTGTTTTAGCGAAGGATGTTCCTTCCCTGAGACTGATGTGAGGTGTTGAAACTGACATAATGTTTCCTCCTTAATTAATAACCGCTGCCCTGTTCGTTCTTTACTATTTTAACAATTCTGCTCGTGCCGAGTCTGTCAGCACCGAGAGAAAGCATATCTTCAGCATCCTTTATGCTTGAAATTCCGCCTGCAGCTTTGATATGAAGACCGTTTTCCACATTTTCGCTGAACAACTCGATATCTTCTCTCGTAGCACCGCCCGTGGAAAAGCCTGTAGAGGTTTTAATGTAATCTGCACCCGATTCGGAAACTATTTTACACATCATAACCTTTTCCTCATCCGTAAGCAGACAGGTTTCAATAATAACCTTAAGAAGCTTACCGTCACAGGCTTTTTTTACCGACTTAATCTCCTCGAGGATTTCATCGTATCTTTTATCCTTAAGCATACCGATATTGATTACCATATCGATTTCATCTGCACCTTCTTTTACTGCTGCAGATGTCTCAAAACATTTTACTGCTGTGGTATTATAACCGTTTGGGAAACCGATAACCGTACATATTTTTAATTCATCCTTAACATATTCCTTGGCTCTCTTCACATAAGAAGGCGGAATACACACACTCGCGCAGGAATATCTGATGCCGTCATCACAGAGATTTTTTATATCCTCCCATGTCGCACCCTGTGAGAGTACCGTGTGGTCAACTTTACTAAGAATTTCTTTTATATCCATAATATTTACCTCCGTTATAAGTTTATATACAGATTTTACAATGTATAAAAGAAAAAGTCAAATAATTTAAGTCTTTCTATTGTAAAAAATCATTAGTTAGTTTATTATAGAATCAGAAAAATTATTGGAGGTAAAATATGTTAGTAAACAAAAACACACCGATTTCTGAAATTATCAGAACACCTGCAGGTCACGACATAATTATGAAAGCCCTTTATTCAGTAGGCTTAAACGGTGATTTTCTCAGAAAGGGTCCTCTCTCAAAGCTTACTCTTGATAAAATCATCAAGCTTTCAAAGGGTAAAATCAGCGAAGATTTCATCGCTTCACTTTTAGGCATTCTTAACAGTGAACAGGACACTCCTCTCGAGGATGACGCTCCCATCGAAAGAAAATGGTGGAAGGAAGCTGTTTTCTATCAGATTTATCCCCGTTCTTTCAAGGACTCAAACGGTGACGGTATCGGTGACCTCAGAGGTATCATAGAAAAGCTCGACTATCTCAAGGAGCTCGGCATAAACGCTATCTGGTGCAGTCCCATCTATGACTCCCCTAATGACGATAACGGTTATGATATCAGAAATTACGAAAAAATTATGGAAGAGTTCGGTACTATGGAGGACTTCGACGAGCTTCTTTCTGAAATTCATAAGCGTGATATGAAGCTTATAATGGATCTGGTTATCAACCACAGCTCTGACGAGCACGAATGGTTCCGTTCCTCCGTAAATGACCCCGATTCACCCTATAAGGATTATTACATCTGGCGAGACGGAGACGAAAACACCCCTCCCAACAACTGGGAAAGCCTTTTCAGCGGTAAAGCCTGGAATTACTACCCCGAAAGAAAGCAGTGGGCATTACATCTTTTCTCCTCAAAGCAGATGGATTTCAACTGGGAAAACGAAAATCTCAGACAAGAGCTATATAAAATGGTTAATCGCTGGCTCGAAAAAGGTGTAGACGGTTTCAGATTAGACGTTATCAGCTTCATTTCAAAGGCTGACGGCCTTCCTGACGGTAACGATGTTATCGGCTCAATGATGGGCTTCAAGGGTGTGGAGCACTATTTCTACGGACCGAGACTTCACAAATATCTCCACGAAATGGCTGAAAACACCTTCAACAAATATGATGCCTTCACAGTAGGTGAATGTCAGGGCACAGGCATCGAAATGAGTAAGCTTATGACCGGTGATTACAGAAAAGAGCTTAATGTTGTCTTTGCATTTGATCACATAGAAAACCCCGGTAAAAAACGTTTTTCAGAGTACAGATACGACCTTCGTCCTATGGCAAAGGAGATGGTCAAATGGCAGCTGAACTACGGTAACCACTGCTGGCCGACAGTCTTTTTCGAAAACCACGATACAACAAGAATGGCAAGCAAGGTCTGCCCTGACGGTATGTACAGAGATGAGCTGAGTAAGCTTTTAGCTGTAATGCAGATGACCTTCAAAGGTGTACCCTTCGTTTACCAGGGACAGGAAATCGGTATGACCAATTCCAAATTTGAAAGCATCGACGATTTCAGAGATGTTGAATCACTCAATTTCTATAAGCAGGAAACTGAAAAAGGTGCTGACAAGAACGAAATTTACAGCATCGTAAAGGCCGGAAGCCGTGATAACGGCAGAACACCTATGTGCTGGACATCAGAGGAAAATGCAGGCTTTACCACAGGCACTCCCTGGATTGAGATTATCCCCGGTTACAAGAGAATCAATGTAGCCACTGAAGAAAAGGACAAGGATTCCGTGCTTAACTTCTACCGTAAGATGATAGAGCTTCGCCACAGCGACGACACGCTCGTTTACGGTGATTTCAAGCTCGCAAAAGAGAAATGGAAGAATGTTCTTGCCTACTACCGCATAAGCGACAAGGGAACCTACTACATCGAAATCAATCTCACTTCTTCAGTACAGAAAAAGCCTGTAACCACCAACGGCTTCAATAAGCTTATCACCAATGTCCGCCTCAGTGATAACGATACTCTCGCACCCTTTGAAGCAAACGTTTATAAGCTCAGATAAATTTTTTACCGCTTCGGGAAATCTGAAGCGGTATTTTTTTACTCACAAATGAGTATTTATTACTAAAAACTATCAACGGAGTGCTTATTATGAAATCTGCTTTCATCAGGATTATGTTATTAATTATGATTTTCTTATTTTTAATCGGATGCTCAAGAGAGGAATTTATGGATTTGTACGGTTTTACGGAAAGATTTACTTACACCGAAATCAGTCCCGAAGATTTTTATACTGACAAAACCGAAGACGGTAAAACAGTTTACTATACATATTTCGAAAAAGAAAAACCTTCGGTTATGATTAAACTTATCTGTACAGTGAATAATAAAATAGATCAGGTGAGAATATACCTGACAAAGTACGACGAAAACGGAAAGAAAAAAATTCTCACGACGGAAGATATTTCACTTTTTGCCAATCTGATTTCATCATCACTCAAAGCCTTCACAGATTGGAATGAAGCTGAAGCCGGAGAAATAATGAATCAGATGCTTCTTTACGAAAAGAAATCCTACGAAAGCGAAGGAGAGCTTACGAAAACCAAGAGTAATTTTCATTTCATATATCACTCTGCTGACCTCGGTTCAGAATTTATAATTTATAACACCTATCTCATATCTGTACCTCAGACAGAAAAGCCTGTCAGCAGACCTTTGTACGGTGATACTACAAAAATCAGAACAGAAACCGTTCCCACAAAGTAATTTTACACAACAAATTCAACTACATATAAAAGAAAAGAGTTTAATAATAATAAAAATGCTCAAAGACTCTTTAATTTTACTGTAAACACTTGAAAATTTTTCTGTTATGTTATAAAATAATCAGTGGTATGATAATACATAAACGCTTAATACGAAAGGAAAGAATGAAATGAACGTATTGAACAAAAAATCAGTTGAAGACATTGATGTAAAAGGCAAAAAAGTTCTCGTGCGCTGCGATTTCAACGTAAAAATGGAAAACGGTGTTATCACAAGTGACAAGAGAATCGTTGCTTCCTTACCCACAATCAACTACCTTCTCGAAAACGGCGCAAAGCTTATCCTTTGCTCACACCTCGGCAGACCCAAGGGTGAATTCAAGCCCGAATTTTCTCTTGCTCCCGTAGCTGTAAGACTCGGTGAGCTCTTAGGCAAAGAAGTTAAGATGGCTAAGGACGTCGTAGGCGAAAGCGCTCAGGCACTCGCTGCTGACCTTAAGGAAGGCGAAGTTCTTCTTCTCGAAAACGTACGTTTCCACGCTGAAGAAACAAAGAACGATGCTGATTTCAGCAAGGCTCTTGCTTCTCTTGCAGAAATTTATGTAAACGACGCATTCGGTTCCGCTCACAGAGCTCACTCCTCCACCACAGGTGTAGCTGATTATCTCCCCGCAGTCGGCGGCTTCCTTATCAGAAAAGAGCTCGAATACATCGGCGGCGCTCTCGAAAATCCGAAGAGACCTCTCGTAGCTATCCTCGGCGGTGCTAAGGTTTCTGACAAAATCGGCGTTATCACAAACCTTCTTAACACAGTTGATACTCTTATCGTAGGCGGCGGTATGGCATATACATTCTTTGCTGCTCTCGGTCATTCCGTAGGTACTTCTCTCTGCGAAACCGATAAGATCGATATGGCTAAGGAAATGATGGAAACAGCTAAGGCTAAGGGCGTTAATTTCCTTATCCCCATCGATAACAGAGTTGGTCTCGAATATGCAGAAGACACCGAAAACAAGGTAGTAGATTCCGACAAAATCCCCGACGGCTGGATGGGTCTTGACATCGGTCCCAAGACAGAAGCTCTCTTCGCTGACGCTGTTAAGGATGCAGGTACAGTTATCTGGAATGGTCCTATGGGTGTTTCCGAATGGAAGAACTTCGCTTCCGGTACTATCGCTGTAGCTACTGCTATCGCAAACAGCGGTGCTATCTCCATCGTAGGCGGTGGTGACTCTGCTGCTGCTGTTCAGAAGCTCGGCTTCGCTGATAAGATGAGCCACATCTCCACAGGCGGCGGTGCATCTCTCGAATTCCTCGAGGGTAAGGACCTTCCCGGTGTAGTAGCTCTCAACGACAAATAAGATTTAAAATTTAAGGAGTATTTAAAATGAACAAGTCTCTCAGAAAGGCAGTAATTGCCGGTAACTGGAAAATGAATATGACTCCCTCTCAGACCACTGCTCTCATCGGGGAAATGTAGCCTCTCGTAGCAGGTGCTGACTGTGTAGTAGGTCTCTGCGTTCCCTTCGTAGACATCGCTGCAGCTATCGAAGCAGCTAAGGGCTCAAACATCAAAATCGGTGCTGAAAACGTTCACTTCAAAGCTTCCGGTGCATACACAGGTGAAATCTCAGCTGATATGCTCAAGGAAACAGGCGTAGAATACGTAGTAGTAGGTCACAGCGAAAGAAGACAGTACTTCGGTGAAACTGACCAGACTGTTAACCTTCGTTCTCTCGCTGCTATCAAGGCAGGCCTCAAGCCCATCATCTGCGTAGGTGAAACTCTCGAACAGAGAGAGCTCGGCTACACCGAAACTCTCCTTAAGTATCAGACAAAGATGGCTCTCACAAACGTTTCTGCTGAAGAACTCAAGAACGTTGTTATCGCTTACGAACCCGTATGGGCTATCGGTACAGGCGTTACTGCTACTGCTGACCAGGCTGACGAAGGTAACGGCTATGTACGTGCTGCTATCGCAGAAGCTTACGGTGCAGATGTAGCTGAAACAGTTACTATCCAGTACGGCGGTTCTATGAACGCTGCTAACGCTGCTGAACTCGTTTCCAAGGTAAACGTTGACGGAGGTCTCATCGGCGGTGCTTCTCTTAAGGCTGCAGACTTCTCCGTAATCGTTAAGGCTGCTTCCGAACAGAAATAATTTCAAAAAAACTTAAAGGGGCTCTGTGAGCCCTTTTTTGATGAAGAAAGGAAAAATCAAATGAAAAAACCTGTTTTACTTTGTATTATGGACGGTTTCGGTAAAAATCCTTCTGACTACGGTAATGCCATCGTAGCTGCCGAAACTCCTAATCTTGATAAAATAATGAAAGAAAACCCCATGACCTTCATCGGTGCTTCCGGTATGGACGTAGGTCTTCCTGACGGTCAGATGGGTAACAGTGAGGTAGGTCACACTAACATCGGTGCAGGCCGTGTAGTTTATCAGGAGCTTACCAGAATCACAAAGTCAATTTCTGACGGTGATTTCTTCGAAAACGAAGCTCTCTGCGGTGCTATGAAAAACTGCGTAGAAAATGACTCTGCTCTTCACCTTATGGGTCTTATGAGCGACGGCGGTGTTCATTCACATAACACTCACCTTTATGCTATCGTTGAACTGGCTAAGAAGATGGGTGTTAAGGAAGTATTCGTTCACTGTTTCCTCGACGGACGTGACGTTCCTCCTGCTTCAGGTGCTGACTTCGTTAAAGATGCTTACGCAAAGCTTGCTGAAATCGGTCTTGGCAAAATCGCTACAGTAATGGGCAGATACTATGCTATGGACAGAGATAACCGTTGGGACAGAGTAGGCAAGGCTTATGCTGCTATGGTTTACGGTGAAGGCATCAAGGCTGAGTGCGGTGTAGAAGTAATCAGAAAAAGCTACGAAACAATCGATGCTGAAGGTAAAAACCTTACCGACGAATTCGTACTTCCCACAGTTTTAACTGATGACGGTAAAATCAAAGCTAATGACAGTGTAGTATTCTTTAACTTCCGTCCCGACAGAGCCAGAGAAATCACCAGAACCTTCGTTGACGAGGCATTTGACGGCTTCGAAAGAAAGAACGGCTTCTTCCCCCTCTACTATGTATGTATGACACAGTACGATGCTACTATGCCTAACGTTCACGTAGCATTCAAGCCTCAGACTCTCGAAAACACCTTCGGTGAATATATGGCTAAAATGGGCAAGACACAGCTTCGAATCGCTGAAACAGAAAAGTACGCTCATGTAACCTTCTTCTTCAATGGCGGTGTAGAAAAGCAGTACGAAGGTGAAGACAGAATCCTCGTTGCTTCTCCCAAGGTTCCCACCTATGATATGCAGCCCGAAATGAGCGCATACGAAGTAACAGAAAAGGTTGTAGGTGCTATCGAAAGCGGTAAGTATGACGCTATCATCCTTAACTTCGCTAACTGCGATATGGTTGGTCACACAGGTATTTTCGATGCTGCCAAGGCAGCTGTCGAAGCAGTTGATAACTGCGTAGGCAAGGTTTACGATGCAGTTATGAAAATGGACGGTGTAATGCTTATCACTGCTGACCACGGTAACGCTGACAAGATGTACGAGGAAGACGGCTCACCCTTCACAGCACACACCACCTTCCCCGTTCCCTTCGTAGTATGCGGTTATGACTGCACACTCCGTGAAGACGGCAAGCTCTGCGACATCGCTCCCACAATGCTCAAAATTATGAATATTGAACAGCCCGCAGAAATGACAGGCGTTTCAATCGTAGAATAAATTACTCAGCCTCTCACTTATGTGGGAGGTTTTTCTGTAAGAACATCAGATTTTTCAAAATTATTATCTTGTAAATAAATTCGAAACATTCTGATGATATAATTACAAAAAAATTAAGGGTGTGAAAATATGAACTCAGAAAATAAGAGTGCTTTTATAAAAACCTTATGTATAATCCTATCTGTTGTAATTGTCGTCATATCCGTAGCAGCAGGTATTTCACCTGTGATAAAGGGCGAAATTACAGATTGCAATGCAGAAATACAGGGATATAATTCGTCTGTTCCTGATGAAAGCCTTATCTACCAAGGTCTTTCAACAAAAGAAAGCGTAAAAGCTGATCTGGATGATCTTGACAGCTTTCTTGCTGCACTTATTCAAGGCTATGATATTGAAGCCTTACTCTACAGTGACGAGACAGCTACACTTATAACAAAATATTCAGCCATTTTTCTCGGCGAAGAATTTTCAGATATGAAATTCAGACAAATAAGAAAAAGCTTTCCTGATGCCTACAGCCGTTTAGCCGATATGCAGCTTTCAGGTGCTTCCTGGGAACACATCGACGTGATCCCCTTCGGAATAACAAAGGGCGACAAGGAAGCCTTCATCAAGGCCTGCGGCGCCGGTGCCGAGCATCTCGGAAACAGTCTTCTTGATATAATTATCTCTGAACCGTCTGCGTATTATCAGGCTCTCGTTCCTGTAATAGAGTCAACTCATAACGGAATAATGCCTTCATTTTCAGCTTTCGTTCTCGAAACAGGACTCAGCGGAAGTAAAAGAATAGAGTTTCTTATTGACAGAATACTCGGTATTATTGAACCGATAAAGAAATCCCCTCTTACATATCTCTGCGACATACTTCCGGATTTTATTATTAACTATAACAAAGCCTGTGAGCTTCTGAATTCAAATGAAGCTATCACCGAAAAAATAAAGCTTACTCTTCCTACTATCGACTCCATTGTGTCAGGATGCATCAATCTCCTTGGTATGACCGCACCGCCTGTGGATTATGATTATCTTGCTTCATCAGGCACCGCAAACGTAGGTGAAAGCGGCGGAAACGACAGAAGCAGAACAGTTATTAACGGTGACAGAGAAGCAATATTCCAGTATCTCGCAAATTATATTACGAGTCTCTTTACATATGAGAACAACTATCCAGTTATCGAAGACATTTTCCTTTCAAAAATCAAAAATATAACCTCCGAAGAAATCAGAAGCATCATATACGGCACATCTGTCAATAATATTCTGTCAGATCTTCTGAATATCTTAGCAAGAAATGCTGATTCTCACAAGGATATGGAAGCTGAAATAAAAGCATATAATTCTCAAAGCAAGGATTATTCTTATCTGTTCAGTACCGTGGTAACTAAAGAAACCGCTTCCTCTTTTCTCGGAGCTATAGACGATATGTTAGTTGCGGAGCTCGAGAGTGCAGATATTAAATCCTTTATCTATACAGATAAAATTGCAACGATTGTAGCGAAATATACCGCTTTACTCTGCGGAGCTGAGTTATCTACAATAAGCTTCAATGCATTGAAAAAAACATTTCCCGAAGCTTATAATTATATATCGGACAAACAGGCTAACGGTAAAACCTGGGACGATATAGACACTATCCCGTTCGGTATTACAAACGGTGACGAAGAAATGTTCGTAAAGGCCTGTGGCGCCGGAGCAGAGCATTTCGGTGATGTGCTTGCCATCTGTGTAATGGTTTCACCCACCAGCTATGACGATGCTCTTGTTCCCCTTCTCGAATCATTCCACACGGGAGCGATGCCGGTTTTAAAGGATTTCGTTGCTATGACAGGTCTTGACGGTGCCAAAAGAACAGAAATGATCGTCGAAAAAGTGCTTTCACTTATGGAGCCTTTAATGACTTCACCTATTGCATATCTTTGTGACATACTTCCCGATGTCATCAATTCATACAGTAAAATGAGTGAATTTCTTGCGGATGACCCTGCAAAAACTTATGTAGGACTTAATTTCCCTTCGCTTGATGAGCTTCTTAATTCCTTGGCTTCTTCCTTCGGACTTACTCTTCCCGAAACCGAAATCACAGAATTTATTTACATGGCAAAGGCAACAAATGACGTCAGCGGTGATGCCTGCGGCAGAAGAATGACTCTTCACGGTGACAGAGAGGTTGTGTTCTTATCCTTAGTTAACTATATAACAGAGTTTGTAGGAAAGGAAGATAATTTCGAAAAAATTATAAATGTAGTTGAAGATTTAACAGATATGGATCTCAGCTTTATCGTCACTGCATACAAAAGAATAAGCATTCTGAGCAAATAAATAAATGCAAACAAAAAATACGAGGCTGATCAATTTCAGCCTCATATTTTTGTTAAAGTGTGGAATGCCGTATTCGTCAAATTTTGGATAGTACCATATAGGCTTATCTTCTTTGTCACCGTCATCAAGCACGATATTTTCGCACTTTAAGAATACATAACATTCCATTTTTCACAGCAAAACTTTTTCAGAACAAAATCTCCTTACTTTTTATAAACCACAAGTAATACTCCGTCTTTTACGCTTATTTCAGCTTTTTCACCGATAAACTCATTACTGACGCCTACAGGATTAAAGGAATTCAAAACAGCGTTTTCAAGGGTGAATTTAAGATTTTTCAGTGTTACTCCCCTGCTTTCATCAGAAAGGGAGAAAACAGAAATGTAGCCTTTAAGATCTTCACCAAGAATAATTTTCTCATTCTTAAAAGCAGTAAAATTCTCATCACCGTGGATTATCGTAGCTTTGCCACCCTTTGACGTGATGTAATGGAGAAGCTGAATATTGGCTACGGAATGATCAGAGCGTTCACCGCCTAACGCTCCTAAAAGAACGAAATCACGGTAGCCTTTTGAATATCCTGTATCTACTGCGAGCATCATATCGGTTTCATCCTTTTCACAGGGTGCTACGATTTTATTCTCCACTTCGGGTACGGAGCCGAAGGAATCGAAATCCCCTACCACACAGTCACACTCTCTGCCAAGAAGATCCTTATAGCTGTAGCCACCGTCAGCGCAGATAATAAAATCATCCCTATCAGCCTTAAAATCAGGTGTTGTAACATCACCCGCACCGATAATATAACAGATGTTCATTATTTTTTTCCTTTTCTCGTTACCTTGGTCTTGTTTCCCTTTTCGTCTACGATGTAGGTATTTTCGAGCTGACCGACAAGGCTTTCTTTAAAAGAATCGATGTAGGCTCTTCTCAGAACTGCTCTTTCAGCCTGCTCCTCTTCGGTGAGACCTTCGGGTGTTTTAGCCTTTCTTGCCAGCTCGTTTATTCTGTCTATCTGTGCCTGTGTTACCATAATTATTCACTCTCCCATTTCTTCCATTCATCAGGGCAGAACCCTAATGTGGCTTTTTTGCCGTTTCTTACTATCGGAGTTTTAAAAAGCTCCTGATTTTCTAAAAGCTTCTCTTCCTTAGCTTCCTCCGAAGCAAGATATTTAATGTATGACGAATCGTATTTTTTACTTTTTTCATTGACTAAGTCCTCAAGCTTACAGCCGAGGGCTCTTTTTATGGACTGATATTCACCCTTGCTCATACCGAATTTAGCAAGGTCAACAAACTGAAACTTAATGTTTCTCTCTTTAAAATATCTCTGTGCTTTTTTCGTATCAAAGCACTTATTGGTTCCGTAAATCTGTATATTCATTTTATTTATCCTTTCTTAAAAGGCATACGCTGTGTACTGCTATACCTTCACCTGCACCCGTAAAGCCGAGTCCCTCCTCGGTGGTAGCCTTGACACTTACACAGTCAACATCCATACCGAGAGCAGAAGAGATATTTTCTCTCATAGTGTCAATATAAGAACGAAGCTTCGGTCTCTGACAGAGAATAGTTGCATCGATGTTTTCAGCCACATAGCCCTTTTCTTTAACAGCTTCATAGGCTGTTTTCATCAGCACAATACTGTCAGCACCCTTATACTGCATATCTGTGTCGGGAAAAAGCTTACCGATATCACCTAAAGCAGCCGCACCTAAGAGTGCATCGGAAATGGCGTGAAGAAGCACATCTGCATCAGAGTGGCCTAAAAGACCTTTTTCATAAGGGATTTTTACACCGCCTAAAATGAGATCTCTTCCTTCTACTAATTTATGAACATCATATCCGTGACCTATCCGCATAATCCGATCTCCTTTAACGTTTCGATAAATTCTTCATAAGTTACAAATGTATTGAGTATCTTTATAAGTGACGAGGTGGAAAGTCTTTCGGGAAGAGCAAGCTTTTTAAGAAGAAGCTTTCTTTTTTCACTGCTGTTTTCTCTGCCCGTAAGTCCGTACTCGTATAAATCAATATTAGTGATAAGGCGTCTTTCAGTCCTTTCGCTTTCTGAAGCGAGAACACCCGCCTTCGTGAATGCTTCGAGCAATATGCTTTCACCTATACCTTCTACACCGAGCTTGCCTTCCTTGGATTTTTCGGTTTTTCTTTTTTCCTTGCCGAAAACATCGGGAATATAAACGTGTGTGATTTTGTCTTTAGGTATAGTAGAATTGATGAAATTTCTGATAAGAAAGCCTGCAGAATCGCTGTCCGTCAGAACAATTATCCCCTTTTCACGGGCAAGTCTGCGAAGAAGAGCCTGCTTTTCCTTATCCTTGAATATTCCGAAGCCATCAGTTTTGATAATCAGAGAGTCGATGATTCCGCTGAGCTTGATTATATCATATTTACCTTCTACTATAACGGGTCTGTCCAGCTTTATCATACTTTTTCACCGTTTGTTATAAGAAAGAGCTTTACCATCAGCTGTTCGAGAACAAGAGAAGGCATAGAGCTTCCCGATTTTAACTGTCGGTCAGCCTTACTGAGTTCTTCAAGACACTTCCTTATAACTGACATATCAATTCTTGACGAATCTCTTCCCGCATTAGAGAGAGCAAATTTACGGTTTTTGTATGCAAAATCTTCAGCCAGTGCATCAGCCTTCTGACCGCATGAAAGAGAAACCTTGGCTCTGTACATATCTACATAAGAGCTGACGATAACGCCGAGGATGTATTCAGCTTCGATTTTTTGTCTGAAAAGAGAATGAAGTGTTTTATAGGCTTCATCGAAGTTTTTATTCATAAGAGCCTTAGTAAGGGCGTAAATTTTCGCATCATCCGTCTTTGTAGCGACAGCATCGATGTGAGCTTTGGTAATTTCACCTTCGCCTACGAAATTACATATTTTATTAATTTCGTTAATAAGCATATTATTATCATCACCGCAAAGAGATACGAGATAATTTGCCATCTGAGATGAAAGAACGCATTTCTGTTTAGATGCAGAAGATATAAGAGGCTTTATAAGGTCGTTGCCTGTTCTTTTGTTAAGAATACAGACAGCACCGAATTTTTTCACGAGTGTTATGGCATTTTTTGCTTTGGCAGGTGAAAAATCAGTCTTTTTCTGATAAAAGATAATTACGGAAGTCTCAGGCGGGTCTGCAAGATAGCTTTCCATAAGTCGAAAATTTTCCTCACTTATGCCCTCGAGCTTATAATCCTCAACGACAAGACAGCGCTTGTCACTCATCATAGGCATAATTGCCGCTGCCTGGAAAACAGTGTCAAGATCAAGACCTTTTCCGTCATACTTTTCGAAGTTAAAGGATTCAAAAGACGGCTCCACATTTTTAGAAACGATAGTGTCTACATAGTTTTTCTTAAGATAATCCTCATCACCGTAAATAAGATAAACAGGTAAAAATTCACCGCTTTTTATGTGTACCTTAAGGCTTTTTTCATCAAATTCAGCCATCTCTTTCACCTCCTGAACTCAAAACTGTAACTGTATATCCGTTCTTCTCTCCGAAAGAGAAAACCGATTTTCCGTTATTAAGGATTATTGTATCACATTTCTTCTCATCTTGCAAATATTCTTTATAAAAAATCTCAGTTTTTATTTCACCGGTATCAACTGTTATATTATTTCCGTCTTTAATCACTCTTACCTTATCGTAAAGAACAGCATTTTCACCGTCATTGGTCAGAATATTTTCAATATTCAAGGCATCGCAAAGAGATTTTTTATCAGCAGAAATAAAATCTTCAGTGAAAAATGCTGCTTCGATTTCGGTCTTATTCCGAGTGACATCATCTTTTATTTTCTTTTCACTGTAGATGTTTCCGTCAAAGCCTATCAGCACACCTTTTCCGTTAAGTGTCAGGACTGCACAGTTACCCTTGTTTTCTCCGTAGAGAGTAAACTTGCACTTATCAAGAGATGTGTAGAAGTTCACGCTGAAGGACAGCAGAAAAATCCCCGCTGAAATTATAGCAGTTATCCGCATAAGAACACGGCTGTAATTATACAAAAGCATAGCAGTGAGAAGAAATGCGAATGCAACCAAAAACCACAAGCCGAGTCTTTCAAAGTCTGTATTTACGTAGGAAAAAGGAAGTTCAGACGTAAATTCAGCAACCCTTATGACATAAGCAGAGAGATGTTTCATTATTACAGCCATAAACGGTGAAATAAGGGGTACAAGTCTCAGAAATGAATAAAACCCTGTCAGAATCAGAAGTGGTGAAACGACTGCAAAACAGAGAATATTCGATAAAGGAGCCACAAAAGATACTCCACCGAGAATCAGCACCGACACAGGAAACACGAAGAAAGTGACAGAAACGCTTAGACAGGCAGCACTTACTACAGGTGAAAGTATTTTCTTCGTTATTTCATCGAAAGCATTAAGCTTATCAGTTAACCTTCTGCTTAAGGGTACACCCATCACGATTATACCCATAGTAGAAAGAAAAGACAGAAGAAAGCTGATATCCGTAACACCGAAAGGATTGAAAATCAGACCGCATACTGACGCAAAGCCGAGACTGTTCAGAGCATCAGTTCTTTTACCGAGTATTTTACCGACAAAATAAAGAACTGTCATCGAACTTGCTCTTTTAACCGAACCCGTAAAGCACGCAAAGTTCATCATAAATACAGTAAAAAGTATCATCAGGACAGCTAAAAGCTTACCTTTTCTTCCTCTGAAGTCCATAAACAGTGAAATAAACGCTACCCACACCGACAGATGAAGACCCGAAACAGCCATAATATGAATTATTCCCGCTTCGATGAAGTCATCATATATTTCTTCATCCATATAATCCTTATTTCCCGTAAGAATAGCAATAAGAAGGGCTGCGTTTTTATTATCAAAATCGTGCATAAGATTTGCAGAAACCTTCTGTCGCAGTAAATCTATGTAATAACCTAAAGGCCTGTCTGAAGGATTTTCGATTTCGAGCTTTTCTACAGAATATGCACCGAGATAAATACCTTTGGATTTAAAATTTTTTCGTGCAGATTCGTCATAAGCTCCTATTCTATAAACAGTGCCGTAAAATTCTGCTCTGTCACCTATGTTCAGTGAAGACGGGTCAATTCCGTCATCAGTCTCCGAAAAAGAAATACGGATTTTAGATTTCACTGCATTACCGCCTACCGTATCAGCTCTGATAACACAGTAATAACGGCAGTTTTCCCGGGAAAACTCAGGTCTTTCGGTTATCACACCGCTTACAGGGACTTTTTCACCTACAAAAGAAAGAGTTCTTTCGTAATTGAACTGATAGAAAGAAAACAAAAGACAGGCTATTGCAATCCCGCCTAAAACTACAGGAATAACAAGAGTCTGTCTTAACTTTCTGATTATTAAAGAAGCGATAAAAACAAGCGCACAAGGCAAACAAAGGCTCACTGAAACAGCCGTGCTTTCAATAAAATTAATGCACAGCAGAGCTGTAAATAAGGTGAAACCGAAGCATGCAAGTGGCCGTTTCATTTTTATCAGTCGTGGAAGAACAAGGGAAGCTTTTCAAGGAAGATGATATCATCTCTGTCAGCAGCATCACCTTCAGCTAAAATTGCAGCCTTGCCTACTACGTTTACATCAAACTGCTCGAGAAGCTTTTCTACAGCAAGAAGTGACTCGCCCGTACTGATAACATCGTCGAGAACGAGAACATTTTTACCTCGCATCTTTTCACCCTCGAGTCCGTCAAGGAAAAGTGTCTGCTCCTTATCGGTAGTGATAGAGCGTACATTGACGGAAACAGGACTCTGCATATAAAGTTTTGCACCCTTACGGCAGATGAAATAGGGCTTACCGCTCTGTCTTGCCATTTCGTGAGCTAAAGGAATAGCCTTGGCCTCGGGAGCAACGATGAAGTCAAAATCAGGACACTTCTTAAGAAGCTCTGCGGCAGAAGCGACGGTGATTTCTACATCACCGAAAATTACGAAGCCTGCGATGTCAAGTTTATCGTTTACCTTACAGATGGGAAGCTCTCTTTCGAGACCTGCGATAGTCATTTTATAAGTAGCCATAATTTTTACTCTCCTTTTTTAATCAGCCTGCGGGCCAGGTAAACTGTCTGCCGCCCATAAGATGGAAGTGAAGATGCTTAACGGTCTGTCCGCCGTCCTCACCGCAGTTATTTACGATTCTGTAGCCCTTATCGAGTCCTAATTCCTTACCGAGTCCGGCGGCAACCTCAAAGATGTGAGAAATTACTGCGCTGTTTTCTTCGTTGATTTCGGCACAGGAAGCGATATGCTCTTTAGGAATAATAAGGATATGAACGGGAGCCTGTGGCTCGAGGTCATAGAAAGCGAGAACAGTATCATCCTCGTAAGCTTTTTTGGAAGGGATTTCACCCTTTGCGATTTTACAGAAAATGCAATCCATAATTTTTTCTCCTTTTATAATATAAATTATTTAATTTGTTTTTAAGATATGTTTTTACCTTTTTTCTTTTCCTTAATCAGCTTAACTGACTTTATTGCTGTAACGGCAACAGTAATCAAAGCAATCAAACTTAAGAAAGAAATAAAAATATCCTCAAAGGCTGTATAATATATTCCCGCATATCCGTTGAATGAACCCGAATCAGCGACAGAATCCGTAAATTCTGATTCCTTTTCCGAATTCACGAAAAACGAAAGGTTATAGCCGTATGCCGTAACCGGAAAGTAATATTCATACATCACTATGTACGGATCCGTCTCACCATCATAAAAAAGACGTTTTGTTGCCCGGATTTCACAACCGTATGATGATGAAGATTTTTCACGGCCACTGTGCGAGCTCGCAGCACCGTACATTTTTTCGTAGGTATATCTTCGGGTGTAACTCTTACCGTCTTCCTCTCCGAAAAGGTAAAGCTCACTGTCGCCACCCGCTTTAAAAAGCATCTCAATGCCCTTTTCCTCGTTATACCAATAACGGTCAACACCGAATTCCTTTTCATACTTTTTATCGCGCACAAATCCGTCGGGCATATCAAAGGTAAATCCTTTTACCGTTATTTCCTCTGCAGAAGCCGAGAGAGCAAGAACGGAAAAAAGTGAAATTATAATCAAAAGGAATGATACAAGCTTTTTCATAGTTATCCCCTCTTTCGTCTATTTCGTTGGCCCTTCCAGGCAAAGTAACTGACACCAGTAAGAACTATTATAAGAAAGGCTTTTTCAGCAGCAGTTAATTTCATATGCTTTATATCCGAGAAAAAATATCTGACAAAGAAGCTATTTAAGCTTTCTTTGAACGAATAATCCTTTACCACTCTGAAGGTCTGTGCAATCTCATTTGCGAAATATTCATACTCTTCATCGTGAACTGAAAATCTGATATTATAAAGCTCTCCGTCCTTTTCAAACTCATAGACAAAGCAGTCAAAAAGCGGCTCTCCGTCGGTGTACACCTCTGCATTGAAAAAATCACAAAGCAAAGAATTAATATACTCGGAACGGCTGAACGCCTTCGAAAAGGTTATCTCGTCAGCCTTTTTATCGTGATAACAAAGCAAGGATGTGTCTGCAGGCTGTAATCCGAAGACGCCTTCGCCCTTCCAGACAAATACTTCGAAGCCATAGTCCTCACTGTGCCAATATCCCGTATAGGAGTTTTCCTTTGCCCACTCTTCGTCATAAATGAGCCATTCGGGTATTTCAAGATAAAAGCCCTGATTTTTATATTCAGTTACAGCAAAAGAATTTATACCGAAAAGAGAAATAAGGCAAACACAAAAAATCAGTAAAGATATCCGTTTCATAATTTTCTTTCCGACAGACACCCAAAAGGGTGCCTGTCAATATCCGTTTTATTTAAGCATTGAAGAGAGAACCTCGGCAGCACTCTTTACTGCTTCGGGAAGAAGTGCGATATCCTTTGCACCCGCCATAGCGCTGTCAGGCTTACCGCCACCGTTACCGCCTGCCTTCTTAGCAATTTCGCGGGCAAGGTTACCGGCATGTGCACCCTTAGCTACTGCATCCTTACCGCAGCAGGTGCAGATATTACCTGTTCCCTTTGCCTTCTGCACGCCTGCGATTACACCTACGTAATTGTCACCCTTACTCTTAACGAGGTCGCACATATTACGAAGCTCGTCGGGAGTAGTGTCGTCGAGGAAAGCAGTAACAAGCATTACGCCACCGATTTCCTGAGCATTACCGAGCATAGATTCAGTTTTGATGTTTGCAAGAACACCTGAAAGCTTTTCGATTTCCTTTTCCTTAGCCTTAAGGTCAGCCATAACAGATACTGCCTTGGAAGCGATGTCATTGGGATTGGGAGCCTTGATAGCTACGGCAGTGTCACGGATAAGAGCGTTTTTACCTTCAATGTAGGTCATAACATTCATACCTGTAACTGCTTCGATTCTTCTGACACCTGAAGCTACCGAAGATTCGGAAACAATCTTAAGAAGACCGATGTTACCTGTGTTTTCTACATGTGTACCGCCACAGAGCTCAGTAGAGAAATCTCCTGCCTTTACGACTCTTACCACATCTCCGTATTTTTCACCGAAGAGAGCCATAGCACCCATAGCCTTGGCTTCATCGATGGGCATTTCTTTAACGAGCATCTCTACAGAAGCGAGGATTTCCTCATTAACCATTGTCTCTACAGCCTTAAGCTCATCTGCAGTTACGGCAGCGAAATGTGTAAAGTCAAAACGGAGAATGTCACTGTTTACGAGCTGACCCGCCTGTTCAACGTGTGTACCGAGAACCTTTCTGAGAGCTGCCTGAAGAAGATGCGCAGCAGTGTGGTTTCTCATAGTAGCCTTTCTCTTACAGTCACAGTAAGCTGAAACTGCACTGTCACCTACTTTAACTGTATCACCGGAAAGCACACCGTGATGAAGAATAACACCGTCAGCATCCTTTGTAGTATTTGTAACCTCGAAGGTGCTTTCACCGACAGTAATTACACCGCAGTCACCTGCCTGTCCGCCGCTTTCAGCGTAGAAGGAGGTTTTATCGAGAATAAGTGTAGCTTCTGCACCGTCTTCGATGAAATCCTTTCTTTCACCGTCAGCTACAATAGCAAGTACAGTAGCATTTACGTTATTTTCTGTGTAACCGAGGAATTCGGTAGCGGAAATATCCTTAAGAGACACACCTGTGTTTCTCCAGTCGGATTCTGCTGTAGCACCTCTGCCGCTCTTGGCCTTCTGTCTTGCTTCTTCTACGAGCTTTCTGAAGGATTCCTCGTCAACTGTCATATTCTTTTCTTCAGCTATTTCCTTAGTAAGGTCGATGGGGAAGCCGTAGGTATCCTGAAGCTTGAAGGCATCCTCACCTGAAATTACACCGCCTTCGGATTTGGCGATCATTTCATTGAGAAGACCGAGACCTGAGTCGATAGTCTTGTAGAAGCTTTCCTCCTCCATAGAGATGACCTTCTTGATATAGTCCTTCTTCTCTACAAGCTCGGGATAAGCGTTCATATTTTCGGTAATAACTGTGTCGCATACCTCGGAAAGGAAGGGTCTGTCAATACCGATGAGTCTGCCGTGGCGGGCAGCTCTTCTGAGGAGACGGCGAAGAACGTAGCCTCTGCCGCTGTTAGAAGGTAGAACACCGTCACCTACCATAAAGGTTGTGCTACGGATGTGGTCGGTGATAACACGCAGAGAAATATCCTTCTTTTCATCATCGTGGTAGTTGATACCTGCAATATCGATAATATGCTTCATGATGTTACGCACTGTGTCAACCTCGAAGAGATTGTCTACATCCTGCATAACACATGCAAGTCTCTCAAGACCCATACCTGTGTCAATATTGGGGTTAGCAAGACGTGTATAATTATTGTTACCGTCATTTTCAAACTGTGTGAAAACCAGATTCCATACTTCGATATATCTGTCACAGTCACAGCCTACCTTACAGTCAGGCTTGCCGCAGCCCTTTGAAGGACCTCTGTCGAAGTAAATCTCGGAACAGGGACCGCAAGGACCTGCACCGTGCTCCCAGAAATTGTCTTCCTTACCGAAGCGAACCATATGGGAGGGATCCACACCTACTTCCTTAGTCCAGATGTCGAAGGCTTCATCGTCGTCAAGATAAACGCTGACATAAAGAAGCTCTTCGGGAATTTCCATTACCTTGGTAAAAAATTCCCATGCCCAGGCTGTAGCTTCTCTCTTAAAGTAGTCACCGAAGGAGAAGTTGCCGAGCATTTCGAAGTAAGTGCCGTGACGTGCAGTCTTACCTACATTTTCGATATCGGGAGTACGGATACATTTCTGACAGGTGGTAACTCTTTTACTGGGAGGAGTAACCTCACCTGTAAAATATTTTTTCATCGGTGTCATACCGGCATTGATAAGAAGAATACTCTTATCTCCCTGAGGCACAAGTGAGAAACTGGGGAGTCTGAGATGCTCTTTGCTCTCGAAAAATGAGAGATATTTCTCTCTGATTTCATTAAGGCCCATCCATTTCATAAGTCTGATTTCCTTTCAGTATAGATTGATTTTTTTACAAAAAAATATAGTGCCACACACAAGCTCGGGGTGAACATAGCCACGGTACCACCCGATTTGTGCATAAAGCACCACTCATAAATCTTTAACGCAGATTATACGGCATCCCTTTCGGGAGCAACTGATGAAAGCAGCGACCGTTCTTTCTGACATAAACGAGCTCACAGCCAAGGCTCATTATCTCTGAAATGGCAGTAAAAGAGGTTTCTTTCGTCTTAGTCGTTAAATTATTCACAACACTGTAATTTTACTATATATAATCATATTTTGTCAAGCAAAAAGTGTTAATTTTTATCGGGAAGAAAGTCGATTCCTTTTCCGAGACCGTGTCTCATAAGGCTCGACATAAGAGTAGCTACCTCTGCAGCGGGACGGCGGGGATCTTTATTAAGCCACGTCCACAGAAAGCTGGTCATTCCTGCAGAAATAAAATTGATAATATAGCTGGCAGTTTCACCTAACGCCTCTGCATCGAGGAATTTACCTGTCATTCTTATATATGTCTCACCGACACTTATGTTACCCTTATCACTTAAGACAATAAGGAATAAATCTCTTTTGCCTTCGATATATTCGAGAAGCTTAGTAAGGAAAACAGTAGTATTATAGCCATCCTTATTTACATTATAAAACACATCGAGCATATCATCCATAATATCCTGGATGATATCGTCATAAAGCTCATACTGAGTGTCATAATGACGGTAAAAGGTGCTTCTGTTTATGTCAGCTCCGTCACAGATATCTTTTATGCTAATTGAATGAATCGACTTATCCTTCATAAGATTGATAAGACTTTCCTTGAGAAGCATTTTGGTCATTTTAACTCTTCGGCTTTCTTTGGTATCAGACATAATTCAGCACTCCTCTGCAGTTTTTCCTGTACATTGTATCAAAGAAGAAAGAAAAATGCAACACTGTGTAGAAAAAAATTCACAATGTTTTTATTTAGTCAATATTACTCTAACAATAAACAAAAGGTGTTTATTTGATTTTTATATATCTTTTTTTAAGTAAATATGTTATACTGAAAGAGAAGTAAGATTAAAGGAGCATTATTTTGAAAAACAGATTAATCAAAGACATAAAAAGTCTTCGTTGGTACAATTTCATTTTTTTGTTTTTTGCAGGTGTAATAAACGCCTTCGGTGTAACTGTCTTCCTCGCACCTGTAAAGCTTTACGACAGCGGTATTTCCGGCACCTCCATGCTTTTAGCACAGGTAACTCCCGAATTCCTGACCCTGTCCGTCTTCCTTATTTTACTTAATATTCCTCTGTTTATTTTCGGTCTGAAAAAGCAGGGACTCGCTTTTACTGTTTACTCAGTTTTCACTGTAATTATATATTCAGTAACAGCCTGGTTGATTACGGATGTTTTACCCATAGACGTTTCTTTCGCCTCTCCTTTAGCCGGTGATGACCTTCTTTTATGCGCCCTTTTCGGCGGACTGATTTCAGGAGTCGGCAGCGGTCTTACCATCCGTTTCGGAGGCGCCATAGACGGAATAGAAGTTATGGCAGTGATTTTTGCTAAGAAAATAGGTATTACCGTCGGAACCTTTGTTATGATTTATAATGTTATTCTCTATATAATATGCGGTTTTGTTATGAGCAGCTGGATTTTACCTCTTTATTCCGTAGTCACCTACGGTGCGGCACTGAAAACTGTCGATTTCATTGTAGAAGGTATCGACCGTTCCAAAGGTGTAATGATTATCACAAGCAAAGAAAAAGAAGTAAATCAGGCTCTTTTAGAAGCCTTCGAGCAAGGTACAACAAAGATAGCAGCTACAGGAGGTTATTCAAATGCCGAAAAGACAGTAATTTATTTCGTCGTAAACAGATTTCAGATTTCTAAGCTCAGAAACATCGTACACAGCATAGACCCGAAGGCTTATCTTACAATTCACGATGTAGCAGATATTTTTAAAGGCGACTGATATAAAAAGGTGGGACATAATTATGCTCGAAGTAAATAATGTAACGAAAAAATACGGCAAATTAAAAGCCAACGATAATGTATCACTTACCGTACAAAGCGGAGAAATCGCTGTACTTCTCGGACCTAACGGTGCAGGTAAATCTACTCTCATAAAGAGTATAACAGGTCTTCTGCGCTTTGAAGGAGAAATTACGGTGGACAGTCAGAAAAACAAAAGCTTACATGCTAAGTCTGTTTTAGGATATGTCCCCGAAATGCCCGCCGTTTACGATATGCTTACCGTAGGTGAACACATCGAATTTATCTTAAGAGCCTACAAAAAAGAGGATGACGGTTACGGTGATGAGCTATTGGAGCTTTTCGAGCTTAAGGATAAAAAAGATAAGCTTTGTAAAGAGCTTTCAAAAGGAATGCAGCAGAAGCTTTCCATCTGCTGTTCTCTCGTTCACAGACCGAAAGCCGTTATTTTCGACGAGCCTATGGTCGGTCTTGATCCCCATGCCATAAAAAACCTTAAGGAAATATTCAGAAAGCTGAAAAATGACGGTGCTGCAGTTCTTATCAGCACACATATGATAGACAGCGTCGAGGATTACTGGGACACGGCATATATCATGGTCGGAGGTCAGCTTAAAGAAAAGGTCATAAAAGGTCAGGAGGGCGACTCTCTGAGCGATATTTTCTTCAGAGTTACGGAAGGTGAAAGCAAATGAGGCCTTTCATTTATCTTATAACAAGAAGAACTAAAAACAGCATCATAGAATTTCTCAAAAAGCCTTCACGGATTATATTTTTACTCTTTTTCGCTTCTATTCTGGTTTTCAGCTTCGTAACAGGTACAACAAACACCCACGATGAAAGCTTTTTCAGAGATAAAACCGAATTTTTTGCCATCGTTTTTGCTCTTTACACTTATGTATTTTTTATGACAGCTAAGAACGGCTTCATCAACGGTGCATCTATGTTTTCGATGGCTGATGTGAATCTTCTGTTCACTTCCCCCATTAAAGAAAAAAGTGTACTGACCTTCGGACTCTTTCAGCAGCTCGGCAAATCGCTCACCTTAGGTATTTTCCTTCTCTATCAGTCCTCTTTAGTGAATAACACCTACGGTCTTCACATATCTGCACTTTTCGCAGTTCTCGTCGGTTACGGTGCAGTGGTATTTCTCGGTCAGATGACCGCTACGATTATTTATGCTCTGACCTGTTCAGATGACCTTAAGGTAAAGAAAGGCAAGATAATTTTCTACGGAATATTTGCAGTTTTCGCAGGTATACTGCTTTATAACACTTATGCTTCCGGTATATCAGCCGAAAGCCTCGTTTATGCTTCAAGAGAGAAAATAATGTATTTTCTTCCCTTCAGCGGTTTTCTCTCTTTTACGGTACAGGGCGTAATCGAGGGTGAGCTTCAGCATATCATCTCTGGTGTTATAATCTTTCTGCTTCTGTGTGCAGTTTATTATTTCGCACTCTCTAAAATCAAAGGTGATTTTTACGAGGATGTACTGAAAGCCACACAGGTGAGCCATTCGGCCATAACAGCACGAAAAGAAGGCAAGGCAGCCGAAAATGCACCGAGAAACGTAAAAACAGGCAAAACAGGCATAAACAAAGGCTACGGTGCTTCGGTAATAACTTACAAGCATAAAAAAGAAAACAAAAGAAGCAATCCCTTGCTTTTAAGCCCCGTATCCTTCGTTATGGCGGGATTTTCTCTCGTTTACTGTCTGATGTTTTCGGGAGAAAATATTGCACTTTTCGTAATAAACGTATATACTATGTCTATGACAGTGTGCATCGGCAGATGGGCTAAGGAATTTACCTACCCGTATATCTATCTCATTCCCGAAAGTAACTTCAGAAAGCTCCTTTATCTTTTAAAAGCGGATATTCCCCTTCTTGCTCTCGAAAGCTTCATCTGCTTCATTCCTCTTGTTTTACTCGGCTCCTGCAGTGCAGTCGAAGGAACGGCTATGGCTGTGGCAAGATTCACCTTCGGACTTCTTTTCATCGGAGTAAATCTTATTTTACAAAGATTCACGGGTGATTCTGAGAAGAAGGTCTTTTCGGTGATAATTTACTTCCTTTTAGCTATGATTTTCTCACTGCCTGCTGTAGCAGTAGCTGTAATAACCGGGATGGCATTCCCCTTCAATATTGAAATTTCATATATTTCCATGGCAATACTGAATACGGCACTTTCTTTTGTGCTGATGTTTCTGTGCAGAAATGTACTCGAATATGCCGAATACAATAACAGATAAGAAAGGACATAAATATGAAAGGTATCATTTTAGCCGGAGGCTCCGGCACGAGACTTTATCCCCTTACAATGGTTATGTCAAAACAGCTTCTTCCCGTTTATGACAAGCCTATGATTTACTATCCTCTCTCAGTGCTCATGTTAGCAGGTATTAAGGATATACTCATCATTTCCACCCCCACGGATCTTCCGAATTTCGAAAGACTTTTAGGTGACGGAAGTGATTTCGGTGTAAATCTTTCCTATGCCGAGCAGCCTTCACCTGACGGTCTGGCGCAGGCTTTTATTATCGGTGAAGAGTTTATCGGTGACGACTGCTGTGCTATGGTGCTGGGTGATAACATATTTTACGGAAACGGCTTTACGAGGATTTTAACCGAAGCCAAAGAGAATGCTGAAAAAGGCATAGCTACAGTTTTCGGTTATTATGTAGACGATCCTGAGCGTTTCGGTGTGGTAGAATTCGACGAAAATAAAAACGTCATTTCTATAGAAGAAAAGCCGGAAAATCCCAAATCAAATTACTGTGTAACGGGGCTTTATTTCTACGATAACCGTGTCAGTGAATATGCTAAATCAATAAAAAAATCTGACAGAGGT
Organism: Acutalibacteraceae bacterium; assembly: GCA_045613145.1. GTDB lineage: Bacteria > Bacillota > Clostridia > Oscillospirales > Acutalibacteraceae > UBA6857. The sequence continues at coordinate 134,177 of JAZLAJ010000028.1, forward strand.
GAATACGAAATCACCGACCTTAATGTCCGTTATCTTAAAGAAAATGCTCTCGCTGTCAAGCTTCTCGGCAGAGGCTTTGCCTGGCTTGACACAGGAACCGTGGAAAGTCTTCACGAAGCAGCTGAGTTTGTGAGAATCACGGAAACGAGACAGTCGATTATGATTTCAGCACCCGAGGAAATCGCATTCATAAAGGGATGGATAAGCGAGGAACAGCTTAAAAAGGCAGCCGACAAGTACGGTAAATCACTTTACGGTAAGCATCTTAAGAAGGTAGCTGAGGGTAAGTACAGATATTGATAAAGTGAATAATAAATCTGAGTTAAACTAAAAACTATCTAATAATATATAGTTGATTTTAAGATGTATATAAATGATTCAGACTATTTTATGACAACCTCTCCATCTGCCTTAGGGCAGCCACCTCTCCTTTCAGGAGAGGCTTAAGTTGGCTCTCTTGAAAGGAGAGCTGTCACGAAGTGACTGAGAGGTCGTACACAGAACACTGATACACTGTACTAAGTATCAACTATTTACCTATACATAGTTAAATAAAAGAACAGATGTGTTTAAGTTAATCCTTACACATCTGTTTTTTATTGCTGTAAAATTTTAATTATCCGTCTTAGCAGACACAGTCTTCTCAAAAGCCAACCTCTCATCACCGTCTTCGAGATGTATTATTCCGCAGTAGGTGTAGCCGAGCTTAGATAGCATATTCTGCATTACTTTATTATCTCTGTGAGTGTCGATTCTTATGTGCGGAAACTGCCCTTCAGCCCATTTCATCATAAATGTGCCTGTTCCCTTGACCTCACCCGAGGAAGCGATACGGTGAACTACTGCATAAGGCTCGTCATTCAGCCATTTTCCGTCATAAATAACCTTATAAGTCGGATCCTCACCGGGAATGAAGGCAAGCACACCTACTACCTTTCCTTCTTCGGCACAGACATAGCTCTGACCGATTTCTATATCCCTTTCGATAAGCTCTCTCTGTGGCTTATGAGTCTTCCACTGATCCGGATTGCCTGTTTTTACCATAAAATCACGGGCTATAGCATAAATTTCCATAACCCGGTCAAGGTCAGCGACTGTTGTTTTTCTTATTTCCATTTTTACCTCATCAGATGTATTTTTCATCGGGTACATAACCGGGAATAGTTTTTAATTTAAAAGCATTGATTCGGTTAAGACGGTCGATTCTTTCCTTGGTCTTTTCATCCTCACATACACCTGTTCTGATGTATTTATCGAGAACAGCATAGGTAAATCCGAGCTTATCCTCATCGGTGTAACCGCAGAGTCCGTCAGAAGGAACCTTTTCGATGAGATTTTCGGGAAGACCGAGACATCTGCCTACTTCCTTAACCTCCTGTACAGTAAGGTGAGCCAGAGGACTGAAGTCACCTGCGCTGTCACCGTAACGGGTGGAATAACCTACCCAGTCCTCAGAAAGGTTACAGGTATTAGCCACTCTGCCGTTAAGGGACTGAGAAAAAGCATAAACCGTAGTCATTCTTACTCTCGGAGCAAGATTAATCTTAGTCTGCTCCCCTATTTCTATTCCGCAGTCATTCATTCCCTTGATAACACCGTCGTAAGCATCCTTGATGTTACAGATATAATACTTGATTCCGAGGAAATTCACAAGCTGCAAAGCATCGTTTATATCCTTCTGCTCACCGTTAGGCATAAGCACACCGTAAACTCTATCCATACCTAAAGCCTCTGCACATAATGCGGCTACAACAGTGGAATCCTTTCCGCCCGAAATACCGATAACTGCATTACAGCCTTTACCGTTTTCTTCGAACCATTCTCTTATCCATTCTATTGCGCCTTCGGTCACTTTCTTAGCATCAAACATATTAAGCACCACCAAAATTCATTTTCAATAAAGATTATACACTATTTTCCGCTAAAGTAAATATTAATTCATTATAATTATTGAAATTAAAGTAAAACTGATATATAATCAAAGGGTAAATTTAAAAATTAAGAAATGAGGCAGATTTTTATGAAGAAATCAACCAAAGTTATTCTTGGTGCTCTCGGTGCAGCTGCTGTCGGTAATGCCGTACATGCCGCTGTTTACCGTCCGAAAAAAACTGAAATCGCTCCCCTTCCTCAGGAATCAGCAGATGTAGATTCTTACCGTGCACACCTTTCTCAGGCAGTACAGTATAAAACTATATCTTACAGAGACTCTGAAAGGGTTGATTGGAATGAATTCGAAAAGTTCCACGCATTTTTAGATGAAGCTTATCCTCTCATCAAAGAAAATCTCGAGAAAGAGATTGTCCCTCCCGCTAATCTTCTCTATCGCTGGAAGGGTACTAGAGATGACCTTGAGCCTATCGCTCTTTTAGCACACCAGGATGTTGTTCCCGTTTCCGAAGGAACAGAGCAGGACTGGGAGCACGATGCCTTCAGTGGCTACGATGACGGTGAATTCGTATGGGGCCGCGGTACCATAGATATGAAAAACCACCTTATCGCAGTTATGGAATCGGTGGAAGCTCTCCTTAAGGAAGGCTTCAGACCAGAAAGAGATGTTTACCTTCTCTTCGGTGATAACGAGGAAGTAGTTGCCAATAATAAAAACGGTGCCTTTGATCTTATGATGACTCTCAAGGAAAGAGGTATCCGTCTCGACAGCGTTATCGATGAAGGCGGTGCTATCATCCCCATTAACGTTCCCGGCGTTCTTAACGATAAATATCTTGTAGGTGTGGGTGTAGCTGAAAAAGGCTATTCAGACATAGAAATCGTTGTAAATGCTAAGGGCGGTCATTCTTCACAGCCTCCCGTACACAGCGCACTCGGCAGACTCGCAACTGCTATCTCCGATCTTGAAAAGAATCAGTTCAAGGCATATTTCAACGAAAATATGAAAATGCTCATCGACTCCATAGGCAGAGAATGTACTTACCCCGTACGTCTCATTACCTGTAATCTTCCTTTACTTATGCCTGTTATTCTCGAAGCATTCAAGGCTATTCCCTTCGGTGCCTGTCTCGTAAGAACAACCACAGCTGTAACTATGGCTCAGGGAAGTCCTGCCGCCAATGTTCTTCCGCAGAGAGCTTCAGCTACAGTTAACTTCCGTGCTATGCCCGGTACAACCAAACAGGACCTCGTTGACCACATCAGAAAGTGTGTCAGATATAAGGATATAGAGATCAACGTCCTTAACTCAAAGGAAGCATCCAAGTTCTCTCCCACAGATTCGAGAGCCTATAAGATTATTTCAGACATCAATAAAGCTATTGAGCCCGGCGGTATCGTAGCACCCTATCTCGTTATGGGCGGCACAGATGCTTATAACTATGAGCCTATATGCGACAACATTTACCGTTATGCTCCCTTCAAGGTTGACATTCCCCTCCTTCGTTGCGCACACGGTACTAACGAAAGGTTGCCTGTCTCCTGTATGGAAAATGCACTCATCTTCTTTAAAAACTACATCAGAAGAGCGAGTGCTGAAAACTGAAAACAAATTAAGGAGCTGTGATAAAAGCAGCTCCTTTTTTCTACAAAAAAATGCCGACAGAAAATCCATCGGCATAATATTATTTATCTTATTTCTCCCAAGGGAAGGTGTACTGTGTGAGACCAAGATCGTCACGAACCTTGTTCATTTCTGCCTGAACTGATTCATTGATGGGAACACCACTGTCTTTTCTCTGCATCCAGATTTCGTATTCCTTTTCACCTGCAGTGTAGATTCTGTCTTCACCGGGAGCCTTCTTGGAAGCTCTCATTGAACGGATGATATCGCCAGCCTTTTTACGTGCGATTTCTTCACCCATAAAGTGTTCTGTGTCGATAGCTACGAAGAAGTGTCCGAGCTGATAAGGACGGATGTTACCTTCTTCATCCTTACCGTCGAGATCCTTACCGTATGCACCGTCCTGAAGGATAGATGAAAGGAACTCTACGAAGAGAGCGAAGCCGTAGCCCTTGTAGCCGCCGAGTGCTTCACCGATACCGCCGAGAGTGGTAAGAGCAGCTGTACCCTGACGGATTTTCTTGAGAGCAACACCTGCATCGCCTTCTACGGGGTTACCGTCGATGTCGATAACAGTACCGGGATGAATTTCTTCACCGATTCTCTCATAATATTCAACCTTACCGTTCTGTGTGATAGATGTGGCACAGTCGAAGTTAAAGTCGAAATCTTCATCAGTGGGAACACCGAGAGTGAAGGGGTTAGTACCGAACATACCTTCTACACCGAGTGTAGGAGCAACTGAAGGACGTGCGTTTGTACCTGTCATACCGATACAGCCTGCCTTGGTTGCCATGCTGGTGTAGTAGCCTGCGATACCGTAGTGGCAGGAGTTACGTACTGCAACCATACCCATACCGTACTTCTTAGCCTTTTCGATAGCCATTTCCATAGCCTTGTAGCCGATAACCTGGCCCATACCGTGGTGACCGTCAACTACTGCAGTAGTAGGTGTTTCCTTGAGAATTTCAAAGTTTGTTACGGGCTGCTGAATACCTGCATTGATTCTGTCGATGTAAACAGGCTTGAAACGGTTACAGCCGTGTGATTCGATACCTCTTCTGTCAGATTCGAGAAGAACATCAGTAACGATTTCGGCATCGTCAGCGGGAACACCTACACCGATGAAGGCATCCTTGACGAAATCATGTGTGGTTTTCCAATCGAGAATTACTTTTGGCATTTTAATCCACTCCTATTATTTAAAATTATTTTCTTTTATATATTCAAGCATTATCGCTTAAATTGCTTATTATTCTTTTTCTTCCCAGCTCATAGCTCTGGTAACTGCTTTTTTCCAGCCGTCGTAATACTTATTTCTTACCTCAAGGCTCATTTCGGGAGTAAAGATACGGTCAACCTCACGGTTTGCCTCGATATCTTCGAGACTGTCCCAGACTCCTACGGCAAGACCTGCAAGATAAGCTGCACCGAGTGCGGTAGTTTCAACTGTCTTGGGACGGTCAACCTTTGTCTGAGCCATATCAGCCTGAATCTGCATCATTATATTACTTACACTCGCACCACCGTCTACACGCAGATCGGAAATGTCGATACCCGAATCGTCCTTCATAGCCTCGAGAAGGTCAGTCATCTGATAAGTGATGGACTCGAGAACAGCACGTGCGATATGCTTTCTGTTAACACCTCTGGTAAGTCCTACGATACAGCCTCTCGCATACATATCCCAGTAAGGAGCACCGAGACCTGTGAAAGCGGGAACAAGATAACAGCCGTTTGCGTCGGGTACACTTTCAGCCAGTTCATCACATCTCTTAGGACTGTCGATAAGCTGAAGCTCATCACGAAGCCATTTGATAACAGAACCCGCATTAAAAGCACTGCCTTCAATAGAATAGGTAGTCTGTCCGTTATAGCTCCAGGCTACACCTGTGAGAAGATTATTCTTTGATACAACACGTTTGTTGCCTGTGTTCATAAGAAGGAAACAGCCTGTGCCGTATGTATTCTTTGACATACCGGGCTTGAAGCAAGCCTGACCGAAAAGAGCAGAAGGCTGGTCACCGATAGCACCGCAGATAGGAACACCTGCAAGCTCTTCGATACCGATGATATTACTTGCAACCTGACCGTAAATTTCACTGGAGGGAACAGGCTTGGGAAGTATATTCATCGGAACGCCTAATTTTTCACAAAGATATTCATCCCAGCAAAGCTTGTCAACATCGAAGAGCATAGTTCTTGATGCATTAGAATAGTCGGTTACATGAGTTTTACCGCCTGAAAGGTTCCATATAAGCCAGGTTTCAACTGTACCGAAAAGGAGCTGTCCTGCTTCGGCAAGAGCCTTTACACCGGGAACGTTATCTATAATCCATTTGATTTTGGTAGCGGAGAAGTAAGCGTCTACGATAAGACCTGTATGCTCTGTAATATAATCGCAGAGTTCTTTGTCTTCTTTGATTTTCTCACACATATCAGCTGTTCTTCTGCACTGCCATACGATAGCATTGTAAACAGGCTTACCTGTGCTTCTGTCCCAGAGAATGGTAGTTTCACGCTGATTTGTAATACCGATACCTGCGATGTCGGAAGCAGAGAAATTACCTGAACGGAGAACTGTGGTTATAGAATTGAACTGACTGTAAAGGATGTTAAGAGGGTCATGCTCAACCCAGCCTGCCTTAGGATAAATCTGTTCAAATTCATTCTGTGCCTTTGCGATGATGTTACCTTTTTTATCAAAAACAATCGCTCTGGAGCTTGTGGTACCCTGATCAAGGGCCAGGATTAATTTTTCACTCATACTTTTTTCCTCCTTTGTTACGGGACATAAAAAGAAAAATGAAAAAACAGACATAGTTACCCACGGATGGGATATTTTATCTATTCTCTCATCTCCATAGAATCATATCTCATAACAATTAATATTCCGAAAGCACAATTTATATTCTCCGAATAACCGTGCTTTCATTTTTACACTCCTATTCTACTTTAAAACTGTGATTTTGTCAATATAAACGAGCGTTTTTTACTACAGTGCGTGAATATTTTACTTTTAACAAAACTTTCTTTCTTCAAAACACAAATATTGTTATTTTTCGCACTTGACCAAAATGGAATAATAATGTATTATATAGAATGGATTATGTTGGGGATTGATGTAATTATACCCGCCCCTAAGGAAAGGACAAATGAAATGGAAATAGTATTTTCTGGTGAAATTTTAAATATAACTCCTTTTAAAAACGGTTTTGTTTTTGCTACGAAAAGTCTCACTGACGACGGAAGACTCAAAGCAAACTTCTACGGCTATGATGCCATAAACGACAAATTCACACACATCAAAAAATCTGTCTTTCTCAAGGTAAAATTCGGTTACGAATATGAGGAAATAGCTCAGCAGCTCGGTGACTATGTTTCCTGTGATGTAGGTGTTCTTGGCGACGGAAGAATTATGGCTATCTTCCCTAACGGTGAATACAATATTTTCAACACTGACGGTTCACTTAACGTATCCTCACTTCTCACCTACCACGGCTCCCCCGTATGCGACATCGCAGCAGACGGCGCTTATGTATGGTGTGCCGTTCCGTCAGAAAACGCTATCATCAAATATTCACCCCGTGAGGGCAGAATTCTTCTCAGAGTCGGCGGCGGTGATGCCACAGCCTTCGAAAGTCCCTGTGCAGTATCTCTTCAGGGTAACACTCTTTACATCTGTAATCAGGCATCAAAGAAAATCCGTACCCTTAACATTCAGACTAATTCCGTCAGAGACTACAGAGTTTTCAACGAAAAGGTCTACAAGTACATCAATGTTATGGGCAGAGAATTTGTATGGCTTAAGTCAGGTCTTTACATTCTCGATTAAAAGCAAGATAAAAATATAACAACCATTGTAAATTTCAGTGTTTACAATGGTTGTTTTTCTCTTTTAAAATCAGTCAACCGGATCCATGCTTTCATTGAAAGCGATCATATCAAAATCAACTACCGTGTAATAGGTCATATCGTCTATTACAGCAAGACAACTGTCAAGCTTAGCCTTTACCTCTTTCTTTTTAGGCATAAGCTCAGCAGGAAGTGCGATGTCGAAAATGAGATTAGTCTGCTTTTCACCCTTTACCATACGGAAATCGTGAATAGAGATTCTGCCGTCCTGTGCTCTGAGAAGCTCTGCAACTACATTACGGAGTCTGTCGAGCTCTTCGTCACCCGTAACCACAGGGTCGTAATGAATAACAAGATGAATATTATGTTCCTCAAGACAGTTTCTTTCGAGAGTGTCAATAAGCTCGTGGCAATAAAGAGCATCTGCTTTATGGTCCATTTCTACGTGAATGCTTGCAAATCGCTGACCCGGACCGTAATCATGAACCATTAAATCGTGATATCCGAGCACCTCGGGACAGCTTCTCATAACCCTGATAATAAGCTCCTTAAGCTCAGGAGATGCATTCTCACCTAAAAGAGGACTGATGGTTTCTTTGGCGAGATTCACACCGCTGTAGAGAATGAAAAGAGCCACCATAAGACCCATTATACCGTCTATCTGTACGTGGAAGAAAAGCTCAATAATACCTGCGATAAAAACTACAGAAGTAGCTACAGCATCGTTACGGCTGTCAGCAGAGGTAGCAAGAAGAGCTGAAGAATTAATCTTTTTACCGAGCTTACCGTTAAAAAGACAGAGCCATACTTTCATCACTACAGAACCGATAAGCACGATACCCGCAGCAGCAGTAAGCTCAACTGCAGAAGGATTGATTATCTTTTCTACAGAGGTTTTAGCAAGCTCAAAGCCGATTACTATGATCATAGCCGCAACAGCGAGACCGGACAGATATTCATATCTTGCGTGACCGTAGGGATGGTCCTCGTCAGCGGGCATTTTAGCCAGACGGAAGCCGATTAATGTAACGATGGAGCTTGATGCATCGGAAAGGTTATTCATAGCATCCGCTGTTATCGAAACAGAACCAACGGCAGTACCGACGAGTATCTTCATTACAAACAGCAGTACATTACATATAATACCAACAAAGCCCGAAAGCATACCTACAGACGCTCTTGCCGTCGGAGAGCTGAGGTCACTGCTGCCTTTAACGAAAGCTTTTAAAAGTAATTCAGTCATGGAAATCACCTGTTATAAATTAATCTTTCTGTCTCTGAAATAAAATTCCCTGTCTCTTTCACCGATAGGACGCATAACCCTGCAGGGATTACCTACAGCCACGACATTGGCGGGAATATCCTTGGTTACAACGCTTCCTGCTCCGATTACAGTATTGTCGCCTATGGTTACACCGGGCATTACGATGACACCTGCACCGAGCCAGCAGTTTCTGCCGATATGTATGGGCATATTGAACTGATAGGCTTTTTCACGAAGCTCAGGAAGAATGGGATGTCCCGCTGTGGCAAGAACAACATTAGGCGCAAACATAGTACAGTCACCGACGTAAATATGTGTATCGTCCACACAGGTAAGATTAAAGTTAGCATAAACACTGTTACCGAAATGTATGTGCTTACCCGCCCAGTTAGCACGGAAGGGAGGTTCTATGTAACAGTCCTCACCTATTTCAGCAAACATTTCCTTGAGGAGAGCCTGTCTCTTTTCACTTTCCGAGGGACGTGTAGCATTATAATCATAAAGCTTTTCCAGGCACTTAGCCTGTTCACTCATGATATTACTGTCATTAGGGTCATAGATTTCACCTGAATGCATTTTTTCTTTATTGCTCATAACTTTACATCCTCCAGGGATACTAATTTACATAACAAAAAAGGAGACTGCTCTCTCAAGCAATCTCCTTCGACTGGTCCGAGTGACAGGACTTGAACCTGCGGCCTCTTGACCCCCAGTCAAGCGCGCTACCAAGCTGCGCCACACCCGGATGTCGCTGTTCTTTTCAGACAGCTTCATTATTATATACATTCCTTGGCACAATGTCAATAGTTTTTTGAAAATATTTTCGCAAAAATTAAACTTTTTTCGTATTTTTTCTCTCAAGCCTGTAATCATCGCCTATAAGAAACAGAAAAGCCATCAGAAGCATCAGCACTGAAAGAACTAATGAGCCTGAATTTTCACTCACTTCAGGCTTTACTCCCACCGAAAAAGTTTCTTCAGCCACCGGAAAGCATTTCAAAAGAAAGCCGCATATTACTGCGCATAAGCCTGAATTAATTATTCTGCCTACGAGAAAATATTTGTATTTCAGCTTTACTTTGTTTATTTCTCCAATAAGCTGTAAATGACCGCAGAATCCGCTGAATCCGATTACAGCTGCAACTATAGGTGCAGAAAAACTCTCTGACGCTTTCAGGCATCCGTTAGTCATTTCTGATGTACAGAGAATAAATAACCTTAAGGATTCATTAATGTTGAGATTTGCGGTTATTTCGTTAAGACAGGAAAAAGCTACCACCCAGGCACATATACTGAAGATTGATTTCGAGCTTCTGATTACGGCTTTCTCCAGCGGTGAGCCGTAATCTTCCCTGTTTTCTATATAAGCATAATTTATGTAGCTTTCATTTTCCGTCGTGAAAAAACGGGATGCTATTCCCATAGCAACAGACGAAAGAATAAGGCTCACATATATAATAACACCTGTTGCTTCAGAGCCAAGCATATTCATACCTACAGCCGAAATCACAAATGCCGGGCCGGGATTCACGCAAAAGCACATCATTCTCCTGCACTGCTCTTTTGAGATAAGCCCCCTCTCATAAAGACCCGCTGACATTTTCGCTCCTACGGGCAGTCCGCCCACGAAAGAAAAAAGTATTACCGCAGCACTGCACCCGGGTAGTCTAAATAATACACTGCACAGCTTATTGATTAACCTTACGTTAAAATCCGAAAGCTCAGACAAAGCGTAATAATTTGTCAGAATCATAAAAGGATACAGAGACGGTATGAGACTGTTCATACATATATCAATGCCTTTTTTTACTCCCGAAGCAGAATAAGCAGAAAATTTAAGCAATATAAATGCAGCTGAGCAGACAGCAAAGACACTAAAAAGATAACGGGCAATAAAAAGGTAAATCCTGCTCATTTTATTCACGGGACGGTTTTCAGCTAAAGCTTTCATTTAAAACACCTCAGTATATATTTATTCTCAGATTAAAATTTTTATTATATTCCCGCTGCAGTTCATCATAAATATTAATCAGACTATATGGAACGGTGTGATTATAATGCTAAAAAAGGTTAAACAGCAGTTAGACGGGTTATCCCCTCTCGAAACAGCTGAGCTTCTTGCTCCACACATCGATTTATGTTCAAACAAAGAAGCTTCTGTAGACGGATGTGTGGGTATAATCGAATATAATTCAGCTCTTGTACGTATTAACTGTAAGCAGCTTATCGTTAAAATAACAGGAACTGACCTTACCATAAAATCCGACACAGCCGAGCGGATAAATGTTTACGGTAATATTCTTTCGATGGATTTCACGGGTGCCTGATATGAAATATGCAATAATTATTTTACGGTATATAAAAGGTTATGTGAGCGTAAATGTCACAGGCGGTTTTCCCGAAAGATTCCTTAACCTGTGTTATTCACGCAAGATTAACCTCTGGGATGTATCACTGCGGAATAATGTACTTTCTTTCTTCATTAGCCGAAGGGATTTTCCGAGGCTTCGTTCCGTATCGAAAAAATCGGGGACAAAAATACGTATCACAAATAAGTACGGTCTGATTTACAAATACAGAAAATACCATAAAAGAGTCGGTGTACTGTCAGGGATAGCAATATTTATTCTCGTCCACCTTATTCTCAGTATGTTCGTATGGTGTATAGACGTCAAGGGAAATTCATCGGTAAGCGAAAGCGAAATACTCTCTCAGGCTGAAAGGCACGGTCTTGCCTGCGGAACGGTGAAAAAGAGCTTCGACGAAATCCGTGCCGCCAGAAGCATAGCGGCAGAATATGACGGTAAAATCACCTGGCTTTCCGTTAATATAAAGGGAAGTCTTGCTGTCATCGAGCTGCGTGAGGACAACAGAATAATCAGCGAAACAGAAGACAAAGAGCCTTGTAATATTGTGGCAGATTTCGACGGGGTAATACTGTCAGCAGAAACCTTTTACGGTGACTGTATGGTGAAGAGGGGTAACGGCGTAAAAAAAGGTGATCTGCTGATAAACGGAGCCATCGTAAACGAGGACACATCCACTACCTTCTATGCTTCTAAAGGGAAAATTACCGCACTTCACGAAAAAGAAATAACATTCGAAGAAAAAAGTCATTCATCATCAGAAAAGCTAAAAATCACCGACACAAGATATACAGTCGGCATTTTCGGTCATACTTTTTACATCGGTATTCCCGGAAAGGATAAAGATGCACTGACCTTTTCTGAAAGAAAAAACCTTTGCATAAACGGATATGAGCTCCCGTTTTTTACCGAGAAAATAATTATATGCGAAAAAATTAAAGTCCCGACCGTAACCGAAAGCATAAACGCACTGGAAAAAATACAGAATAACATATACAGACTTCACGCCAATTCAACCGTTATAAGAAAAAATGAATCCGTATCCTTCTCAGATACATCATTAAGTTTCACAGGAAAATACACTTTAATAGATTTCATCGGTGAAGAAAAGCCGATTTTGTCAGAAAAAACTAAATAATTACACAAAAATTTCCGTAAAACTCTTCACTTTTTAGAAAATATGTGATAAAATTTCAAGAGTATAGAGATTTTACTATTAATTGAGGTGCAAAATTTGTTCGAGCAGACTTTCAGCATAGACAGAATGGAACATGCAGTTACACTCTTCGGTTCCTTTGATGAAAATATAAGACTTATTGAAAAAGAATTTTCCGTGGCTATCGTCTGTCGCGGAAGTGACATAAAGATTCAGGGCGATGAAGAAAACGTTGACAAAGCAAAGATAGTCATTAAAAATCTTCTCTTTCTCATCAATAAAGGCGAAGCTATCAATGAACAGAACATCCGCTATGTAATCGCTATGGTAAAAGAAGGTAACGACGACAAGCTCACTACTCTCAGCTCGGACTGCATCTGCATCAGCGCCAAGGGTAAACCTATCAAGCCCAAAACCCTCGGACAGAAAAAATATGTGGATGCCATAAAAAAGAACACTATCGTTCTCGGTGTCGGTCCTGCCGGTACAGGTAAGACCTATCTTGCCGTAGCATTAGCCGTAAGCGCATTCAGGGCAAAGGAAGTAAACCGAATCATCCTCACCCGCCCCGCTGTTGAGGCTGGCGAAAAATTAGGCTTTCTGCCCGGTGACCTTCAGTCAAAGGTGGACCCTTACTTAAGACCCTTATACGATGCACTTTTCGATATGCTCGGACCTGAAAACTTCCAGAAATATCAGGAAAGAGGAAACATCGAGGTAGCACCGCTGGCATATATGCGAGGCAGAACCCTCGACGACAGCTTTATCATTCTGGATGAAGCGCAGAACACCACTCCCGAACAGATGAAAATGTTTCTCACCCGTCTCGGCTTCGGCTCTAAAATCGTAGTTACAGGTGACATCACACAGATTGACCTTCCCGACGGAAAAAGATCAGGTCTCGTGGATGTAATAAAAATTCTGAAAAACGTGGAAGATATCGAAACCATCCGTTTTTCAGAAAAAGACGTAGTAAGACATAAGCTTGTGCAGGATATTATCAAAGCTTATTCAAAATATGAGGAGAGTAAAAAGAAATGAAAGACAAAATCAAGGTAATCATTACTAACGGTCAGAATACAGTGCGTATTCCCACCGGTGTCCGTATGCTTATACGACGCTGTTGTAATGCTGTTCTCGTAAATGAAAGCTTCAAGGGCTCTGCAGAGATCAGTGTTACCATCGTGGATGACGTTTCCATTCACGAGCTTAATCTCAAGCACAGAGGCATTGACAGACCTACGGATGTTCTTTCCTTCCCCTTAGGCGCCGACGGTGTCTATGACATTAATAACGACACAGGGGCAAGAATGCTCGGAGACATCGTTATTTCCATCGAACACGCTTACAAGCAGGCAGACCTTTACGGTCACAGTCTCGACAGAGAAATAGCCTTCCTTACCGTACATTCTATGCTTCACCTTTTAGGCTATGATCACGAGCCGGGCGGTATGGAGCTTGTACGTATGAGAGAAAAGGAAGAGGCCGTTCTCACACAGTTAGGCTTAGTCAGAAGCGGAAGCTACTATACTACGGAAAACTGATATGCAAGAAATCATAAGACTGTTAAAAAGCTTCACCTATGCCGCAAAGGGTATTTTACACTGCGTAAAAAACGAGCGTAATCTTAGAATACATCTGACATTTCTTACCTATATGTTCAGCATACTTCTTTCGACGGATTGGTTTGTCCTTTCGAGAACAGATTATGCTGTTTTAGTGGTGATATCTGCTCTCGTCATAAGCGCAGAAATCGTAAATACTGCCGTGGAGAATGCGGTTAATTTAGCCTCTGAGGAACATACGGAATACGGCAGAATAGCCAAGGATGCCGCTGCCGGCGCAGTTCTTGTCACTGCTGTTTTCGCTGTAATCACAGGTCTCATTATTATGCTTCAGCCCGAAGCCTTCAAAGCTATGTTCACCTATTTCACGGCTGAACCTCTTATGTTTATACTACTCCTTATAAGTCTTATCCCTGCATTTTTATTTATATTCCGGGGCAATCCCTTTAAAGGTAAAAAGAAATGAATGAAATTTTTTCCCGCACAGAAATGTTAATAGGAAAGGATGCACTTTCCCGTCTCAAAGACTGCCGTGTGGCAGTCTTTGGTATTGGCGGAGTCGGTGGATATGTTGCTGAGGCTCTCGCACGCTCGGGAGTGGGAGCATTAGACCTTTTCGATAACGATACTGTCTCTCCCTCCAACATCAACCGTCAGATTTTTGCTCTTCATTCCACTGTAGGAAAGCTGAAGACATCCGTAGCTCACGAAAGACTCAAGGACATAAACCCTGACATAAAAATAAAAGAGCATAACGTCTTCGTTCTGCCCTCAAATATCGATGAAATTGACTTTTCAGCTTACGATTATGTGATAGATGCCATCGACACCGTTTCAGGTAAAATAGCCATAATCGAAAAAGCAAAAAAAGAAAACATACCCGTTATCTCTTCGATGGGTACAGGAAATAAAACCGACCCGACCAAGTTCGAAATTACAGATATATTCAAAACGTCTGTATGTCCTCTCGCCAGAGTAATGAGATACGAAATGAAAAAGAGAGGAATCAAAAAGCTTAAGGTTCTTTTCTCTGCCGAGGAGCCGAAAAAGCCCTCCCCCACCGATGACGGCAGTAAGCCTGTTCCTGCCAGTATTTCCTTCGTACCGCCTGTAGCAGGACTGATTATTGCGGGTGAGGTCGTGAAAGACCTTATTAATTCGGAATTCAGAATTCGGAATTCGGAATCGCGCTGAAAATCGTTATATTAAGTCAGAAAGTACCCGCCAAGTTGACGGGTACTTTTTATTGCTAAATGTATTTTAACAGACAATTATAATAACTTTCTCAAAATAACAGAACCCATCGTGTCAGAATAGGTACTATCTATATATATCAGACATAAATTCGGTGTGATACCGTTTCCTCTTTTCCGAAATCTCCCCCGCGAATTCACATTCCGCATTTCGAATTAATCAAAGATATTTCTGACTTTCAGCCACTGCCATTTTATCACAGCGTTCATTTTCCGGATGGCCGTCATGACCCTTTACCCACTCAATGGTAACCTCATGCTTATCGATAAGAGTAAGGAGTTCATCCCAGAGCTCAGGATTAAGTGCAGGCTTACGGTCTTTCTTGCGCCATCCGTTAGCCTTCCATCCCTTCGCCCAGCCGAGATTTATTCCGTTGGCAACGTACTGAGAATCGGTAACCACCGTAACCTTACAGCTCTCTTTGAGAGCCTTAAGACCCTCGATAACGGCAGTAAGTTCCATACGGTTATTTGTTGTTTCAGCGGCACCGCCCGACATTTCTCTTTCCTTGCCCTTATAAACGAGGATAGTCCCCCATCCTCCCGCACCGGGATTGCCCGAACAGGCACCGTCAGTATATATGGTAACTTCTTTCATAGTAATCTACTCCTTAATTTATCCTGATGATTTTATCATATATTGCTTTTTAAAGCAAGTAATTAAGGAATATCAGTTGAAAATTTTTCTATCTTGTGCTAAAATAAAGAGAAGTTAAATAAGCAGGTGAAAAAATGAAACAGAAGATGATAAGCAAAAAGAAATACACAGCTCAGTGCTCGAACTGTCTCTACGGCAGAAGCCCCAAGGACAGAAGTGTAGTCCTCTGCAGTAAAAAAGGCATAGTAGAAGGTACTTCCACCTGCAGACACTACAAATATGACCCGCTTAAGCGTGTACCTAACAAGATAGTAATCAACAACGATTTTACAAAAAAAGATTTCGAAATATGACGGAGGCTATGCTTCCGTTATTTTTTATATCTGAATTTTATCTGATGGCGGAAAAGCAGTGTTTTGAGCGCATCCTTATTAAAAGGAATGAGCGGATAAAGATAGGTGTAACCACTGATAGTTTTCGTAAAGGAAATGACGAGCAGAACTATCAGAAGACCTGCTGCAAAGCCCCATATTTTGAACAGTGCAGTCAGAATGAGAATAAGTGTCCGTGATATTTTAATCGCATACCCTAATTCGTAGCTAGGCTGTGTGAAGTTAGAGATTGCCACGAATGCCATAAAAAGAACTACCTCTGACACGAACCATCCTGACCTTACGGCAAATTCACCTAAAACAAGTGCGCCTACCACACTGAATGAGCTGCTCAGGGCACTCGGTGTATTTACCGAAGCCAGACGAAGAGTATCAATAACAAACTCAACAATGAGAAGCTGCAAAATAATCGGAACAGAATTTTTCTCCTCTATCAGCATAAACTTCAGCGCTTCAGGAAGTCTTTCTTCGTACTGAATCAGAAGATACCAAATCGGTATAAATACCATCGAAAGACTGAATACCGTCACACGGATAAATCTCAGAAGAGAGCCGATAACAGGTGCGAAATAAAAATCATTTATATCCTGAATAAAATCGAAAATGCCTGTGGGGAAAATCATAGCCGTAGGTGATCCGTCTGTCAGGATTACAACATTACCGTCGTAAATACAGGCCGCTGCCGCATCGGGTCTTTCTGTATATCTCACCTTAGGAAAAGGATTCCACAGCTGTGTCGGCAGCAGACATTCTCGGAGACTTTCGTGGCTCATCGGAAGACTTTTCACCTCGATAGATTCGAGTTTTTTGGTTATAATGTCAAGCTGCTTTCTGTCCACCACATCCTCGAGATAGCATACTACGATATCAGTTTTGGATTCAGATCCTATCTGATAGGATTTCATTGTAAGGTTTGTGTTTCTTATTTTCCGTCTTATAAGTGCCGTGTTAAAGATTATTGTTTCCACAAAGCCTTCGTGTGAGCCTCTGAGCACCTTGTCCGATTCAGGTTCTTCCACAGTACGTGCAGGATAAGTTCTCGAATCAATAATTATGGCTTCCGTAAACCCTTCGACTATCATACCTACCGCCCCCGACAGGACGAAGGTAATGTAATCATCGAGCTTATCCGTTACACTCGCCTCCACATAGGTAGTGTAGCTGTCTACGAATTTCTGCGCAGTGTCTGTTTTTTTCATATCCTCAGCTGTCAGCTTGGTAAAGTATTCGAAATTTTTCTCAAGCATTTCATCCTTTAAAAAGCCGTCCAGACAAAAAAGAGACGCCTGTCTGTCAGCAAGCTTTATTTTTTTCAGTACGATATCATAGCTTTCTCCGAACCGAAGCTTTTTACTGACGGTTTTAATGTTTTCTTTATAAGATTTGCTGAAATCACTCATATAATCACCGATAATATTATTTACCGTAAAAATGAATATATGAAAAAAAGTAGCCCTGAGGACTACTTGAATTTCTTTATATTTATATGTATTCTGCCTTTTTTATTCTCACCGAGAATTTCATCTAAGACAACCTTACCCTTACCCCTGAGTACGATTTTATCCTTTTCTTTAAGAGTATAATCGTTTTTTAATATCTGCTGAGAGTTAATGTAAACCAGACCGTCTTTTACCGCAAGAGATGAATTAGTCCGTGAAAGGTTAAATGCCGAGGAAACCACACTGTCAAGTCTTAAAGAAGACACAGAACAGAATACTGTTTCTGTCTCACCTTCATCGTAAACGAACTCACTCAGAGGACATATTTCACAGCTGACGGTACCTCGTCCGACCTTGGTAAGATTTTCACAGATATATCTGCTTACACTTTTAAGCGCAAAAATGAAGGTGCAATCTTCACCGATAACGATATCACCGACAGTTTCTCTTTTTATTCCGAGTCCCATAAGCGAGCCGAGATAATCTCTGTGGGTCAGTGAGGAAAATTTATCCTTACTGACCTTTAAAAGAGAAAAGGGACAGTCTTCAGAGTTCTCTGTGAAATATTCACCGATATCCTCCACTCCGAAAACCGACGGCACGAAAACAGCCACTGTTCTCTCTGCCTCGCTGAAGCCTCCGTAGTAAAAGGTTCTGATATCAGAATTATATTCTCTTTCAATAATTCTGAGCAGACTTCTTTCGTCTACAGAAAGAAACGGAGTCGAGGTAATCATAAAGCTGTCGAGAGCTTTTTTCTTCACATCGAGACAGCGGGAAACAAGTAAATCTTTTTCTTCCATAAGCTTATAAAGTCTGCTGAAGCATCATATCCTTGATTTTCATAAGGCGTGTCGTGTTACTTCTTTCGTTTTCGTCGAGCTTCATAGTGATGTATTTTATGGTATCCTCGTAATCGGGAATCATAACATATTCGAGTGCATTTACACGTCTTCTCGTCTTTTCGATTTCATCAGAAAGAAGCTGACAGGTCTTTTCGACCTCAGCCAGACGGAGCATATCGGGCATAATCTCAGAAAGACTCTTTACACCTTCGTCAAGGTCACCCGAAGTAAATGCCAGACCGTAAGAAAAAATCTCACCCTTATCAGCGAATTTATATTCAGGTACAAATACGGGAGTTTTTACACTCATTATGTTTTTCTCCGAAACCTCAATACTCATTCTCTGCGAGGGCATCATAAGTGAAACTGCGAGACTTTCCTCACTCATTGAAGCAGTTGCCATAGAGAAGTGCTTATTAGCCTGTGCGATGGCTGATTCGACCCTTTCACGGAGCTTTTTATTCTCTCTGACAAGATCGAGAAACTGTCTCATAAGCTCATCACGCTTATCTTTAAGAAGCTTGTGTCCTCTTCTGGCAGTAACAAGCTTTCTTTTTAAATTTGTAAGCTCCATACGGGTAGGATTAACATTCATTACTGCCATAGTGACACCTGCCTTTTATCTGTAATATTCATCGAGATGTTTATCTGAAATTCTCTTAAGCTCACTTCTGGGCAAGATTTTAAGAAGCTCCCAGCCTATATCAAGGGTTTCTTCTATGGAACGGTTAGTGAGACTGCCCTGAGAAACATAGGTCTTTTCAAATTCGTCGGCAAACTTAGCATAAAGCTTATCAATATCAGTAAGAGCCGCTTCACCGAGAATAACCATAAGCTCCTTACAGTCCTTGCCACGTGCATAAGCAGAGAAAAGCTGATTCATTGTATCCCTGTGGTCATCTCTTGTCTTGCCCTCACCGATACCCTTATCCTTAAGACGGGAAAGAGAGGGAAGAACATCCACGGGAGGAGTTATTCCCTTACGGTAGAGTGCACGGGAAAGAATAATCTGCCCCTCAGTGATGTAGCCTGTAAGGTCGGGAATGGGATGAGTTTTATCGTCCTCGGGCATAGTGAGGATAGGAATGAGAGTAATGGAGCCCTCACAGTCCTTTTTTCTGCCCGCTCTCTCATAAATGGAAGCGAGGTCAGTGTACATATAACCGGGATAACCTCGTCTTCCCGGTACTTCCTTTCGTGCGGCTGAAACCTCACGGAGTGCATCGGCATAGTTGGTGATGTCTGTCATAATAACGAGAACGTGCATCCCCTTGTCGAAGGCAAGATATTCCGCGGCAGTAAGTGCCATTTTCGGAGTAGCTATTCTTTCGATTGCAGGGTCATTAGCGAGGTTTACGAACATAACCGTTCTGTCGATAGCGCCCGTATCCTTAAATGACTGAATGAAATAATCGGACTCCTCGAAGGTAATACCCATAGCCGCAAAAACTACGGCAAACTTATCGTCAGAGCCTAAAACCTTAGCCTGTCTTGCTATCTGTGCGGCAAGCTCTGCGTGAGGAAGACCCGAAGCTGAGAAAATAGGAAGCTTCTGACCTCTTACAAGAGTGTTCAGTCCGTCAATAGCAGAAACACCTGTCTGGATGAATTCCTCAGGATACTTTCGTGCGGCGGGGTTAATGGGTGTACCGTTTACATCGAGTCTTTTATCGGGGATGATGGAGGGACCGCCGTCAGCGGGTCTGCCGAGACCGTCGAAAACTCTGCCGAGCATATCCTCAGAAACTGCAAGCTCCATCTGCTTACCCGAAAATTTAACCTTACTGTTTGAAAGATTAATACCTACAGATGATTCGAAAAGCTGGACGAGAACATCGGTACCGTTAATTTCGAGTACACGGCAACGCTTTCTTTCGCCGCTCTGAAGCTCAATTTCACCGAGTTCATTATAAGCTACGCCCGTAACATCCTTTACGAGCATAAGAGGACCTGCAACTTCACTTATGGTTCTGTATTCTTTTGGCATAATCAGTCCTCCTTTTCTTCACCGCCAAGCTCCTCAATGAGAAGTGCGGTGATATTTTCAAATTCTTCCTGCATCTCTTCCTCGTTAATGTATTTGAATCTGCCGATTTTTTCACGGACAGAAAGAGAAGAAACGAAGAGTATATCTGCTCCCTTATCGAGTGCTTCGAGAGCTTTTTCATAGTATTCGCATACTAACTTCATCATCAGATACTGCTTACGTGATGAAGTGTAGGTGTCTACCTCGTGGAAAGCTGCCTGATGAAGGAAGTCCTCTCTCACAGAGCGTGCGGCTTCGATTTTAAGTCTGTCCACGGGAGACAGAGCATCGATACCGACGAGTTTAACCATTTCTTCCAGCTCACTTTCCTCAGAAAGAAGCTTCATAACAGTTTCACGAAGGCTGTTCCACTCATCGGAAACATTATCACTGAACCACTCTGAAAGAGCGTTAGTGTAAAGTGAATAGCTTGTCAACCAGTTAATAGCGGGGAAGTGTCTCTTATAGGCAAGAGAGGAATCAAGCCCCCAGAAAACCTTGACTATTCGTAAAGTCGCCTGGCTTACAGGCTCAGAAATGTCACCGCCTGCAGGTGAAACTGCACCGATAACGGAAAGTGTACCCTCACGGGGATTTTTACCTACTGACTCTACCCTGCCGGCTCTTTCATAGAACTGAGCGAGTCTGCTTCCGAGATAGGCGGGATAACCTTCTTCACCGGGCATTTCCTCGAGTCGGCCCGACATTTCACGCAGAGCCTCTGCCCAGCGTGAGGTGGAGTCAGCCATAAGCGCTACATTATAACCCATATCACGGAAATATTCTGCTATGGTAATGCCTGTGTAAATAGATGCCTCACGTGCGGCAACAGGCATATCTGAGGTATTGGCGATAAGCACTGTTCTTTCCATAAGAGATTTACCTGTACGGGGGTCGATAAGCTCAGGAAATTCATTAAGAACATCTGTCATTTCGTTTCCACGCTCACCGCATCCGATATATACAACTATATCAGCATCTGCCCATTTGGCTATCTGATGCTGTGTAACGGTCTTACCGCTTCCGAAGGGTCCGGGAATGGCAGCCACACCGCCTTTAGCTATGGGGAAAAGAGAGTCGATCACTCTCTGCCCTGTAATAAGAGGCTCCTTCGGAGAGAGCTTTTTATAGTAAGGTCTGCCCTTTCTGACAGGCCATTTCTGCATAATTCCGATGCCGTGCTCCTGACCTTTTTCATCGAGGACAATGGCTACAACATCATCTACGGTACATGTACCGCCCGTAATTTCCTTTATGATACCGCTTTTATCGGGAGGAAGCATAATCTTATGCGAAACGACTTCTGTTTCCTGCACGGTTCCGATGATGTCACCGCCGAAAACTCTCTCACCTACAGCTACAGCAGGCTCGAAAACCCACTGCTTTTCTCTGTCAAGAGAAGGAACTTCTATTCCTCTGGGAAGATTGGTTCCGCATACCTTAACTATTTCTTTAAGGGGTCTCTGAATGCCATCGAAAATGCTTCCGATAAGACCGGGACCAAGCTCAACACTTAAAGGCTCACCTGTGGAGATAACCTTTTCTCCCTGTCTGAGTCCCGATGTTTCCTCATATACCTGAATGGAAGCATCATCACCGTGCATTTCGATGACTTCACCGATAAGGTTAAGGTCGCTTACCTTAACCACATCAAACATATTTGTATCCTTCATTCCGCTTGCCACTACGAGAGGGCCGGAAATTTTAGTAACTGTTCCGTAGTTCATTATTTTCACCTGTTAATCAAGAATAAGTGAGCCGACCGCCTTTTCGACGGTTCTGCTGATGTTTTCCATACCCTTTCCCGTATTCCCCTTTACACCGGGAATCAGAATAACGGCAGGTGTTGCCGAAGAATCGTAAAGAGAAATTTCATCCTTAAGCTTTTCGGCATAAAATTCTGTAATATATATAATTGCATAATTTTCATTTACGAGACGGCTGAACTGCTCTTTTGCTTCTTTTTCGTCGTAAACCACAGCCGTTTCCACACCGAGACAGGCAAAGCCGCATATGCTTTCTCTGTCGCCGAGAACTGCCATCTTATACATAAAGCGCCCTTACCCTTTCTTTAATTTCATCAGCAGAAACGCCCGACTGAAGTGCTGTAAGGATTATACTTACGCTTTTGATTTCATTCTGCTTACCGTAGTAAAAAGCACACACAGGGTCAAAACCGAAAGCAGTATACTTAGCTGATGAGATAATATCTATAACTCTGTCATCGCACCATTTTTCGTAAAGTGCAGTGCTTTCCGTGTAAAGAGAGACTCCTTCAGCGTATTCTGTGGACAGAAGATAACCGTAAAGCTCTTCCTTTGCTCCTAAGGCAAGATTAAGAAGAGACCTTCTGTCAAGCTTAAAACAGTTTCCGATAGCCTCTTCGGCAAAGTCACGGCTTTTGCCCAGAGCGTTGATTCTCAGAGCGATTTTAATGTCAGCCGTGTCACAGAGAAAACCGCACACCTCGTTAGCAAGGGTAGACTTTTTAACCGCTGCATATTCACACAGGCAGTCTATAGCACCTTTGTCGATTATGATTTCTGCACTCTGTCCGTTTTCGGTAATAAGAGCCATATTATATGCTTTTTCAGCTGTGTCTGCTCCGTTAATCTTAAGAGAAGAGAACTCACGAAGCTTTACCTTTTCCGAAAGCTCCTGAAGATTCAACGATGTAGGATAAAGGTAATAATCAGACGGCTCTAAACCCGAAAAAGCACATTTAACAGCCGTTTTTATGTTAAAGAAGTCGTTCAGAACACAGAAAATATCAAGCTCCTTTTTATCGGGAACTGATTCATTAAGAAGTGTCCACAGCTCATTATTTTTTAGTCGGATTATCTCCTTTATGCTCCCCGCTTCTTTAATCCAGCCTTCCTCAATAAGAGCTGAAACGGCACTGTCGGCACTCTCACTTTCACAGAGCTTCATCATAAAGCCTTTACTGAGCATATATGCTTCGTTGGCACGGAGTCTCGCCACACAGTAGGCGTAATCTGTTTTTTTCATATCCGCCACCTTAACTGAACAGCTCTTTACTGAGCATATCCTTGAGAGAATCCATATTTTCATCAAAAACTGCCTTAAGGGTACAGTTTACTGTAATGTCACCGTAATCAAGGATAAATCCGTTCTCGATGTCTACCGCCTTTTTGCTGACTGTAACAGACGCAGTTTCATAAACAGCAGAATTAATTTTCTCTGAGAAATCCTCGGGAAGTCTCGAAAGGTCATAGCCGTTCATATACATAGTACATTCACCGGACTGTATGTTCTTTTTGCAAAGACGGAAAATCATATCAAAGTACTCTTCGTCCGAAAATTTATCTATACTCAGATACGCTGCAGAGATTATGTCATTAAGAATGGCGTTTCTTATTTCGAGATAGCGGTTACGGGTTATTGATTCGGCAGTACTTTTGGAAACGGCATTCTTTTTGTCAGCCTGCGCCTGTGCCGCGTCTACAATTTCAGAAGCAAGGCGGTTTCCCTCTTCTCTTGCTGCCGCAATCATCTTTTTAATTTTAAGATTAGTCTCTGCGAAAATCTTATCACAGTTTTCACGGGACTGCTCTTCGATTTTTTCTTTTATTTTATCAAGCCCTGTCATAAAATATCTCCTTTCAGAATAGTCAGATTAAAATTAAACTGAAATTCTGAAAACGGCGATAAAGGAAATAAGAAGAGCTAAAACAGCGTAGGTTTCAACCATAGCGGAAAGAATCATAGCCTTTGATGTCTGATCAGACTGCTTGGCTATCATCGAAATACCTGAAGCGGCAACCTTACCCTGATAGATAGCTGAGAAATAACCTGCAATAGCGATAGGAAGAGCCGCAGCGAAGAAATAAAGACCCTGCATCCATGTAAGTGCCACAGGTGAACCGCTGAGAAGTCCTGTCTTGATAAAAATGAGAAGTGCCACAAGGAAGCCGTAAAGACCCTGTGTACCGGGAAGAATCTGTAAAATAAGTACACGGCCGAAGGAATCGGGCTTTTCAGTGAGAAGACCTGCACCCGCTTCACCTACGAGACCTACACCCCTCGCAGAGCCTACACCTGCGAAGCCTGCGGCGAAAGCCGCACCTAAAACTGCCAGTACCATACCAAGATTATCCATATTAATTATCCTCCTTGATTGTAAAGAATTTAGAATTGATTTTAAAAGGTGTGAATGCTCTGCCCTGTCCCTCGTAGAATTTGGAGAAAAACTCCACATACTGAAGGCGGTTTGTATGAACATAGGTACCTATTAAATTAATAGCGATATTGACGGTGTGTCCGAAAATGACAACTATAACAAAGAGAATGACATTACCGAACATAGCACCTAAAAGATTTACCACATTGGCGATTACACCTGTAACGAGACCTAAAGCTAAAAGTCTCGAGTAAGACAGAAGGTCACCCAAAGCACCTGAAGCGGAATTATACAGTGCGAAAAGTCCGCCTCCGAGCTTACCGATAATATTTTTACTGCTTCTGCCTGCCGTAAGCACGATAAGAAGAGCACCGACACCGAGAAGAGGTAAGCCCAAAGATTTTATTTTCTCATCGACAGTGAAAAGGAAGCTTCCGCCGAATATTGCGAAGCCGACAAGAAATACACACATCGGTATCACATCAAACAATGCCGAGGTAATATTTCTGTCTTTGATAAGAATATAAAACCTTAAAAGATATCCCGCCAGAAGATGAATAACACCGAAGATAAAGCAGTACATAAGAAGCTCCATGCTGTTATTCATCGGTTCAAGCCAGATAGCGAGACCCGGTGCTTTTTCGAAGCCTAAGAAGGTCGTACATACCGTAGGTATCAGGTCACCGAACCATCCGCCGAAAAGGGCGCCCCATATCACTGTGGATATACCGCAGTAAAGAACTGCATCTGCTGTCTTTTTAAGATTACCTCTGACCTTTAATTTTTTCTTGGCTACAAGAGAGAAAATAACCATCAGCAGACCGTAGCCCGCATCAGAAAGCATCAAACCGAAAAATGCGTAATAGAAAAATGACATTACGGGATTAGGGTCAATGTCCTTATTCGAGGGCGGTGAATACATATTCGTCACCGACTCGACACCTGCGGCAAAGCTTTTATTCTCAATTAGTACGGGAACATCCCCATTCTCGTAGTCAGGCTCGGAAAGCTCCATCTGAGCCGTAAACCGTCGCTCAACCTCGAACTTAATTTCCTCAGCATCTCTTTCGGGCATATAACCCTTTATGAAGAATACGCTCTCTGTGGCAGCAGCATTTTCCACTGCGGTGTACTTGTCCGCCTGAGCCATAAGGTAGTCGCTGAGAAATCTGATGTCATCGTAATCATCCTTAAATTCCTTAAGCTTTTCTGTAACCTCGGTAATCTCACCCGAGAGCAGAGAAACGTCTTCACGGAGGTCTTCTATTGCCTTGGCGGGAAGCTTCGGTACAGCCTTTTCAGGGACAGAGAAGCCGTGATTTTTAAGAATCGCGAGAAGATTTTCCGCACTCGACTGATGACACATTATAACAGCGCAGGTAAGCATTTTCTGCTTCGATACTATCTCTATTTCCACATCCTCGGGATGGTCCTCCTGAGAAGAGATAAGAGAAAGAATTTCTTCTTTCGTAAGCTCCTGCGGAAATGAGCCGATAAAAATACTCGCAGTCATCGTTCTTTTTGATGACATAGGAATGTCCAGAGATAGCCACGGTCCGTAATAGTCGATAAGACTCTCCTTTTCAGCTACCTGACGTTTAAGGTCGCTTATTTTTTCCTCCAGAGAAATAATATCATTACAGACGTTAAGCAGTTCATCCGATCTGTCGGAAATTAGTCTGTATTCACTGTATTCGATTTCTTTACTGTCACTGAATGACTCAATAAAAGGCTTTTTCAACTGACAGTGTTTTTCGAGAATTCCGTAGGCCTTCACAGCCTTACGGTGCTTTTTAAGAAACTGATCTACGATGTAATCCGTCTGATATTTGGTAAGCTTTTCATTATCGGCATTCTCAAATTCAGCCACACCGCTTTTCTGCAGAAATTCGACGAGCTTTTTACTCTCATCGAGAAGAGACACAAGTTCAAAATGAACAAGCTTGATTTTCGCCAAAACAACACCTCCTCCGTTAAAAATTCAGTTGCCTTTAACTTAATAATTCATCGAAAATCATTTTAATGGCTTTTTCGTATAATTTTTCCGTATCAGCGATAGATTTTCTCTCACGCAGTTCAGCCAGCTTTTCAGCCTGCTTAAGAACACCTGCCGAAGAAAATTCTGCATCACTGAGAATAATATTGGATTCCTTCTCTGCCTGCTCTACTGCAGTTCTGATAATAATATCAGCCTGAATTTTAGCGTCACTGAGCATTTTTTCCGCTGCTTTCACAGCCTTCTGCTCCATTTCCTTTCCCGCATTTTCAGCGGCAAGAACAGCTTTTATCATATCAGCAGCCATTTAAGAGAACACCTCCGTAATTTTCTGTGAAGAGAAAAATATTATTTATCATAAGAGCAGTGCTTTCAGCACCCGAATCACTTAACTTCATCACTACGGATACTACAAGAAGCAGCAGAAGCAACAGAGCAACAGAAGCAATAATTGCCATCTTTTTAATAGCAGAGATGTCACCTGTCTTTTTCTTTTTTATTTCGGGAAGCTGAGCATATCTGATAGCCTTCTTTTTCTTGCGGGGAATATCGCTTTTGTAAACAGGTGAGATTTCGGGAATGGTGATTTCTTCCTTAAGGGAAAGAACGGGAGTCACCTCTTCCTCTTTAATTTCTTCCGTATGCTCGATTTCGGGAATGATAATACTTTCCTCGGCTTCTTCTGCACCGAGGTCAGCTACGGAATAAACCTCATCATAGACAGCCTCCTCGAAGGGCTTATTCGCAAGGGCATTTTTAAGGTCAGACAGCATCTGATTCGGAGTAAAATATCTGTCGTTGATATTAAAAGCACATGCCTTACGGATAATCTGCCACAGCTCATCACTCGCAAGAGCGGGACGTGAAATTTCGTTTCCGTTTACTCTCATCTGAGTAGCGGTGTTATAAGAATTTATGGTCACATTCTGCGGATAAGGCTCCATAAAGGGAAGTCTGTTTCTGTTAGTGAGCATATAGAGAATGAGTCCGAGAGAGTAAGTGTCGACGGTGCAGTTTACATTACCTGTTCTGATGAACTCAGGTGCCATAAAATACTGTGTTCTCTTATATGCGATAGATGTTTTCGAGGGTTCGAGACAGCTGAAGGTGCCGAAGTCACCTAATTTACATCCCCCCGAACGGTCAAAAAGAATATTTTCAGGCTTAAGATTCGGATAGATATATCCGAAGGAACGGCATTTGATGAGGGAATTACAGATGTTTATGCCGAGTCTTATGGTTTCATCTAAAGTAAAGGATAATTCCTTCAGAATATCCGTAAGTGAACGACACTCTTCGAGTCTTATGAGAATAAGCTTACCTTTACCGTCACTTGCTTTACGAAGCTCCACATCCTCATATTTTACGAAGTATTTGCCGTCGTCGGACTTTTTAACAGATTTAATGTTCTTCTTTATGCTTTTTATTATCTTTTCGTAATCGTCCTCATCCTCTTCCACACGGATTTCATCGTTTTCATTAAGATCAAAGGTCTTTCTTTCGTTTCTGTTTTCTCCGAGTCTGATTATTTTAAGAATAGAAGTCTCTTTACTTGAGTCATATTTTTCACGGTAAATACTGAAAACCTTACCGTCTGTGCCTGTACCTATCTGCTTATCGGTATACCATTCACCGAAAACGGGATTCAATGAATTTGACATAGTTATTCTCCTTTTTATATTTAACTTTCCTGTATATTTGAAATAAAGACATAAGTATCCATAGTATATCTTTAACATTATAACACAAAGCATATTCAAATGCCAACAGTTTTTCGTCATTATTTAAAGAAATTTATAAAGAAATCGTCTCACACAGAGTTGACAAGAGTGAATTATTTTGTTAATATATAAAAGTTACAGAATGAATATACGGAGAGTTGTCCGAGTGGTCGAAGGTGCAGCACTCGAAATGCTGTGTGGGGAAACTCACCCAGGGTTCGAATCCCTGACTCTCCGCCAAAATAATAATGCCGATACCTTTTCAGGTGTCGGTATTATTTTTCCCTAAACATCTTGATAAATATGACAGTTTCTTATATAATCAGTGTATAAACCTTTAAAGGAGAGATATGTATGAGTAAAAAAATCATAGTTGCAGGTGCAGGCCACGGCGGTATAGCCGCAGGTGCCATCCTCGCTAAAAACGGCTTCGATGTAACCGTTTACGAAAAGAATAAAAGAAAAGATGTCGGCTATGACTGGACAGACATTTTCGACCGTAAAGCCTTTACTGCAATCGGTATGGATATTCCCGACGAAAGCAAGTGGAATCTTAAGCAGGATATGACCTTCTTCGGTCCCGGAATGGGCATAGCTTTAAGACAGGATACACCTGAGGATCAGCTGGAAATTCAGATGGAAAGAAAGACCATCTATGACTGTCTTATTTCTTACGCTGAGGAATGCGGTGTAAAATTTGAATTCGGTAAGGCTGTAGACGGACCTCTTATGCTCGGCAACCGTGTGGCAGGTGTTAAAATCGGTAAAAAAGATGTCTTTGCTGACCTCGTAATCGATGCCTGCGGTATTAATTCCCCCGTAAGAATGAATCTTCCCTCTCACCTCGGCATTCAGAAGGAAGCCCGTCAGTACGAACGCTTCTATGTATGGAGAGGCTTTTATGAAAAAATCGATTGCGGTGAAGTAGAAGACAAATTCAAAATTCTTCTTTTCCATAAGGGTAAATTAGGCATCTCCTGGGTTGCAGCCGAGGAAGAATATACAGACATCCTTATCGGCAGATTCTCAAAAATAGATGAAGAAGAGGTAGAAAGAACTCTTGCCTGTCTCCGTGAAGAAAATCCCCATCTCGGTGAAAAGTTAGTCAGAGGCGGTGAATTCGTTCAGATTCCCGTAAGACAGCCTCTCGGTGTTCTTGTAGCTGACGGTTACGCTGCTATCGGTGACAGTGCATTTATGACCGTGCCCATCATCGGCTCAGGTATCGCTAACAGTATGAAGGCAGCAGCACTTTTGGCTAATTGCATCATCGATGACATAACTGAAAGCTACAGCGGTGCTACACTCTGGAGATATCAGACTGATTTCTACGATAAAATCGGCTCTGCACTCGCTCCCCTTGCCTGTGTAAAGCTTCTTCTTACGAGACTCGAATGCGACGAGCTTGACTACATATTCGAAAAAGGTATCCTCAACGCTGACGATATGACTATAGGTGCTGACTCCACAAGTCTCGGTGCTATGCTTGGCGGTATGAGCATCGATGACATCAAAATCAAGGTAGGCGGACTCCTTAATAACACCGATGTACTTAAAAAGGTTATTAAGCTTGGTACAGACATCGTTGCCGCTACAGCAGTTACCGCTGCTATGCCCAAAGAATACAACCTTAAAAAGGTGCGTAAATGGGTAGAGAAATATAACAGATGCTTTAAGAGATAATGCGGAATTCGGAATGCGGAATGCGAAATTGCGGATAAAGTTTTTTATAACGGCAGAAGTTATTCCGCCACGCAAAGTTTTAATTGAATAAATTAAATCCCACAGAGACAAGGAATCTGTGGGATAATTTTTTTTGACTTTGTAATGATAAATGGTTGTTTTTTATAAAGGTTAAGAAATTATTTTGTGACAACCTCTACGTCACACAGAGGGCGCTTCCTTTTTGTCACTTGGAGACAATTTCCCTCACAAGAGAATTACCTTTCAGGGAAAGCAATTTAAGGCTCTCTTGAAAGTAGAGCTGTCACGAAGTGACTGAGAGGTCACAATTATTACTGAAATTTTTGTACAAAATATCAACTGTTTGTAAGTACAGAGCTTTTTTAACAGGCGGAATATCATTCGCTCGTTCAGTAAATCTTATCCGCAATTTCGCATTCCGCATTTCGCATTCCGCATTAATTCACCCCAGCACCGGCTCGTCCACAAACTCAATTACAGGTTCACCCTTGATTCCGTCAGACTCAAAGATTACGATTTCGTTCTCGCCTTCTTTAAGCAGAGAAGCCGGAATATAAAGAGTCTGCTGAGGTCCGATTTCCCAATATCTGCCGATATTGTAGCCGTTAACGGTTACGAATCCCTTGGTGAAATTATCGAGCTTAAGGAAGGTGTCAAAGGCTTCATCTACAGTGAATGTACCCTTGTAGAATACGGACTTTTCCTTTATTTCTTCATCGGTATATACTACCTTTCCGAGATTATCCATCGGAAGAGTGTATACATCCCAGCCGAAATGTATCTTCTTGTCCAGAAGACATCTGCCTGCGATACCCTTTTTACGCATCATCTTACTGCCGAAGTTGGCTCTGCCCATATTCTCGCAAAGAACAGTAAGTCTGTCCCCTGCCTTGGCAGAAAATTCAGTTTCGAGAGAATCGTTTATGTATACAATGCCGACAAGGTCTCTGTTAATATATATCTGTGCTCTGTCTCCGATGCTCTCAAAGGAAAGCTTCACATTTTCGTAGTCTCTTCCGAGGACAGTAGTATAAGCAATAAAGCCGTAGCCCTGACCGTATTTTTCCATACAGAGAGGTACATCGGAATGAACGGGAGAAGAGAGATTAGCGAGATTATCGAAAATACCCGCTTTTTCTGTGAGAGTGAACCTTCCGTAGGCTTTCTTGACTCTGTCTGCGGGAACCTCAGGTAAAGACTCACCTGTATGCTTCATAATAACATTTCTGATGGCGTGATACTTCGGTGTAACATCACCGCACTCGGTCAGAAGAGCATCATAATCATAGCTCGTTACATCGGGCGCAAATCTTTCATAATGGTTGGCACCGCTCATAAATCCGAAGTTAGTACCACCGATGAACATATACATATTCACACTGCCCTTTGTGAGCATATCGTCTACTGCCTTGGCATAATCCTCTGCAGAGGTGGTGTGGTGGAATTCGTCACCCCATGCATCGAACCATCCGTTCCACATTTCCATACACATTTTCGGCTGATCGGGGAAAAGCTCATCGTGAGCACGGAAGTTCTCTTCTACACGGCTTCCGAAATTAAGAGTAGCCATACAGCCATCGATGTAACCGTCTAAAAGATTATCCTTGCTCGTGCCGTCAGAGGTGAAGAGAGGTACATCTATCCCCTTTTCACGGTAGCTGTTATAAAGATATCTGAGATATTCCTTATCGTCACCGTAATAGCCGTACTCATTTTCGCACTGAAGCATAATGACATTTCCGCCCTTGGTACAAAGGTGAGGCTTCACCTGTTCGAAAAGCTTCACAAGATAGCGGTCGAAGTATTTTATGTAAGCTTTATTACTGCATCGGATTTCGATTTCCTCGTCAGCCTGAATCCACCAGGGAAGACCGCCGAACTCCCACTCTGCACAGATGTAGGGTCCCGGTCTTACTATAGCCATAAGACCTTCTTCTGCCGCTTTCTGAAGGAAAAGAGAAATATCAAGATTACCGCTGAAATCGTAGACACCGGGCTGTTTTTCGTGAAGATTCCATGCGCAGTAGGTCTCTACGCAGTTGCATCCCATAGCTCTCATTTTTTTAAAAATATCACTCCAGGTATCGGGCATATTACGGAAATAATGCACGGCACCGGAAATAATTTTAACGGGCTTTCCGTCTTTAATAAATTCATTACCTTTAATTTCAAAAGTCATATTTACACCACCGTTTGTTTTCTTAAAGTGATTATATCATTTCATTTGGTTTTTATCAATATCTGCATCCGTTTTCCTGAGACTTTTTACCATCATTACTGAAGCAAGTACGAAGGCCGTAAGTAAAATCAGAAGGAAATACGGGAAAAGACCTGCCGAAGCCTTTTCTGCCAAAATGCCGAAAATCGGAGGAAGAGTCATAATACCCACATAGGTAGAAGCCAACTGCACACCGATTACCGACGACGAAATATCTCTTCCGAAAAGAGACGGAACGAGATAGGACAGATTCGGAAAGGTAGGACCCATACCGAAGCCGAAAAGAAGAAGTCCTGCCGCAGCCGTCAGTGACGGAAGCGGTAAAGCGATTATTACACAGGCTGAAAGCAGAATACCTACGCAGATGTAAAGTATTTTTCTGCTGCCGAGCTTATTTCCGAAAACACCTGACATAAATCTGCCCAGTGTCATTCCCACATAAAAGAGCATCGCTGCTTCAGCCGCCCTTTCGGGAGTAAAGCCCTTATATTCGACGAAGAATGTACTGCTCCACACCCCTGCCGTATATTCAGCGGCACAGATTAAATAAAACACGATACAGCTAAGAACAACTGACGGCATTTTTACCATTTCTCTGAGAGTAAGTGTTTTCGGTGCTGTCTCCTCGGAAGCAAGATTAGTCTTTTCCTTCTTTTTCCAGTATGGCACTGCGAACATCAGCAGAAGAGAAAGTGTAAGCTGAATAAGCCCAACTGTCAGATAAGCTCTTCTCCAGTTATTGTCATCAGCCAGACACAGAGAAATAAGATAAGGACTCAGAGTAACTCCGATACCGTAAAAGCAATGAAGATAGCTCATTTGTGAATTAGTGCAGTAGAGAGCCACGAAACCGTTCAGAGCCGAGTCAACAGTACCCGCGCCCATACCGAGCGGAACGGAAAGAAGGAAGAAATAAACGGGACTCTGCGATAAAGAAAGACCGAGAAGTGCAGCAGCCGTAAGAAGCGTACTCACGGCTGTAACTAAGCCTGTTCCGAATTTTGCTGTAAGTCTCGTGCTCAGAAGACAGGAAATCACAGTACATCCGCTGACAGTCATACCGATGTAACCCGCCAGAGAAACAGGCAGATTGAGGTCACTGTAAACAGCCGGCCATACAGTACCGAGTACCGAGTCGGGAAGACCTACGCCGACATAAGAAAGTGCAATAATTACGAGTAAAAGCATTATACTTTCTCCTTACCGAGTTTAACAAAAATATTTCTTAAAATTATAACGGCAATTATACTTAATACAAATTCTGCGCAGAACTGAGCCCATGCAAGTCCGTAAAGCGGGAAAAGTCGGTTAAGAATAAGAAGAGCCGGTATTTCTAAAATAATCTTTCTCGTTACAGCGAAAATCATCGCATTTTTACCGTTACCGAGAGACTGGAACACACCTACAGCCAGGAAATCAAGACAAAGGAAGGGAAGAGCCATACAGAAACCCTTGATAAGACCTGCTCCGCAAGTGACAACCTCTTCGTTTTTCATAAACAGTGTGATTATCCCCTCTCCGCCAAAGAAAAGAGTAACTACTGCTAAAACAGAAAGCGAGGTTATGAGCGTACCCGTAAAGGTTACTGTCTGCTTCATTCTTCTGTAATTTTTAGAAGCATAGTTATAAGCTATAAGCGGTGATACACCCTGTGAAACACCTAAAAATACGAAAAGCGGAACCTGAGTGATTTTCTGAACGATACCCATAGCCGCTATGGCTGTAGTTCCGAAGGCAGAGACAGAATTAGTAAGGATAGTCATACCCGTAACATTCAGAAGATTCTGCACACAGGCAGAAATACCTACTGTAAAAATTCCTGTCACTATCGGCTTTTTAATGTGAAAATCCTTCGGATTTATGCTTATTGATGTTTTCTTCCGAAGAACGAAAATAATCAGCAGAAGAAAATAAGTACACGATACACAGTTCGAAATAAAGGTCGCAAGGGCAACACCCTCTACTTCCATTCCAAGACCGAAGGGCAAAGCGAAAATCGGGTCGAGTATGATGTTCAGAAGACATCCGCTTATAGTACCCACCGATGCCAGTGCCGCATAGCCTTCAGAGCGGACAATATATGCCATGGTCGTCTGCAGAATAGCGGGAACTGCACCGAAAACAACCGTCCATCTGATATAGGTCAGAGTCGCACTTAAGGTTTCGTCATCGGCTCCGAGAAGCATAAGAATATTTCTGCCGAAAAAGAGAAACAGAAGAGAAAAGAACACACTACATATCAGCGCACCGTAAAAAGAAAACGCAGAGCTTTCCTTTACTGTCTGATAATCCTTTCTGCCGAGGGCTCTGCTCATCATACTCGAGCCGCCTACACCGAAAAGATTGTTAACCGCATTGAACGCAAGTAAAACAGGTGCTGAAAGAGTCACGGCCGCATTCTGGACAGGATCATCCAGCATACCAATAAAATATGTATCGGCAAGATTATATATAATCATTACAAGTGAGCTCATAACCGTCGGCAAAGCAAGTGATGCCACAGCAGCGGGTATAGGTTTATTTTCGAAAAGATGGGTTTTGTCGTTTTTTGCCAATATAGTTACCTCCGCAATAAAAGGGCTGCCGCACCTTATAGCACAACAGCCCTGAAAATTAATATTCAGCTTCGCCTTCGAATACGAGAACTGCATTACCTGTAAGGTAGATACCGTCATCGTTATAGGTTACGGCAAGGTCACCGCCCTTAAGCTTAACGGTTACCTCCTCACCTTTTTTGCAGAAGCCGTTTTCTACAGCTGCTACCACAGCAGCACAGGCACCTGTACCGCAGGCAAAGGTTTCTCCGTTACCGCGTTCGTAAGCTCTCATCTTAAGAGTATGTGAGTTAACCACTCTTACAAACTCAGTATTGATTCTTTCGGGGAAGATGTCAGCTTTTTCGAAGCTGGGACCGATTTTCTGAAGGTCAAGTCCGTCTACATTCTTATCGAATACTACACAGTGGGGATTACCTATATTGAGACAGGTGATGTTATAACTGCCTGCTCCGATAGTGATAGGATAGTCGATAACTTCCTCTTCATCGAGAGTACAGGGAATTGATGCACAGTCAAAGGTAGGCTTACCCATATAAACCTGAACTGCCGTTACACGCTTATTGGAGATATAGAGCTTAAGCTCCTTGATACCTGAGCCTGTTTCGACGGTGATTTCTTCCTTGTCTACGATGCCCTTATCGTAAAGGAACTTACCTACGCAGCGGATAGCGTTACCCGCCATAGAGCCTTCACTGCCGTCACGGTTGAACACACGCATCTTCGCATCGGCTACATCGGAATTTTCGATGAGAATAAAGCCGTAGCCGCCGATACCGTAATGTCTTTCGCAGAAGTTGATACACAGTGATTCGGGACAGGTGATCTGACCGTCACGGTTATCGATAAAGATGTAGTCATTACCTGTACCGTGCATCTTTGAGAACTTGAATACATTTCTGCTGGTTCTCATGCTGTTGATATCGATAAGCTCTGTGTTATGCTGAGTGTAGTTACTTGCCATAATGTCGAGCATAGCATTAGCTGTGTCGAGTGATGTGAAGCAGGCAATACCGAGCTGAAGAGCCTTTCTGTGAAGTGCTATATAATGATCCATAGTAGCATCGAAGAGTGCGCCTGTGTAAACGATGAAGTCAATCTTACCGCTTTCTAAGAGCTTGAAGCAGTAGTCGCTTTCTCTGATGCCCTTTACATAAGTAACATTAATGCCGAGATTTACGATAGCTCTGGCTGTATCCT
The DNA here is from genome assembly GCA_045613145.1 of Acutalibacteraceae bacterium. Classification (GTDB taxonomy): domain Bacteria; phylum Bacillota; class Clostridia; order Oscillospirales; family Acutalibacteraceae; genus UBA6857. Next base: position 169,985 of record JAZLAJ010000028.1, read on the forward strand.
TAGCGGCATAGATGTTTATTCCGAGGTCCTGGAGCTTCTTAGCGATGGAAACGATTTCATCAAGGTCATGCTCGTCTACGCTGAGAAGTACACCCATTTCACTCTTGTCGCCCTTGGCGTTAACCTTGATACCCGAGGAGGTAAGACCTTTAAAGAGAGCCTCGTTAAGAGTTTTACCGATACCTAAAACTTCACCTGTGGACTTCATTTCGGGTCCGAGGTAGCTGTTTACATCGTTGAGCTTTTCGAAGGAGAATACGGGAGCCTTAACTGCGAAGTAAGGAGGTGCCTCGTAAAGACCTGTACCGTAGCCTAAATCCTTGAGTGCAGAGCCCGTCATAACCTTGGTAGCAAGGTCAACCATAGGAACATTGGTAACCTTACTGATGTAAGGAATGGTTCTGGATGCTCTGGGGTTAACCTCGATAACATAAAGCTGATTTTCGTAAATGAGATACTGAATGTTAACAAGACCCTTTGTACCGAGAGCAAGAGCAAGCTTTTCGGAGCAGTCTACTACTGTCTGTGTCATCTTGTCAGTAAGTGAGAAGGGAGGATAAACAGCGATGGAGTCACCGGAGTGAACACCTGCACGCTCTACGTGCTGCATAATACCGGGAATAAGTACATCTGTACCGTCGGAAATTACGTCAACCTCGATTTCAGTACCACTCATATATTTGTCTACAAGAACGGGGTTTTCGATACCTGTGGAAAGAATCTTCTTCATATATCTTTCTACTTCTGTATCATTGTGAACGATAGTCATATTCTGACCGCCGATAACATAAGAGGGTCTGAGAAGAACGGGATATGTGAGTCTGTTAGCGGCTTCGAGTGCTTCCTCGAGAGTCATTACACCGCAGCCCTTTGGACGCATAAAGCCGTATTTTTCGAGAAGTGCGTCGAACTTTTCTCTGTCCTCTGCAGTGTCGATACCTTCCTGAGAAGTACCGAGAATCTTAATTCCGTTATCGTCAAGGAATTTTGTAAGCTTGATAGCAGTCTGTCCGCCGAAGGCTACAACAACACCGATGGGCTTTTCAACCTTGATGATGTTCATTACATCTTCCTCATTGAGAGGCTCGAAGTAAAGTCTGTCAGCTGTATCGTAGTCGGTGGAAACGGTTTCAGGGTTATTATTTACGATAACCACATCGTAGCCGAGCTCTTTAAGTGTCCATACACAGTGAACTGAAGAGTAGTCGAATTCTATACCCTGACCGATTCTGATGGGACCTGAGCCGAGAACCATTACTACATCCTTGCCTGAACGCTGATAGCGTCTGGATTCGCATGCCTTATCGTAGGATGAATAGAAGTAAGGTGTGGTTGCGCTGAACTCTGCTGCGCAGGTGTCAACCATCTTATAGCTTGCTTCTTTATGGAAGGACTCGGGGAAGGTGCAGAATTTACGGAGAGATTTATCGGTGTAACCGAGCTTTTTAGCTCTGAGATACTGCTCTTCGGTAATTTCCTTGCCTTCAATTTCGTTTTCGAAGTTTGCGAGATTACGGAGCTTAGCAATAAACCATTTATCTATAGCAGTGATTTCGTGAATTTTATCATCGGAAATACCTGCTTTGATTGCTTCGAATACAGTGAAGATTCTTCTGTCATCGGCGATGTCGAGTCTTTCGAGAAGCGGAAGGTCGCTGATGGGAGCGGCATTAAGAGTGTCAAGAGAGATTTCAGCACCTCTGACGGCCTTCATAATGGCTTCCTCGAAGGACTGACCGATGGACATAACCTCACCTGTAGCCTTCATCTGAGTACCGAGCTTTCTTGATGAGCCGAGGAACTTATCGAAGGGCCATTTCGGGAACTTACATACTACGTAGTCGAGAGAAGGCTCGAAGCATGCGCAGGTCTTACCTGTGATGTCATTTACGATTTCGTCAAGATTGTAACCGAGAGCAAGCTTTGTAGTCATCTTTGCGATGGGATAACCGGAAGCCTTGGAAGCGAGAGCGGAGGAACGGGAAACACGGGGGTTAACCTCGATAACCGCATACTCGAAGGACTCGGGATTGAGTGCAAACTGACAGTTACATCCGCCTACGATTTTAAGAGCGGAAACGATGTCAAGTGATGCCTGACGGAGCATATTGTACTCTTTGGTGGAAAGAGAAAGTGCGGGAGCGACAACGATACTGTCACCTGTGTGAACACCGACGGGGTCGAAGTTTTCCATAGAACAGATGGCGATAGCGTTACCTGCGCTGTCACGCATGGTTTCGAACTCGATTTCCTTCCAGCCCTTGATATATTTTTCAACGAGAATCTGTGTAATGGGTGAAGCGTCGAGACCTGTCTTGGCATAAAGACGAAGCTCCTCTTCATTATAAGCCACACCGCCGCCTGCACCGCCGAGAGTAAATGCGGGACGGACAATTACGGGATAACCGATTCTGTTTGCGATTTCGAGTGAGGTTTCGATATCATTTGAGATATCAGAAGGGATACAGGGCTGATTGATGGACTGCATAGTATCTCTGAAGAGCTGTCTGTCCTCAGCCTTATCGATGGCTTCTACGTCAGTACCGATAAGCTTTACACCGTTAGCCTCAAGGAAGCCTTCCTTAGAAAGCTGCATAGCGAGGGTCAGACCTACCTGACCGCCGAGACCTGCTAAAAGTGAGTCGGGCTTTTCGAGCTTGATAATTCTCTTTACTGTTTCGGTAGTGAGAGGCTCGAGATAAATTTCATCAGCTAAAGCCTTATCTGTCATAATGGTGGCGGGGTTGGAGTTAACGAGAACTACATTTACGCCTGCCTGCTTAAGAACACGGCAAGCCTGTGCGCCTGCATAGTCGAACTCGGCAGCCTGTCCGATAACGATAGGACCTGAACCGATAACAAGAACTTTTTTGATATCTTTATTAAGTGGCATAGCTTACTCCTCCATCATCTTTAAGAATTTTCCGATAAGCGCATCATCAGGCTCGAACTGAACGGAGAATGCTTTCTTATCTGTGTATTCGATACCCTCAACCGTACCATCATTACCGTTAAGGTGAGAGATAACTCCTTCTTTCACGCTGTCCTTATTAACCACATATCCGTGATTCTGAGTGGTGATAAGAGTACGGGGTGTACCTACGATTTTTACAGGCTGATTTGAGCCATGGTGTCCGTAGGGAAGCTTTTCTGTATCAGCACCCTGAGAAAGAGCCATAAGCTGATGACCGAGACCGATACCGAAAACGGGAAGCTTACCCATAAGTGCGCCGATTTCGGTAATGATGTCTGCATTAGCTTTAGGACAGCCGGGGCCTTCAGAGATGATAACACCGTCAGCCTCAACCTCAGCAGCCTTGAAGCTGTAAGGAAGAAGAGTAACCTTGTAGCCCTTTTCCATAAGAGCCTGTTCCATATTTTTAGTAGAACCGAGGTCTACGATAGCGATATGCTTTTTACATTCACCAGCGGGAACGAACTCGCTTTTTTCCTTGCTTCCTGTATTTTCTACAGCAGAAACGATTTTATATTCCTTGATATCACCGAAGGATTCGGGAAGCTCGTCGCAGATTTTAGCGTTGACTGTACCGCCGTCACGGATGATATTTGTGATTTCTCTGGTGTCCACACCGTAAATACCGGGGATACCGTTATTTTTAAGGAAGGTGTCGAGGTCATATTCACAGCGGAAGTTAGAGGGAGCTTCGCACCACTCTCTTACCACATAGCCGTGAAGCTTAGGCTGACCGATAAAGTCGGACTCGATGATGCCGTAGTTACCTACCATAGGGAAGGTCTGCATAACGATCTGACCGTAGTAACAGGGATCGGTAAGAGTTTCGATATAACCGACCATATTTGTGGTGAAAACGAGTTCACCGATATTTTCGCCGTCGGCACCGAAGGCGTAACCCTCAAAAGCTGTGCCGTCCTGTAAAACCAAATAACGCTTTTTCATACATTAGACCTTTATCACTTTCGTGATTCCTTTCTTTTATGGTAAGTTTTTATCAGTCAAGAAAGCACTTTACGAGAACTGCTTTCTGTGCGTGAAGTCTGTTTTCTGCCTCGTCGAAAATCTGATCTGCATGTTCTTCGAGAACCTTATCGGTGATTTCCTCACCTCTGTGAGCAGGAAGACAGTGAAGAACCATTACACCCTCGTTAGCGGCATTGACTGCATCATCATTAATCTGATAATTCTTAAAGATTCTCTGTCTCTTTGCAGCTTCGCTTTCCTGACCCATGGATGCCCATACATCTGTGTAAAGAACGTCGGCACCCTTACAGGCTTCGAGGATATCCTCAGTGATGAGAAGGTCACCATTTTCCTTTGCCCAGGCTACTACGCTGTCATCGGGTTCATAGCCCTTGGGACAGGCGATAGCCACCTTCATACCTACCTTGAGACAGCCGACGATAAGGCTGTTCGCCATATTGTTACCGTCACCTATGTAGCAGAGCTTTCTGCCCTCGAGTGAGCCTTTATACTCACGGATAGTCTGAAGATCAGCGAGAACCTGACAGGGATGACAGAAATCCGTAAGACCGTTTATTATGGGAATGGAGCCGTACTTTGCGAGATCCTCGACCTCCTGCTGATCGAAGGTTCTGATCATAATACCGTCAAGAAAACGGGAAAGAACTCTCGCTGTATCCTGAACAGGCTCACCTCTGCCTATCTGTAAATCCTTCGAGGAAAGGAAAAGAGGTGTACCGCCAAGGTCGTACATACCTACTTCAAAGGAAACTCTCGTTCTCGTAGAAGATTTCTGGAAAATCATACCGAGGGTTTTGCCTTCGAGAAGATGATGCTTTACGCCTGCCTTCTTTTCAGCCTTGAGCTTATCGGCAAGGTCGAGAGTATCGAGAATTTCTTCTTTAGACCAGTCGAGTAATTTAAGTAAATGTTTCATTTGTACCACTCCTTTTTTGCTTAAACTGAAACATAATTTTACGTAATAATATTTTTCTTTATATTATATAACAAATATATTAATAAATCAATAAAATCAGACTAAAAAAATAACGAGTAACAAAAAAGTTACTCGTCAAAAGAAATAACAGCAATAATAGAAAAAACAGGAATAAAGGGAGAAGAAATATGAGCACCGTAAGAACAGCTTCTGCACATATTTTTCACCTTCCTTCAAATTAATTCGATGTAGTATAGCACAAGAGAGAAGCTATGTCAAGACTTTGAATTAAAAATTTTGGATGCATATCAGATCAAGAGCTAATTTTTATTAATAAGATATGCACCGATAAGGCATAAGCTTATGACGACAGCAAAGGGTACAGCGAGAAAAAACGCAGTCTCAGCCGGTGCGCTGAAGCCCTGATGCTCGATACCGCAAAGAAGACCTCTGTAGTTATAGGCAACACAGACGCACATAATATGGGAGAGAATAAGAGCAATAATAATTAAAATACGGGGAAGCCGTTTCACAGAATAACCCTCCGTAAACTGAAGTATTTTTTCGAAAGAATAATAAAAGCACCAAACCTTTTCAGCTTGGTGCTCTGGTGCCGGTGGCGGGGGTCGAACCCGCACGGTATCGCTACCAACGGATTTTGAGTCCGCCTCGTCTGCCAATTCCAACACACCGGCTTGTCATATAAAAAAGACAAGAGTTATTATATAACACCCTCACACCGTTGTCAAGATGTAAGGGTGAATTTTTCTTTATCTCGCATAAAGCATACCGACTATGTAATTTCTGACAGAGGAAGGGAAAACCTTACAGAGAACTGCCAGAAGCTTATATGTCAAGCCTATGGCATAAGCAGGCTTAACCTTACTTTTCAAGGAGATTTTAGCTATATACTCCCCTGCCTTTTCGGGACTCATGCCCTTTTCCTCATCTCTTTCCATCCCTGCCACGCTACGTCCGATTCTGCCGCCGTAAACATCGTCACCGTCAAAGGATTTTTCTCTGGCGGCGGTGAACTCTGTGGCTATGTCACCCGGCTGAACAGCGGTAACTGTGATACCGAAAGGTCTTACCTCATTGGCAAGACAGCAGGTGTAGCTTTCGATCGCGGCTTTGGAGGCTGAATAATAGGTCTGAAAGGGAATGTGAGCTACTGCAGCCACGGAGCTTATGTTTACAATTCTGCCCTTTCTTTTCTCCCTCATAAAAGGAAGAACAGCCTTCGTCACATTTACCGCACCGAAGAAATTGACCTCAAACTGCTTTTTGACCTCAGATATATGAGTAAATTCCACTGCGCCAGAAATTCCGAAGCCTGCACAGTTAACGAGAATATCGATTTTCCCCTCAGCGGAAATTATTTTTTCCACAGCCGATTTCACCGCATTTTCATCTGTTACATCGGCAGAAATATGTAAAATACCCTCATTTGGTATGTCACGACGGCTTATTTCGTAAACCTTACAACCCATCCTTTTAAGAGACACGGCAGTGCATCTGCCTATACCTGAGCTTCCGCCTGTTACGAGAGCAATTTTTGTATCAGTTTTCATATTTTCACCTACTAAAAATCTTTATGCAGTTTCACGGACAAGGCACGCCACTTTGCACTTTGCATTTTGCACTTTATGTTATTTTCCGTAGGGACAAACCTTCATACATATTCCGCAGACAGCACCTCTGCCGATATGCTTGAAGTGATTTTTCATATAGTTGCTGCACTTCTCAGGATCAAACATTTCTTCTCTGGTGGTGTTTTTATCCCACATCTTTCCGAGAACAGCACCCGACGGACAAGCCTTGACACATAAATCGCAGTCAAGACACGGAGAAATAAATTCCGTATTTTCCTTTTCGAATGGGCAGTCTGTAACTACTGTGCCGAGTCTTACCCTCGCACCGTATTTTCTGTGAAGAAACATAGAGCTTTTCCCCACGGTTCCGAGTCCCGAAAGGCATGCAGCCTTTTTGTGGGAGTATCTCCCGTTATAGTTCCAGCCGTCCTTATTAATGCTCTGAGAAGCAGCCACAGTAATATATCTGTAGCCTTTATTCTGCAGAAAAAGTCCCGCCTTCAGAAGCAAAGAATCAATAAAAGCGTTTACCGAGCGGTAATGATTAAAATAAGTGTGGGTAGGCTCTGCACCAATTTCATCTACGATAGCATCTGAAAGCCTCACTGCGATGCTCACAGCATACTTACACTCACCGAAATCACCGTCGGGAAGCTGACAGAAGCCTACATCAGATGCGCCCTGCGAAAGAAGATATTCTTTTAATTCGTCCTGTATTTTCATTTTATCAGCCTTTATAATAAAACATTCTTTTACTTGCTTCGATTTTATTTTCATCGCTGTTTTCGAAGGAAATTATACCCTCTCTGCTTTCTTCGTTAAGAAGGCCCTTTTCCTCAAGACAGGCTTTACAGTAGCTCGCAGCACCCTTACTGCCTTCAAAAACCTCAACCTTATCTCCTAAAATTTTAAGAATAGACTTACGAGCAAAGGGGAAATGGGTACAGCCTAAAACCACGGCATCCACCTTATTTCCCGCATAAGGAGCAAGAATTTCTTCAAGGTAGGCTATTTCCTCGGCTGAATCAAGATTTCCGCTTTCGATGAATCTTACAAGCTCGGGAGCAGGTAATTTTATAAACTCAGCCTGACCCTCAAACCTTGCCATAAGCTTATCAAACTTTTCTTCCTTTAGCGTAAGCGGAGTAGCAAGAACAAGCACTCTCGGATTTTCTTTAAAAAGTGCAGCCGGCTTCAAGGCAGGCTCGAGACCGATGAAAATAAAATCCGGATACTTCTCACGAAGGTATGCGGCAGCGGCACTGGTAGCTGTGTTACAGGCGATGACTACCGCCTTAGCACCTCTTTCCATAAGAGACTCACAGGCCTTCACAGTGAGATTTTTAATTTCCTCTTTGGTTTTTATTCCATAAGGAGCATTAGCCGAGTCACCGAAATAGATGTAGTCCTCATTCGGCATAAGCTTATAAAGCTTTCTGAGAACGGTTATACCGCCTACACCTGAGTCAACTACGGCTATGGGGCTTTGATTGTTGTATTTCATAATGATACCTTCTATATGATTTTTGCACACACGGCAAACCGTGTATACTCACTATTCATTATTCAATATTCATCATTAATTATTCATTAAGGGGCTGCAGAAACAGCCCCTGTGTTATTTTATGCTCTGTGCCACTTAACGCCCTGAGGTGTATCTTCGAGAACGATACCCTGTGCCTTAAGCTCATCTCTGATACGGTCAGCTTCTGCCCAGTTTTTGTTCTTTCTTGCGTCGTTTCTGGCAGCAATAAGTGCTTCGATTTCATCATCGAGACTCTTATCTTCCTTGTTGCGGTTGTAAAGAAGACCGAGAACATCCATAAGCTCGTCGAAAATCTTTGCAGCATATTCTACGAGTGCCTTTGACTGAACACCTTCGTTTACGTTACTGTTTATGTCACGGACAAGCTCAAATACTGCACCGAGAGCTTCACCTGTGTTAAGATCATCCTCCATAGCTTCGATGAACTTATCCTTTTTACCGTCGATGAGAGCGATGATTTCTGCATCCTTCTCCCCTGCTTCTTCTACTGCATTCTTAAGAGCGAAGTCAAGGTTATTACGGCAGGTGTAAAGTCTTTCAAGAGAAGCCTTGCACTGTGCGATAGCATCAAAGGAGTAGTTGATGGGGCTTCTGTACTGACATGAAATCATAAGGTAACGGATAGGCTCGTAACCGTACTGCTCAGCTACATCACGGACAGTGAAGAAGTTACCGAGTGATTTGGACATTTTAACCTTGTCTACGGTAATAAAGCCGTTGTGCATCCAGTATCTTGCGAAGGGCTTACCGTTGCAGCATTCACTCTGTGCCACTTCATTTTCGTGGTGAGGGAATACGAGGTCCTGACCGCCGCAGTGAATGTCGATGGTTTCACCGAGATAACGTCTTACCATGGCGGAGCATTCGATGTGCCAGCCGGGTCTTCCCTGTCCCCAGGGTGACTCCCAGTAAGGCTCACCGGGTTTAGCGCTCTTCCAGAGAGCGAAGTCCATAGGCTCTCTCTTGACTTCTCCTACATTAATACGTGCGCCTGCTTCGAGGTCCTCGAGAGGCTGATGTGAAAGCTTACCGTATTCCTCGAATTTCTTAGTGCTGAAATAAACGTCACCGTTTACCTCATAGGCATAGCCTTTTTCGATAAGTGTAGAAACGATGTCGATGATTTCACCGATGTTTTCTGTTGCCTTGGGATGAGTAGTAGCCTCACGGACATTCATACCCTTGGCATCAGTCCAGAATTCCTCGATGTACTTTTCTGAAATATCCTTAAAGGTAACACCTTCTTCGTTTGCACGGCGGATAATCTTATCGTCGATATCAGTGAAGTTCTGAACGAAGTTGACCTTATTACCTCTGTATTCGAGATAACGGCGCATAACGTCGAAAACACAGAGAGGTCTGGCATTGCCGATATGAATGAAGTTATAAACCGTAGGACCGCAGGCATAGATTTTATATTCGCCTTCGGTAAGAGGGATTAATTCTTCTTTTTCTCTGGTGAGAGTGTTAAAAATTTTCATTGTTTTTCCTCCATTTGCTTTATTTGTTTTTCTAATTTTTCTATTTTCATTTTTAATACACAGATTTCCTGAGAGAGCGGGTCAGGAGTGTGGATGTGGTCGAGTCTGTCAACCTTTTTACCGTTCCTTCTTACCACTCTTGCGGGAGTTCCGACAGCGGTGCAGTTATCAGGTATTTCCGAAAGAACAACCGAGCCTGCGGCCACGTTTGAGTTATCACCGATACGGAAGGGACCGAGAACCTTGGCGCCTGCACCAACGAGAACATTATTGCCTAAAGTAGGATGTCTCTTGCCGTGATCCTTACCTGTACCGCCGAGAGTTACCCCCTGATAAATAGTACAGTCATCACCGATTATCGCTGTCTCACCGATAACCACTCCCGTTCCGTGGTCAATAAAAAATCTCTTTCCTATCTCGGCACCGGGATGAATTTCGATGTTTGTCTGCTTTACGCAGTGCTGCGAAATGGCACGGGCAAGAAAATACATTTTATGATTCCAGCACCAGTGCGCTCTTCTGTAAGCTCTGACCGCCTTATACCCCGGATAAAGAAGCATTATTTCTATATTGCTTCTCGCCGCAGGGTCACGGTCCTTGACACACTGAAGGTCTTCTTTTAATCTATCAAACATATTCTACCACCTATTTATAAAAAAATAAACCTCTGTACCGAAAAAAATTCGGACAGAGGCGTAAAAAACGCGGTTCCACTCTGACTTATAACTCTGACTACACTATGATAGCCGTGCCGTTAACGCCGGTTTACGCCCTCGGATACTTCGGTTCCCCTCGGGTGCTGACGGGTGCATTTCTTCACTTCTTCATCAGAGCACTTCCACCTTGCTGCTCCTCTCTGAGATGAAGGGAATGTGATTACTTCTCCCTTTTAACGCATTTAAATATTGCTTTAATATATTATACACATCAGATGTAGTTTTGTCAACTGAAAAATTAAAGATACAAACTAATCAGATAAAACGGTCAGAAAAGGACTTTTCCACACAGTTTTCCACAAAAACGGCATTTCAGCTTGAAATGTGGAAAAGCCCCCTTACCCTTTTTATTCACATTAACCTTTTTATTGTCATTTTTATTATTATGTTTACCTACAGATGCACAATCATCTATGCAAATGCATCAGAATCAGATGTCATAATCATTCTTAAGCTCCTCTTTTTTAAACTGCTCCCAACGCCTTTTAGCAGCCTCGGTTCTTTTCTGTGTTATTTCATCATACTTTTCTGAATTCCTCCTGAGACACTCGGTCAGACGGAAGTAAGTTGCATTCATCATACGGTCATCAAACTCCGTAACCGTTCCGTCAACATCAAACTCCATAGCAGCCATTATAAGCCGACCAAGCTCCTCATAAGTCAGTAAACGGAATGTGTGTATGAAATCGTGATGAATAAGCATAGATTTTTTCATATTTTTATGTCCTTTCTTAATTGAATTTTACTCCCATAAAAACGGAAGAAAGACAGTACAGACTGCAGCTTATCTGCAGAAAAATACTGTCTATATATTAAGTTTAGGACGGATTTTTTCACTTGTCAATAGTTTTAAAAAAGAAAAATTTATTTTGCAATATTTCATATCTTTTTTGCGTAAAGTGTGCAAAAAAAGGCAGTTTCCGGTGCATATAGGGGGTGCTTTGAACAGACATAGATTTTAATGAACAAAAGGACACAGAAAACCGTGCCCCAAGATAATCAATGTGTTTTTTTTGCGGTGAATCAATTATTCGTTCCATAAATATTCTCCGCAATTCCGAATTCCGCATTCCGAATTAATTTAACTTTTCCCCTACAAGGTCGCAGTCATCCACAGCGATGATTTTTACTCTGATGAACTGTCCCTGATAAAGCTCTTCCTCCGTTGAAATAATAACATTCGTATCAATTTCGGGAGAGTCCATGTAGGTTCTGCCCATATAAAGAAGGTTATCTTCATCGAAGCCGTCAACTATTACGGTCATTTCGGTACCAATTCTGCTTTCCTGCTTACGTGAGAAAATCTCATACTGCTGCTGCATAATGATCTCTGCTCGGTGATTTTTAACTTCATCATCAAGCTGATTTTCCATTTTAGCCGCTATTGTTCCCTCCTCGGGAGAATAAGCGAAGCAACCCAGACGGTCAAACTGATTTTCCTTTATAAACTCAGCAAGTGTCTCGAACTGTTCATCGCTTTCCCCGGGAAAACCTGTAATAAAGGTGGTGCGGAGAACCACATCGGGAATTTTTGCTCTTATCTTTTTAATGAGTGCTGTAAGCTCATCCACAGAGCCTCTGCGGTTCATCTTCTTAAGGATTTCACCGTCAGCGTGCTGTAAGGGAAGGTCGATATAATTACATATCTTGTCTTCAGATGCGATGGTGTCGATAAGCTCGTCGGTCATACATTCGGGATAGCAGTAAAGAATTCTTATCCACTCTATGCCGTCGATTTTGCATATTTCACGAAGAAGTCCGGGAAGCTTATATTCACCGTAAAGGTCGATACCGTAGCGAGTGGTGTCCTGTGCCACTACGATAATTTCCTTTATACCGCCTCTGGCAAGGTCTTCTGCTTCGGCAATTATGCTTTCCATAGCACGGCTTCTGAATTTTCCTCGGATAGAGGGAATAGCACAGTAGGTGCAGCAGTTTGAGCAGCCCTCGGCTATCTTAAGATAAGCCCAGTGAGGGGGCGTAGTGAGCATTCTTCCGCCGTCAAGGGAAAGATCATACTTAGACGGAAAAAGGGCGCATTTATCCCCTTTCAGTACATTTCTGCACACCTCAGCTATTCTTCCGTTAGCACCGATACCGATACAGGCATCCACCTCGGGAATTTCGTTCATTACTTCCTCTTTGTATCTTTCGGCAAGACAGCCTGTTACAACGATACCTTTAATAATGCCGTCGTTTTTCAGCTCAGCGGCATAAAGAATATTATCAATAGCTTCTTTTTTAGCATCATCAATAAAGCCGCAGGTATTGATAATAACCACATCGGCCTGCTCGGCTTCGGGTACAATCTGAAAGCCTTCGTCACAGAGAGTAGAAAGGAGCATTTCAGCATCTACCTGATTTTTCGGACAGCCTAAAGAAATCATTCCTATTTTATTCATCGGACACCTCTAAATTATATTCTTCTTCCTCGGCAATCTTATTAAGGGCGGACTTAATTTCGCTGAAAGAATAGCCCATTCTCATAAGAGCTGCCACAGTTTTCTTTATTCCTTTTTCATCAGAGAGAAAACGGAGATATTTACGGTTAATAAGTGCGCAAAGCTCATCCTCATCGAATTCTGCTTCCTCAAGAACACAGGAGATAATCTCCCTGTCTACACCCTTGCGGTAAAGTTCCTGTTCGATTCGTCTTTTACCGTATTTTTTAATATTTATCAGCTCTCTGACATACATTCGGGCGAAGCGTTCATCATCCACATAGCCTTCACTCTTAAGCTTTTCCACGGCATACTCTCCGCTTTCATCATAGCCCTTCTGCCGAAGCTTCAAAAGAAGCTCCTTAGCCGAATGGTCACGTCGTGAAAGATAATCTACGGCGCTGTTGTAAGCCCGTCTCTTTTCAGCATTTTCACCTAAAAGTGACAGCTCTTCCCTGTCTACCTCTTTACCCTGATAAATACCCATAAGTGCAAAATAATTCCTGTCGACGGTGAAATAATACTCACCGTCAACAAGAACATGGATTTTATCGCCTTTGCCTTCTTTGAAATTCAGTTTCATTATTATATAAATACAGATTAATCGTCATCGTCCACAGCGATGTCTATTCTCGCTCTGACACTTGACGGACTTCTCTTTACTGGTGCGGGTACGAAAATTTCAGGCTCTTTTTCTTCCTTGACACCTGCTTTTTCATCCTTGAGCTTCTTAACGCATTCACGGATTTTGTTCTCTATTTCCACACAGAGTGACTTTTCCTTCTGAAGAAGAAGCTTTACATTGTCTCTTCCCTGTCCGAGACGTGTTTCACCGTAAGAGAACCAGGCACCGCTCTTTTTGATAATATCAAACTTAACGCCTAAATCCACGATTTCACCGAACTTGGAAATACCTGTTCCGTACATAATATCAAATTCTGCCTCTTTAAATGGAGGAGCAACCTTATTTTTAACTACCTTGGCACGGGTTCTGGCGCCGATAAATTCGTTACCGGGAGCCTTAAGCTGTTCGATTTTTCTGACATCGATTCTGACGGAAGAATAGAACTTGAGGGCACGTCCGCCTGTAGTAACCTCAGGATTACCGTAAACAACACCGACCTTTTCACGGAGCTGATTGATAAATATAACGAGAGTGTTTGATTTAGCTACTACGCTGGTAATCTTACGAAGTGCCTGTGACATAAGACGTGCATGGAGACCCACATGGCTGTCACCCATTTCACCCTCGATTTCAGCTCTGGGCACAAGAGCGGCAACAGAGTCAACTACAATAACATCGAGAGCGCCAGAACGTGCAAGAGCCTCTGTAATAGAAAGAGCATCTTCACCGTTATCAGGCTGTGAAACGAGAAGAGAATCGACATCTACTCCGAGACCTTTAGCGTAAACAGGATCAAGAGCATGTTCAGCGTCGATGAAAGCTGCTTCACCGCCTGCCTTCTGTGCTTCAGCGATGCAGTGAAGAGCAAGAGTAGTTTTACCTGAGGATTCGGGTCCGTAGATTTCTACTATTCTTCCTTTTGGAAGACCGCCTATACCTGTAGCAAGGTCGAGACCGAGTGAGCCTGTCGAGATAGCCTCCACATTCATTTCGGTAGTCTGACCGAGCCTCATAACAGCACCCTTACCGTACTGTTTTTCTATCTGTGCCAGAGCAGCGTTCAGTGCACTGTTTTTATCTGCCATAATTTCATCCTCCATAGCGTACAAATGTTCGTTAGGTGTATTATACATTATTTAGTATGAAAAATCAACAGTTTTTTTAAAATAGCTAAAAAAATGATTTTTCAAAAATTAATTAAAATATTTTCAAAAAACACTTGCATTTTCGTTTCTTTTCTGCTATTATATCTTCTGCTTATGTATGTTTAATTATTTTAAGGAGGTGCGGTACATGGCAAAATGCGAATATTGCGGTAAAGATGTTGCTTTCGGCATCAAAGTTTCCCACTCACACAGACGTTCTAACAGAACATGGAAACCCAACGTTAAGCGTGTAAAGGCTATCGTAAATGGCTCACCCAAAAGAGTTTACGCTTGCACACGTTGCTTACGTTCAGGTAAGGTTACTCGCGCTATCTGATTTTAGTATATCGGTAATCCTTGGACTTTCCCGAAAGGGAGAGTCCTTTTTTCTTTTTTGTCGGAAAAGCACCTCAACATTTTACATCAATATATAAAGAGAAAAACAGGGGCGGTTATTTATCCGCCCCTGTAGAATTATTTTACTGTTTCAATTAATAATGTGCCACTCCGCATTCACAAACCTTATTAATTCCGAAAAGCTTATAGAAGATGCGAAGGATTTTCCAGATAAGACCGCTGAAGCCGCCTTTGTGGCAGTTACAGGTGCAGTTGTCGACCTTACTCTTGTTACAGTTTTTACAGGTATCACCTTCATAATCGTGACCTGTGGCGGGGATTATGTCTCCCTTATAGCTGTCATCGCATTCACAAAGATAAACTGTATATCCGTCTGTTTCACAGGTCGGATCGACTTTATATGAAACATAATAGCTGTGCTCTTTTATTTTAGCTATTTCTTCATCATAAGAGTCTCCGCAGCCGCTACAGGTATAAGTTTTTATACCCTCGGACAGATGAGTAGCGGGTCTTCTTACGGTTACGGTGTAGGTGTGTGTGATTTCTCCGACATAGTCGCCTTTATAACTGTGACCGCATTCGCAGGTATATGTTGTATAGCCTTTTGCGGTACAGGTAGGTGCTGTTACCACTTTTTCGTAGGAGTGACCTTCTGCTTTTACTTCATCAGCTACATAACTGTCACCGCAGACTTTACAGGTGTAGGTGGTGTAGCCGTCCGTGGTACAGGTGGGTACTGTTACTGCTGATTCGTAGGAGTGACCTTCTGCTTTTACTTCATCAGCTACATAACTGTCACCGCAGACTTTACAGGTGTATGTGGTGTAGCCGTCTGTGGTACAGGTAGCTTCTGTTACTACGGATTCGTAGGAGTGACCGGGGGAAGGAATTTCTTCTCTGCCGGAAATCCATGTTTCACAGTCAGAGCAGTATGTGCCCGAGGTATAGCCAACCTCTGTACAGGTTGCATCCTGTTGCGGACAGGGTGCAGTGTTTTCATGACTGCAGAAAAGGAAATGAATCGTCACATTAGTGAGACATTCATTATTGGCACCAATAGAAATCTCTTTCCACTGTGCTTCCGTACCACCGTAATATACATCAGTAAGACTTGTGCAACAAGAAAATGCATAATCACCTATGGACGTTACACTGTCAGGGATTGTGATGCTTGTAAGGCTTGTGCAACAATCGAATGTTCCATAGTTTATGGATGTTATGCCGTCAGGGATTGTGATGCTTGTAAGGCTTGGGCAATAAGAGAACGCTCCGGCGCCTATGAATGTTACACCGCAGCCTATTGTGACGCTGATAAGGCTTTGGCAATCACAGAATGCATAACTGTGTATGAATGTTATACTGTCGGGAATTGAATATGACGTTCTTTCATTGCCAACAGGATATTGGATGAGTTCTGTCTGATCTTTATTGAACAAGACACCATCCACGCTGCTATAATTCGCATTATTTTTATCAACTGTGATGCTTGTAAGGCTTCTGCAACAAACGAATGCAAGATAGTCTATGAATGTTACACTGTCGGGGATTGCGACACTTGTAAGGCTATAGCAATAAGCGAATGCACCACCGCCTATGTATGTTACACTGTCAGGGATTGTGATGCTTGTAAGGCTTGTGCAATTATAGAATGCACCATTGCCTATGGATGTTACGCTGTCAGGGATTGTGATGCTTGTAAGGCGTTCGAAGTAATAGAATGCATAATTGCCTATGTATGTCACACTGTCGGGAATTGAATATGACGTTCTTTCATTGCCAGCAGGATATTGGATGAGTTGTGTCTGGTCTTTATTGAACAAGACACCGTCCACACTACTAAAATTCTCATTATTTTTATCAACTGTGATACTTATAAGGCCATCGCAAATACGGAATGCTGTATCACCTATGGATGTTACACTGTCAGGGATTATGATTCCCGTAAGGCTTCTGCAATATTCGAATGCATAATCACCTATAGATGTTACCGGCTTACCGTTATATGTAGTGGGAATCACCAGTTCACCCTGTGCTGATGTGTCACAATCCGCCACATAATAGCTGTTTCCGTCGCTGTTCAGTTCGAAAGTGAGTGGGCTTTCAGTTGTATGAATTGTAGCGTTAATGAGCCATTCATTATAGGCACCAATAGAAATCTCATTCCACTGTGTTTCGGTACCACCGTAATATACATCTGTAAGGTTGGTGCAATTGTAAAATGCATATTCACCTATACTCGTCACGCTGTCAGAGATTATTACACTCGTAAGGCTGCTGCAACCTCTAAATGCAGAATCGCCTATTGATGTTACACTGTCTGGGATTGTATATTCTGTCCGTGTACTTCCAACAGGATATTGAATTATCACCGTCTTATTTTTATCATATAAAGCACCGTAATCGTCATTACAGTAATATTGATTGTTTTTGTCAACTGTTATGCTTGTAAGACTTTCGCTCCAAGAGAATGGATAATCACCTATGCTCGTTACGCTGTCAGGGATTTCTATGCTTGTAAGGCTGTCGCAAGCAGAAAATGCCCAATTACCTATGCTCGTCACGCTGTCAGGGATTTCTATGCTTGTGAGACTTTCGCGACAAGAGAATGCATAATCACCTATAGATGTCACCGGCTTACCGTTATATGTAGCGGGAATCACCAGCTCACCCTGTGCTGATGTGTCACAATCATCCACATAATAGCTGTTTCCGTCAGCGTTCAGTCCGAAGGTGAGAGCGCTTTCACTCGCCGCACCGGCAGTTAACGAAAAAAGCATAAGCATAACTAACGTTGCGAATAATAAACTTATTTTTTTCATTTTATTTCCTCCTTTGAAATATATCAGTCTCATTTTAGCACTTCAACTACTAAAAAACAAGAGTTTTCGTGAAATAAAATCAGCGGACACGGCACGCCGTGTCCCTACCACTCACCCCGCACCGTAGGGACACAGCGTGCTGTGTCCGCAGAACCTCTCCGTCTGCTTCGCATCCACCTCGCCTTTCAGGAGAGGCTTTATATACAAAAAAGCAACCGCCACGATGTGCAGTTGCTCTTAAAGCTTATTTATTAGCATTTATAAATTCTATAATCTCTTCCTTGCTGTGAAGACCGACGAGTCTCTCCTTCTCTTCGCCGCCGACGAAAAGAACCATACAGGGAATGGACATAATTCCCATCATAACAGCATACTCGTTTTCTTCGTCACAGTTAAGCTTGCATATCTTTACCTCACCGTCAAGTTCATCAGCCAGCTCCTCGATAACAGGTCCGAGCATAAGGCAAGGCTGACACCAGGGTGCCCAGAAATCCACGAGAACGGGCATTTCTTTTTCCTTGGTAACCTCTTCTGCGAAATTCATAGAATTAAGTTCAATATATGACATAATCAAAATCCTCCTAATTTAACATACTTTTTTCTTTTCTTTATTATAACACATATAACCTACAGGTGCAATATAACAGTAAAAAATTTATCTTATCACCTTGTAAATAAGCTCTGACTTTTCGGGAGCACTCTCTGTAACAGTAACCGCATCGAAAAACATCTTTTCTGCAGAAGGGATTTTCTCACTGTCATTCGTATGAAATTCAGCTATTATATCCCCTGCATTTATTTTATCACCGGTCTTTTTATGAAGGATGATACCCGCAGTGTAATCTATACTGTCCTCTTTATTCACTCTGCCTGCTCCTAAAACTACGCTGGCAGAACCGATTTTTTCAGCGTCGGTTTTTGAAATATAACCGCTTTCCTTTGCGGTAACCTTATGGATTATGCTTGCCTTAGGAAGCTTATTTGTATCGGTTATCATTTCAGTGTTACCGCCCTGTGCGGAGATGAACTCGAGGAATTTTTCGTAAGCAGATCCGTCTGCGAGAGCCTTCTCACATTTTTCTCTTGCTACGGAATAACCGATATCCTGTGCAAGTGAAATAAGATTAGCAGCAAGAGTGAGACTTACCTCTCTGAGGTCATCGCTTCCCTTGCCCTTAAGCACCTCCACAGCCTCCGCAATTTCGAGGGTGTTGCCGATATTTTTACCCAGGGGTGTGTCCATATCGGAAATGACAGCTGTCATTTTTCTGCCCGCCATTTTGCCTATTTCCACCATCTTAACGGAAAGCTCTTCAGCATCCTCCTTTGTCTTCATAAAAGCACCGCTGCCGTATTTGACATCGAGAACGATGCACTGTGAGCCTGCAGCAAGCTTTTTACTCATAATGCTCGATGCGATAAGAGGCATACACCCTACAGTTGCCGTAGCATCACGCAGAGCATAAAGCTTTTTATCTGCCGGGGCAAGATTACCTGTCTGTCCTACCACGCAGATACCTGTCTTTTTAACCGTAGAAATAAACTTCTCGGGACTGAGCGCTACATTAAAACCCTCAATAGACTCTAATTTATCCACAGTACCGCCCGTATGTCCGAGCCCTCTTCCGCTCATTTTGGCGACCTTAGCACCCAACGATGCTACGATAGGAGTAACGATAAGTGTAGTCTTGTCTCCTACTCCGCCCGTGGAATGCTTATCCACGGTAACCCCTTCTATCTCACTAAGGTCGAGCATATCCCCCGACTTCGCCATTTCGAGAGTCAGGGTGACCATCTCTCTGTCACTCATACCGTTAAGATATATGGCCATAAGCAGAGCCGCAGCATGATAATCTTTGATTTCACCTTTAGTGTAGCCGTCAATAAAATAGTGTATTTCTTCATCCGTCAGCTCAAAGCCGTCTCTTTTACGGGATATAATGTCGTAAATTCTCATCTTTATATTCCTTTCTTTTATCTTACTGATTTGTCATAGGGTACTCCCGATGCCTTGGGCGCTCTCGAGCTTTTCGAGGTAAAGGCAAGAACGATAAGTGTGATGATATAGGGAAGCATACGGTAAAAATTAGTGCTTATTCCTATTTCGGCAAGAGCATATACACCGTCTCCGTTTATATCGAGAGTAGAATATGCGGCGGCTATACACTTAAACAGACCGAAAACAAAGGAAGCTGCCGCAATCGTCCACGGATTCCAGTTACCGAAAATCATAACGGCAAGAGCAAGAAATCCGAAGCCTGCCACATCACCCGTTGACGAGCAGTTCGCTGTAGTAAGTGCAAAAACGAAACCTCCGACACCAGCGAGTGCCCCCGATATTGTAGTACCCGCATAACGCATTTCAGTAACGCTGATACCTACAGAATCTGCCGCCTGAGGGTTTTCACCGCAGGAACGAAGGCGCAGACCGAACTTCGTTTTATACATTATAACAGAAAGCACTACAAAAAGTCCAATACAAATGTAAGTTGTAAGATAATTTTTTACTAAAAAAGTGTTTTCGAAGAAATTCAGCTCCTCTGTCTTAGAAAATCCGAAGGAGCTTCTTTTAAGCATAAACCAACTCGCAGCATCACCCTCGGACATAGTCAGAACATTCTGATTAACAAGAACGTTGGTAGCGAAAAGAACGAGACCGGGCGAAAGCATATTAAGAGCAGTACCGCCGATGGTCTGATTTGCACGAAGATTTATGGCAGCATAGGAAAGAAGAAGAGAAAAGACAGCGCCCGACACAGCACACACGAGCATAGTAATAATCAGCAGTGTCTGTGCCTTTTCTTTTCCGAAGATGTCAGTATCCTGCATTATCTTTATAAAAAGAACTCCTGTAAAGGCTCCGAAAATCATAATACCCTCTAAGGCAAGATTAACTATACCGCTTCTTTCAGCGAAAACACCTGCAAGCGCCACTATAAGAAGAGGTATTGCATAGGTAAGGGTCTGCTGTACGAGAAAATCCATCAGGCTCCTCCCCCTTCCTCGGACTGTCTTTGTGCCTGAGATATTATTTCTTCATCTGAATGTGTGTTCTCATCGGCAGTTGTCTTTTTTCTTCTCAGACGGCTTTTATCTGATGAGATAATGTTTTTAATTACAAGTGAAAACGCACTCAGATAAACGATTATACCTATTATTATATTGATTATATACTCGTTATATGAGGTCAGATTTTTAAGCTGCTGACCTGCTACAGAAAGAACAGACATAAACGAGCCTGTAAAAATAACGCCTATAGGATTGTTGGAAGCCAGAAGTGCTATAGGTATACCGTTGAAGCCTTCCGTGGGAAGAGACTGATAGGTAGACCAGAAAAACTCAGTGTTACCCGAAAGGTAGTAAAGTGCCGCACCTGCACCCGAAAGTGCGCCCGCAAAAGCCATAGAAAAAACTATCATTCTGTTACTGCGGATACCTGCATACTCTGCTGCATCTCTGTTATATCCGCATGCCTTCATCTCATAGCCGAGAACAGTTTTCGTAATTATGATATATATAAGAACAGCAAGGATTACCGCAATAAAAAATCCACCGTTTACCTGCGAGCCAGGAAGAAGCTTATCGAGGCCGAATTTTGCCGTAGCTACACCGTTGGCTGAGGTTTTCATTATAAAGCCGACCTTCCCCGATTCACCGCCGTTACGAAGATCACTGTATTCGAAAATCCAGGTCACGGCATTGGCAGCTATCCAGTTAGTCATAATGCAGGCTAAAACCTCGTTTATCCTCAGATAAGCCTTCAGTATGCCCGGTATAGCACCCCACAAAGCACCGGCAGCCATTCCTCCGATAAAAGCAATTATCCACACAGCAAAGGACGGAATAACATCTGAAGGTATTTTCAGAGCAAGAATAAGAGTAGCCGCAGTTCCCGCCAGATACTGCCCCGGTGCACCGATATTAAAAAGTCCCGTTCTGAATGCCACTGCAACGGACAGACCTGTCATTATCACAGGCGTTGCCCTGAAAAGAAGATTACCGAGGTTCACGGGATTAAAGCCGAAAGTGAGTTCACCCGATGCATCTCTTCCCTTGCTGAAAAGGCCGAAAAGAATTAGCTTAAGCCCTTCAACACCTCCTTTGAGACCTATATCGGAATTAAAAAACGATACGGCTATTATTATAATACCGCCCACTAAAAGTCCTGTAAAAATGCTGATGATTGAAGCGAGAGCCGATTTCGTGCCTTCCTTACGGCAGAATATTTTAATCCGTTCTTTAGTCTCTGAATTTTTATTCATCACTGTCATCTGCCTTTCTTCTCTTAGTGCCCGACATATAAAGACCAAGCTCTTGAACATCAGTTTTATCGGTGCTGAACTCCCCTGTTATTTCACCCTCATAAATAACAAGTATTCTGTCAGAAATATTCATTATTTCGTCAAGCTCGAAGGAAACGAGAAGGATAGCCTTTCCCTCGTCTCTCTTTTTTACCAGCTCACGGTGTATATTTTCTATAGCACCCACATCGAGACCCCGAGTAGGTTGGACTGCAATAATAAGAGGCTGATTTCTGTCGAGCTCTCTGGCTATGACTGCCTTCTGCTGATTACCGCCCGACATACTCCGTGTTACGGTTACAGGACCCCGGTTTGAACGGATATCAAAGCCGTCAATGAGCATCTGAGCGTATTTTCTCACGGCAGAAGCCTTGATGAAGCCCTTTTGCTGAAACTCATCTTCGTAATAACGCTGAAGAACACAGTTATTTTCCAGGGAAAAGTCCAGAACCAGACCGTGCTTATGTCTGTCCTCGGGAATGTGACTGATACCCGACAGAAGTCTCTGACGGACAGAATAATCCGTTATATCTTCACCGCACAGCAGAACTCTTCCGCCGCTTATTCTTCCGAGTCCCGTAATCGCTCTGATAAGCTCCGACTGACCGTTTCCGTCTATACCGGCTATAGCAACTATCTCTCCGCTTTTCACCTCGAAGGATACATTATTTACTGCACCCTTTTCCGTATTCTTCCCACCTACGCTGAGTCCCTCAACCTTAAGAACAGTTTGCTTCGGCTTTGCCTTTTCTTTTTTTACGGAAAGCTCCACGGGTCTTCCTACCATCATCTGTGAAAGCTCTTCCTTAGTGGTGCTTTCAGTTTCGACTGTACCGATGTATTTACCCTTTCTGATTACACTTACTCTGTCAGATACTGCCATAATTTCATTAAGCTTGTGGGTTATGAAGAGAATGGATTTTCCTTCCTTGGCGAAGGTGCGCATAACATTCATCAGCTCTTCCGTTTCCTGAGGAGTGAGCACAGCTGTCGGCTCATCGAAAATGAGAATTTCATTATCCCTGTAAAGCATTTTAAGTATTTCTACTCTCTGCTGCATTCCTACGCTGATTTCTTCGATTCTTTTATGAAGGTCAATTTTCAGCGAATATTTCTCACTCAGCTCACGCACCTTCTTTTCTACGGCTTTTCTTTTAATAAAACCGAAACGGGTAGTTTCCGTACCGAGAATAATGTTATCGAGAACCGAAAACACATTAATAAGCTTAAAATGCTGATGTACCATACCTATACCCAGAGCCGTAGCATCATTAGGCCCGAATATTTTAACAGGCTGACCGTTCTTTTTTATAATCCCCTTTTCAGGCTGATAAAGACCGAAGAGAACAGACATCAGCGTGCTTTTACCTGCACCGTTTTCACCTAACAGAGCGTGAATTTCACCCCTTTTCAGCTGTAAGGTAATATTGTCATTGGCTATTATACCGGGGAACTCCTTAGTAATTCCCACCATCTCGATTATGTAATCGGCACTCATAACATTACCCGCTTTCATAAAAATCTTTTTCTACAAAAGATATTTTATCCGTAACGGATGCTTTTATGTAAAAAAAAGAGTGCTCCGAAGAACACTCTTTAAAATTCCGTGAAAGGAACCGTAAATTAAAATATTATTTTATGATTTTTTAAGCTTTTCGACGCTTTCTTCATAAAGGTCAAAGAAGCGTTCTACGATTTTTCTGTCCTCGGAATTACCTCTTACACACATAGAAAGTGTAATAACATTTTTCATCGATGTGGCAGAAAGAAGAACATAAGGCTTATATTTTACTGCGCCTGTCATAAATCCGTCAGTAGGCTCATGCCCCTCCAGAGCTAAAGCCTTGTGGTCAAGAATACCGATATTACTCATAGCAAGAAGCGGATTGGAATAACCTATCTTGATAATTTCTTCACTGGCAGCGTGAGGCAAAATCTTGTAACCGAAGCGAAGAAGCGGTAAGCCGTAAAGGCCCATAAACTTATCCTTTTTGAAAAGATTTGCCGAGTTAACCACATACTTGAGCGTTTCGATTATATCGTCACCGAGACGGGGTATTCTGCACTGCATAAAGGCCGTGTGATTGGTTATGCCCTGGTCGGAGCTATCCTTTATGTGACGTCTGAGGTCGATGGCACAGGAAATGGTCACACTGTCGTCGGGATTATAACCGGCAAGATTGTAAAGAGCATCGAAATATGCTGCAACAAGAACATCATTTACCGTTGCACCGTATTTTTTGCCGACCTGCTTGAGTGCGAAGAAATCCTCTTCAGAAAGCTTTCTTCGTGCGATAAAGCTCTTATCCTCTTTTCTGTCCTCGGTAAGCGGGAACTTATGGTCATCCTTGGCACATACATTTTTATAAAGGTTTCTCGCCATCTTCTCCTGAGCGGGAGTAAAATCCTCATAAACCGATTCATAGGAACGGCTGCCTTCCTTGAAATTAAGAGGTATAATCCCCTTTTCAACGTAATCGTTATAATTTTTACAGAAGGCATTAATGAAATATTTGAAATCACCGCCGTCCATACACATATGGTTTTCCACGAAGCAAAGTGTAGTTTTACCGTTGTGGTAAAAAACTGCCACCTTCATCTGAAGATCGCTTTCGGGCGGAATATACTGTGTAAGGAAGGTATCTACCGAATAATTGACCTCTTCATCGGTAATATGCTTTACAGTAATCACATCGTCGATATCGTAAGGCTTTACCTCCCAGTAGGGTCTTACCTTATTATCAACGAAGCTCGAATGGAAGATAGGCGCCTTCTCGAAAAAACAGATAAGAACCGTTCTGAAGGCATCGTAATTTATTTCATAATCGTAATGAAGCTCAAGATGAACCATCCTGTCGTTGAAATCACGGAAGAGATAGTGCATCTTGTCCCAGAGTTCAGCGTTTAATCTTCGCTCCATTCGTCTTCGTCCTCCTTAACCTTAGTACCTGAAAGAAGTCTCACACCTACCACGATAAAGTCAACAAGCACACCTAAAAGAATAAGCAGCCAGCCCGGATGCCAGGGTAATATACCCGCAATACCGAGAAAAGCATAGGTAAGAGTGAAAATAACGGGAATATATAAAATTATGCTGAATATGCCCGTCTTCTTATTGAATTTAAAGGACAGAAGCATATCAAAAATCATAGCAAAGGGCACAGCAAGAACAAAGGAAATCCAGCTGCCGGGAACAGGAACTATGATAGTTGTAAAGAGAAAAATGTATGTAGCGATAAGAACAACGGATGCCGCACAGAGAAGTCGGGGAACTATACCGAACTTACCTGCTTTTTTAGTAAGCTTACCCGAAACGGCGATACAGACAAATACAAGCACGGCAAAAACTCCTCCGAGAAGAATCATCCATGTTTTACTCCATGCATTCGTCAGAAAGCTCACGGCAAGATAAAGACATACGAAAGCGAAAATACCGCCCATAGCACCGACTGCCAGAAGGGAGCTTTTTCTGTTCTTTTTGCTCATTTCTGTTTTTCTGTTTACTGCAGCTCTGTATCTTCCCTCGAGATCAGGGTATTCCTCCATAATGATCGCACAGATGATTTTATCATCCTTAAGACCTGATGCAACCAGCTCATTAGCTCTTTCAGTCATCTGAGCTATCAGCTTCTGCTTGTAACGGTAAAGAGATTCTGTCTCCTTCATATTTTCGAAGGACTTATCTATGTATTCAAGAAAATTATTCATATAAAACACCTCTTTTAATTTTTTTAAACATTTTACAACATTATTTATACTATGTAAAGTAACTTAAATCAAACTTAATTAATTGTTATTATTTATTCCTAAAAAACAAAAAAATTCCCGACCGTGAGGACGGGAACTCTTTTCATAACAAATCAATTATACAGTTGCTTCTGTGTCTTCCTTGAGAGATTCTTCATACTCTTTGATGAGCTTGTCGATTTCTTCGGTATCGCCACCGAAAGAAACCATAATAGTTCTGATAAGACCTAAAATCATACCGTAAATTTCTTTAACAAAATCCATACTAAATTACCTCCGTTATTTATTAATTACATTCTAACTAATTAAAATTACTTTGTCAATAGAATAAACCAAATAATATTTCGTCTGATAAATTTTTAAAAAAATTTAATCAAATCACTATATTTACAACACAAAAAAAGCACCCCTAAGGATGCTTTCATTTCTTATCTTATGCAGCGTCAGGAATTTCTTCGGGAGCTACGGGTTCATCTGTAGGATCAGTAACCTCTTCTTCAGTTTCGCCGTTTTCAGCGTTCTCGAGAAGACCTAAGATAGCTTCGATGATGTAATCGTCCATATCCTTTTCTACGAGACCGAAGATTTTAGCGACCTTAAGATAAACAGTTACAAGCTTAAGTGCAATCTTTGCAAGCTTAAAAGCAGGACCTACTGTCCAGAAGGGAAGATCGAGAATCCAGTCATATTCACCGAGGTCGGGAATAATGCTGTCAGTAGCATCATCTTCTTCAGGTGCTGCAGGATCTGTTACTTCTGCATCTGCGGGGGGAAGAACCTCTTCTGTTCCGTCTGCGGGAGGTGCTGTTTCAGCAAAAGCCACAGAAACGAGAGAGAACATCATTAATACTGCGAGTAAAAGTGAGATAATTTTTTTCATCGGAATTTCCTCCTTATTATTTAGTAATTAAATTATACATTTTACTGTTAATTTTGTCAATATAAATTTCACATTCTTATTGTAAATCTCTCAGCGCTGTCTTTACAACGTCAATTAACTGTGACTTCTTCTCTGCTTCGAGACTTCTGTATGCCATAATAAGAAATCTTTCATTTTTAGAAATCTCATTAAGACCGTCAGCAGCTTCATCAATGCGGTCGGAACGGTTGGCAACCTTAAGCTCAGGGCAGTTCTTTTCCACACCTAAAAGATAGCCTACGGTAACATTGAAGATGTCACAGATTTTAATTATGTTTTCCTTCGTAGGTGAGCTTTTTCCCGCCTCATAAAAGGTATAAGTGCTTCTGTCTATACCGAGAATGTCAGCAACCTCCTGCTGTGTAAGCTTGAATCTTTTTCTTAAAACTCTGAGATTTTCTGAAAGCATAATCTTTTCTCCTTCTATCTGTTTTGCGATATTATATCACACGTAGTGAAAAAATTCAACATATTACGACAAATTTAACATTTTTATTCCGAAGTATTAAAATATGCATAAATCCTTTCAGCATCCCTTTCACTGATACCTTTGACCTCACTGAGCGCCTGTCTGTCAGCAGTCCGCACCGCTGACAAGGTTCTGAAATGCTTCAGAAGAAGTGTTGCTTTTTTTTCACCTATTCCTTCGATTTTAGTCAGTGAAAGAACGATACTGTTTTTACTGTGCTTAGTTTTATGGTAGGTTATGGCGAATCGGTGCACTTCCTCCTGTATGGTCGAAATAAGTGTGAATACCTTTCGCCCTGAATTAATCGATATCTCCTGTCCGTCGTCGGTTATCGCCCTCGTGCGGTGCTTCGAATCCTTTACCATACCGAAAACAGGAATATCCAGACCGAAAGCCTCGATAATCGGCTTAACAGCATTCACCTGTCCCTGTCCGCCGTCCAAAAGTATAAGATCGGGCAGCTTACCGAAACCTTCACCGCTGCCTTCATTCTCCACATAGCGATTAAGACGTCGGCTGATTACCTCACGCATAGAGCCGTAGTCATCCTGACCGGAAAAGCTTTTTATAGCGAAGCGCTTATAGGCACTGCGTAAAGGTCTCGCATCCTTGAAAACAACCATACCTGCCACATTGTCACTGCCGCCCGTATGTGAAATATCATAAGCTTCAATGTACTCGGGTGTTTTTTTCAGACCGAGCATTTTCTTAAGCTCATCGAGAACTGCAGTATCGGCACCGAAAAAGCCCAGATGTTCACTTAATTTCTGAGCCGCATTAGTAAGACACATCTGTGTAAGCTTAACCTTATCCCCTCTCTGCGGAATAAGAATACTCACCTTTTTCCCTCTTTTTTCCGTAAGCCACTGAGCCACCAGCTCACTGTCACTTACTTCACCGTCCGCAATAATAAGAGGCGGAATTTTTCTGTCAAGGGAATAATACGAAGTGATAAGAGACTGCCTTTCGTCAGCCAGGTCCTCACTGGTATCGAAAATGAAATGCTCACTGTTTTTAAGTGCTCCCTGCTCGAAGGACAGCACCGACAGACAGGCTTTATTTCCTCTCTGAGCGATGGCAAACACATCCTCATCCCCCTCGGAATTTACCACTACCTTCTGCTTCTGTGAAATTCTCTCGATAGCCTTTATGCGGTCACGGAGCTTAGCCGCCTTTTCGAATTCAAGATTCTCTGCTGCTCTTTCCATCTCTGCACGAAGCTCTCTGACGGCAGAAGCATCGGGATTTTTTAGAAATTCCACTGCACTTTTCAGGTTTTCCTCGTATTCCGTCTGAGTGATTTTACCTGCACAGGGCGCACTGCATCGGGAAATGAAATAATTGAGACAAGGTCTCGAGCTTTTTATATCTCTCGGAAAAACCTTATTACAGGTCGGCAGACGGAAAATTTCCGCTGCACGGGCACAGGCATTGGTAACAGAGTAATTTCCCGTGTAAGGTCCCAGATAATCCGCATCAGGGTCATCCTTTCGGAAGCAGGGTGTTATCTTGCCCCAGGGACCCTTCGTGATTTTTATGAAGCTATACCCCTTATCATCCTTGAGCAGAATGTTATATTTAGGCATATTCTGCTTAATAAGACTGCATTCCAGAACGAGGGCTTCAAACTCACTGTCCGTAAGAATATAATCGAAATCGTCCACATTTTCTACCATTTTTCTTACCTTGGTGCTGTGTCCGCTCTGTGAGCCGAAATATTGACTGACACGGTTTTTCAGCTTTTTTGCCTTACCGATGTAGATAATTTTTCCTTCTTTGTTTTTCATTATATATACGCCCGGAGTAAGCGGCAGCTTCATAGCCTTCGCACGTAATACAGGCAGCTTTTTATTTTCAGACACGGTTCTGTCCCCCTTTCTGCTTTTTTTATATTTTATCACAAGAAATAATCAAAAACAATAACGATGATATTATTTCTTGATTTTCATTCAATAATATTATATAATGAAAAGGCAGCTGCGTTCTTCGCAACTGCTCCATTATGCTTTCATTAAAGTAAAGGTACCGTTTTTCCACAGGTATACAAGACATGGCTTCTCAGCCTCTTTGCAGCATTTTATCACAAATTCCGTACCTTTGCTTTTTCCGTCCCAGAAAACATAAACCATATCACTGAGACTGACAATAATCTCATTTCTTACAAGGGGTGCCCTTTTACCGTAAAGGTCATATTCAGGTAAAATCTCTGTAACCTTAACTCCGATTTTACAGGCAAGATCACGCACACGTCTGTCAATCCCTACGGCACCGCCTGTATAAATCATCGACAGATTTTCAGTAATTATGCAGTTTTCAGGTATCGGCACGTCCAGTGAACGGGAGCCTGCTATTCCGATTTTCATAATACACCTTCCCGATGAAAACTTTTTACGAAGGTAATTTTAACACAAATAAATACATTTTTCAATATAAAGGAGAGTATCAATGTTTGATATAAAGCATATAAAAGGAAATACAAGTTATATGGAAACCTTCAGCAACATCGGTATCTACCGTCCGGATGATAACAGAGTTGTACTTATTGATACAGGTGCGCATAAAAGAATGGCAGCAGCCGTCGACAAATATCTCATCGAAAACAATCTCACTGTAGACACCGTCATCTGTACACACTGCCATGTTGACCACATCTGCGGAAACAGATATTTCTACGATAAGTACAAATGTAAAATTTTAAGCACCGAAAAAGAAAAGCACTTTATTGCACAGCCCGACCTTGAAAGTCTCTTTTACTATGCAGGTATAGACACCGATAAAACAAGAAATCCCTTCTTCACCGTAGAGCCTGCACCCGTAGAAACTCTCACCGAAGAAAATCTTCCCGACGGACTGGAAATAATCCATCTGCCCGGTCACGCCTTCGATATGATAGGTGTCAGAACCTCCGACGGTGTTCTTTTTCTGGCCGACAGCATTCTTTCCGAAAAAACATGGGAAGAATTTAAAATGCCTTTTTTCCACGATGTGAATAAAAGCATCGAAACTCTAAGAATGATAAAAGAAACTAAAGCCGACTTTTATGTACCCACTCATAATGATGCTCTGACAGATATCACCTCACTGGCTGATTATAATATCCGCAAGCTCGAGGAGCTTAAAGAAACAGTGTACAGTCTGTGTGACGGAAAAAGCTTTGATGAATTATTCACGTCTGTTATGTCTGAACTCACACTGAATATCAGAACAGAAAAATACTCAAACTATGCAATTATGCTCAGAAACGTGCTTCAGTCTCTGGTTGATGATGAAAAGATAAAAGGTGTCGTAGAAGACAATAAGTATATCTATTACAGAAGATAAGACCGTAAACAACTTAAAAGGAAGTTAAAAAAGCAGCTTTTTTGAAAGATTTTTAAAAAAAGTTGCTTTTTTCTATTGACTTTTTTTAGCAATAATAGTATATTTGTGACAGTGGTTAGCACTCAAACATAAAGAGTGCTAAAACCTGTTAAACAGATAACAAGACTGACAAAATAGAAGGAGTGTGAAGAAATGGAACTAGCAAAACGTAAGGAGCTCATCCTTGCCGCTATAGTCGAGCAGTATATTAAAACAGGCGAGCCTATCGGCTCAAAGCTGATAATGCAGTGTCTGCCTATCTCCGTTTCTTCCGCCACCATCAGAAACGAAATGAGTGAGCTGGCTGAAATGGGTTATCTTGACCAGCCACACACCTCAGCCGGCCGTGTCCCCTCTCAGAAGGGCTACAGATACTACATCGACCATCTGATGAACACTGACCAGCTTCCCGACGAGGAAAGACTCGGCATCAAGCGTGAGCTCGAACGGTTTATGGGTTCTCCCGATAAGCTTCTGGAAAAAGCAGGTGAAATGCTCGCCAAGATAACAGGCTGTGCAGCCCTTGCCACCACACCCACAGACGAGGGTGCCACCATCAAGCATATCGAGCTTATGCCCGTAGGTACGAGAATAGCGATGATAGTTATGATGACCTCATCCGGTATCATTAAAAACGGCATCTGCAAAACCGACACGGAAATTACCCGTGATATGGTAAACACCTTTTACGACATAGTAAATGAATGCTTTATCGGCAGACCTGTTTCCGATGTAGGTACGGTTATGATACAGACTCTCGTGGCTTCTCTCGGTGCCAATGCACTTTCAATGAGTCCCCTTTTCGTAGTCCTCGCTGACATCGCTTCCCAGGCTATGCAGGCTGAAATCAGACTCGAGGGTGAACAGAATCTTCTCCACCACAGAGAGTTCGGTAACAGCATCTACGAAATGATGCAGTTCTTCGATGAAAAGGATAAGCTCGAAAGAGCCATCACCACCGACAAGCCCGGTCTGAACGTTATCATCGGTAAGGAAAATATGTACCGTCAGCTGGAAAATTCCAGTATGATTATCGCCCGTTATTCCATCGGCGGTCACGACGGCGGTACCATCGGAGTTATCGGACCCACGAGACTCGATTATGCTAAAATCATACCAAGCATTGAATATCTCACTACACTCGTTGGTGAAATGTTAACAGATACATTGGAGGAATAAACTATGGCAAATGAAACAATCGAAAAAAACGAGGAAGTCATCGAAGAGACACAGACCGAAGAGACTCCCGCAAACGAAGCAGACGCTAAAATCGAAGAGCTCGAAAAGGAGCTTGCCGCTACAAAAGAGGCTCACATCAGAACCCTCGCAGAATACGACAACTACAGAAAGCGCTCAGTAAAAGAAAAGGAAAATATCTACTCAGATGCAAAGGTTTCCTGCTTAAGTGAGCTTTTACCTGTCCTCGATAATTTCGACAGAGCACTGAATGTTCAGCAGGCAGATGCAGAAACCTATAAAAAGGGTATGGAAATGATAAGCGCAAGCTTCATCGAAATCCTTAAAAAGTTAGGTGTCGAGGCTTTCGGTGAAAAAGGCGAAGAATTTGACCCGAACTTCCACAATGCGGTAATGTCCGTAGAGGATGAAGAGCTCGGTGAAAACGTAATTGCTGAGGTATTCAATAAGGGCTACAAGCTTGGCGACAAGGTTTTAAGACACGCAGTAGTAAAGGTTGCAAACTGATTTTTCAGTTTAACATAAAATAAAAAAATTAAATGTAAATTATACTCGGAGGTATTATATTATGGCAAAGATTATCGGTATTGACTTAGGTACAACAAACTCATGCGTAGCAGTTATCGAAGGCGGCGAACCCGTAGTTATCGCTAACGCAGAAGGTGCAAGAACTACTCCCTCAGTAGTAGCTTTTTCAAAAACAGGCGAAAGAATGATTGGTCAGGTAGCTAAGAGACAGGCAGTAAAGAATCCTGACAGAACTATCTCTTCCATCAAGCGCCAGATGGGCTCAAACTATCAGGTTACCATCGACGGCAAAAACTATACTCCCCAGGAAATTTCCGCTATGATTCTTCAGAAGCTTAAGGCTGATGCTGAAGCATATCTTGGCGACACAGTTACAGAAGCAGTTATCACTGTTCCCGCTTACTTCACCGACGCTCAGAGACAGGCTACAAAGGACGCAGGTAAAATCGCAGGTCTCGAGGTAAAGAGAATCATCAACGAGCCCACTGCCGCTGCTCTCGCTTACGGTATCGATAAGGAAGCTGATCAGAAGGTTATGGTTTACGACCTCGGCGGCGGTACATTCGACGTTTCCATCATCGAAATGGGTGACGGCGTACAGGAGGTTCTCGCTACAGCAGGTAACAACCGTCTCGGCGGTGACGACTTCGACCAGAGAATCATCGACTGGATCGTAGCATCCTACAAGGCTGAGGAAGGCGTAGATCTCCGTGGCGACAAAATGGCTATGCAGAGACTTAAGGAAGCAGCAGAAAAGGCAAAAATTGAGCTTTCAGGAATCACTTCCACCTCTATCTCTCTCCCCTACATCACTGTAGATGCTGCAGGTAACACTCTTCACCTCGAAATGACTCTCTCAAGAGCAAAGTTCAACGAGCTTACTGCTGATCTCGTAGAAGCTACTATGGGTCCCGTTCGTCAGGCTATCTCTGACTCAGGTCTCAGCGTAAGCCAGATCGACAAGGTTCTTATGGTAGGCGGTTCTTCCAGAATTCCCGCAGTAAGTGATGCAATCAAAAAGTACATCGGTAAAGAACCCTTCAAGGGTATCAATCCCGACGAATGTGTAGCTATCGGTGCTTCACTCCAGGCAGGTGTTCTCGGCGGTGATGTTAAGGGTCTTCTCCTTCTCGACGTTACTCCCCTTTCACTCGGTATCGAAACCATGGGCGGTATCAATACAAAGGTTATCGAAAGAAACACAACCATCCCCACAAAGAAGAGTCAGATTTTCTCCACTGCAGTAGATAATCAGCCTTCAGTAGAAGTACACGTACTTCAGGGTGAACGTGAATTCGCAAGAGATAATAAAACTCTCGGTGTGTTCAGCCTTGACGGTATTATGCCCGCACGCCGCGGTGTTCCTCAGATCGAAGTAACCTTCGACATCGACGCTAACGGTATCGTTCACGTTTCCGCTAAGGACCTCGGTACAGGTAAGGAGCAGTCTATCTCCATCACATCCTCTACAAATATGTCCAAGGAAGACATCGAAAAGGCTGTAAGAGAAGCTGAACAGTTCGCACAGGAAGACAAGAAACGCCGTGAAGAAATCGACACAAGAAATGAAGCAGATCAGATGGTTTACCAGTGCGAAAAGATTCTTTCCGAAGACGCTGCTAAGGCTCTTGACGAAAACGATAAGGCTGACATTCAGTCAAAGATAGATTCTCTTAAGAACGCTCTTAAAGGCGAAGACATCAACCTCATCAAAAACGAGAAGGAAGCTCTCACACAGGCCTTCTACAAGCTCAGCGAAAAAATGTACCAGCAGGCTAATCCCCAGGGCGCACAGGGCTTTAATCCCAACGATTTCGCAGGTGCTCAGGGCGGCTTCAATCAGGGTGATTTCGGCGGTGCTGCTGATAACGGCGGTTACACAGATGCCGGCTACACTGATGCAAACTTCACAGACGCTAACTGATTAACTTAAAAGATGGGCTGTTCCTCAGTGAACAGCCCGTGTTATGATTTATAGTCCGAGAGGAAGAATAATTAAATGGCAGAAAATAAACGTGATTACTACGAAGTCCTCGGTGTAAGCAAAGGTGCTTCAGAGGACGAAATAAAAAAAGCATACCGTAAGCTTGCCAAGCAGTACCATCCGGACCTCAACCCCGGTGATGCTACGGCAGAAGCTAAGTTCAAAGAGGCTAATGAAGCCTATGAGGTGCTTTCCGACAGTGATAAAAAAGCACGCTACGACCAGTACGGTCATGCAGGTGTAGACCCTAACTTCGGTGCAGGTGGCTTCGGAGGCGGTTTCGGAGGCTTCGGCGGTGATTTCGACCTCGGTGACATTTTAGGCAGCATGTTCGGAGGCGGATTCGGTGGCTTCGGTGGTTTCGGCGGCGGAAGACAGCAGAACCCCAACGCACCCCGTAAGGGCTCTACAATTCAGACAAATGTGACCATCTCCTTCGAGGAAGCAGCTAAAGGCTGTAAAAAGAAGGTAAACATAACCAGAGTCGACAAATGTAACGAATGCTCAGGTACAGGCGCTGCTAAGGGTACCTCACCCGAAACCTGTCCCACATGTCACGGCAGAGGCCAGGTGAACATACAGCAAAGAACAGCCTTCGGTGTAATGAGCACTACACGTCAGTGTAACGAATGTGACGGTAAAGGAAAAATCGTAAAGACCCCCTGCCAGAAATGCCGCGGTACAGGTCTCGAGTCCAAGCCTCAGACCGTGGAAATTAACATCCCCGCAGGTATCGATGACAGACAGTCACTTAATGTCAGCGGCGGAGGTAATCCCGGTGTTAACGGCGGCCCCTCAGGTGATCTTCGTGTAAACGTAAATGTCCGTCCCCACCCATTCTTCGAGCGTGACGGCTTTAATGTCTGGTGCGAGGTGCCTGTAACTTACGCTCAGGCTGCTTTAGGTGACACCCTTTACATTCCTACACTCGACGGAAAGGTTAAATATGACCTTCCTGCCGGCACACAGCCGGGTGAGGTTTTCCGTTTCAGAGGAAGAGGTATTCAGCAGTTATCATCCCGAAATAAGGGAGATCAGTTCGTTAAGATAGTTGTAGAGGTACCGAAAAACCTCAATAGCGAGCAGAAGGAAATGCTCAGAAAATTCAATGATTCTCTTCCTAACAAGCCTAAAAACAACATAGATGACGGCACGACCATAGGTGAAGAGAAAAAAAGATTTTTCGATAAATTCAGATAAAAAAAGAGAGACTGCTCAGATGAACAGTCTCTTTAAATTTTACATTCTTATGCTTCTACACCGATATCACCGAGAAATTCAAAGATAATGGTATAAAGTTGTTTAAACCAATCAAGGATATCAGCTAAATAGGCTTCTAAATTTTCAAACATTATATTTCCTCCTACCTGAATGTTATTGTAATGATTATATACCTTAAATACATAAATGTCAATAATATAACAGAAAAAACAAAACCCACCTTTTGGTGGGTTTTGTTCTTAAACAATTGTTTAATTCAAAAAAGAATTAGTCTACGATGTCATCAAGCTTACCGAACTTACCTGTTTCGGGATCAAAGCCGTAACCTTCGATTACGAAATCTTCACCAAGAATAGCAAGAACCTTATTAAGAAGATCGAAAAGTAATGCATACATCTTATTAACGGTACCGAAAATTTCCATTATTAGCTCCTCCTTATAAATTTTTAAGTATAACTTTTAAATTAAATTATTTGCTGAGCTGCTCGTTTAACCAAGTTTCGAAACCTTCAGCATCTACACCTTCAAAGTTGAAGTATTCTAAAACTCTAAGGAAATAAACAACAACTTCTACAAGAATTGCCTTAACCTGATCCATTATGATGTACCTCCTATTAAAATTTATTAAGGACACCCTTAATATGGTTAAATTATATATTATTAAAATAAAAAAGTCAATAGTTTATTAAAAGTTTTTTAATATTTCTATAAAGAAAAAAGACTGTCCGAAGACAGTCTTTTATGTAGATGAATTATCAGTTGTTTCTGCCTAAGATCTCATCGAGTCTTAAGATTTCAAAGAGTGTTTCGAAGAAGTTATCGAAGAACTCACGGAAACGGTTAAGAACCTTCTGGAATGTGTCAACAATCTGTTCCTGCTGATTTTCATTGAAGATCTGATCGGGATTGTTGTTTTCAATATCCTCATCAGAAAGAGTACAGCATGAACATCCGCAGTTGCAGGGAATGATACCTGTACATTTTTTGCAGCAGAGTTCTACATATCTTTCTTCTTCAGGTGCCTCAGGATTTGCATACTTGAGTGTACCGTCAGGATTTACACCGCATGAGGTAAGATAATGTGTGTCGAGATTGGGGCAGTAAATGCAGCATTTGCAATTCTCTGCCACGTGGTCTACGCACTCACACTTATAAGCAGCGGCACTTGATACCATAGAAAATGATAATGCGAGAATAAGAACTGACATTAAAATAGAGAGAGCTTTTTTCATATTTGAATACCTCCTGAAATTTAGGTGAATATACTAAACACCTTTTTAACAACTATATTATAATGAATAACTTTCCAAAAGTCAACCTTTTTGTGAAATAATTAATTTCAGTTAAGCTTTTAAGGTTTACGCGGGGGGCGGAAGCCCCGTTTACGGGGTATCAGGTTTCCCGGGAAACCTGATTGCGAAGCTTTGAGGTTTCGCCTTCCGCCCCCCCGCTGTTACCGCACAGTTGTTTTAAATGATTATCCTTTTCTGCTTAAAGGTCATCTGCATCCTGTACGGGCTTTTCATTTCTGTCGAACGGCACACCCGTATACGAACCGTTTACATCGCTTTTTATTCTTCCGTCATCGGTCCTTACTTTTATAACAGAACGGGCCTTTTTCATTATTCTGTCTCTTTTTGCTTTATCGCTCATAATAAATCCTTTCACGGTCAGAGTTATTATAGTATATGTATTATATCACTTGTAAATTTCAAAAAAATTCTGTAAAATAAATGCAACAGAACAGTTCTTTTTTTCATCTAATAGTATGAACGGATGTGATAAATATGAGCTCAGAAATTATTAACAATCTCGTAGTCAAAGCAAAAGAAGGAAATATTGAAGCCTTCGGTATTTTATATGAGACCTACAGCAAGGATATGTATAAGTTTGCCCTTTACTATCTGGGGTCTGCTACCCTTGCCGAGGACTGTGTAAGCGAGTGCGTTCTTACAGCGTTTCAGAAAATAAACACTCTCAAAAAGCCCGCAAGCTTCAGAAGCTGGCTTTTCAGAATTCTTTATAACTGCTGTAACAGAGCGCTCACTGAAAAAATCAGAGCAAGACAAACCGTAGAGTACACCTCTCTCGTCGATTTATGTGAAGAAGACTCAGACCGCAGTGAAATCATAAGTCTGAAAAACTCTCTCGAAAAACTGACAGAAGAGGAAAGAGCCATCATTCTCCTTTCATACACTGCCGGCTACACAAGCAAGGAAATAGGAAAAATGATGGGTCTTAAGGATTCCACGGTGCGCTCCAAGCTTATGCGAAGCACAGAAAAATTAAGACAGATGCTACATACAGATGAGGTGTTAAGATGAAAAAAGATATATTAAAAGAAGAGTTCGGAAAAGATATAGAGCTTCCCGAGAGTCTTTCAAAAAACAATATGATAAAAATGCTCCGTGAAAAAGAAATTACACCCGAAAAGAAAACCGAAATAAAGCTTTTACCAAAAATACTTTCTGCAGCGGCTATGCTTATTATTATAACCGTAGCAGTATTCTCCGTAAGCCTTCGCAGTGAGTTTGTAGAAGTAGGAAAATCTCCAACCACCACAGTCCCCGCTACAGTTAACACAGACGAAGAAGAAAACAAGGAAAAAGAGACTACAGTGGCTGCACAGACCACACAACCGAAGAATGAACCCTCCTCCCCTGTCTCGAATCTCAAGGTGGCAAAAAGCGAAAAGGATCTTAAAAACCACTTCGTAAAAATGTATGCTGAGGGTAAGATAGACGATTATTTCGATAATGTTTTCAATTATGCAACTGACATTATCTTTTACGGCGCAACAAGTGACGATAAGGCCGTTGAATACGCTGTTGATTCAAATATGGCTCCCACCATGGCACCGCAGGCACAGGCAGGGTCAGACCGAGGTGAGTCCGCTACAGGCGCTGTACCTCACGGCACTACCAATGTTCAGGTAACAGATGTAGACGAGGGCGACATCATTAAAAACGACGGCAGATACCTTTACATCGTAAATCAGCCCGGCAGTAAATTCTCTGATACTAACGGAATAACCATAGTAGACACAGAAACCATGAAAAGAGTCTACAGAGGTAAAATCGAGCTTAAGGATTCAGAAGCTTTAGAAAAAATAAAAGAAGACAGCAGACTCGAAAAATATCACAGCGACCTTACCACTGATATGTATATTCAGGATATTTACCTCGACGGTGACACATTAACTGCTCTTTGCACCTATAATGAAAAAACCTATGCGGTAATCTATGACATCACAAAGAGACACGCTCCCGCTGAAGTAAGACGCTTCGATCAGGACGGTACCTATGTATCCTCGAGAATGGTCAACGGAATTCTTTACACTGTCACTAACTACACCGTTAGAGGTTCTTCAGCTGAAGAGGTAGAAAAAAACGCCATTCCTCAGGTTAACTGCGACTGTATTTCTTACTCGAAGTGCTATATGATAGATGAGAACAGCACCAGATATATAGTAGTTTCCGCCTTTGATACAAATAATCCCGAAGGTAAAGTAGATGCTATATCCGTTTTAGGTGACGGATTTGAAATTTACTCCACTGCAAAAAATCTTTATGTTTATTCTGCAGATTACGATAGCAGAAATGACGACGGTATAGTAAAAACCCTCGTAAACTCCTTTTCTCTCAACGGAATAGAGATTACACACAAGGCTACCGGTTCCTTCAATGGCACCTGTATCAATCAGTATTCTTTCGACGAATATCAGGGCAATCTGAGAGTAGCTGCCTGCTACTATGATTACCGTAAAAATGTGGACATCAGCTGTGTTTACGTTCTCGATGAAAGCCTGAACATAATCGGTGAGCTTACTGATATCGCAAAGGATGAACAGGTTAAGGCCGTACGCTTTATGGGTGATACAGGATATGTAGTAACGTTCCGTAATACTGATCCCCTTTTCATCATCGACTTTTCAGATGAAAAAAATCCTAAGATTACAGGTGAGCTTAAAATTCCCGGCTACTCCACCTACATTCATCCCATCGCCGACGGCTATCTTGTGGGCATAGGCTACGACGGAACAGCAGAAAATGTTAAGTCAGACACCGTAAAGGTTTCCGTTTTCGATGTAAGAGACAAGACAAATCCGAAGGAGACAGACACCTTCGTTATTAAAGACGCTTATTCACTCGTAAACGAAAATCCGAAGGCTTTCTTCTTCTACAAGGAAAAAAATATGATCGGTATTCCTGTCAGCCACTACCGTGACGGAAGCACGGTAAAAAGCATACAGACTCTCACTATCGAAGAAGGCAAGATAAAAGATCACCTCGGATATATACATTATGTTGCCGACAGTAAAGGATACAATGTAACCTACTACGGCTATCATTTCAGCAATCTTTTCAGAGGCACATACATCGGAAATCTGCTTTATACGATAGATAATAACGAAATTATCGAGCATAATCTTGACACAGGCGATAAAGAGAGAAGTTGTACCATAGTTTCTGAGGATGATATGAAAAATGAAACTTCAGTAGTTTATGCAGAGGACGGTAATGCCGGCACACTAACCGCTACCACAGTCTCCCCCGTAAAATAAAGCTTTTATGCAAGGGTACAGTCGCTGTGCCCTTGCTTTATCTTTAATAAAAATTAAATTGACAATGAAAAATAAGACTGATATAATTCTCTACAGAAATAATCAAAGGAGAGAAAAACTATGAAGCCCGTTATCATTGACAAAGAAAAATGTATCGGCTGCGGAAAATGTGTAGCTGACTGTGTTTCCGAAAAGCTGAAAATAGTTGACGGAAAGGCAGAATATATGTACGAGCGCTGTATTCAGTGCGGTCACTGCTATGCTATCTGTCCCGTAAATGCCGTTACTATGACGAACTATAAGGATTTCGAAGAAGAAAAGACCTTTGATGTAACGAAAATCGATAGCGACGAACTGCTTATGGCTATGAAAAGCAGAAGAACTGTCCGTAAATTCAAGGATAAAGAAATCCCCATAGAGGACATAGAAAAAATTATCGAAGCAGGACGCTACTGTCCCACAGGCACTAATGCACAGGATTTTCATTTTACTGTACTGAGAGTCAGTATCCCTGGAATAGAACACGAATGTGTGAAATTCTTCCGCAAAGCTATGAAATTTGCTTCCCCCATCAAAAAATACATCGGTAATGTAACTATAGACGATGAATTTTTCTTTAAAGGCTCCCCCGCAGTAATCGTGGTAAGCGGAAAAGGAAATACCTCCGCCTGTCTTGCCTCATCATATATGGAGCTTTTAGCAGCCACAATGGGTATAGGAGTGCTTTACAGCGGATTTTTCGTAGCGGCATCAAAGCTTAATCCGAAAATAAAGAAAATGCTTAAGCTTCCCGACGGTCACTCCCCCGTCACCTGTCTCGTTCTCGGATATCCCGATGTGAAATACGAAAGAATACCTCCGAGAAACAAGGCTGAAATAAGATTTGATTAAAAAAAGAGAACCGACCTCGGCTCTCAATTGTTTTTTACAAGCTCATACAATTTCTGCTTGAATGAATATCTTTCCATAAGCTCCTCTACTCCTGAAAGGTCAGGTGTAAGGGGCTTTTTAAGTTTACATCTGAGCATAAGATTTTTCGGTGAATGAGAAAAATCCACAAACTCGATGATATCTGTCTCGTAACCGCACAGACGAAGAATTTCGGCTCTGATGCTGTCAGTTAGAAGTGCAGAAAAGCGTTCCTTGATAAGTCCGTGAGAAAGGAGAATGTCATAATCCCCTCCCTTCTTAATGGATGAACAGATTTCATGCTGACAGCAGGGCACTGAAAAGATATGCTTTACATTATGACTTATTGCGTGATAAAGAGCGAAATCCGTGGCTATATCACAGGCGTGAAGGGTTATAACCATATCGACCTCACCCTCAAAAAGCTCACCCTTAGTTACATCATTGACATAAAACTTCAGACCGTCA
This sequence comes from Acutalibacteraceae bacterium, assembly GCA_045613145.1. Taxonomy (GTDB): domain Bacteria; phylum Bacillota; class Clostridia; order Oscillospirales; family Acutalibacteraceae; genus UBA6857. The sequence continues at coordinate 211,251 of JAZLAJ010000028.1, forward strand.
TAGCCGTAGCTTTTTGCGATTTTATTACAGTTTTCAACTACGTCTTCTTTTAAATCGTAGCCTAAAACAGTTGCCTTGACCTTTTTAATATGTGTGAAGTAATAATAAACAATAAAGGTAAGATATGATTTACCGCAGCCGAAATCCAGAATGGTGATTTCGTCCTTATTCATCTTATTGAAGCTGTCATCAATAATCTCGATAAAACGGTTAATTTGCTTGTACTTATCGTACTTACTGTTTACTACCTTGAAATCCTTCGTGAATACACCAAGGTCAACGAGAGCAGGTATGTTTTCACCCTGCTTAAGGATGTAAGCTTTTTCCTTATTGTGGCTTTTCGGCCCGACTTTTTTCACGGTATTTACCGTCTCTTTTCTTTTAATTTTGTCAGGAAAAACCGTGTAATGAATATTCACGCCCTCTGCTGTAAGTGAAATCTGACGGAAATTCTTTTCTCCTGTTTCAGAAATCCATAAAAGAAACTCTTCCTTCGACAGATTCTTATGAAATACCTGATTATTTCTGAACTGCTCGAGCTGCCACACTGTCCCCTTTTTACTTTTAAAGGGTCTGACTGTGATTTTCGAAAATTCAAAATCTTTGTTTTTTCTTTCACTAAGAGCTATTTTCTTTATTTTTTCCTCTAAAGAAAAAATATCATCTGTAATAATACTCATATATGCACCTCTGATTTTTTCTGCCTGTATCATAACACAAATAATGTCAAAAGTATAGCCATAAATTTAATTTTCCGGTTGACTACTAACTTTAAATAATATATAATTTACCTATTAAAGAGAAAGGGCCGTTAGTAAAAACGGCAAAAAGGTGAATTTATGAGCAAAAAAATCTCTCTTGACACCTCGAAAAAGGTGTTCCCCATTATTCTGATGGTAGCCGGCATCGGCATTATGGCTGCTCAGCTTATCACGAGACTCAATCTCGTTAATCTGGTCAGTCTTCTTTACTGCTGTATTATGTCCGCTATTATTTTACTTTCATTCATTATCAAGAAAAAAGTTTATGCTCCTATGGTTTTCGGCTATGCCGCTTCAGCAGTGGGAATGATTATCTTCCACACCGTATGGGGTGCTGATGCAGGCTTCGGTGCTTTTATTTCTGAAAAATCCGCCGGTTGGTCAAGTGCTGCACACGCTCTCACTTCAGGCGAAGGCTCCTTACTTACAAGGCTCGGCGGTAACATTCTTTTTGCACTTCCCGCTGCTATTTGCTTATGGGGACTTTTCTTCCTGGCGAAGAAAAAGTGCGGAAATAATATTCTTAAAAAGATTTCATCATTCGGACTGAGTATTCTTCTTGTGGTTTCTTCTGTTTTCGCAGTTCTCTTCGGAAACGTAAGAACAAAGCCTGTAACAGAAAGACTCTGGGACGGTCACGATGACTACCTTAAAAATGTAGACCAGACAAAGAGTGATAATCCCAATGTCCTTTTCATTCTTATGGATGATATGGGTTACGGTGACACATCACTCAACGGTGCTATCTATGACACACCTAATATGGACTCCATCGGTGAAAACGGTCTTAATTTCACTAATTTCTATTCAGGCTATTCTGTATGCTCACCCGCACGTTTCGCTACTCTTACAGGCCGTTATCCCTACAGAGGTTATGCAGATAATGTTATCTATCCCACTGTGCAGACCACAGCTACCTTCGCACAGACCAGAGTTTACAACTCCTTTGAAATGGGTAACAACGTAGACGGTATGCTCGGTGACGAAATCACTATCGCTGAAGTATTCCAGAATGCAGGATATGCTACCGGCGCCTTCGGTAAGTGGCATTTAGGCGACTACGGTGAATATCTTCCCACAAATCAGGGCTTCGACTACTTCTACGGAAGCCATCATGTAAATGATATGTATGCCTTCTATCACGTAAGAGAAGAAAACGGTGAATATGAGGTTGTACACGGCTCCGAAGAGCTCCGTGACGAAAACGGAAAGAAGGATCAGAGTCCTCTTACCGAATGGATTCACGGTGAAATTACCGACTGGATTACAAACACCGTCACCAATACAGATAAGCCTTTCTTCGCATATTACGCTACCCCCTGGCCTCACGGACCTGTGTTCGCAGGTGACGATTTCGACGGTGTAAGCGGTATGGGTACATATGTAGACTGTCTTACCGAATTCGATACATATCTCGGAAAGCTCTTTAACACTCTCGAAGAGCTTGGTGAGCTTGAAAACACTATCATCGTCTTCACGAGTGACAACGGTCCTGCACTTGAAGGCTCTGTAGGTGATCTGCGCGGCGGCAAGTATCTCGCTTACGAAGGCGGACAGAAGGTTCCCTTTATGATCAGATGGGATAATAACGGCGGTCTTTTCGAAAAGGGTGAAACCCGAACAGAAAGTGCTACATCCACCGACTTCTTCCCCACTCTCATCGAGCTGTGCGGTATTACAGGCAATGGCGGTACGAAAAACTATCTTCCTTCTGACCGTGTAATCGACGGTGTTTCCATGATGCCCGTTATCAAAAATAACACTCCCATCCACGGCGAAGAAAATCCCATTCTTCATATGAAGAGAGAGGACATCAAGGCTATTCAGTACACCGTAACCTCTGACAGTGTAAAAGAAGCCTATCCCGGATACAAGTACGATATTCTCAACAATAAATTCATCACCTTCAAATACTTCGACAAGATTCAGAATGACAACTCAGCCTTCTGGGATAAGAACAGAAAGAACTGGCTCCACATTCTTTCCGACGACTACCAGGAAAACTACAACCGTACTCCTGTTTATCCCGAAATTTCCGCTAAAATGGGCGAAAAGCTCAAGGAAATTCAGAATGGCTTTGCAGAAAACAGAAGAGGTATCATCGGATAATGCCTGCTTTATCCATAATGATAAAGCCCGCCTCAAGTCTTTG
>JAZLAJ010000029.1:0-20000 GCA_045613145.1 Acutalibacteraceae bacterium
CTTAATTCTATTATCTCTCTTTCATATTGCTTTATATGTCTATATCCTTTTGGCATACAAAAATCCCCTTTATGGTAGTTTATTTCATTCTACCATAAAGGGGTGGCTTTTTCTATTGTCCGTTTTTAACGGACTTGTTCATCACCGTGCGAGGGAGCTGATTAGTTTATCTTGTCTGAAAACCTTTTACTTATGCCTTTTTCTTTCCGAGTACGATATTAGTAATGATACCGAGAATAAGAGCGCAAGCGATGGATGTAATGGTGATATTACCGAAGGAAAGGGTAAGACCGCCGATACCTGCGATAAGAATTACTGAAACTGTGAAAAGGTTTCTGTTATCTTCAAGATCCACATTCTTTATCATCTTAAGACCTGATACAGCGATGAAGCCGTAAAGAGCCATACATACGCCACCCATTACGCAGGAGGGAATGGAGTCAACGAAAGCAACGAAAGGCTGGAAGAACGAAATAAGAATAGCACCGACAGCTGCAGTGATGATGGTGTAAACGGAAGCGTTACCTGTGATAGCCACACATGCTACTGATTCACCGTAGGTTGTGTTGGGGCATCCGCCGAAGAAAGCACCTACCATAGAGCCTACACCGTCACCGAGGAGAGTTCTGTGAAGACCGGGCTCCTTAAGAAGATCCTTTTCGATGATAGAAGAGATGTTCTTATGGTCAGCGATATGCTCAGCAAACACAACGAAAGCTACGGGAAGGTATGCTGCGGCAAGAGTGCCGATGTATGCGCCGTCGATTTCCTTAATGCCCTTCATAGCAGTAAGGAAGGTAAATTCGGGAACGGTGAAAAGACTGATACCTGAGAAAACGCTGAAATCGATAAGCTTGATAGCGTCATTTCCTGTCTTGATACCGATAAGAGTGAGGGCAGCAGCTACAGCATAGCCGGAAAGAATACCGATAATAAAGGGAATGAGCTTAAGGGATTTTTTACCGTAGGTTGAGCAGATCATTGTAACGAAAAGAGTAACGAGACCGCAGGCAACAGCTACGAGAGGACTTGCAGAGGAAACCTTGTTTGTAACCTCCACTATCTGTCCGTCCTGAATAACCTGAGAAACTGCATCAATCATAAATTTACCCTTCTGAAGGTCGCCCACTGCATTACCTGCCAGAGAAAGACCGATGATAGCAACTGTGGGACCGATAACCTGCTTGGGCATAAGACGGTCAATCCAGTTAACACCGACAAATTTTACGATAAGAGCAAGAGCCACATAAACGAGACCTGCAAAAAATGCACCGATGATGATACCTGCATATCCTGCCTGAGCGGAAACAGCACCTGCGAAGGCTGCCGCCATAGAACCGAGGAAAGCGAAGGAAGAGCCGAGGAAAACAGGTGAAGATGCCTTAGTGAAAAGAACATAAATCAATGTGCCTACACCTGCGCCGAAAAGTGCGGCTGTAGGCTGCATACCGTTACCGATGATAATAGGCACCACGAGGGTAGCCGCCATAATAGCCAGAAGCTGCTGAACGGCATAAATAATCAGGTTCGGAAATTTAGGTTTGTCTTTGATGTCATAATAGAGTTTCATTTTTTATTCCTCCTTTTTTATTATACCTATAGTATCATTTTGTCGAAATTTTGTAAATGGTAAAGGTGCATAAATTAGACTAAAAAAAACTTACCCTTTGACCAAATTTTATTTTTCGGTCAAAGGGTATTTTCAGTCGATATACAAATCTCTTATTCCGTCAAGAGCTCTGATGGCAGAAACGGTCATCTCGAGTCCGTGGTCATCCTTCGGGAAGATAACCGCCTTCATAACGATAGAGTCACTTTTTCTTTTCGTCGATACGCTGTCAGCATAAAGAACCTCCAACGTGTGAAGCGAACCGCCATAGCGTTTTATTATCTCTCCTATATCAGAAGCCTGTCTGGAAAGATTTTCCGCTTCGATGTAAAGATTCTTCGAGGGATTTCCTTTAGCGATAAATCTTTTTAGCGTGTTAAGAGTAGCATAAATAAACAGAGTGGTTATCAGCGCACCGAGATAGTATCCCGCACCTACGGCAAGACCGATACAGGAAACCGCCCACAAAGACGCCGCAGTAGTAAGACCCTTAACGCTGAAGCCCTCCCGCAGAATAGTTCCCGCACCGAGGAAGCCGATACCGCTGATTACCTGGGCACCGAGTCTCGTCGGATCGAAATTGGCAAGGCCTTCATATTCGTTGAATACAAAGCCCGAGGTCATCATTACCAGAGTGGAGCCTACAGCCACGAGAATATGTGTTCTGAAGCCTGCAGGTCGGTGCGAGTGCTCTCTTTCATAACCGATAAGACCGCTGAAAAACACCGTAAGCACCATTTTAATTATGGCATCCAGAGCGTACTGTACACCCGGATTTGCGTATAAATCAGCCAGAAATCCCTTTACAGTATCCAAGTGTATCGCCTCCTTTAAAATTAAAAAATGAGAGAGCTTCTCTCTCCCCTTCATATAACCACATTATTATACCACCATATGCACAAAAAAGCAAACATTTTTTAGAATAAATTAATCTTGATTATCCGACTCTTTTAATGTATAATAATGTATAATAATTAAGAATAGACTTTTCTCAGAAGAAAGGATGAGTAATATGGCAGTAAATAAAGTAAAACTCTCTATCGGCGGTACTGAATATTCTATTTTAGCCGAGGATGATGTAAAGTATGTACAGGGACTCGGAAAAGAGCTTGACGCTGCCTTCTCTAAGATTATGAAGGCTAACACCAGTATTTCCACCACCCAGGCGGCTGTTCTTTTAGCTCTCGATTATGCCGACGAATGTAAAAAAGCCGTGGCAACTGCCGACAGACTCCGCGAACAGATAAAAGATTATCTTGATGACGCATCCGACGCTAAAAGTAAGGCCGACTGGGCAAGACACGAGGCTGAGGCTCTCAAAAAAGAGACAGAGAAGCTCCGTCTCGAAAACGGCAGACTCAAAGCAGAGCTTAAGGCTGTTCTGGACTCAGCAGGTAAATAATCAATGAAAAAACCTGAAATACTCGCCCCTGTAGGCTCTCCCGACTCTCTTTATGCAGCAGTGCGGACAGGCGCCGACGCAGTCTATATGGGTTGTAAAAACTTCAACGCAAGAATAAAAGCCGATAATTTCGGTGACGAAGAAATAAAAAACGCCGTAGCTTACTGTCACAGCCACGGCGTTAAAGTACATATTACCATGAACACCCTCATTTCCGACGAGGAAATGCCCGAAGCGCTGGAAACAGTAAAACGCATTTGTGATTGGGGTGCCGATGCTGTTATCGTGCAGGATTTAGGACTGGCATCTCTTATGAGCAGAGCTGCCCCGTCCCTCGAGAAGCACGCCTCTACACAGATGTCCGTACAGACCAAGGAAGGCGTGAAGCTTCTGAGTAAAATGAGCTTCTCACGTGCAGTGCTTCCCCGTGAGCTTACAAAAGAAGAAATCAAAAGCATAAAAGACAGCTCCGACATAGAAATAGAGATTTTCATTCACGGAGCTCTGTGTATGTCCGTTTCGGGACAGTGCTATATGAGCAGTATGTTCGGCGGAAGAAGCGGTAACCGCGGTCTCTGTGCCCAGCCCTGCCGTCTCCCCTTCTGTGCAGAAAACGGTACGGGTAATGACCTGAGTCTGAAGGATTTGTCACTTATCGAAAGAGCTGACGAGCTCAGTGAAATCGGTATAGACTCTCTGAAAATCGAAGGCAGAATGAAACGTCCCGAATATGTAGCGGCAGCTGTCACCGCCATCAGAAGCACCCTCGACGGAAAGGAAGATAAAGAAATCCTTTCAAACTTACGTGCAGTTTTCTCTCGTTCAGGCTTTACCGACGGTTACTTCTCTGACAGACGGGGAAGAGAAATGTTCGGCATAAGGCAGAAAGAGGATGTCACCTCTGCTACTAATCAGGTGCTTAAAGACCTTTCGAGACTCTACGAAAAGGAACAGGGAAGCATTCCTGTAAGCTTTTATCTGACGGTTATCGAAGGTGAAAACATTTCCCTTTCAGCCTCGGCTATGGGTAAAACCGTTTACGTCGAAGAAGAATGTATCCCCGAAAAAGCACTGAATAAGCCTCTTTCAAAGGAAGCACTCACAGAAAGAATATCCAAATGCGGCGGCACACAGTTTTATGCAGAAAAGACTGAAATCGATCTGGACGAAGGACTTATAGTTCCTGCGAGTGCAATAAATAATCTTCGCAGAACAGCACTTTCAGAGCTGGAAAAAGTTATTTCATCTGTAAAGCTAAACACCTTTACAGATATAGACATAAAAACAACTCCCTATAAGGCTGAGGCTCCGCTGAAATATAACATAAGAATAGCCCGTGCTTCTCAGCTGCCCGAAAATCTCAGTAATGTGGAAAACTTATATATTCCGCTGAATTCTGAGGAAAACTTCGTGGAAAACGTAAAAAAGCTACCCGTAAATGTGGGAGTTGAGGTGCCGAGAGGTATTTTCGGTAATGAATCCATTGTGGAAAAGTATCTTCAAAGAGCTAAAAACCTCGGTATCAACATAGCCTACTGCTACACTCTGGACGCTCTGGCGCTTTCAAAAAAACACGGCTTCATCATTCACACAGGCTTCTCTATGAATATTTTCAACAGTCAATCTGTCGACTTTTTAGAGTCTTCAGGTGTAAAGGAAATTACCTTGTCACCTGAGCTGACATTAAAAAAGCTTTCAAAGGTCGGCGGAAAAGCCAAAAGAGGTATAATAGGCTACGGAAGACTCCCCCTTATGCTCACGAGAAACTGTCCCGTAAAGAACGGAACGGACTGTGCTGAATGTAAAAGCAACAAGTTTCTCACCGACAGAAAAAATATGAAATTCCCTGTGGTCTGTCATTTCGGAGCGAGTGAAATACTGAATTCACAGCCCATCTATTTAGGAGACAGGCTCGACGAAATCGAAAATCTTGACTTTATTACTTTCTATTTTACGAAAGAAAAAAAGGAAGTGTGTGAAGCTATACTCGATGCCTACCGTAAAGGTAAGGCGGTCAAAGGCGAATATACCCGCGGTCTTTATTACCGCGGACTTGAAGGATAAAAATGAAGAAAAGAGAGGACTTTAATTATGCCTAAAAGAACTGACTACTTATCCTGGGATGAATACTTTATGGGAATCGCTATGCTCTCCTCCTACAGAAGCAAGGACCCCAACACACAGGTAGGTGCCTGTATCGTAAATGACAAAAACCGCATAATGTCCGTCGGCTATAACGGCTTCCCCAGCGGCTGCAGCGATGACTGCTTCCCCTGGGAGAGAACGGGCGATGCCTACGACACCAAGTACCCCTATGTGTGCCATGCAGAGCTCAATGCTATTCTGAACTGCCGAGGTATAAATCTCGAAGGCTGCCGTATTTATGTAGCACTCTTCCCCTGTAACGAATGCGCCAAGGCTATCATTCAGAGCGGTATTAAAGAGGTGGTTTACCTTTCCGACAAGTATGCGGAAACAATGTCAACCCGCGCGTCAAAGAGAATGTTTGAGGCCGCCGGGGTCAAGCTGACAAAGCTCACACCGACCAAAGAAAATATCGTTATTGACTTTGACGAAAACAAGGTATAAAAATTAAGGCACAGTTCACAGACTGAACAGTGCCTTAATTTTTTATTTTTTATCTGTACCGAATTCTCTTCTGCCTTCTTCAGTATCTCTGTAATACTGAGTCTTGTGATTGGGATGCTTGGTGCTGTTCCAGAGTGCTTCTGCTCTCGGTGCCCACTCTTCAGCGAACTTATCGCACTTACTGCAAAGCATTTCTGCGGTTTCTTCACCGAGGAAGTTCGTGGATTTTGCACCTGTTCTCTTTATAATGTCACGGAGACACTGGGGGTTTTCCAGCATAGGACAGGGGCGGAGATGGTTATCATTAAAGGGCTGGTCGTGTCTGAAGGCCATAAAGAGAGGATTCTGTAAGCCTTCGAGGATAGTGTGTGTTCTGATGTTTGAATCGGAGAAGTGAATGAAAACACAAGGCTCCATATCACCGGCTGAGTTAATATGGAAATAGTTTCTTCCGCCTGCGATACATCCGCCTACGTATTCACCGTCACTCTGGAAATCCATAAAGAACATAGGCTTACCTGTCTTCGAATTTCTGACTCTGCGAAGCCATTTATACATAAATTCTCTCTGGTCAGGTGTGGGAATGAGGTCGGGAGATGCTCCGTGACCTACAGGCATAAAATTAAAGTAAAGACCGAATTTTACGCCGAGCTCAACCATCTTGTCAAGGAATTCATCACTCGTAACCTGATCGATGTTATTTCTGGTATAGCAGACACTCATACCGAAAAGACAGCCTTTTTCCTTAAGAAGCTTCATGGCATTAATAACCTTCTGATAGTTACCCTCGCCTCTTCTGGCATCGGTTGTTTCTTCCGTTCCCTCAATGGAAAGCGCAAGAGCAAGATTACCCACTCGCTTCATTTCATCACAGAATTTTTCGTCTATGAGATGTCCGTTAGTGTAGGAAAGGAAGCCACAATCGGGATTAGCTTCACAGAGCTTTATAAGGTCATCCTTTCTGATAAGAGGCTCGCCGCCGGTAAACATATAAAAATGTGTGCCGAGAGCCTTCGCCTGAGATACGATAGAAAGCATTTCATCGAGTGTAAGATTATGCTTATGACCGTATTCTGCAGCCCAACATCCCTCACACTTACAGTTACAGGCTGAGGTGGGGTCAATAAGAATCTGGAAGGGAATGTTACATTTGTACTTTTCACGGTTTTTTCTTACAGCCTTTGTACCCTTGACACCTGCACCGAGGCCCATGGCTAAAAGCATCTTTTTGATGACATCTCTGTCGATATCACTGAGAATGTTCATCGCCAGATCGTAATAAACATTATCACCGTCGCTGATGCCCTTACGGAAAGCGTCGATGTAATGCTTCGGGAAGGTTCCGCCCAGAAGCTTTTCACCCACATCGACAAGCTTAAGAAGGTTTCCCTGTGGATCCTTGTCAACATATTTTAAAAGCTTATCAAGGACAGCACCTGCAGCGGCTCTTTCTATTTTATCTGCAATATTCATATAGTGTACCTCGCAATAAATTCCTCAGTTTAATAACATATCCTTAAAATTATAGCATAAGCAAAAATAAAAGTCCATAGTAAAAAAGAAAAGATTAATTAATAATTTATTATTCCACGAAAACGGGTTATTCAATCACGGCGGTAGTTTTACTTTCAAAAACAGTTAAATCTGTCTCTGCCGTATAGTTCATACTATCCGTATTTTCCGGCGCCAAAATAAAAATTATACCAACTATAGTAAATAGTAAAACAATCACAGAAAAAACAGCGAATATTTTCCCGAAAAGGGACTTTTCAGAAAAAGATTTTGAAAACTCTCTTTCATTATGTCTTACCACGTCCTTATTAAATCTGCTCATAATTTTTCTCCTTTATCTGCACACTTTTACGATATTTCTGTGAGCTTCTTTCTTTTCATAAATAATATCACAAAACAAGTGAATAGTACATAACTAAAAATGAAAATTTCAGCCCTGCATATATACAGAAACTGCAAATTTTATTCCGTAAATAAAAACATAAATAATAATATAAAAATCAATAATTTATTGTTGTCACTTTTCTTTTCAGTAATGCACAGAGCCGCATTTGCACTCGTCAAATAAGCCCCATATTTCTGCTGTTCTTTTCAGCTTTTCATAAAGCTTCTTTTTGTTTTTATCTGTGCTGTGACATATACAGTTACATTCTGACTTCTGCAAAGAGATTTCTTTTTCTGCCTCTATGGGGTTTTCTGAAAATTCATCGCATACAAGTCTTATTTTCATTTTTGCTTCGTCGCTGTCCTCGGGATAGACAATCGATGTCTGTGCAAGGATTTCGTAACCGTCAACCACATCCACGGTGCTCTCAGTATAAAGATTGTAAAGCTCATAATTCTGTATGCTTTCTTTTTTATATTCCTTTATCCTACCGTCCGTGTATTTTAATTTATAAGAAATGCTTTTCAGATTATGAGAACTGTCAAGCTCATATTCCGTAATCTCACTTATCTCAAAGGGCCTTTCTCTTCCTTCTGCCTTCAGGATACACTCCGCATCAGCCATAAACACATACACCTCATCGCCCTCATCGGAAAGCCATGTTCTCAGCTTCATTCCGTCCAGAGTCTGCCTGTATCTGCCGTTTTTATCTGTTTCAGCTTTTGCCTTTGCCGTTACCCTTCTGCCGTCGCCGTAAACTATTTCAAATTCTCTTCCTTCCACTACAGCCACATCGGCGCCTTCATAAACAATTACCTTTTCATCGTTCAGCGGCTTTATGCTTTCCACGACACAGGGAGCAACGTTCATCTGAAAGTTTTCACTGTAAATCACCCTTTTGGTACGCCTTTCTCTGGTGGTAAGATAAGCCGTTACGGCAACAGGCTCACCGTCTTTGAAAGCCTTTTTGCACTCCTCTTCAGTGACATTTATTTCCAGCTGTACCCATTTGTTTCTATCAAGATAATACGGTCCGTCAGCAGTAGAAATTCTGTGATAACCGTAGCCCTCTGTTTCGACACCGACAGTGTATTCCATATCCGAAAAGGACAAATTGAGAATGTTACTCGCGCTGTTCTCATTAAGCACCTTCTCCTGCACCTCTTTATAAGAGATATAGTTGTTATCCTCTCTTTTCATTGAAATGATTTTATCAGGCAGAGTATACTCCTCGCTGCTCATTTCAGCAGCAAAAAAAAGTCCGACTGTAACAGTTATCAGCACGGCAATTATCACTATAGCTATAAATGCCTTTTTTTCACTTTTCGTATAATCTGAAAAGGTTTTTAATGATTGCCTCCTTCTGTATTCTAACTCTTCCTTACAATTAAGAACAGTAATATTTCTCATGTCAGACATTTGCATCGTCATCTCCTTCTACATTCTCCTATTTTTATAGTACTACTCATTTTATAATACTTTAAGGTTAAAGTCAAACCCTGTATTAATAATATCATTTGTCACAAAAAAATACATAACAAAAAGTGCAAAAAAACACCTTATTTATATACAGAAACTGCTAATTTTATTCCGTAAATAAAAACATAAATAATAATATGAAAAAACACTTGATTTTCCTTACACTTTATATTATAATATTTAGGCTAATCAAAGACAGGGGTATTCCCCCGAATAAAACGAAGATACTTTATTTTGGTCATGCAGCAGTGGGTTCTGTGCGACAGTACACTGTGAACCATGTCAGGCGGGGAACCGAGCAGCATTAAGCAATTCGTCTGTGCGACACAGGTCAGCCTGCTGCTGTATGACCAAGGGAAAGTATCTTTTATTTTAAAGGAGGCGAAAGCATGTATCAGGTATTATACAGAAAATACAGACCTAAGGTTTTTTCCGATGTAGTGGGTCAGGAGCATATTACCACCACTCTGGCTAAAGAAATCGAAACAGGAAAGCTTTCTCACGCCTACCTTTTCACAGGCTCGAGAGGTACGGGTAAAACCACCTGTGCGAAAATTCTCTCGAAGGCTGTCAACTGTCTTCACCCCGTAAACGGTAATCCCTGTAACGAATGCGAAGTCTGTCAGGGAATCGAGTCGGGTGCCATCCTCGACATCGCCGAAATCGACGCAGCAAGTAACAACGGTGTAGATAATATCCGTGACATCCGTGAAGAAATCAACTTCACCCCCGCTTCCTGTAAGTACCGTGTGTACATCATCGACGAGGTGCATATGCTCTCTATCGGTGCCTTCAACGCTCTTCTTAAAACTCTCGAGGAGCCTCCCGCGCACGTTAAGTTTATTCTTGCCACCACAGAAGTACACAAGCTTCCCGTAACCATTCTTTCCCGCTGTCAGCGCTTTGACTTCCGACGTGTCACACCTGAAGCTATGGCAGAAAGAATGAATTACATCGCTTCCGAGGAAGGCTTCACCGTAACTGAGGAAGCTCTCTCTCTTATAGCAAGAATAGCTGACGGCGGTATGCGTGATGCACTTTCTCTTCTCGACCAGTGCACAGGCCACGGTGACACCATCGATGCTGACCTTATCTGCTCAGTGGCAGGCATGACAGGAAAGGACCATCTTTTCTCTCTTGCCTCAACCGTCAATGAAAAGAATTCTGCACGGGCACTCGAGCTTATCAGTGACCTTCACGGTAAAAGCTGTGATATGGAAAGACTTTGCTCAGATATGATAAACCATTTCCGTAACCTTATGATAGTAAAAACCGTCAGAAGTGCTGAGAGTCTTCTCGTCTGCACTGCCGACGAATTACAGCAATATAAGGAGCAAAGCGGAAAATTTACTCTTGAAAATATCCTCTACTGTATTTCACTTTTACAGGAGGCTATGGCAAACATAAAAAGAGGCGTGAACAGAAGAACCGAAATGGAAATGACCTTCATTAAGCTTTCCACACCTTCTCTCACTGCCGACAGCGAAAACCTTTTAAGAAGAATTGCAGAGCTCGAAAATAAAATGAGAGACGGCACCTTTGTTTCATCATCTGTCGCCGCCTCCGCACCGACAGAAACCAAGGAAGCTCCAAAAGAAACCGCACCCCTCTCTAAGCCCACTGCAACAGCTGCTGAATCTGTACCGGCAGAACCCGTACAGACTCCTCCTCCGCAGGATGACATCCCCTACCCCGGGGACGAAGTCTCTGCCGCAGAGGAAGAGCTTCCCTGGGCAGAGGTTATGCAGGAGCTTACCAAGCTGAATATGCCCTTATGGGGTATACTCAATTCTTCCTCGGCAGTTATTCAGGGCGATTTCGTTCTCATTAAAAGCGACAATCCTACCCTCAAGGACTTCATAAAGACAGGTACTAATGCAAGAGATATAAAAACTGCCATAAAGAATGTTATGGGCAGAGCCTACCGTCTCGGTCTGTATAATGCTTCGGCACAGCAGAGTACTGTATCTGATAAGCCGAAAAAAGACCCCCTCGAAAATCTTATCGGTAAGGCAAGAGATATGGGTATAAATGTTGACGTAAATAAATGATTATTATATAATCAAACAGATAAAACTTAATTAAAGGAGACTTAAACTATGAAAGCAAGAATTCCCGGCGGCATGGGTGGCGGCCAGATGAATATGATGAAAAAAATCCAGGAAATGCAGGCTCAGCTTGAGCAGAAGCAGGCAGAAATCGAAGCGAGTGAATTTACCGCTTCAGCAGGCGGCGGAGCAGTAGAGGTTACTGTTTCAGGCGCTCACGAAGTAAAGGATATCAAGCTTCAGCCTGATGTAGTTGATCCCGAAGATATCGAAATGCTCTCAGATCTTATCATCGCTGCCACTAATGAGGCTATGAGAAAGGCTGACGATGCTATGGAGCAGGCTATGAATGCCGCTAAAGGCGGTCTCAACCTTCCCTTCTGATGGCAGGCTATAATGTAGCCTCACTTTCGAGGCTTATTGAACAGTTCGAGCGTATGCCGGGAATCGGACATAAAACCGCTCAGAGAATGGCTTTTTATGTTCTCGGCTTAAAAAAAGAGGAAGCACAGGCTTTTTCCGATGCTATTCTTAACGCTCACGAAAAAATCAAAAAATGCAGCCGTTGCTGTAATCTTGCCGAAGATGAGCTGTGCCCCATCTGCAAAAGTGGAAACAGAGATGAAAGTCTCGTCTGCGTGGTCGAGGACCCGAGAGATGTTATGGCATTCGAGCGCACTCACGAATACGAAGGTACATATCACGTTTTACACGGAGTTATCTCCCCTATGAACGGTGTCGGCCCCGAGGACATTACTGTCAAAGAGCTTATCTCCAGATTTTCTGACGGAAAAATAAAGGAAGTAATTATGGCGACCAACCCCACCGTTGAAGGCGAAGCGACAGCGATGTATATCTCCCGTCTGCTGAAGCCTCTCGGTATTACTGTGTCAAGACTGGCTTACGGTGTTCCCGTAGGTGCAGACCTTGAATATGCCGACGAGGTTACTTTGACAAGAGCTCTTGAGGGAAGAAGAAGTCTGTAAATGCAAAATGCAAAGTTCAAAATGCAAAATGGCGACCGACACTTCATAAAAGAGAACGTACTATCCGCCGTATTTACGAATATAATTTTACAGGAATGAATATATGAAAAGCGAAGCTGTAATCTCTGCACACAATTTTTCTACAAATCATAAGGCAGAGCTGATTAAAGATAAAAAATGTGGTTGCTTTTATTGTCTTGAAATTTTTGAGCCAAAGGAAATAATTCAGTGGCTTAAAGATTCTGACGGAACAGCACTTTGCCCCTATTGCGGCATTGATGCTGTAATAGGTGAAAGCTCCGGCTATCCGATTACAAAAGATTTTTTAAAAGCAATGCAGAAATATTGGTTCTGATAATACATTTAGGTTTATTCAGACCTTACCGAGCGGGAATGAGCTTTCCGTTACATAAGCGCTCCGGCGCAATTCTGCATTTTGCATTCTGAATTTTGCATTTAAAGAAAGGTGGTGCCTTGTATGGCAGTATCACAGCCCGATGAAAGACAAGTTGTAGCTCAGAATAAAAAAGCAAGGCACGACTATTTCGTTTTAGAAACCTATGAAGCCGGAATAGAGCTTTTCGGCACAGAAGTAAAGTCTATCCGTAAAGGAAAAATCAACCTTAAGGATTCCTGGTGCAGTATCGACGCAGGTGAAATCTTCGCAAACGGAATGCACATCAGCCACTACGAGCAGGGAAACATCTTTAACCGTGATCCGATGCGAGTGAAACGACTTCTGATGCACAAAAAAGAAATCAACCGTCTTTTAGGTGTAACCAAACAGCAGGGACTCACTCTCATCCCTCTTTCCGTATATTTTCTTAAAGGCAGAGCCAAGCTCGAAATCGGTTTGTGCAAGGGTAAAAAGAACTACGATAAGAGAGAAACTTTAGCCAAGCGTGATGCTCAGAGAGACATAGAAAGAGCGGCTAAAAACAGGTAAAAATTACATTTGATTTAACATAATCAAAGTGATATAATAAATAAGCAAAAGCTTTAAAATCTACACGGGGATGAAAGGATTTCGACGGGGGTTTTGAAGCATGATAAGCGGGTAGCGCTGTGGCAATCGCTTTAAAAGGTCACACATTTAAAAATAACTGACAACAATACAGTTTTAAAGGCTGCTTAAGCGGCCCGTCTTGGCTGAGAGTACTGCGGCTTAGCTAAAGGCGTCGATCAGCAGTGAACGTGAACGGCAGAGCATCCTCGTATGCCGTCACGCATCAGAGGATACTGAGGTTTTAAGCCTGTCATTCGGCGTGAAACCGAGGGAATGCTAAAAGACTGACTGCACCCGGAGAAAGTTGTGTGAATGGATTTTCGGACGCGGTTTCGATTACCGCCATCTCCACCAAAAGCAAATAATCCGAAACTTTTGCCAATCGGCGATTGCTTCGGATTTTTGTTTTCAGATAAGCAAAAACCTCCCTGCTTTCGCAAGGAGGTCATTTAATTTTTATTACTGCTTAGCACCCTTATCAAACTTTTCGAGTACCTTTACACTTGCGGCAAAGCAGTCTGCCAGACACTTAGGATTAAGTGCTTCGGGAGTATCAAGTCTGGTGTGGTAGAAGTCGGGAAGAGCGTGATTAAGAGCTGTAACACCTGTAGCTCTCATACCCTCCTGAGCGAAGGCTGCAGAGTCTGTAGCACCGCCGAGAGGAGGAACGAAGCCCTTCTTACAGGGAATGCCGAGCTCTTCACAAGCTTCCATAAACAGGTCGCCTACATCCTTATCTGTCTTTACAGTAGAGTTAAGGTCACGGTAGTTTACCATGAGATGCTCACACTGTGCAATGGTATCATAAGAGTAAACGAAAGTAGGAACATCCTTCATTTCGTCCTTATGTGCTGCTGCCCAGGCTTTTGCACCGCGAAGACCTGCTTCTTCAGAGCCTGTACATACCACACCAATTTCAGTGTTTTCAAGCTCGATACCCTGCTCCTTAAGAGCCTTAAGGATAGCGATACCGATATAACAACCGGAAAGATTATCGTTAGCACCGTCAACTATCTTGTTTCTGTTCCACATAAAGTAGAGACCGAACCAGAAGGGAGCGAATACGATACATACGAGACCGAGTGTCTTTGCAAGACCGGGGTTGCTTTCAAAAGCGCCTGCAAGCTTTGCAATAGAAATAGCAAGAAGATAGAAAGCACCGATAAAGCAAGTAATCATATGAATATCGAATCCGAGATATGTAAACTTATACTTGAAGGGCCATTCCCATGCACCGTCGGGATGACCGTTAAAGATGATACGACGCTTAACTTCACCTGTGGGCTTTTTGAAACCGTGAACATTATGTCCTGTCTTTTCTGCGAAAAGCTTATCTACAGTCTTTTTATAAAGACCGAACTGAAGCACACAGAGAATAAGTCCGAGTGCGATGAAAACGATAGAAAGAACAGGCATAAAGAAATAGGATGCAAAAGCCAGGAAGCAGCAACTGATGGTAATGTAAATCCAGCCAAAGAAGGAACCGGGATTTTCCTTAAAGCCCTCTACCTTTACATCCTCACATCCAAGCTCCTTTAATGTCTCTCCGATATATTCGCAGGAAAGCTTTTCACCTTCAGAACCGGGGCCTCTTTTAGGAAGCTTAGTACAGATATGAGTGATTTCATCAACCATAAACTGAGCGTATTTGTCTTTTTTGTCAATAATGCTTTGTAAATTCATAAAAACATCTCCTTTTTTGTCTTTGCATAGTAATTTTATCACAAAAAAGGAGTTGATTTATTAATATTCTGTTAACGCTTGACAGCTTCTACATTTTCAGCTGAAAGTGTTCTGAACTTACGAGCCTTATGAAGATAAATAATGATAAGCGGTATGTCTGCCAGAAGCCACGCAGCCGGACCCGCATAGCATACTGCATCAAATCCGAGAGCAGGAGTAAGAACGAAAGCAATAGAAAGTCTGCCAAAAAACTCACCGAGACCTGCTACAGAATTAGCGTAGGTAAAACCGAGACCCTGAAGAGTATTTCTCATCACGAAAAGGATAGCCACCAGACTGTAGCACTGTGCGATGGCAAGAATATATCTTGACGCTGCAGCCATAATTTCAGGATTTTCTTCCGTAAGGAAAAGGGATACCACGGGCTCCCAGATTGTAAAAAGAAGAAGACTCATCACTACCGAAATGCAGATATCCAGCATAAAGATTTTCTTTACCGAAGTGAGTATTCTTTCGTAATTTTTAGCACCGTAATTCTGTCCTACAAAGGTCTGATTAGCCACACCGAGACCGGACATAGGAATATTAGTGAGCTGCTCCACCCTGCCCGCAGCGGTAAACCCGGCAATAACAGATGTACCGAAGGAATTGACCACGCTCTGCAGACACATAGAACCGATAGACGTAACCGTAAACTGCAAGGAAACAGGAATTCCAAGCTTAATCTGCCGCCATGCAGTACGCCTGTCTATCCGTAAATCTTGCCTCGTGATGCTGACCTGTCGGTTAAACCGAAGAACATAGATTCCGTTAAGGCTGCACGCCACTATATGTGAAATGAGAGTCGCCACAGCTGCTCCTTCCACACCCCACTGAAACTCTTTGACGAAAAGCAGGTCAAGAAAGAAATTCACAACCACACTGACACAGAAGAAATAGAGTGGCTTTTTACTCTCGCCCACACTTCGTGAAATAGCGGTAAAATTATTCGAGAGCATCTGAAAGGGTATTCCGTAGTAGAGAATGTTTATGTACGCTGAGGCAAGACCGATAATCTCCTCGGGTGTACCGATGAGACGAAGAAGCGGTCCCGAAAGAAGATGAGATGTCACCACGAGAATAAGACCGATAAGGAAGGCAAGACTGATACTGCCACCCGCATAATGTGAAAGCTTTTTCTTATCCCCTTCACCGAATGCATGCGAAACAGGAATAGAAAATCCGCTGGTAAGACCCAGAGCCGCACCGACAATAAATGAGCCGATAGGCCCTACAGAGCCGACAGCAGCCAGTGCTTCCGGAGAAACATATCTTCCCACTATTATATTGTCTACAAGGCTGTAATTATACTGTAGCATCGAGGAAGCCATGATAGGTAAAGCGAAACGGATAACACTTTTAAGAGGGCTTCCCGTGAGCATATTGACAGGTTTTTTCATAGTAAAATTCACTTTCTGAATAAAGAGTCATTAAGATTATACAGATGTTTTCCCTGTTGTCAAGAGAAGATATAAATTTTAATTTTTTCAGGCAAGGCAATGCGGACACGGCTCGCCGTTACCCTACGGGAAGTATCTCTCTTTTCAGTCGATACAGAACGGACGACCGATGGTCGCCCCTACGATACAACCGCCGACAAAAGAACCTCCCCTGATTTCAGGGGAGGTGTCAACCGTCAGGATGACGGAGGGGTCTTATTTAACCTTTACGCTTTTCACAGCACTCCAGGCACCGTAAATCTTTTTACCGCTGACTGTCTTATAGGCTCTGACCTTAACGTAGTACTTCTTGCCCTTCTTGAGCTTTTTGATAGTTGTTTTCTTGGTCTTTGCCTTTTTGATTGTAACGGTCTTTGTGGTTTTCTTTGTGAATTTCTTTGAGGTTGAATACTGCACCTCATAACCTGTGGCACCGCTGACTGTTTTCCAGGTGGCAGTGAGCTGTTTTTTGCCGGCAGACACCTTAGAAAGGTTGACCTTGGCAGGAACGATTTCGAAGGTGAGTTTCTTAGTTCCGCTGTAGTTGCCTTTAAAAGTAACGGTTACGGTGTATTTACCGATAGACTTTCTCTTCTTAGGATAGGTTACTGTGTAATCCACATCTTTCTTAAGAGTGTTACCCTTACTGTCCTTAACTGTTACAGAAGGAGTTACAGTTTTACCGTTGTAGGTAAAAGTAGTAGCAGAGAGCTTGATTGTTTTGGGGTAGTAGATGGTAGTTGTGTTTGAAATATCGTCGCAAACTGTACACTTGGTTTCAATTTTGCCGTTTTTTGAAAGAGTTGCTTTAGTTGTGGTAATTTTGTAAGTGTGGTTTATGCTTCTTGTCGCTTTACATACATTGCAAGTTTTATCACAATTGTTGTCGTATGTATGAGCAAGTTTAGCAATTGCTGTCACATTTGTTTTTGCAGTACAACCACTTCTTATACAATGCTTACTCTTTGAGCCTTCTGTAGAGCAGGTTGCTTTCTTATCAATGGTATAAGAGGATGAATACTTGTGACCCAGCTTTTCAATTGTTTCGGTATATGTGTCTTCACATATGGAACAGGAGAAAGTTTCAATTCCTGATGTTGCGCAGGTCGCATCTTTTGTTGCTTCCGAAACATAACTGTGCCCGACTGCTTTTATTATCTTGGTTTCAGTATTATCACAATGCGAACAGATTCTATTTTTGAGTCCGTCTTCTGTACAGGTCGCTGATTTTACAGTCTTCCATAAACCCATACTGTGTCCTGTTGCGTATATAACCTGTGTTTTTACATAATCGCAATTAAAACAATTGCTTCTCTTTTCTCCGTTTTCATCACATGTAGCTGCCTTCACTGTTTTCCATGAGCCCATACTATGACCAGACGAATATATTGTTTGATTCTGCATGTATTCACAGTTAATACATCTGCGTGATTTTTGTCCGTCTTCTGTGCAGGTCTCTTCTATTATTGTCTTCCACTGACCCATGCTGTGTCCGGTGGCATCAGCATAATCAGTTTTCTTACTGTAATCGCAAACTGTACACTCATACAATGTGTATCCTTGCTCCATACAGGTAGGTTCAACAACTGTAGTTTTATAACTATGTGTACATTCAAAAGTTTCTATATAGGTCTCTCCACAAGCTTCACAGGTATATACTTTTTTATTTGCTGTGGATGAGGTCTCTTTCCATTTATGACCTGTTTCCGCAATTTTTTCACCTAATGTTAATATGGCCTCACAACCCTTGCAATAGGTATCTCCTGTATAGCCTTCGGTTGTGCAAGTAGTGGACTTTATATTTTTAATTTCAGTACCGCCAGTGTGATTGTTTGGATTTTTATCAATCTTTTCTATATAACTGCCGCCACATTTTGAACAAGCAAAGGTTTTTACACCCTCACTCTTGCAGGTCGCAGGTGTTGTTACGGTTGAGATATAGCTGTGGGATATTTTTGCAATGCTTGATCCTGTCTTTGTTTTTACACCACACCCCTTACAGTAGGTGTCACCCGTGTAGCCTTCGGCTGTGCAAGTGGAGGTCTTAGCGTTTCTAATTTCAGTACCGCCAATGTGATTGTTTGGATTTTTGGAAGTCTTTTCTGTATAATTGCTACTGCACTTTGAGCATGTAAAGTTTTTTACACCCTCACTCTTGCAAGTTGCAACTGTTGTTACGGTTGAGATGTAACTATGAGAACAAGCAGCTGTTTTTCCATCTACCTTATCCGTTGTTGAACAAGTTTTCCCATCGTTGTTTAATACTTGTATTCTATAGTTGTAGGTAGTGGACGGAGATAAGTTATTGTCAGTATAACTGTTGCTTGTTATAGTTGTAATTGTCTTGTAACTGCTTTCATTAGGTAGTTTTCTTTGTACAACATATTTATAGGTGTCAGCACCTTTTATTGAATCCCAACTAACTTTTAAAGAATTACTGCTTATTGTAGTTGCTTTGGGAGTTGCTAATTTTGTGTATTGTCCCTTTGACTCTGATTTTGCAACGATGCTTGTACCGTCAACATTACAATTAGCCTGAATCCAATAATAGTATTGAGTGCCGCTTTGTAAGCCTGAATCAGTATAACTCGTTTCTGTTACTGTTTTTACATCTGTGTATTCGCCGTTGTATGTCCTTCTTTTTACGGTATAGCTTTCAGCTTTTGAAACACTGTCCCAACTTAAATTTAGTTGTGTTGTGCTAACCGTTGTAACAGTAGGCGCATTAAACTTGGTATAACCGCCTACTGCAGTTGATGCCGCAGATTCTCCCGCACTGTTTTTTGCATATACAATATAATAATATCGTTGACCTGTTTCCAAACCGGTATCATTGTAAGATGTAGTTGTTAATCCTGATTTTAAGGTTTTATATTCACTGTCTCCAGCTTTGCGTCTTTCTATTCTATAGGATTCTGCACCCGAAACATCGTTCCATGTAATTTCAATTTCGGATTTACTTATATCGTTGACGTTCTTAATTGTGGGAGCTTTTGCGAAAGTGTATTGACCGGCAGAAGTTGATTTTGCTACAATTTCTGTTCCATCAACATTACAGTTAGCTTTTATCCAATAATAATACTGTGTAGAAGCAGATAAGCTTGAATCGGTGTATGAAGTATCGGTGATGGTTTTTATCTCTTTGTATTCATCATCTCCTGATTTTCTTCTCATAACCGTATAGCTTTCAGCTTTTGAAACGCTGTCCCAGGTGATTTTCAAATTAGCGTCACTTACCGTTGTTATGGTAGGCGCTGAAAATTTAGTGTAAACTCCAACAGCTTCGGATGTGCCTAATTTGGTTGAGCCGTTGTAAGCCGTTACTTTATAGAAGTAGCGTTGATTTTTGCTTAAATCCTTGTCTGTATATGAAGTTGCTGTCAGCGAACTTTTAACTGTTGTGTAAGCACTGTCACCGGCTTTTCTTCTTTCAAGTGTGTATTTTGTTGCATTATCAACTTTTGTCCATTTTAAAGTAATTTCAGTATGATTATCTCCGTTTGCACGAGTTATAACAGGTTGTTGCTTATAATTAGGTGTGTAATATCCCCAAATAGATCCATCATTTAACGATTTGGAACTATCGTGTACTCTGTTTGGTCTTCCTTCGGAAGAATTATTCCCGTCTATGTATTTAACTGTAGATCCATCGCTATTAGCCTTAACAATACCAACATGATATATTCTTCCTTCATCATTGATAAAAAAAATCAAATCACCTTTTTTGGGTACGTAACCGCTACTTTTTTTATGTTTTACGCAATTAGCATCAGGAAGTATTTCATCGCACGCTGTTTGACAAACCGAAAAGTTTGGTAGTATG
>JAZLAJ010000030.1:0-33458 GCA_045613145.1 Acutalibacteraceae bacterium
GACTATGCCGCTATAGCTACAGCTCTGGAGGAATAACATGTTAAATGAATTGATTGAAAGATATCCTGTTTTAAGCGAAATCAAAGACGATATTACAAAGGCAACCAAAGAAATGATTACCTGTTACGAAAGCGGCGGCAAGGTGCTTCTTTGCGGTAACGGCGGAAGCTGTGCCGACTGTGACCATATTGCAGGCGAGCTGATGAAGGGCTTTTTGAAAAAGCGACCTTTGAGCGTCGCCAAAAAAGAAGAACTGATAAACAAAGAACCCTCTCTTAATGATGAGCTTCTTTCAAAGCTCCTTTGTGGTTTGCCTGCTGTTTCTTTGCCTTCAATGACGGCTCCGAACAGTGCCTTCTCTAATGATGTTGACTCGGATTTAATTTATGCACAGGGAGTTTTAGCTTTGGGTAAATCAGGCGACATTCTGATTGCAATAAGTACATCCGGGAATTCAAAAAATGTGTGTGCCGCTGCAAAAATTGCCAAGGCAACAGGCTGCAAGGTTATCGGTCTCACAGGCTGCAAGGGCGGAGAACTAAAGGAATATGCTGATGTTTGTATTTGTGTACCCGAATCAGAAACCTTTAAAATTCAGGAGCTGCATCTGCCTGTGTATCACTGCATCTGTGCGATGATTGAAGAATATTTTTTCGAATAGCCTTCAGGTGCAGAACATATCTCTTGTAAGCATCTTCATCAAATTCTTCTATCGGTGTATGCGGGTCAAAGAACTTATAAAACTGAGTGTAACTCTGTCTGTAATGGTTGATAGTTCCCTCTCTCAGATTCCTCTGTCAGCAGTATTCAAGATACTTCTCACATCCCTCCTGAAAGGTTAATGTTTTAGTTGCTGACATCTTCAATTTTTTCATCAAAATCCCTCACATTTCATATAAAAAATATAGACACATCATCAGAGAAAACTCAAAAATGATGTGTCTAAGTTTTTAATGTTTAATTTTCATATGATGAGATTTTTCAGAGAGCTATCAAAGCCTCAAAAACTCTCACGAAGTCTTATAAATAAAGGCTTATTTGCTTGCTTCTTCAATAGCAACTGCACATGCAACAGTCATACCAACCATGGGGTTGTTACCTGCGCCGATGAGGCCCATCATTTCAACGCCCGCTCTCGTTATTGATGAAACAACATAATAGAGCACGGTCAGAAATGCTTACAAACAC
The DNA here is from genome assembly GCA_045613145.1 of Acutalibacteraceae bacterium. Taxonomy (GTDB): domain Bacteria; phylum Bacillota; class Clostridia; order Oscillospirales; family Acutalibacteraceae; genus UBA6857. The sequence goes on from JAZLAJ010000030.1 coordinate 1,189, forward strand.
TAGCTTTGTCACATGTTGGTATTATGAAAACATCTGAACTGAACACATCGTTTTTAGTCTTCTAGAACACATTATAACGTGGTTTGATGGTTTTGTAAGCAGGTGCTGTCATTTTTTTATTATAAATTGACAACCAAATATATTTTTCAACAATCATAATTGCAGACTATTCTTTCATATGTAATGCTAAAACTTTTTTTGAATTTCCCAACACAGTTCTAGTTGGGTATCAACAATAAGCAACAACACCCCGATTTCTCGGAGTGTTGTTTTAATTTTAATAGTGACTTGCACCACATTCACAAACAGGATTGATTTTAAAGAGTTTATAGAAGAAGCGAAGAATCTTCCATATTATACTTGCAATACCTATCTTATGGCAGTTACAAGAACAAGTATTATCACCCGCGAGATTTTCATCACAATAATCACAATAACCATCACCATTTGCGTCACCATGACCGTGAGTTGGTACAACTTCTGTGTAGGCATTTCCACAAGAACATTCATACATAATCAAGCCATCAGTTGTACATGTAGCAGGATTGATAACTGACTCTGTATATTTGTGACCTTTTGCTTTAATTACTGTAACATCAGTCTTTGTATCACAGTTAACACAATGTCTGGATTTGCTACCGTCAACTGTACAAGTAGCTTCCTTATCCACAGTAAACTTATCGCTATAACTATGTTCAAGTTTATCAGATATTTTTGTTTCAAAATGATCACATCGTGAGCAATCTCTCTTTTCTTCGCCTGTTGTAGTACAAGTAGGTTTAGTTGTGTGATACCACTCACCAAGATCGTGCTTAAGAGTTTCGATTTCTTCGTGACCTTCTATCCAAGTCTTACAATCACTACAATAGGTGCCTGCAGTATAACCAACATCTGTACAAGTAGCATCTTGTTGTTCGATAAAACTAACATTAATATGCTCACTTATTGCAAGATCTCTTGTTTCAGAATAATTGCAATTTAGACAATCACGTTTTTCCTCACCTAACATTGTACATGAAGATTTTATTGTACAATACCAATCACCCATATCGTGTTCAAGTACAGGAATAGTTTCAACGCAAGAAAAATTACAATCAACGCAAACACCTCGTTTTGAGCCAACAGAAGAACATGTAGCATTTTCGGTTGTTGTCCATTCTAAAACATTATGTTCATGCAGAAAGTGTATTGTAATAAAACTTAGTCCACTGTTTGTTGAGTTGATATCAATAGAATTCCACTCTTCTTCAGTGCCATTGTAATAGATATCTGTAATAGTTGAATCGTTGAAAGCATTAGAGCCTATTGATGTTAATTTGTTGGACAAGTATAACTTTGTTAAACTCTTACACTTTCTAAAAGCTGAATTGGATATTTTTTCCAAAGAGTTTGGCAAATTAATTTGCTCGAGAGAAGAGCACCCATACAATGCATACGAAGATAACGAAACTACATCTTCTTCAAAGGTTATACTTTTCAACGTGCTAATATCACTAAACGCAGACGCATAAGCGCTTGTATTTGTTGTATATTCCCCATCAGTATAATTTTCCATACTAATTGTTTTAACAGAATTAGGTATCACAACATCAACAAGTGCAGTTTTTCTAAATGCACTATATCCTAAAGCTTCTATACCTGTATCAAAAACAACTTCCGCAAGGCTACCACAACTATAAAAGGCTTGAGGGTATATTCTCTTTATATTACTTGGAATGACAATTGATTTGAGTTTACTACATGACCTAAATGCATTTGAATAAATATCTGTAATATTTGGTGTAAATGTAATATTTTCGAGTTTACTGCATTCCCTAAAAGCACCTGCACCGATTGTTTTAGTCGATTTTGCAAGAGAAACAGATGTTAAATTATTACTTTGATAAAAAATGTTGCTCGGAATATTTTCTATCCCTTCCTCGAATACAACAGTTTTAACAGAACTTGACATAAATGCACTATCAGCTGAAATAATGCTAGATGGGATTAAGATTTCAACTATAGTTGTACAACCACTAAATGCCTTCTTACCAATAGAAACTGTTAATTTAGGAAGCTTAAAATCCACTAATTTTTTGCAATTATTAAAAGTATAAGTTCCAATTTCAGTTTCAACATAATCATTAAAATATACCATTTCTAGAGAAGTACACTCAGAAAATGCGTAATCACCAAGTTTCATATTTTCGATATTTTTAGGCTCACTGAAAATTATATTTTTCAATGATTTATTTCTTGAAAAAGCATATGTTGAAATTTCAGTAACAGTTTCCGGTACTGTAAAGCTTTCATCAGTTTTAGCTATCGGATATTTATATAATTTTGTCATGTCTTTTGAATACAATACTCCATCAACTGCAGTAAGATTTTCGTTTTCTTCTACTACGAAAATTTTATTCAAATTGGAATTTCTTTCAAAAACATTAGACGAGAGAAGCGAAATATTCTTTGAAAGTGTGATTTCTTCAAACGAACATCCATTAAAAGTTGATTCGATAGCCTTAACAGGCAAACCAGCAATCGTCTCAGGTATTGTAACAATTTTATCAGAACCAGTATAACCTACAATTGTTATATACTCACCATTTGACGTATAGTCAAAATCTGTATATTCAGCGTTTTCAACTCCAACAACCGTAATTGTTCCATAATCAGTAAGACCTGATTGGGTTGTAACAGTAATTTTAGTCTGACCGCATGCTTTAGCAGTAAATACACCCTCTGAAGTTACAGTACCAACATTTTTGTTTTCAACAACAAACTTAAGTGTTTCAGAAGAATAATAAGGTTCTATACTAAAGATTACATACTCTCCGCCCTTTAAAATTGTTTGATCGTCAATAGTTATTTTCGTTGCAGGTTCAGGAATAATTTCAATATCTATCTTGTTTTCTTTTGCATAATTATAAATCAATGTTCGTTTATAACAACGAATAGTTAAATTATCACAGCCATAGAAAACGTCGTCCTCTATTTCAGTTAGGCTATATCCAATTGTAATTTTTTCCAAAGCATTACATTCATAAAAAGCGTATTGACAAATTTTAAGAATATCCATCGGTATATTTACATTCTGCAAAGCTGAACAATAAGCAAAAGCTGCTTTTTTGATTTCTTCAAGACCATCTGGGAAAGTTATTTCTTTTAACGATGCACACCCATAAAAAGTGTATTCATCAATAGTTTTTACACTGCCAGATACTACAACTTGTTCAATTTTAGAGCAATTCTTAAATGCATTTTTACTAATAATATTAGTAGTGTTTGGCAACGAGATATTTGTTAACTCAAAACCAATAGGACATCTTATTAATGCTGATTGTAACTTATCAAACAGCATACCATTTTCACTTAAATAAACAGCATTATCTTCCGCGACACCAATCGATTTCAAATTAGTTGCACTTTCAAATGCATTTGCGCCAATTTCAACAACAGATTCAGGAATAATCACCGTTTCAACGCTACTTGAAAATACATTGTCAGAAATCGCAACAACATTGTAATCATCATAAACGCCAGGTACGATTACATCTTTTTCATATCCGCAGTATTCAGTAATCTTAATACTATCATTGTCTAAAATTTCATACTCAAAACTATTGGTTATTATTGAACTAGTATTAAAGAAATCTGTATTATCACCTTTTCTTAATTCTTCTTTTGTGGAAACAACATCCAAACACACAGATTCTGCACGACTATATACTTCCGATAAATAATCGGAGTTAAAATGATATACCCCAATTTCTCCAGGTTTCAATTCAAATATTGGTTCCGATTTAAGAATTTCACTTTCGTAATTTTCATTTCTGAACATTAACTTTGCATCTGTAGCTACAGGACCAATATTTTCAACAAAAACAGTGACACCGGTATTATCTGCAGAATAATGAGCTTCGACATCTAACGATAAATCTGCATAACCAAGCGTTATCATATGTGCATCATTTTCATTATTCACATCATCTTGTGTTGTTACACTGAATGTATAATCAAATGTTTCAGTTATAGTTTCTGGGATTGGTGCTTCTATTTCTATAGTAGTTGTTTCACCTGGTAATATTTTTTTCTCAAATTTCTGTGTGAATATATTTCCTAAATCAGATGTAATATTAATATCATAAGTTGAAACAGATACCAAACCATTGTTTTTTACAATTACTTTAACAGGTAACGATTCCCCGCTTTTAAGCACAGAATCATCGTAAGAAACATCAGATAGTTCCAAATCACTATTCAATGAAACATTTAAATAATACAAATCGTTTTTCTCTGAATACTTACCTTTACGATAAGTTTCATCTTCTGTTCCCTCATCGAATTCGCCTATCATTTCATTCTGCACATAAGCGAGACCTATAGTTTCACTATTGCTATCAAAAAAGGCTGAATAATACTTGATATTTTTATCATTTTCAAAGTTTGAAACTTTTACAGCTTTACTCCAGGTACCATCAACCAAACAACTGGCAAAAATATTAATATGACCATTTTCGTCAGCTTTTTTAAACAATAACATTGGTGTAGGAGTTCCGTCCAAAAGTTGATAATCTGTAGAAACAATCATAGTATCATCTGATACTACTTTATTAAATGTTTCAAAATCGTACGAAATTAAAATATTACCTGAATTATAATACATTAAGGCTTCACTATCACCGATCAACCCCGCACGGATACTCTGTTTAATTCCTTCACCTGAATCTGTATATTTAATTTCCCCTTTTTCATTTATGAGAGTAAACACCAAATCATTTGTTGTTTTCTGTAAGTCTCCATCTTTATCAAATATATAAGCTATTATAGGTTCATTGTCCTTTAAGGTCACACACAGATCGGTTATCGGAATATCTTTAATTGTCACTATCGGATTGCAACTTACAACATCGTTATGAGCTAAATCAATTTTAGCTAACATAATTCGATTAGTACCCTTTTGATAGATAACATCATTATTACTGTTTTCAACATATGCAACATATGCATAATTTTCATCCGCACACACACTTGGCAGATAATTAAAATATGCATCATCAGTAATTCTATTAATCACTTCAAACTTGTTGTCATCTCTGTTAAACTTAGCAAGTACAATCTCTAATGATTCAGCCATATTTTCAATTGTTGCACTTTCTTCATTAAATGTTGTATTTGCATTTGCATAAACTGCATATATGTCATCGTTGTATACAAAAGCATCAGCATATGTGTCATAAGTACCATCATCATCAATTGGAACTGGAGTTGACCAACTATTATTTGCCGAATCGTACACTGAATATCCAACAGCAATTTGGTTTCCTTTTTCACGATCTTTTTGATCTATTTCCAACAACATTACAGTAGTATTTTCACCCTCATCACTATATGAGGTCGACACAATATTAGGATTAGCATAATCATAGATATAGCTTTGAATCAAAAAGTTATTCGATGCATTAAAGGTAATCATATTATTCTCATTCCACTGAGATTGGTTACTTAGGTACGCTCTGTTATCTAAAGAGTAACTAGATTCGTCAAACAAATCGTCAACATACTGTTCTGTTTCTTGCGCAATAGTGGTATTGCTACGTCTCAAGCCATATGTATTTGATGTTTTTCGTAGTTCTCCAGCATAATACTGCCAGCCTTTAAATTCCCATATAGGTTCCTCTCCACTAAAAATGAATATCTTTCCTGAAACACCAAGTTCTCCGTCCAATGTGCCTGTTACCCAATTATCAGTCATACTGATTCCAATAGTATTTTCAGCAGATAAATAACCAGAAATATTTGCAATATTAACTACCCCAACTCCAACCGAGCCCTTCAACTCTGGCAGTGTTATTTCAGCATCAAACTCTGGGTGAATTTTTTTATTATCATAATCAAAACCGATATCCAATGAACAATCTGCTCCTATAGAACCCTCAATTCCAATAACAACAGGTACAACATAGATTGCAGTTTGGAACTCTGTACCCCAACTCAAGCTAATACCAAGACTACCACCAGACGAAATAGGTCTGATATCATTTCCTTTTCTCGAAAACTCTGCATAAGCACAATACTCAACATTTATTTCAGGAATTGCAAATTCAGAAAGCGTATCACTTGCTACAATTTTTTTGCTACCTTCAGCAAAACTCATAAAATCTGTAAAGCCATTATTAAAGTCTTCAACATTTTCCTTCCATATATCCCACACATTATTAATTTCATCTTTATCACCACTGTTTAAAGCAGATAAATCAACTTTTTGGGAATCACCTATTGCAATTTTAAGAGCATCTCTAGTTATGCAAGCATACATAGGTAAAGCACCCAAATCTATATCAAATGACATTCCACCAATTACATCTACATCTTCTGGGATCTCTATATGTATGCTATTAAAACCTTTAGAGGTTGCTGCAAAATCAGACGCATCGTATGTATTTATATTAGTTTTTATTTTGGTATATTTTAATCCTTGGTCATCCGTTAATCTAACATATAAATTTTTATCAGGTAAAATCTTATATCTCTCTATTGAAAATTCACCTGTTTTATTTTCAGCCAACACACTTCCATCCTGGATCAATTGGATCTTGTAAACATCTTCTATATCAGGGTACACATTAATATTTATTAATTTATCATCTGTTTCCGGTTCACCTGTTAAAGCAAATGACACTCCATCAGTTTCAACCAGCGCATCATAACCATTGCAATGAACGGCGGTAACATGACTATATGTCGATGTTGGTATCATTGCAAAAGTATTTCTAGCACGCTCTTTTAATGTACAATTAGCAATATCAACATAATAATAACCATTACTTCCTATTTCTAAATGTGAACCTGTAAACCTAGCGGTAGCACGAACATCTTTAAGTGTTTCATACTCAACTACTGAATTATAAACATAACGAGTGTACTCGTCATCATCTATCTCAGGAGGATCCACTTTAACATAGGATTTATTCGATGAACCACCATTAATACTCTTAAACTTTACATTTGCTACTGTGCCACTAAAACTAACCTCACCTTGATATACAGATATTACAATAGAGTCTAATTCACCTTCGCCATGACCAACCGAACCCACAGTAGCACTTTCTTTACCAACAATAGCTTCGGTTTCCGAACCAGAAGAAATTGTTGCATATGTATCATCTGTCCTGCCCGAAGCCGAAACTAATGCTTGTCCTGCATTTACATATTCCCCTTGAGAGAATATGTAAAAGCCTACATCATATTCTATTTCGGCAGATTGACCAGCAGAAAGACTAAAACCACTAAATTTGTCAAAATATCCTGCCGGGCCACCCCAAGCATTAGCGGAAAAGCCAAACAAATCGATATTTAACACTGGAATGCTTGTTATTAACAATAAAACAACAAGTACTACCGACAACATTCTTTTTAATTGTTTCATAAAAATTCCTCCTAGGTTAAACAAGTATTTTGTATATTTTAACATGTTTTGCCAAACAATTCAATATCATTTGTAACCAACGGTTGGATTTCTCGGTAAGCGGTATACATCATATTCACAAAAACATTGCGAGTAATTCATTACGAGCATATCGCAAAAAACTTAAACATTATGTATATACTCATATAAATTCTGCTAAATTATATGAATGACAATATTTTGTGCTCTGTTGTCATCTAATATAATTTAAAATGGAAAGTGAATATATTATGGAAAATACAGAAAAGAACATTAATAAAATAACAGAAACCTTAACCAAAGAACTTGAAAGCCTCAGCAATGAGGGATTACATGAATTCTTCATATTCTTCTACCGCATGAATCATCAGTATGGAAATATGATAGCTGTAGATAAGTTTGAAGAGTTCCTTGAGTCCTTTGATAGCAACCCCTTTAAGTTGAATGAGGACAAGGCATTCAAAAAACAACTGATAGAAAATATAATCAAGTACGCTCATGATCATATGAGTTTAATTACAGCCGCAGTTCTTATAAAGAAGAAATTCACTATAGAAGAACTTGCTCACAACTATTACTCAAGTGTTGACTTGTTTAGTGGTGAGTGGTTTTAATTGATTGGAAACATATGGATAGCACAAAATATCTATAGTGTTTACATTAAAATAAAACTGATGATTTTTTAAAGGTCATCAGTTTTTTTATATATACACATGAAAATCTGCTAAATTAAATGAATGGTATAAAAAGTTATAGTTAGATTTAATTTAGAGGAATAGAAATATGAAAACAAGATCAAATACAGGACTTAGAAAATCACTACAAAAATTGGATACATACAAATTCAAGTTATTCTTTACTATAGTAGCTAGCTATTGGGTTAAGTACAAATTCTTCATTAGTGATCAAAACTTCTTTAACTTATGGTGTGAACTAAATGAACTTTGTCATGAAGTTGATGAAAGCTTTCCTGATCAGTATGATGATAGGGATATTATCATGGATTTCTGCCAGCAGCATCCCTATTATTTTATAGAAATTCTCTACCCAGATATGGTCCATGACCTCTTCTGTGAGTATTTAGATGATAGGCTAGATATTCTAATTACTATAGCTCAAAAGCTCCACACAGAAGACCTGAAGACCGTTTATGAGTACATTAACACTGCACTAAAATTGTCAGAAAACATAGATGAATTAGTAGAACAGACAAAAGAGCATATCAAGACATTCACTTGATTTTTAAAATCTCATATCACACATTAAAGTAAAAAGCATTGATGGGCACAAGGCTTATCAATGCTTTTTACTATAAAAATATTAAATAAAATCTTTAAGGCGGCGGCTAGAAAATAAGAATAATTCAAAAAGTCTGAAGGGAAAAATTAATTAAATAAATAAATAATTAAATACAGTAGTTAACAAGTAGAATTTATATAATTATCTTATTTAAATATATTTTTTCTACTTGTTAGCTAATGTATATCCTCATCAAATTCTTCTATCGGTGTATCCGGGTCAAAGAACTTATAAAACTGAGTGTAACTCTGTCTGTAATGGTTGATAGTACCTTCTCTTAAATTCCTCTGTCGGCAGTATTCAAGATACTTCTCACAACCCTCCTGAAAGGTTAAAGTTTTAGTTGCCGTCATCTTCAATTTCTTCATCAAAAATCCCTCACATTCACATAAAAAAAGATAGACACATCATTTAAGAAAACTCAAAAATGATGTGTCTAAGTTTTTAAAGTTTAATTTTCACGTGATGAGATTTTTCAGAGAGCTAAAATAGTCTTAAAAACTCTCACAAAGCCTTATAAATAAAGGATTACTTTGAAGCTTCTTCAATAGCAACTGCACATGCAACAGTCATACCAACCATAGGGTTGTTACCTGCGCCGATGAGGCCCATCATTTCTACGTGAGCGGGAACTGATGAAGAACCTGCAAACTGAGCGTCAGAGTGCATTCTGCCCATAGTATCTGTCATACCGTAAGAAGCAGGACCTGCTGCCATGTTAGCGGGATGAAGTGTACGACCTGTACCGCCACCGGAAGCAACTGAGAAGTAGCTTACGCCGTTTTCAACACACCACTTTTTGTAGGTACCTGCAACAGGATGCTGGAAGCGGGTGGGGTTAGTGGAGTTACCTGTGATGGAAACACCAACGTTTTCTTTTTTCATGATAGCAACGCCTTCGGGAACGTTATCTGCGCCATAGCAACGAACCTTAGCTCTGTCACCGTCTGAGTATGGGGTTTCGTTAACAACCTTAACTGTTTCTGTGTAGGGATCAAATTCAGTCTGTACATAGGTGAAGCCATTGATTCTGGAGATGATCATAGCTGCATCCTTGCCAAGACCGTTAAGGATAACACGAAGAGGCTGAACTCTTACCTTGTTAGCGTTGAGAGCAATTTTGATAGCACCTTCAGCAGCTGCGAAGGATTCGTGACCTGCGAGGAAGCAGAAGCATTCTGTTTCTTCGGAAAGAAGCATCTTACCGAGATTACCGTGGCCAAGACCAACCTGACGGTTGTCAGCAACTGAACCGGGGATACAGAAAGCCTGAAGACCTTCACCGATAGCTGCAGCAGCATCAGCAGCCTTTGTGCAGCCCTTCTTGATAGCAATAGCTGAACCTACTGTGTAAGCCCACTTAGCGTTTTCGAATGCGATGGGCTGAGTTTCTTCTACGATTTTATAGGGGTCAATGCCCTTAGCGTCGCAGATTTCCTTACATTCTTCGATGGAAGAAATGCCGTATTCTTTTAAAACAGCAAGAATTTTAGCTTCTCTTCTTGCATAACTTTCAAATAATGCCATGTTCGTTTACCTCCTTAATTATTCTTCACGGGGATCGATATACTTAGCGGCATCAGCGAATCTGCCGTAAGTGCCCATAGCCTTTTTGTAAGCCTCGTTGGGTTCCATACCCTTTTTGATGAAGTCTGTCATCTTACCGAGGGAAACGAATTCGTAACCGATAACCTGGTCATCAGCATCAAGAGCCATTCTTGTAACATAGCCTTCAGCCATTTCAAGATAACGAACGCCCTTAACCTTTGTACCGTACATGGTACCAACCTGTGAACGAAGGCCCTTACCGAGGTCTTCAAGACCTGCGCCTACTGAAAGACCGTCTTCTGAGAAAGCAGACTGGCTTCTGCCGTATACGATCTGAAGGAAGAGCTCACGCATAGCTGTGTTGATAGCGTCACAAACAAGGTCTGTGTTGAGAGCTTCGAGAATAGTTTTACCGGGAAGGATTTCACTTGCCATAGCAGCAGAATGAGTCATACCGGAGCAACCGATGGTTTCAACAAGAGCTTCTTCGATGATACCCTCTTTGATGTTAAGAGAGAGCTTACATGTACCCTGCTGAGGAGCACACCAGCCTACACCGTGTGTGAAACCGGAAATGTCTTTGATTTCATAAGCCTTTACCCATTTGCCTTCTTCGGGGATGGGAGCAGGTCCGTGGTTAGGTCCTTTAGCGACCTTACACATTTTTTCTACTTCATGTGTGTAATTCATGATGAACAAATCTCCTTTCGGAATTTTATTGGTTTTAGTTTACCATCATTAATAATATCAAAAAACTTCTCCTGTTTCAATAGATATTAAGCAGTTTTTCAGAAAATTTAAAATTAAATTCGCTGATAATGATAAAAAACCGCGAAAATCACGCCGCTAAACAAAAAAGGAACGGCACAAGCCGTCCCCTTTGACCTATTAATAATGTGATATTCCGCAGGCACAGATTTTATTTGTTCCAAACAATTTATAGAAGAAGCTGAGGAGTTTCCAGATGAATCCGTTAAAGCCTGATTTATGACAGTTGCAGGAGCAGTCAAGATAACCACAGGACAAGCAAACCTTATTGGAATTGAAGTTATGTCCTTTTGATGGTAAAATCTCACCTACATATTTATCACCGCAACTACAGGTATATGTTATATATCCGTCATTTTTACATGTGGGTTCTGTTATAACTGCATTGTAAGAATGCGGAACTGTCGCAATAGATCTTGTATATGTATAACCGCAATTACATGTTATTTTTTCTGCGCCTTCTTTGAGATGAGTAGCAGGAGTGATGATTTTTGATGTGAATGAGTGTACATTATCAGAATTCAAAAAGCAATAATTATAGTGTATATTTGCGCCTGTAAGATCTTCGTTTCCACTGCAGATTGTTATTTCACACCACTGTTCTTCAGTGCCGATGTAATATACATCAGTAATATTATGACTCTTATAAAATGCATCAATGTCTATGATTCTTACACTGTCAGACATTATGATACTTGTAAGTTCACTACATTGAGAGAATGCTGCAACACATATAGTTGTTACACTATTTCCGATCATGACACTTGTAAGATTAGAGCAACTATCAAATGCACAAGCACCTATAGTTGTTACGCTGTCAGGGATTTCTATGCTTGTAAGGCCGGAGCAACCACGGAATGCACCATCACCTATGCTCGTTACGCTGTCAGGGATTTCTATGCTTTTAAGACTGCAATAAGCAAACGCACTCGCACCTATAGTTGTCACACTGTCAGGAATTGTGATGCTTACAAAATCCCGGCAATGAGAAAATGCTCCTTCGCCTATGATTGTTACGCTATACCCACCAAGTGTGTCCGGAATAATAACAACATCACCGCTGATTAATTCATCAACATCTGTAATGATAGCTTCACTGTTTTTCACCTCGTAGGTATAATACCCCTCGGTATACTCTGTCGCACCAGCCGTCATAGCCATAGCCATACACAGCATAACCATAACCGTAACAAGCCATAAAAATTTCATAGCTTTTTTCATTTTTCTTTTCCTCCTTAAAATACATTGATCACATTTTATCACTTTACTGCAAAAAAATCAATTACCTTTTTAAATTTTATCTTTTTAACAGATCACGGCTCTATAAAAAATTTATAGTCATAGCATATTGTGCTCTTATTAAATTATTCCTCTTTCATCAAGTCGGCACGGATTATATTTTAGGACTCACAAATGAATATAAAAAATAACGGACAGAGAAAACTATATTTCTTCTGTCCGTCTTTTCTTGTCAAAAAAACTGTTATTTTTTCACCACTTCAAATCCGAAAGGCGCAAGTGCAAGCTTAGCCATCTTGAAATACTGCTTACCGAAGGGAATTCCGACGATAGTTATGCAGAAGATAAGTCCCATACAGAGATTTTCAAACGCCATAACCGCACCTGTGGTAATAATCCAGATTATGTTTGCTATTGTACTTAATACTCCGCTGTCATTATCCCTTACATCCTTATCAAAAGGCATAAAAGAAAGTCTTGCGAACTTAAAGCACTGCTTACCGAGAGGGATACCGATAATCGTACAGCACCACAGTATACCGTAAAAGCACCATATCGCTGCAGTAATTCCTCCGCCAAAAATAACCCAGATAAGATTTCCTATTGCTTTCATATTTTTCAACTCCTTTTTATTGTTGTGATTTAATCATACACCATAACCACAAAAAAATAAATAACACAAAGTGAAAAAAATGATACTTAATTTTTCATTTTCTGCAAAAATTCAAAAGAGAGCCCCATAATTGTTCAGAGCTCTCTTTTATCATTTTATTTTCCTGAAACAGCCGATGCCGGGAACATTTCCACACCATATCCGAGCACTCTGGCAATCTGAACGGGAATCTGACGGTTGTCTACTTCGATTCCTGAAATAAAGCCGGCATCCTCTGCAGAAACATATACGGGAACATTATCAAGATCATGATCACCGCTTGTGAAATAATATTCATCCTTTTCTGCATTATACTTCATACCGCCTGTACCGTGGTCAGCTGTTACAACAACAAGAGTTTCACCGTCTTTTTCGGCAAATTCGAGAGCGGCGGCTACAGCCTTATCAAATTCTTCTGCTGAAAGAGTCATATTTTCCATATCATTGTTATGGGCGTGCTTATCGATACATGCACCCTCAACCATCAGGAAGAATCCGTCCTCGTCAGCTGAAAGAAGTTCAATAGCCTTCTCTGTCATTTCTTCGATGGTGGGAGTATCGTGATTGTTAGTTACATGCTTAAGATCATCAAAGCTGAACTGTGCAAATGAACGGCTGCCTTCTTCGAGAGCCATGAGTTCTGTTTCGCTGTCAACATAAGTCCAACCGTTTTCTGCTGTGTTTGCTTCGTTGATGCTGGCAGAAGCAGCACCCCAGATAAGGTCGAAGCCTGTTTTAAGCTGATCCTTGCTGATGTCCTTTTCCATTGATCTGGCGAGAGCATGAGCAGAGAAAGCAGAAGGAGTTGCACCGCTTGTCTTGTCAGTAGTAACCACACCTGCAGCCTTACCGTTTGCCTTGGCAAGTTCAGCGATTGTTACAGGGACATTATCAGTCAAAGATGTAATAACAGGATTAATGGGGAATACAGCTAATGAATTCGCCCACACTCTGATACCGCATGCCAGAGCAGTGCCGCCCGCGGCAGAATCAGTGTAAGGAAGAAAGAAGGAATTAATGTCACTGTTAGTTTTAACAGGCATAGTTTCCATAGCAAGCTCTGTACCTCTGAGCGCCTTGGTTGCCTCGAGGTTATTGAAGCTCATACCGTCACCTATCATAAGGATAACATTTTTGTACTTACCCTCGGTATAATCATCACTTACGTTACCGCTTATGCCTGCATAACCGTAAAGCATAAGAATAAACGCAGTCATTACTGAAACTATTTTTTTAATGATTATCATTTTTATTACTCCTTTCGGATATCAAGATATATGTATTGTACATTAATTTTTATGTTTTTTCAATATTTATCCTTTATATTAATTATTTTTTTATCCATTCATTGAAAAGTTATTCCTTATATGGTATCATACTCTTTGAATTTTCTGATAAGGAGAACGAAAATGAAACTGAAACAGAATTACAGATATACATTCTACGCTTCCTATGCCGGATATTTCGTACAGGCTATCATCAATAACTTTCTCCCTCTCCTTTTCCTTACCTTTCAGAAGGATTTCTCCTTAAGCTACGATAAAATTTCTCTTCTTATCATTATCAATTTCGGTGTACAGCTTCTGGTAGATATGATTTCTGCTTCATTTATCGACAGGATAGGCTACCGTGCTTCAGCACTTCTTGCTCACGCATTCGCTTTTACGGGGCTTTTCTCTCTCGGCATTTTTCCCTTTATTCTGCCGCCGTACACAGGTATAATACTTTCCATAATAATATATGCTACGGGAAGCGGTCTCATCGAAGTCATCATAAGTCCTCTCGTAGAAGCCTGTCCCAGTCAGAGCAAAAGCGGTTCGATGAGTCTTCTCCACTCCTTCTACTGCTGGGGGCAGATGTCAGTAGTTCTTCTCTCGACGCTTTTCTTCACCCTCTCAGGCGTGGACAACTGGCGGTATCTCGCTGTTCTGTGGAGTCTTATCCCCCTTCTCAACGGCATACTTTTCTCTCTTGTCCCTATTCCCGACGCCCTTTCGGACGGAAAGAGCATGAAAATAAACGAGCTTTTCAGAACGAAGCTTTTCTATGTTTTTGCGCTGATTATGCTCTGCTCAGGTGCCAGTGAAATAGCTATGAGTCAGTGGGCATCAGTCTTCGCTGAATCGGGTCTTAAGGTGTCAAAGACAGTCGGTGACCTGCTCGGCCCCTGTCTTTTTGCGGTACTGATGGGCTCAGCGAGAGTCCTTTATTCGAAAATAAGTGAAAAAATCTCACTTACTAAAATGATGACAGCCAGTGCTGTCCTGTGCATTTTAAGCTATCTTACAGCGAGTCTGTCTCCGTCGCCCCTTCTTTCACTTTTCGGATGCGCCTTATGCGGTCTTTCCGTAGGTATTATGTGGCCGGGAACATTTTCTCTGGCAGCAGAGAAAATCCCCACAGGCGGTACTGCAATGTTTGCTTTTCTTGCTCTTTTCGGCGATATGGGCTGTTCCGCAGGACCCGGTGCTGTAGGCAAGGCTATTACTCTTTCCGGCGGAAATATGAATAACGGAATGCTGATAGGTACTGTTTTCCCTTTGCTTCTGATTTTCGGCCTCTGGCTGATGAAAAAGTGTAAAACGTCGGGAAAGCCGTCCCCTGCAAAGCCGCAAAAACCTCTCCTTTAAAACAAGACTTAAAAATATATTTTTGGAGCTGAAATATGAACAAAAAAGTAAAATCCACTCTTCTCGCTCTTCTGAGAGTAGCAGTAGCCATGGCTATTTTTGTTATCGCTGTGGTAAACTATGAAAAGCTGAAAAACATAGACATCCGTGCTTTGGTGGATGCAAGCGCAAATCTGACAGTCGCCGTTCTTACTATCTGGGGCGTATATCTTGTCAAATCTGTGCTTTTCATTCTTCCCGCCTCACTCATTTACATTTCCATCGGTATGGCTTTTCCCACACCCACAGCCTGTCTCATAAGCCTCGTCGGTATCATTCTCGAGGTCACCGTCACCTATTTCCTCGGTGTGTTTCTTGGCGGAGATTATGTAGAGAAGCTTCTCAGAAAAAGTAAAGGCGGACAGAAAATCCTCGAAAAGAAATTCAACGATAACTTCCCTGCACTTTTAGTTATACGTGCCCTTCCCGTTTTTCCTATCGACTTCGTAAGTCTTTTCTGGGGCGCATCGAAATGTAAGTTTCCCCGCTACTTCGTCGCTTCAGTAGTCGGAATAATGCCCCGTGTGGTACTGTTTACGATTTTGGGCGACGGTATTTATGACTATATCCCCATTCATCTTATTATAAAGATAGTTATTTTCTGTATACCCATAGGAGCAGTGATTTATCTGATAAGACATTTTGTGAAGCTGCATAAAGAAGGATAAAAAATTACAGACACTTGATTTTTACTTCAGGTGTCTGTTTTACTTTATATCACTTCAGAAACGCCAGTATCTCCGCCCACACCTTTTCATCCTGAGCTGTCATACGCTTCCAGTCGTATTTTTTCTTAAAGGCTTCTTTCTCCTCTGCGGTAGTAAGAGCCTTCTTTTTTAATGCCTTCTGATATTCTGCAAAGAACTTATCCTTATATTTTACTGCATCGTCGGTGTAATTCGGATTATGATTCTTGCCTGTAAGTCGGAGGAATTTAATGTTTTCCCTGCCCGAAAGCTCCTTTTCGAGAATATCGAAATTATTTACGGCTGAAACGGTTTTATCGTCATCAGAATGAATAACGAGCACTTCTGATTTCGTGTTTTTCAAAGTATCGAGAGCGTTGAAGCGGATATAGTCAGGGTTCGCTTCCTTTTCGAGAGCCAGAATTTTTTTACAGAACGGAGAAAGAATACCCTTAAAAAATCCCTTTAAAATCTGCTCTGCCGAAATAAATCCGGACATAGCTACAGCCTTTTCGATGTCGGGATGCAGTGCGGAAATGTTAAGAGTAGAAAATCCGCCCCAGCTGTGTCCGATAACACTGATGGGAAGATTTCCGTATCTTTCATCATTTTTAAGAGCTTTCACTGCATCGTCAAGGTCATGGAGAGACTGAAGGAAGCCGTTTGTGCTTTCTCCGCCCGATTTCATGCATCCCGTGTGATCGTAGGCGAACACACGGTAGCCAGCCCTACAGAGTTTCTCTATTTCCGTCATATAGCCCGTGTGACCTGAACCCATACCGTGCTCAAAAATAACAAGTTTCTTTTCATCAAAGCCGTCATAGTAATAAAAGGCACCTGCGAGTGTGTGACCGAGAGAGGACTCAAAAAGATACTCCTCCTGATGAAGTTCTGGAAAATCCTCCGCTGTGAAATAAACGACACAGCCCGTATCGTCTGCACGGCTATAAACCATTTTTCTGTATATTTTCTCAATGAATCCTGTTATCATAATCAGCTTCCTTTCTTATCTGATGAGCCTTTCAAGAGTGTCAATCTCACGGCTCGTTTCCCATAAAAATTTACGGCATTCCTCATCCTTAGCCAGAATCCGTCCCACACGGGATACCCGGCGCAGAAAAATTTTACTAAAAAGCACTTCTTCCTCGTGAGAAACGAGAGGGCAGATATTTATACCCCGGATGTCAATTTTTGCTTTTATTTTTCCCTCTTGTGTGATATAAGGAAAGAAAGGGAAAATAATACATGAAAGGGGTCTGGTGTTCCTGTCACAGCTTCCCCCGCATACACAGAGTCTGTTCCCGTCCTTTTCCTTTACGGGAAAGACCGTATCCTCACCGGGAAAAAGAAGCATACCTGTCTCTTCGTCTCCTTTGCAGCAGGCTTTTCCGCATACAAGACCGCAATCGGCACTGAGCGGTGTGTACGGAAGAAGCACCTCCCTGGCACGGGAAATTATGTCTTTTTTCATTTTCTACACCCCGTATTCTTAAGCTTTACAGATTCATTATAACTCTTTTTGTATTTTTTGTACAGTAAAAATTATTTTTATTCGTAAGTTTTTTTATTGAAATAGATTGATATTTGTGGTATATTAATGAGTGTAGTTTTTTTAATGAGAATATATGTAGTTTTTTAGGAGATGTAAACGTGAAAATAGGATACGACAACGAAAAATACATCAAAACCCAATCAGAGCATATCAGAAAAAGACTTTCTCAGTTCGGAGGTAAGCTTTATCTCGAATTCGGAGGTAAGCTTTTCGATGACCATCATGCTGCCAGAGTACTGCCCGGCTTCGAGCCTGACAGTAAGCTTAAAATGCTTCTCGAGCTTAAGGATGAGGCTGAGGTTGTTATCACCGTAAGTGCTAAGGCTATCGAAGAAAAGAAGCTTCGCCGTGACCTTAACATCTCCTACGATAAAGAGGTTCTCAGACTTATTGACCTTTTCAGAAGTGTAGGTCTTTATGTAGGCAGTGTGGTAATTGCACAGTATGACGGACAGAAGTCTGCCGATAATTTCAGAGACAAGCTCCGTGATCTCGGTATTTCCGTCTTTACCCACTACAAAATAGAAGGTTATCCTTCAAATGTTCCCCTCATCGTTTCTGAAGAAGGCTACGGTAAAAACGAATATATAGAAACCGAAAGAAAAATCGTCGTGGTTACAGCCCCCGGTCCCGGAAGCGGAAAAATGGCTACCTGTCTTTCACAGCTTTATCACGACCATCTCAGAGGAATAGAGTCAGGCTATGCCAAATTCGAAACCTTCCCCGTGTGGAATCTTCCTCTTAACCATCCCGTAAATCTTGCTTACGAGGCTGCAACTGCCGACCTCAACGACCTTAATATGATCGACCCCTTCCATCTGGAAGCTTACGGCATCCCCACGGTAAACTATAACCGTGACGTGGAAATTTTCCCTGTCCTCGAGGCGATCTTTACGAAGATTTACGGCTCATGTCCCTACAAATCACCTACTGATATGGGTGTAAATATGGTAGGCCACTGTATTTTCGACAAAAAGATAGTCGAGGATGCAGCCAAGCAGGAAATCATCCGCAGATACTATTCTGCTCTCTATGATGCAAGACACGGTGCCGACACCTTAAAGGAAAGAGAAAAAATCTCCATTCTTATGAATAAGGCAGGAATCAGCCCCGAAAGCAGAGCTGTAGCCGTAAAAGCCAATGAAGTGGCAGAAAAGACAGGCGCACCCGCCGCTGCTATAGAGCTTGATGACGGCAGAATCATCATCGGCAAAACCAAGGATCTTTTAGGTGCCGCTTCCGCAGCACTGCTGAATGCACTGAAAAGTCTCGCAGGACTCGACGATGAGCTTTTGCTTTTACCCTCGACTCTTATCGAGCCTGTACAGAATCTAAAGGTAAGCTATCTCGGCAGTAAAAATCCCCGTCTCCACGCTGACGAGGTGCTGGTAGCCTTATCAGTTTCTGCAGCCACCGATAAGGATGCGGCAAAGGTACTTGAATGTCTGCCCAAGCTTAAAAACTGTCAGGCACACATTTCTGTTATCCCCTCAGATGTGGATAAGATGATTTATAACAAGCTGGGCATACATCTTACCGTAGAGCCCGAATACGAAAACGATAATTTATACCATTAAAAAAGCAAACAATAAAATCCGTAAACCTATCACCGCCGACTGAAGACGGAGATACCGAACGGCATTTTCTGCCGTCGGAAAACAGCGCAATATCCGGAAGGGAGACACATTATGACATATCTCGAAAAATACGAACAGTGGTTAACCTTTGATGAGGAAACCAGAGAAGAACTTCTTAAAATAACAGATGAAAAAGAAAAAGAAGACAGATTTTATAAGGACCTTGCCTTCGGCACAGGGGGACTCCGCGGTATTATGGGTGCAGGCTCAAACCGTATGAACAGATACACCGTCGGTAAAGCAACCTTTGGTCTGGCTCAGTACCTCAAAAACAAATACGAAGGTGAAATCAAGGTAGCATTAGGCTATGACACCAGAAATAACTCTGCTTATTTTGCTAAGGTTTCAGCAGGAATTTTCGCTTCCTGCGGTTTCAAGGTTTACCTTTATGACAAGGCATTACCTGTACCTGTTCTTTCCTTTACTACAGCATTTTTAGGCTGTAACGCAGGTGTTATGATAACTGCCTCCCACAATCCTAAGGAATACAACGGCTATAAGGTATACGATGCCAAGGGCTGTCAGCTCTGCACAGAGGACGCCACTGAGGCTATCGGATATATCAACGCCATTACCGATTACAAGTCAATCCCCTTCCTTGAGGAAAGTGAAAACATCACTCTTATCGGTGACGACGTGTTCGGTGAATTCTGTAAGCAGGTAAAATCACAGAGTCTATACGAAGAAAAGTCAGACATTAAAATCGTTTATACTCCCCTTCACGGTACAGGTAATATACCCGTAAGAAAAATGCTTGAGGGTATGAATGTCACTGTAGTTAAAGAGCAGGAAATGCCCGACGGTAACTTCTCCACCGTAAGAAGTCCCAACCCCGAAGAAAAGGATGCTCTTACCATCGCTATCGAAAAAGCCAAAGAAATCGGAGCTGATCTTGTTTTAGGTACTGATCCCGACTGCGACAGAGTCGGCATCGCTGTAAAGAGCGGTGATGATTATGTCCTTTTCACCGGCAATCAGACAGGCGCACTTCTCGTTAAGTTTGTTCTCAGTATGAAGAAGGCTTCTCTCAACGAAAAGTCAACTCTTATCAAGACAATAGTTACTTCCGAGCTCGGAGCAAATATCGGCAGAAGCTACGGCCTTAATATCGAAGAAACCCTCACCGGCTTCAAGTATATCGGTGACAAGATGTGCAGATATGAAGAGACAGGTGAAAAAGAATTTGTTATCGGCTATGAAGAGAGCTACGGATATCTCGTAGGCACCCACGCTAGAGATAAGGACGCTGTTGTTTCATCTATGCTTATCTGTCAGATGGCGGCTTATTACTATAATCAGGGTAAAACCCTCGTAGATGCACTGAATGACATTTACGCTGAGTACGGTTACTATCTCGACCATCTCGATTCCTTTACACTTAAGGGTAAGGACGGTGCAGAAAAGATCGAAAAGCTGATGGTTTACTTCCGTTCACTGGGCAAAAATGTTTACGAAGGTATCCAGGAGGTTATCGACTTCAGCACAGGCATCGCTGATCTTCCGAAAGAAAATGTTCTCAAATACATCTGGAGTGACGGATCGTGGCTGGCTGTAAGACCCTCAGGCACAGAGCCGAAAATCAAAATTTACTATTCGGTAAATGAGGAAAACAAAGAAAAGGCAACAGCCAGACTCGCAGGTCTTCGTGAATACATCGCTTCAGTAATCAATAAAGATTAATCATAAGTAAAAAAGCTCCTTCAGTTGTTGAAATGAACTGAAGGAGTTTTTCTGTGTTAAGTGATTATTTCAGCGCTTCTTTTAAAAGCTTTACCCGATGCAGCGATACTGCATCGGGCCTCTGTCTGTTATTTCATAAAAGGTATAAAGCTTTTTATAATAGCTACGAGCTTTTCCATAATGGTCTTGACGACTGTCAGCAGCTTAACGAGCGGAGAAGAATCGTTTTCCTCTTCTTCTGTGTAATTCTCTTCTACAGTACCCTGCGTTATATCTTTCTGAATAGCGAAACGGTCCACATTTTCTGCTCCGTCATCAGTTACAGAATAAGCATCGAAGTAAAGTATACCGTCTACTATCTCTACTGCCGAGAACATCGGTGCGTCCACGGAAAGGATTTTTTCCGCACGAGGGAAGTACTTATCGGTCAGACTTTCATCATTCTGAATATAGGTCTTTACGCCTGATGTACCTGAAATTACATAGGTAGTGCCTTCGGGAATAACCTGTGTTCTGTAAATGTCACCCTTGTAATTAAGATAAGTCTTATCGTAGGCGGTATGACGGTTATTGGCTAATGAGCCGGTACGCATATAAACGTGGTCGTGACCCTGGAATACCATATCGATTCCAAGCTCAGGCATAAGATTTTTAAGCTGGTCACGGATTTCGCACACATCGTCATCCTTATAATGTGAGCCCTGTGAATAGGGTGCCTTGTGAAGCATTACAAACTTCCACTGTGCGTCACTTGACTGCATATCCTTTTTCAGCCAGCTGAGCTGTTTATCCGTAATGCCCTCATCCTCATCCAGATCTTCTGTATTAAGCACTGCGAAATGAACATTATTATAATCGAAGGAATAGTAAACACCCTTTGCCGTATCCTGTTCGGGAAGATCAGGCAAGATAAAATAGTTTACCGTCGCATTGGTACCCATACCCTCGTGATTACCCGTAGCGGGCATCATAAAGGTATTCATAAGATAATCCGACCCTGTGTCGAGAGCCCATGACCACTGCTTTGAGTTGTCACCGTGGTCTACTATGTCACCTGTGTTTATGATGAAATCCTCGTCGTAGAGCTCAGTAGCAACAGACAGCACCTTCTGCCATGCTCTTATGTACTGTCTCTCGTTCTGTGACTGCGGATCAGCCAGGTGAAGGAAGGTTACATCCTTACCGCCGTCTGCTGTGGTAACGGTACCCGTCTGACTCCACCAGTCTCTTTCTGCATCGCCTACACGGTAATAGTATGTAGCTCCGGGCTTGAGATTCTTAAGTGTAGCCGTGTGTCTGTTAATTTTAAATTCACTGGCGAAAAATCCGATGATACCCAGGTCGATGCCGGGATAAGAGCGTATTACCGTTTCCGTCTCTGTCTCAACGGTAAATTCATCCGTAACTGTCTTTTCACCCGTAAAAGAAGGCTCACTGTCTGCACGGTAAATCTCTATGTCACCGCCAAGAGTTGATTTGGAGTACCAGCTGATGAAGGCTTCCTTACTGCTGTCCTCACCCATAGTAACCGTTACAGCTGTGGGAAGACGGTAATTTTCTCTCGTTACGGAAACCTCTTTGTCTTCATTCGTGAGAAGTACGTGAGAGTCACCCTTGAAGACAGGGTCATCATCCACTGTAAGGTCAGTCAAAAGACCTGCGATATAAATACCTACAGACTCAAGCTGACTCTGTGTGAGATATTTCTGTAAGAGCTCTTTATCGAGAATATCATAGATGCTTTCATAAGGAAGTATGCCGAATGCGAAAATGCTGTCGATGAGATTCATATATGAAAGATCGTTTTTAAGAATTGATTTAATGAGATAGTTGACTCCCGCGCCCATATCATTCATAATTTTCTTGTCTGAAAGGAGCTTATATGTGCGTATTTCTATTTTCCCGAGTATACTGTCCTCGAGAAGCTTATGCAGAAGAATATCTACCAGCTTATCGAAAACAGTGTTGGTGAGGGTACCGCTGTCGAAATTCCTTATGGCATCATTAACAAACTTATCACCGGAGGTATCCTCATCACCGCTGTACCAGTAGCACACAGCAGAAAGCACAAGATCGCCCAGAGTACCCGGTTTATTCTCATCACCGAAACCGTAGGTGTCGATAAATCTGTCGCAGGGATACTCGGAAACCTCGATGGACATTATTTCGTCTATAACATCCTTACAGAGGTCAAGAAGTGCATTCTCATCCTTGATGTAAAGGTCGTAAATCTGCTCTAAAAGATCATTGATAAACCACATAAGGTTATCGGTGCTGAAAATCTTCAGGCCGGCGATTTTTATTCCGTCACCGATGTAAGGGGAAAGGAAATCGTAAAGAATTTTTTCCAAATCCACACCGAGACTCTTAAGGTAAGCCTCCAGACTGCCCATCTCTCTGATATCCTTAAGAATACCGTCACCGAGACCGCCTCTTAAAAATCTCATAACATAGCCTGTACCCGAAAGCTCGCCGCCGATTCCGTCAGAATCACACATATACTCCGAGAAAGCCACGTATTTATATGTGCCCTTTTCGTAGGTTTTACCGTCCCAGGTAAAGGGAATCTCTGCATCGAAGTCTACAGTATCAGCCTTAAGTTCATTCTTTCCGTCGGCATAGGTCTTTATTTCCACTTCACGGTAGGTACAGGGATAATCAGACACGGCGGAGGTTTCTATATCATAAATAACCTGACCGTCATCGTTTACCACCGAAGAAATATCGTTAGTGTGAAGATGACCTGTGAACACATAATTTATGCCCCAGGAAGCTAAGGTTTCCGCCACATCAAGATAATCGTTAAGAAGGAATATCTGAAAAACAGACAGCTCAATATCCATATGGGGAGCGATGCTGTGATGCATCATAAGGAGAGGAGTCTTACCCTCTTCGTGAGCCTCATCGGTAAGCTCCTTAATCCACTTCATTGTTTCTTCTGTAATTTCGCCCCTTGTTTCCTTGGAGGGTTCATCGAAGGAATAAATGCAGGTGTCGACGGAAATAAGTCTGTAGGTATAGTTACCCTCGCTATCCTGTAAATCCGCAGCATAGGAAAGACGGCCTCTTACATTGTCACCCTTTGAGGCATACTCGCTGAAGGCAAGATCATAACCGAAATCTGCATAAATATCACGGAAATCCTCGGCAGTAGCCGTGGGAGTGAATTCCTCTTTACCGTTTTCGAAGGTAGAAGAAAGCTTCTGATTAATGTCGTGATTACCCGTCGTTACCAGAAATTCCACGCCGTACTTTTCTTCGTACTCTCTGAAAAGTTCAGCCATAGCCCTGTGTCCTTCCAGCTCACCGTCTTTGGTGAGGTCACCGGGAACAAGAATGTACTTAAGGTCGGGATTTCTGACCATCATGGTCTCTATGGCAGTTCTTACCATATCCCCTGACTGGGCATGCATCTTCGAACTGTAGGAGCAGAAATTTCTGTAAGCTTCACAGTTATCTCCCGTAAGTGAGTCGGGATAATAATGAGGATCGGAAAGAACAGCAAAAGAAATGTCACTTTCCACCTTTGTGCTTTCGGCATAGGCTACGGTACCCATAAGCGAAAATACCATAGTCAGTGCAAGAATAACCGCAATTACTCTTTTTATGTTTTTCATTTATCATACCTCCATAAGGTAGTTTATAACTAGAATTATACCATACTATTTTCTTACTTTAAAGGAAATTTTTTCTAAAAAACTATTTTGTAACCTGTCACAAAGCACAGCCGGTCTCTTTTGTTAAAATCACTATACATTACAGCAAAATAAACAAAAATAAAAATTAATATCCATACAAATTAAACAACATATTTTTTCTAATATATAGAAATTAAAATGATAAAGTGGTATAATTAGTCCGTGATTTAAAAATATGGAGGTTAAAATGAACAGAGAAAACAAAATGGGCGTTATGTCCGTAAAAAAACTCGTTATCACCATGTCTCTTCCAATGATGGTGTCTATGCTCGTACAGGCTCTTTATAATGTGGTTGACAGTATTTTCGTTTCACAGGTGTGTGAGGATGCTCTCACGGCTGTTTCTCTTGCTTTCCCTGCACAGAATCTTATGATAGGTCTTGCCACAGGTACAGGTGTAGGTGTAAATGCACTTCTTTCGAGAAGTCTCGGTGAAAAGAACTTCGAAAAAGCTAACAAGATAGGTGCGCAGGGTGTGCTTCTGGCTATGTTCAGCTTCCTTCTCTTCGCTCTTTTCGGCATCTTCGGCACGAAAATTTTCTTCGCTTCACAGGTAGAAAAAGGCAGCGCTATTTATAACTACGGTGTAGATTATCTTTCTGTCGTATGTATCTTCTCTGTAGGTCTCTTCGGACAGGTAACGATGGAAAGACTTATGCAGGCTACAGGTAAAACCACCCTTTCCATGGTAACTCAGCTGGCCGGTGCTATCACAAATATTATTCTCGACCCGCTTTTCATTTTAGGCATAGGTCCTTTCCCCCGTATGGAAGCAAAAGGTGCAGCTGTAGCTACAGTTATCGGTCAGACAGTAGCGTTTATCGTCGGCATCATCATAAACGAAGTAGCAAACAAGGAAATCAATCTCCGCTTCTCTAATCTTCGTCCCGACTTTAAAATCATCGGTGAAATTTATAAAATCGGTATCCCATCTGTTATTATGGTCGGCATAGGCTCTCTCATGACCTTCCTTCTTAATAAAATTCTTCTCAGCTTCACCACTACTGCAGCCGCTGTTTTCGGTGTCTATTTCAAGCTTCAGTCCTTCATATTTATGCCTATTTTCGGCCTTAATAACGGTGTTATTCCCATCGTAGCATATAACTACGGAGCCAAGAAAAAGGAAAGAATCACCGAATGTCTTCGCTTCAGCTGTATAATTGCTGTGACTATTATGGCCTTCGGTATGCTTCTTATGTGGCTTATCCCCGAGCAGATGCTCCGTCTCTTCGACGCTAAGGACGAAATGATGGAAATAGGTATTCCCGCTCTCAGAATCATCAGCACCAGCTTCATTTTAGCCGGTGTATGTATCAATCTCGGCTCTGCCTTCCAGGCTTTGGGAAAAAGCTATTTTTCGATGATCACATCCTTCTGCCGTCAGATAGTAGTTCTGCTCCCCGCAGCCTATCTTCTGTCAAAAACAGGCGACCTTAACAAGGTATGGTTAGCATTCCCCATAGCAGAGGTTATGTCGCTCACCGTTACTCTCATCTGCTTCTCATACATATATAAGAAGATCATAAAGCCCATTCCGTCCACGGATAATATATAAAAATCTATTGACATTTTTCAGAAACAGTTGTATTATATAAGTGTTGGAGGCAACATTTTTCTTTCTTTTGTTGCTAACCCGACACTTTCTGTTTCTCTTTAGTATAAATACGATTCCCTCACCCCACGGTGAGGGTTTTGTATTTTTAAGATACGAGAGCCTTAAAAACGTATATCCCGCCTTTTTTTTGCTTATACTACATAAAAACAATTGAGGTGCATATATGTCTTCTCTGTGGCACGAAACAGCTGTTCTACCCTCTTTCCCTAACCTTTACGAAAATATAAAAGCCGATGTACTTATCATCGGCGGCGGTATGGCAGGTCTGCTTACAGCCTATCTTCTAAAGGAAAAAGGTATTTCCTCCGTAATTCTCGAAAGCGGTAAAATCTGCGGCGGCACTACGGGAAATACGACAGCCAAAATAACCTTTCAGCACGGACTCATTTATTCCGACCTTATAAAAAAAGGCACGGAGACAGCAAAAGCCTATTATGAGGCAAACTGTCTCGCCCTGAAAAAATACAGAAAGCTTTCAGAAAAGATAAAATGTGACTTCGAAATAAAGGACAACTACATCTATTCCACCGACAACCGACAAAAAATCGAGGATGAACTGAACGCACTGAGAAAAATAGGAGCAGAAGGTTCTTTTACCGAAAAGCTTCCTCTCCCTTTTTCCACGGTCGGTGCAGTAAAAACAAAAAGTCAGGCACAGTTTCATCCGTTACTCTTTGCTTCGGAAATAGCCAAAGACCTTACCGTATATGAAAAGAGCCGTGTAATCAAAATGAAGGGTAACACCGCTCTGACTGAAACAGGCTCGGTTAAGGCGGATAATGTCATTGTCGCCACCCATTTTCCATTCATAAATAAACACGGTCTCTACTCACTTAAGCTTTATCAGCACCGTTCCTATGTTATCGCATTGGAAAATGCACAAGAACTAAGCGGAATGTATCTCGATGAAAAAGATAAAGGACTTTCCTTTCGTAATTACCGTGGTCTTCTTCTCCTCGGAGGCGGCGACCACCGTACCGGTAAAAAAGGCGGAAGCTACACTGAGCTTCGAAAAAAGGCAAAGGATTTTTACCCCGACGCACAGGAAAAATTTCATTGGGCTGCACAGGACTGTATGAGTCTCGATTCGATGCCTTACATCGGCTCTTACTCGAAAAGCACCCATAATCTCTATACTCTGACCGGCTTCAATAAATGGGGTATGACAGGAGCGATGTCGGGTGCGCTCATCCTTTCCGACCTTCTCTCAGGCAAAAGAAATCCCTATGCTGAATTTTTCTCACCGTCACGCAATATGCTGACACCGAATATCTTCCTTAACGGTGTCGAAAGTATTCTCGGTTATCTTTACCCTACCGCCAAAAGATGTCCCCATTTAGGCTGCGCATTACGGTATAATAAGGCAGAGCACAGCTGGGACTGTCCCTGTCACGGGTCAAGATTCAGCGGAAGCGGTCGGGTCATCGACGGACCTGCTAACGGGAATCTGTAATAATCCGGAAGACTTACCGCAATAAACATCATATTTAAAAAATTAAGTACACGAAATATTGTTTCCCGTACCGCTGATACAAATAAAAAAGAGGCCCGAAAGCCTCTTTTTTCGTTTTATTATTCTTCGTCATAGCCCTTTGCAGTAGCTGTTTCGAAAATTTTAATTACCTCTTCACCGGGAGCCTTGTCTATAAGGCTGACGATAACACATGCGAGAAGACCTACGATAAAGCCTGGGAGAATTTCGTAAATGCCTGTGGATTCAGTAAGGAAGATGAGCCAGAGTACATCAGTCACCGCACCGCAAACAACACCTGCGATAGCGCCCTTATAAGAAGTTCTCTTCCAGAAGAGTGAAAGGATAATAACAGGTCCGAAGGCTGCGCCGAAACCGCCCCATGCATTTTCTACCATACTCATAATAGCCTGGGCACCGCTTCCCTTACTGTTAGCGATGAAGTAAGCTACTACAGAAACGATGATAACTACCAGTCTGCCCATCCAGAGAACCTCTTTATCAGATGCATTCTTTCTGAATACAGGCTTATAAATATCACTGGTGAAGGATGAAGAAGCAACTAAAAGCTGTGAATCGGCAGTACTCATCGCTGCGGCAACGATAGCCGACAGGAGAAGTCCTGCGATAAAGCCGGGGAAAAGATCACCAACGAGTACAATAAAGACATTAGCCTGCTTACCCTGTGCCACGAGTTCAGCGCCAACGAGCATTCTTCCGAGAATAGCGATGGCAATAGCAGCACCGAGAGAAAGGATAACCCACACGATAGCCACGGTAGATGAGGTTTTTATCATAGATGCCTTTTTAATGGACATAAATCTTACGAGAATGTGAGGCATTCCGAAATAACCGAGACCCCATGCAAGACCTGAAATAATGTCCTGGGGTGCAGCATCAAAGGGATTGGTACCGAAGGTATTCATAACTCCGTCTGTTCCCATAAAGTTAAGCGCCTGAGCATCGAGATCCTTCGTCATAAGTATAACGATAGGCACTGCCATAAGAGCCACGAGCATCATAAGTCCCTGGAAAAAGTCTGTCCAGCACACAGCCTTGAAGCCGCCTGAGAAAGTGTAAGCGATAATAATAAGGGCAAACACAAGAAGTGCGAGACTTTCTTTACCCTGGAACTGAGGCACTACACTCGTAAGTACAGTTGCACCTGCCACGAAGCTCGATGCCACATAAACGGTGAAGAACACCAGGAAAACCACTGCACAGATAATCTGAAGTGCAGGACTTGTAGCAGCGAATCGGTTAGTGAGATACTGAGGAAGGGTTATGGAATCGTTAGCTGCTTTAGAGAAGTTACGAAGTCTTTTAGCCACGAAAATCCAGTTAGCGATGGTACCGAGCGCGAGACCTATACCGATCCACACCTGTCCCATACCGAAAGCGAGGATACTGCCCGGAAAGCCCATAAGAAGCCATCCGCTCATATCCGATGCCTGTGCACTCATAGCCGTTACCCACGGACCCATGGAGCGGCCACCGAGGAAATATTCCTCTTCACCTGCACCCTTGCTCTTAAGCATAAAGAATACACCAATGCCGAGAACAACTATAAAATAAAGAATAAATGCTAATAATTGTGATGTCATTTTTTATCTTCCTTTCCTTTAACGTATTAATCTTTTATCACAGTAAAGCGTTGAAGACTATGATATCACAGATAACTCTTTCTGTCAACCGAAAAACAGATTTATTTTTATTTTATAAAAAATATTTTTCTAAGTCGAACTTATTTCTGAAAATAAACAATTTCTCTAAAAGTACAGTGAACCGTCCGATAAGGAAGCCGTTAATCAGTGCGCAGATAACCGTACCGAGCTTAACTCCCTCGAACACACCAAAGCCGAAAAATGTGAAGGACATCACTATACCCAAAACTGTACTGAAGCAGTCGAAGGCAGTCTTGACCTTATTTATGTTATAGCCTGTTTTAAGAGAAAGCTCTTTCACGATAAGCTCGTAAGCTTCGGGTGAAATGTATGTGTGAAAAAAGAGTGACACTGCCAGCGAACAGAAAACCGTACCCAGAACATACCACACCGTTCTCACTGCGAAGCTTTCATCAGTCAAGGGCGAAATAATAATCATCGCCATATCGAGAAGTGTTCCGTAAAGAACTGCAGTCACAAATGAGAAAAGATAGGATTTTTTAAATCTTCTCATAACAATAACCGTCAGCAGAACGAGAATACCCTGAAAAACATACTCAGCCACACCGAAGGTAAACCAAGGAAAAATTTCCGACATCTTAAGATGCAGAATATATGCGGGTGCTACTACCATGGACATACCGAAATCAGCCTTTTCTGTAAATGCTGCAGCAAATGCCATAATAATAAGACCGAGTATATAAGCCCATTCCGAATAAAAGATTTTCTTTTTCATTTTTCTTCCTCCAAAAAAAGAGCTTCGGGTGTTTGATATAGAAACACCAAAAGCTCTGATATGGTTATGATTTTAGCATAGATTGAAGGGAAATGCAAGAGAAAAAATACATAAGATGCTGTTTACGGCGGTCACAGCACACCGTTACCCTACGAATATCATCACCGTAGGAACACAACGTGTTGTGTCCGTTTCTTCCATAACACCGGCATAGCCTACCTCCTTAACCGCACCGATAAAACCGAACCTTATAACTGACATTATATAAAGCAGAACCCGACGAGCGATTAACTGCCCGTCGGGTTCTACTTTCGTGTGTGTATCAAAAAAATATCAGAAATGCTTTTTAATAGTGTAAATGTCAATAGCTCCTACAGGACAAGCCTCGTGACATTTACCGCAGCCGATACATTTGTCATAATCAACCACCGCACAGAAATTATCTATGCTTACTGCTTCTACGGGACAGACCTTCACGCACTTCATACAGCCGATACAGCCTGCTTTACACTGCTTACGTGTCTGCGCACCCTTGTCATGATTACGGCAGAGAACAGCACCCTTGGTAGTGTCGAGCGGGAACAGATCGATAAGATTTCTCGGACAGGCCGAAATGCACTTCTTACAGGCACGGCACTTGTCGGGGTTGATTCTTGCCACACCGTCACAGATGAAAATAGCATCGTAAGGACAGACCTCTGCACAGTCACCGAAGCCGATACAGCCGTAAACACAGTTTTTAGGACCGCCGAAAAGCTGTGTAGCCATCTTACAGGATTTAACACCGCTGTATTCAAGCTTGTCCTCTACATTGGTTCTGTTGCCCTGACACATAACAGCGGCTACCATCGGTGTAATCTTTCCTACGGAAAGCCCCATAATTTCACCTATCTGCTTGGCAGTGTCGTTACCACCGGGAGTACAGAGATTACACTCTGAAGTCTCGCCCTTGGAAAGAGCAGCGGCATAACCGTCACAGCCTGTGAATCCGCAGGCACCGCAGTTGGCACCGGGAAGGCACTCTCTTATCTTCTCTGCTTTTTCGTCTACGGGTACAGCAAAAACCACGGAAGCAACAGCAAGACCGAGACCTGCTATAAGTCCTATAGCTGCAACAATTACAACAGCAATAATAATCTGACTCATAATGCTACCTCCTTAAGCGAAAATGTTTTCTACGATTCCCGTAAAGCCGAGGAAGGAAACGGAAACGAGTGATGCTGCCACAAGAGTGATGGGAAGGCCCTGCATAAACTTAGGCACATCACAGCTTTCGAGTCTCTCTCTGACACCGGCAAACATTACCATAGCCAGCATAAATCCGAGACCTGCGCCCACGGAGCTGAACATGGACTGTGCGAAGTTATAGCCTTCATCCACATTAAGGATAACGACACCTAAAACAGCACAGTTGGTGGTAATGAGAGGAAGATAAATTCCGAGAGCGTTATAAAGAGCGGGAATATACTTTTTAAGAATAATTTCTACCAGCTGAACGAGTGCGGCAATAACGAGAATAAATACAATAGTCTGCAGATATTCCAGATCATTTTTAACAAGTAAGAACTTGTTTATGGGATAGGTTACCGCTGTAGCTAAAGCCATAACAAAGATAACTGCCGCAGACATACCTACTGCTGTGTTGAGCTTTTTGGAAACACCGAGGAAGGGACAGATGCCGAGGAACTGCGAGAGCACCACGTTATTTACGAAGATTGCGCCGATGATAATAGCGATGAGGCTAATCTCCTGAACGCTAACAGTGCCTGTAACGAAGCCATTGAATACCTCCTGCGAGATATTTCCAGTGGAAAGAATAGTCAACATATTCATAGCTATTATCGTTTTGTAATTTTGTTAAACACAACCATGAGGTAGCCCAAGAGGAGGAAGCCAGCAGGGGCAAGGATGAAGAGCAGGGGCATGAGAT
>JAZLAJ010000031.1:0-2938 GCA_045613145.1 Acutalibacteraceae bacterium
AAATGGGGTTATGAAAACATAATTGCCGCCCTTATGCAGATTCTTATGACGGAAATCACAAGGCTTTACTGGCCCGATTTCAAGGTAACAACGGAAAACTCCGAAAACCTCAACGACAGACGTTTCATTCTTATTGAGCAGGCATTTATCAATGACCCTGAGGGTATCACACTACCAAAGCTTTCGGGAATTATCGGTCTTTGCGAAAGACAGACACAAAGACTTTTAGAAAAATATTACGGAATGTCATTTTCACAGAAAAAAGCCGAATCAATTAAAGGATAACCATACTTACCGGAGCCTTGTGCTTCGGTTTTTCATTTACCTAAAAGGATATTAGTTGTAAGAACATCTTCATGCTTGTAATCATCTCTCGGTATTAGCGTTCTTGCCTTTGTCGGGCAGGTAGTAACACAAAGTCCGCAACCGAGACACCTTGAAAAATCTGTTTCGCTTTTTCCGTCGGCACCGACAGAATTTGCCTTGAACATACATCTGCTTACGCATTTTCCGCATTCGTCACAGCCTGAACATTTTTCTTTATCAAGGCTAACGATTTCAGGACCAGCTGACATTTCTTCTGTTCTGCCTGCCATATATGACCTGTAAGGAACACAGATTTTATCGTCACAGTTACACATTACAAAAGTCCACTTGCCGTTATTGTGACAATAAAGCACGTTATGTACAAGTCCGCATTCATCGAAATAGTGGAGCTTTTCTTTTGCTTCTTCTGCTGTTTCGATGGGATAAAATTTTTCTTTAATTCCCGTGTACTTCATAGTGGTCTGCATCTCGGCAAGATAAAGCAGAGCCATATCCTTCATTTGCGGCTCTCTGCAGCGTTTTAAAGCCGTCTGACAGACACATTTTGTAACCGCCATTCTTGCACTGTTGTTTTCCGTATTCTGAGAATAAATGAAGTCAACAAATCTGCAGGCAGCCTCGGTCGAAATTATAATACCCGAAGGGAGAGGCTTGGGTTTTGCCATTTTAACATACTTCGCTCTGCGTTTCTCGTCAGCAAGCATATAGTCGGCATATTTAAGTATAAGCGGTTCCGACACACCGTAAATCCACTGCTGAATTTTCTGATTTTTTGAAACAGGCTTTAGCTCGTTTCCGTCTAAAATATAGCTTTCATTTTTATCCATTGCTTTATCTCCTTCTTATATTATTTCTTCATAAAAGTATGCTTTCCCTGAAAAGCATACTTCAATTTCTTTGCTATGCTCACAAGTGAACACAATCTTATCTTTCCTCTCCCAACGGATATTCAGCTGTCCCTTGGGAGTTTTCATTTTGAGCGAAAAGCTGTTTATATCGTCGGGGAAGCAGGGCTTCAGCTCAACCTTTTCAAAAGCAAGTCCTTTGTTTTTGATTCCTGCAATATGCTCAAAAAAGAAGCTGTCACCGACACCGAGCATTGCGTGATTCTGCGAATATCTTCCCGACCAGCTTTCGGGCAGTGTGGTGTGAGTTTTTGAGAAGGTACCGTAAGCCTTGATGAGTGCTTTGTATGCCACATCCTCATATCCGTACTCACAAAGCACATCGAAGAATGGCTTTAATGCAACCTCACCGACGGTTAAGGTATAGTCTTTTTCTTTTACCTTCTGAGCAAGACGGCTGATGAGAGAAGCATTTATATTATCATCAGCTACACCATAAGCCACGGCAAGACAAAGAGAGCTTTGCGAATCATTATCGTAGGTATCATCACGGAAATATTTTTTATTTATCGCAGTTTTTATAAGCTCTTTTTCCGTGCAGTAAGATTCATCCTTGCCGAGGATTTCTGCAATTTCTGCCATAACAGCATATAGTCTGTAATAAACGCAGGATACCACGAAGCTTACCGAGGGAGCATCTGTCGACATCCAGTCGCCTAAATCACGGTTAAGATTATCACTCGGAAGCAGATGATTTTCCGAAAGTGATGAAATGTAACCAATATACTTCTGCATGTATGGATAAAGTGCTTCAAGTAAATGCTTATCTCCATAGAATTTATAATGCTCATAGGATGCAAAAATCAAAGCACCGCACCAGGATGGGTCATTAGGTGTATCGTCAAGAGAATTATTTCTCAAGGCGTGAGTTTTTATGCCTCTTGTAAAAGGTGGTACTATTGACGGAATTGAGCCATTTTCTTTCTGTGCATCAATCAAATCAAAAATCAGCTTTTTATAATACTCTTTACAGTAGTAATTATAGTTTATGGTCGAAAATAGAAGCTGATAAACCTCTGTCCATCCTAACTTTTCACGGTGGGGACAGTCCGTTAAAACAGACTGCATATTGTCTTCAACGGAGCGTGTGATAAGCTTGTGTATAGCATTTACAGTTTCGTTGTCGGTTTCAAGCTCTGCTATCTTTTCATTATCGCATCGGAGCATAATGCCCACAAAATCCGAGGTCTTGCAGTCTATACCCTCGACCTCGATATATCTGAAGCCGTGGTAAACGAATTTCGGAGAATATTCCTCGATACCGTTACCGCTGAAAATATATGTATCGTAAATTTTTCCCCAAAAATCTCTTTGATTAACACTGCCATCTTCTTTAAGTATTTCACCGAACCAGAAGTTCACAGCAGTACCTTTTTCAGCCTGACCCTTGAAGATATATGTACCTGCAAAGTTCATACCGAAGTCAATAAGTGTGTTTCCGTTATCGAGTTTAGTTGCACTCACGGGATAAATTTTCTTTGCTTCCTTTATGGGCGGATGTAATCTTTTTTTCAGCTTACCGAAAGGAAAACCATTTATAACTTTTACCTTTTTATTAAAAGTAACCTCAATTCTGCTGTCATAGGTTTCACCGCCGAGCCATACGGATTCGGTTACGGGACTGTCGGCACATTCCCAGCTGTCATCGGATATTACTTCAACCTTTCCGTCAAGCTCAAGCTGACATAAAAGCATATATTCACCTA
>JAZLAJ010000032.1:0-54810 GCA_045613145.1 Acutalibacteraceae bacterium
AATACCACCTTAGTTCGTCTAAGGTGGTAAACTGCTTTAAATCTACTGCTTAATACAAATTATGCCTTAATAGCTCAGTCGGTAGAGCACGCGGCTGTTAACCGCGGTGTCACAGGTTCGAGTCCTGTTTGAGGCGCCAAAAAGAGAAAAGTCATCCAACAGGGTGACTTTTTTTATCAAGATATAAGGAAACCGCAAGCCATCAGCTTGCGGTTATACTTTTAAAATCAGAACAACTGTATATTCTTAAAGATGTGTACCACACCACGCATAAAATCCATAAGGCTCATATCATCAGCTTTTGCAATTTTTACAAGGCTGACGAGTTTGGTAAAGCAATCAGTTGTATCGATATCGTAATGTATACGTGCCTGGTGAAGCTCATCCAATTCACCGTATACCTCTGAATATGTAAGGCAGTATGTTTCAAAGTTTTCAGGGTCATTTTCGTCAATAACAAATACTCTTGAGCCCACATTTACATCATTGTAAGCATTGAAACCGATGGTGGGGGTGTTGATAATCTTGATACCCTTGTAGTCAATTTCAAAGGTGTTTTCGTGGTCGTGACCGCTTACTGTGGCAAGAACATCACCCATTTCCAGCATAGCGTCATACTGTCCGTTATTGTAATAAGGGGGACAAGGGTATTCGTGAAGATCTCCCTTGGCACCGTCGGGAAGTGTGTAGAATCTTGTTTTATCGTTAAGTGGATTCTTCTGTCTTATAACACAGCCGAACCATAAAAGATCTACTTCCTTTAATGCATCGTAAATTTCGGGGACAATAATGTGCTGGAAATTGATTGAAGGAACAACCTTGCCGTCGTTTTCTTCCTTGAGTTTTTCGGCTGTTTCCTTGTACCATTCTATCTGCTCTTTATAAACCGCTGCATATCCGCCGTAATCGTTTTCTGTGTTGTATGTACCTGAATCGGTAAGCCAGAGATTGAAGCCGTAGCCGCTTCCGTCACTTTTCATAATGGGAAGATTATAGGTACCGACTCTGTCCTTGATGCAAAAGCCTTTTTCACCTACATAGCAGTCGTAGCTTTCGTAAACGGAGAGCTGAAACTCCTTTGTTGCTTTGGTTTCTTCATCATCGTGGTTACCGAAAACCGCTGCTACCTTTATGTTTCTTTCCTGGAAAATGTCCATAAATTCTCTTATGGCTTTTTCTGCATCCTCTTCTTCGATAACATCGTAGCCGGAAATGTTATCACCTGTAAGAACGATAAGGTCGGGCTTTACTTTGTCAAGAGTTTTTTCGATGTAATCCTTGGTGAGAGGGTTGAGAGGATATCCGTCCTGAATATCACTTATGTTTAAAATGGTAAATTTCCCGTTTTCATTGAATTTCAAAATGTTTTCTCCACCTTCTTTTTCAGCATATACCAATGTGGTAAAGCAGGTTACAAGAATAATAATGCTCAGTATGAAAGATATTACTTTTTTCATTTTAATTCCTCCTTTTTTACATTATAAAACAAATTCAGTTTTTTTTCAATGGGTATAATTGAAGAGAATTAACTATAACGGATATTTTTTTATAAAAAACAGACTTCAAACTGTAGAGCTGAAGTCTGTTTAAATCTTTATTGATTACTGAATGCCGAGCTTTGCGTTCCAGGCCTTGTAATCGAAGTTCTCGTATTCTTTTTCGAGAGTACGGAAGTCGTTTTTACCTGAGCCTGTAAGAGGAATCTTGTCGATAGCAACAACAGCAACGGGCTTGCCGCGTTCTTCGAGGAGAGCGTTACATTCATTGAAGATATTCTTACAGAAGGTTTCCTTATTGTCTACGCCTTCACCGAATTCTACGAATACTACGGGGTAGTGGCCCTGTGTACGGTCCATATCAGCTACACCTACTGCAGAGCAGTTGTTTACTTCCTTATGGCGAGCTACGAGGCTTTCGATGTTTACAGGGAATACCTTGTGTCCGTCGAAGCGGGTAATCATTCTCTTGATTCTGCCGATGATGTAAAGGAAGCCGTCCTCATCTACATAACCGAGGTCACCGGTGTGAAGCCATGTAAGACCGTCATCGTCGTGTACACGCATAACGTTGTCTGTTTCTTCCTTACGCTTGTAGTAACCCTTCATAAGAGAAGGACCTGTTACACAAACTTCACCGATTTCGTTGAAGCCGAGCTCGTTACCGCTTTCTTCATCGAAGATACCTACATTAACGAGAACTGAAGGAATACCTACGCTGCCTGACTTATAGATATCGTTAACGCAGAAGGAAACAGCTGCGGAGAATTCTGAAAGGCCGTAGCCCTGTGAAATACGGTACTTCATACCGTGTGATTTGGTGAATTCACCGAGCTTCTTTTCGAGACCCTTGTTCATTGTGTCACCGCCTGAGCCGAGGCACTTAAGGAATGAAAGGTCCATCTTCTGAAGCTCCTTACTGTGCATAAGTGTTTCATAGAAGGCGGGTGTGCTTACGGAGTGGTTTGCCTTGTATTTTTTGTAAAGCTTACCGTATTGGCTGAGATCGAACTTGGGGATGGGGATAAGAACAAGACCGATAGAAAGGGGCATATGAAGACCGCAGCACATACCGTAGGAGGTGAATACAGGGATGATATCAAGGAAGGTTTCGCCCTTCTTGTAATCAAGACCTGAATATTTGAAGTTGTGAGCAGTAGCGTTAACACCGTCATTGGTGATCATAACACCCTTGGGGAAGCCTGTGGTACCGCCGGTGTAGGGGATAGAGAAGATAGCATCGCCTACATAGGGAGCTTCAACAGCTGTTGTACCCTTGCCCTTAGCGAGGAAGTCCTCGTACTTGACAATCTTGTTGCTGAAGGGGATATTTGTTTTAACCTTGAGGTTCATTGCTGTTCTCTTGATAAAGGGAAGAGAAGTAGCAGCTGAAACTGTGATGATGAGATCCTGCTTGATGTCATCAAGGATAGATCTGATTTTTTCGAAAGAAACGCTGATAACAACGAAAATCTTTGATTCAGACTCGATAACAGCACGACGGATGGTTTCTGTGTCCATACGGGGGTCGATGGTATTTACGGTAGCACCAAGCTTGTTAAGAGCGTAAATACAGTAGATTGTTTCAGGAGTAGCAACTGAAAGGAAGGAAACGATGTCACCCTGCTTTACACCTGCAGCTGCAAAAGCATCTGCTGTAGCATCGATATTCTTTTTAAGTTCACCGTGTGTGATTTTTCTGCCGTAGTAGTTGATAGCAACCTCGTTCTGACGGTCAGCGTTAGCTTCTGTCATATAACGGTATGCTGTGGTTTTGGGGGCGGGGAGATTTCTTACTTCTTCTGTGTAATGCTTCATCCAGGGTTTTTCTACAGAGATTCTTTTTGTAGTTACGGATTCGCTCATTTTAATGCTCCTTTTTTAAAATTTAATTTTCATTGACACAAATATTATGGTATAAATAAACACTTACCAAAATTCATACTTTGGTATGATAACACATATATGTTTTTGTTTTGTTAAAAAAAAATAAATATTATCTAATTGTGAATATTTATTTCCAAAAAAACATTCTGAAATATAAAAATCTGTATCTGTTGCTTTTTAAGTGATTTGCTACGAAAAAGCCTTGTTTTATGGGAATGTTTGGATTTTTTATTGAAACTTATGTGTAATGATGCTATAATCTTAAGGCAGAACAATTTTTCAAAGGAGAAAAAATTATGAAATTAATTGTTAACGGAAATTGACGGTAGCTGTTTCTGTTTTCATCTGCACTTTTCACCTTCTGAGGAGAAAACAATCAAATGAATATGAGGTGTAAAAATGACAGTAAATGAATATCTGAAGCTTATTGACGAAGTAAACGAAAAAGGAAAATATAAACCTGACTGGGCTTCTCTTTCACATCATAAGGTGCCTGACTGGTATATGCACGATAAGGTAGGCGTTTTCATTCATTGGGGAATTTATTCTGTTCCGGCTTTCGGAAGTGAATGGTATTCGAGAAGTATGTACGATAAAAGAGTAAGAGAATTCGAGCATCACAGAAAGACCTACGGTGAGCATAAGGAATTCGGATATAAGGACTTTATTCCTATGTTCAGGGCTGAGAATTTTTCTGCTGCCGAATGGGTATCTCTCTTTAAAAAGGCAGGTATAAAGTATGTTATGCCCGTAGCTGAGCATCACGACGGCTTCGCTATGTATGACACGGAATTCAACCGCTGGAATGCTAAAGAAATGGGACCGAAGAGAGATGTGGTGGGTGAGCTTAAAGCTGAATGTGAAAAGCAGGGACTTACACTTTGTGCATCCACTCACAGGGCGGAGCATTACTTCTTTATGAACCTCGGAAGAACCTTTGACAGTGATGTAAACGATGAAGAATACAGAGATTTCTACGGACCTGCATTTTACTGTGAGGAGCTTAATTCCGAAAATCTCGGTCTCACTACGGAAGATACATACACCGTCGGAGCGAGTGAAGAGTGGCTCGAGGACTGGCTTGTGAGGACCTGTGAGCTTATCGATAAATATCAGCCCTCGGTGCTTTACTTCGACTGGTGGATACATAATCACTCCTTCAAGCCTTATCTTAAAAAGCTTGCTGCCTATTATTACAACCGTGCAGATGAATGGGGCAAGGAAGTGACCATTAATCATAAGCACGAGGCTTTTCCGCCTACAGTAGCTACCTTTGATGTGGAGCGTGGAGCTCTTTCGGGCATTTCGCCCCTCTACTGGCAGACAGACACAGCCATAGGTAAGGGCTCCTGGGGCTACAGAAAGGATAATGAATACAAAAGTGCCAGACAGGTTATCTGTGATCTTGTTGACATCGTTTCGAAGAACGGTAATCTTCTCATTAATGTAGGTCCCAAGCCTGACGGAACCATCACCGACGAGGAGACGCAGGTGCTTCTTACAATGGGCGAATGGCTTAAGGTTAACGGTGAGGGAATTTACGGAACTACCTTCTGGAAGCAGTTCGGTGAGGGCAAGATAAACGCTGAAGAAGGCTTTTTCAAGGACGGAGACGAAAAGGCATTCACTAATGAGGATTTTCGTTTTACATATAAGAACGGATATCTTTATGTGTTTCAGATGAGACCGTCGAAGAACATAAAAATCAAAACCCTTAGAAAGCATAATCCTCACGATTATCTTATCGAAAGCATCGGACTTTTAGGCAGTGATGAAAAGATAGAATTTGAAAGAACGGAAGAATATCTTGAAATCAATCTTAAGGGTGACTTAAAAAATGATTTACCCATATGCTTTAAAATGGAGATAGGCTGATATGAACAGAAAAATAGACGGAACCTTTTTCGAATTCAGGCATCATAATACTGCTGAAGGAAAATACTGGAATCCCGCACTGGAAAAGTTTAACGGTACACAGTGGCGTGAGAAGGTAAAAGAAATTTCTGCTCTCGGTATGGAATACATCGTGGTAATGGCTACGGCACTTTATGAAAGATGCTACTTTAAATCCTCAGTTTTTCCTTTCGCCGATATGCCCTGTGAGGATCCTATAGAAGAAATCCTTTCTCAGGCGGATGAATGCGGAGTGAAGGTCTTTCTCGGTAACGGTTTTTACGGAGACTGGAGAAAGGCGGGAGAGAACATAAAAAGTCAGACTGTAATCGACCGTTCCTTCAGAGCGATGGACGAGCTGGCAAATCTTTACGGACACCATAAAAGCTTTTACGGCTGGTATTTCCCCGATGAAACCTGTATTATTCTGCGCTTTTCGAAGGATTTCATAAAGTATGTTAATCTCTGCTCGGCACGTTGCCGTGAACTCACTCCCGAAAAGAAAACACTTATCGCTCCTTACGGTACTAATCTTGTTCTGTCGGGTGATTATTTCGCACGCTCTCTGGCTGAAACGGATGTGGACTTTATCGCTTATCAGGATGAGGTAGGCGTTAAAAAGACCAAGGTTGGCCGTACAGAGAAAATCTTTGAGAGACTCCGCAGAGCTCACGATAAGGCAGGCAGAGCCGAATTATGGGCGGATATAGAGCTGTTTGATTTCGAAGGCATGGTATATAAAAGTGCTCTTATTCCTGCTGATTTCGACAGAATCAGAAAGCAGATAGAAAATGCGGCACCTTATGTGGACAAGATTTTATCTTATCAGTATTTAGGTCTTATGAATCCTTCGGACAGTACCGCTTTTGCGGGACACGAAAGCTCAGTGAAGCTTTACGGGGATTATAAAAGGTATATAGGAAAATAAATGATAAAGCAACTGTCACTGTGACGGTTGCTTTTTTCATAGTGGTAAAATCGAAAGTCGGCATGCGGTTTTGTGTGGGCGGCCATCGGTCGTCTGCTTTAACGGTGCGGTTTATGATTTTAGTTTCAAGGAAACTATCAGTCGTCATCCGCTCGAGCCGCGGAGGCTTTTACTTTGGCACAGGCGAGCGCCAAAGTAAACAAAACGCCCATTTTTCAGCGAAGCCAATCCGAACACGATAACGGAAGAAGAGTTTACTTTCTTTTACAGTTCACCCTTAGTCTGCCACTCATAAAGAAACAGCCTTTTAAGTCTACCGTTATCTATAGTTCTATGCTCAGGATTACCGAAAGAGTGAGCGTACAGAGTGCTTTTACAGAAAGCAGTACAGAAAAATCGCTGCCAGCTCTCCCTCAACGCACAGATATTTTGTCTACCCTGTGGTAACTTCCGTCACCACACGCTTCGACTCCTTAAGTACCGTCAGTCCGACAGTCGCTTCCCGCTCTGTCATCTTTTCAGATAAGTTCTACGGTCAGAGACCCCTAAAACCTCCACCAACATAAAAGTAATAGGGGTTAACGAAAACTTTTCTGTAAAGATAAAATCTGACCGGTTGTCTGCACAACCAACGGGCGTGCGATCCTGTAGAGCGTTTTGTAAGGAGGTACTGAAAGGTAAAAAAGCAGAAACACTGCTTAAGAAGGCAAGTTACAGAAACATAAACTTTAATGTAGAACGGCAGTTTCCTGTCTGCGACCCTGCCACGGGTCGCACCCCAAGGGAAAGTAATTGTTTTTGAATTTTTGCTGAAAAACTAACTCTTGCTGTTTCCATACACTCAACTGAATAGCACTCTCTTTTCCCGCTTTAAAAAAGAGGGGCTTTGCTTACTTTGCCGCCTCCGGAGCAAAGTAAGAGCCCCCGCGGCTCGAGCGGATGTCGACTAAATGTTTTATTGAAACGAAGAAACCTCTCCGTCACTGCGTGACAGCTCTCCTTTCAGGAGAGCCTTAGCCTACCTCCTTTGAAAGAGATGTGCTTCGGCGACGATGCGGCTCGAGCGGATGTCGACTGATAGTTTTATTGAAACGAAAACCATAAACCGCACCGCAGAAATAGACGACCGATGGTCGCCCCTACGGATTAACGGACAAAAGTAACTCTGCGAAGCTATGCCGACTGAATGTTTCCTTGAAACGAATATACCGCTGAAGCGGACCGACCGACTTCGCCTTGAATAGTGATGATACAGCTTAAACGATACCAACAAACATTTTTTGAAACATAACTATTCTCTATCTCTCCGAAACAGATTTATTCAAAGAGCAGAATTACACACAGCTACAACCCTATAAAAAAATCAACCACGCAAAGGTGGTTGACTGATAAACACTTATAAAAATTTACCATCTGTTTTCTACGTATTCGCAGAAAGCAAATAAATCTTTTATCTCCAGCTTCCTTCCGTCATCGAGAGTTACGTCACCGTTCCAGAGACCGTAAATCTGATTACAGTTCATCCTTGCCACAGGACCAAGATTAAGGTCACTGCGGTTATTGAATGAAGGCTTCATTGTAAGATTGAAGCGACCGTCCTCGGAGATTATCTTCCACTCCTCCATAAATCTGTCCTTGGGGAATTTCTCTACATCCACAGCACCGATTTTATGTACCTTTCCGTCGTAGAAAAGACAGGTTTCAGTGGCGTGGCTTTCATCACCGATAGCCCAGGTGATTTCGAAGCCGAAGATGTGTTTTTTCCCTTCTTCGTCAGTAAGGTAGGTCGCACCGCTTCCCCAGTACCATACCATCCTTCTTGGGGTGTTTACCTTTCCCCAGTCGAGGGAGCAGAAGGCAGTATCCTTGGAAAACTCGTAGGTGTAATCACCGAAACGGAAAACACCTGAAATCGGCATACAGTTCTGCTTGGTGGTCATAAAGAACTTCGTGTTATCGCCCTCAAAGGGAAGAACGGTAGTGATGCTTTCGAGTCCTTCCGGAATATCCATAGAAAGGTCACAGGAAAGCTCTTTGCCCTGATGCTCCGTCTTAAAGTAAACGGTTCTCTCTGTTTCCATCGTATTGAAGTCGAAGGAAACATCCTTTCCTTTATAGGAAAATCTGCCGGGTGCATCTACTCTGTTAAGAGGGAGACAATTTTTTCCGCCTACGAAAATTTTAGAGCCGTCAGCGTGAACCTCGCCTGTGTGAAGGTCGATAAGACGAAGTCCCATAAAGCCTCCGATGCCTACATTGGCGAAGGAAACGAGTAACTGCTTCTGACCGTCGGTTACGGTGTAGTAGTCCCATTCCTTCTGACTGATGAGTCTTTCACGCTTTACGAGATTACGGTCGTATTCGAAAACATTATGTCTTGCCCATCCGCGAGCATTAAGTGTTCCGTCCTTATTAAGAAGGGGAGTAGGCTCAGTATATTCTGTCTGCTTCGATTTTTCTTTCCACTCGGTAAAAGGAATATAGG
Source organism: Acutalibacteraceae bacterium (assembly GCA_045613145.1). Lineage (GTDB taxonomy): Bacteria > Bacillota > Clostridia > Oscillospirales > Acutalibacteraceae > UBA6857. The sequence goes on from JAZLAJ010000032.1 coordinate 8,690, forward strand.
TTCTTTTCAGTTCTTCACTCATATTTAATCCTCCACCATATTTTTAATTCTTACGGGTATATATAAATCCTCGAAGCCGTAGAATTTAACTGCATTTTCACCGAGGAAAAGAGATTTCTCTCTGTCGGTGAGTCTGTCACTCTTCAGAATAAAGTCATAGGACATCTTATAGGTGATGGCTGTCATAGTTCTCGGATAGTCACTGCCCCACATCAGCTTTTCCATACCTACCAGGTCGGCGGCTTCCTTTATGGCCTCCACTGCTGAAGGATAGGGGTAGAATTCACTGTTGAAAAGCCAGGTTATGCCACCGCTTTCGATGTAGACATTTTCGCTTTTTGCCAATTCAATCTGAGAAAGCCAGTTTTCTCTGGTGACCATACCGAAGTGGCCGACAGCGATTTTAAGGTCGGGGAACATTTTTATGATTTCCTTCATCTGCTCTGTCTGCTCATCTCCGTCAGCAAGATCAACAGAAATGAACTTACACTTTTCTGCAGCGAGTCGGAAGGGGTAAAGATGGTTTAAAAGGTTTTTATCCGTGAGTCTGCCTGCACAGATTTTTATTCCGTCGTAATCGGAAATGTCGCCCATCTCTTTTTCTTCATAAAGGGCGCATATCTTTAATCTGTCGGGATAGGCTCTTTTACATTCGAGAAGATAGCTGTCCTGATTTCCGTCGATGTACTCCTGTGTGATTACGGAAGCGGAAACTCCTGCATAGTTCATATTAGCGATAAAGCGCTCACCGCTGTTTTCACCGTCAGTCATATAAGGGGGCATCATCTGCTTTATTTCGCCGCCGAAATCACTTCTTCCGCCACCGATGTCGAAAACAGGCTTACCGTTTACTATTCCCTGCTGTTTTTTCCATAAATGTGCGTGAGCATCGATAATCATAAGGTTACACCGTCCTTGAATATAGCGATTTCTCTCGAGGAGTTAAGCTCGTTTTTAGTCTCTTTACCCTCTGCGATTTCCTTTATGAGCAAAAGCAGGTCATCTGCTGCTTTTTTAGTGTCGAAGGATGAAGCGGTAAAGTCTATCCATCCCTTTTTCTTTTCTGCGAGAGCATCGTTGGTAGCGATTTTTACCGTGGGAACGGCACCGCCGAGGGGAGTGCCTCTGCCTGTGGTGAAAAGAACCAGATGGCATCCTGCCGCTGAGAGATTAGTGACGGAAACGATGTCATTACCGGGTCCGTTAAGAAGGCTCAGACCGGACTTTGTTATCTTGTCTCCGTAGGTGAGAACATCTACTACGGGTGCTGAACCGCCCTTCTGTACACAGCCGAGAGATTTTTCCTCGAGAGTAGTTATACCGCCTTCTTTATTACCGGGGGAGGGATTTTCTGAGACAGGCTCACCGTGACTTCTGAAATATTCCTTGAAATCATTGATAAGCTTCACTGCCTTACCGAAAAGCTCTTCATTCACACATCTTTCGAAAAGGACAGTCTCTGCACCGAACATTTCGGGAACCTCTGTAAGAACGGCACTCGCTCCCATAGCACAGAGTCTGTCGGTAACTCTGCCTACGGTAGGATTGGCGGTAATGCCTGAAAAACCGTCAGAGCCTCCGCATTTAAGACCTACCTTAAGGCGTGAAACAGGTACAGATGTACGCTTATCCTTCGAAGAGATTTCCTTAAGCTCATCTATGATTTTTATTCCCTCTGCGATTTCATCCTCACAGTCCTGAGTGTTAAGAAAACGGATACGCTTTTCATTGATTTCACCCAGAACCTTTTTCATTTCACCGATATGATTGTTTTCACAGCCGAGACCGAGAACGAGAACACCGCCCGCATTGGGGTGGGTGATAAGACCCTTCAGAATAAGCTGTGTTGTTTCCATATCACCGCCTAACTGACTGCAGCCGTAGGGATGTGAAAAGGCGATAGCGCCTGTTTTGTCAGCCAGAGCTTTCGCTGCGGAGTTAACACAGCCCACAGTAGGAACTATCCATATATCGTTTCTGATACCGATTTCACCGTTTTCTCTTTCGTATACCTTTATTTCGAAGGGTTCTTCCTTTTCGGGAAGGGTGAATTTCGGTGCGTACTCATAGGTGAGAAGACCTGCGAGCTTTGTTTTCATATTATGGGAATGTACTCTTTCACCCTTTTTTATGTCACAGGTAGCGACTCCGATGGGAAAGCCGTATTTGATTATGTCGGCACCTTCCTTTATGTCTTCGGCTGCTGCCTTATGACCTGATGAAAGCTCGACGAGTACATTATCCTTTTCGTTTATTCTGACAGTATCCATTCCATAGCACCTTCTGCACCTTTATTTTCGATTACGCTGTAGTATTCCGTGATGATGTCTGTCATATCGCTAAGATCAGTCAACCACAGACCGCTGTCGGAAAGAATTTCGGCTATACTTCCGTCTTTCATTTTTGCAGTGACATCGGCAGCGTCATCGGGAGTATCGTTTTTATAGAAATAGATAAGATATGCCAGCGCCATTGTAAGAATCTTCGGATATTTACCGTTTTTCTCCTTGTATTCGAGAAGAGTGGGAAGGTCACGGACAGAGAATTTACTTACAGAGTTAAGAGCGATAGATCTCCATTTATGTTTTATGAAGGGATTTCTGAATCGGTCGAGAACACTGTCTGCGAAGGCTGTACTGTCCTCATTTTCACCGATGGTTGGAAGTATTTCTTCCTTAATACATTTCATAAGGAATGCGGAGGCCTTTTCGTCAGCCATAGCATCGCCGACTGTTTCGATACCTGAAAGGATTGCACCTGCTACGAGAGAGGTGTGAGCGCCGTTAAGAACTCTGACCTTGATTTTTTTGTATGGCTTCGCATCGTCTGTCCAGATTACATTGAAGCCTGCTTTTTTCAGCGGAAGCTCTTTTTCGTAATCTCCCTCGATTACCCATAAATGGAATATCTCGGCAGTATCCACATAATTATCATCGGGTGCGAGAATCTTTGCTTCCTCGGCACCAGGGTAGCCTGTAACTATTCTGTCAACTAAGGTGTTTACGAAAGCGTTCTTTTCTTCTACCCATTTAATGAAATTATCCTCGAGATTCCAGAGCTCAGCATATTTAAGAACACATTTCTTAAGTTCATCACCGTTATTGTCGATAAGCTCACATGCGAGATGAACGAAGCCGTCCATACCGTTTTTGTAGCGCTTGTAAAGAAGCTGTGTAAGCTTTCCGGGGAAGGATTTACAGGGCTTATCGTCGAATTTGCAGCTGTCATCGAAGGCGATACCTGCTTCTGTTGTGTTTGAGATGATAAATCTGAAATCAGTATTATCGGCTAAAGCCATATATTCATCGAATTCTTTATAAGGGTCTACACCTCTTGAGATTGATTCGATAAGATTATGCTCCTGAACGATTTCGCCCTTTTCGATACCTCTTAAGTAAAGATTGTACTTATAATCCTGAGCCTTGAGACCTTCGATCTGACCGACGGGAATAGGCTGTACTAAAACAACCTTACCGTCGTAGAGACCTTTTTTGTTTAAGCAGTGGATGAAATAATCCACGAAGCCGCGAAGGAAATTACCTTCACCGAACTGTATAATTCTTTCTTTCATTTTTAGTCACCTATCTTAATAAGAAGTTTGGCAAGAGTGCCGTTATTGTTTCTGAGTGCTTCGAAGGCATCGGTAGCCTTGTCCATATCATAAATACCGCTTACCATTTTCATAACATCGGCTTTTCCTTCTGCTACGAGGTTGATGTTATTAATGAAGTCATCCTTCAGAGCGTTTCTGCTGCCGTGAATGTTAAGCTCTTTTTTCAGAATAACGGAATGAAGGAAGGTGGTGTCACGCTTTCCGTTACCGATGAGGATGATGTTACCTGCGAAGGCGCAGCTGTCGATACAGCCGAGGAAGGTTTCGGGAGCACCGCAAGCCTCAATACATACATCGAAGCCTTTGCCGTCGGTAAAGCTTTCCGTAAATTCGGCTAAAGACTCATTCTTTGTGTTCACTACTGCATCTGCACCGTATTCCTTGGCAAGAGAGAGTCTGTTATCGAGGATGTCAGCCACTACGATTTTTTTACACTTCTGCTTAGCTGCGAGAAGTGCGAAAAGACCGATGGGACCTGCTCCGATAACGAGAACGGTGTCAGTTTCTTTTATTACTGCACGGGAAACTGCGTGCTGTGAAATGGAGAAGGGCTCGATGAGGGCAAGCTCCTCGGCAGAGAGACCCTTTCCGTCGTAAATTCTTTCTACAGGCATAGCGATGTATTCACAGAAAGCGCCGTCACGCTGAACACCCATAGTCTGATTATCGGTACAGCAGTTTACATATCCTCTTTCACAGGAATAGCATTCACCGCAGTTGAAATAGGGATTACAGGTGACTATATCACCTTTTCTGAAGCCCTTGTCATTTTCGGGGATTTCCACTATCTCAGCTGAAAATTCGTGACCGGGAATACGGGGATAGGTGGTAAAGGGCTGATTGCCCGTGTAGGAAGCAAGGTCAGCACCGCATATACCTACATATTTAACCTTTAAAAGTGCCTCGCCCTCTTTTACCTCGGGCATAGGTACTTCTCTTATTTCGATACTGTTGGGATTATCAATTACTATCGCTTTCATTATTCTGCCTCCATATATTCTTTGTTCCAGATGATGCCTGTCTTAAGGGGAGCACCCTTGGAGAAAATCTTGTTTTCATAAGCATCAAGAGGATCTTTTATAAATTCGTCTTTATCGATAAGCTCGACCACTTCATCGTATCTGCTGTCCACGAGAACCTCGATAGCCTTTTCCATATGCTCCTGACGGAAGTTGATGGATGCGAAGATGAGGTGGTTTTCGAATCCGAAGGGCATCGAGTCATAGTGAACCACAGGACCGAGTGAGAAGCTGTTATATATTCCGTTACAGCCTAAAACCTTATGCTCGAAGGCTACACGGTGCTCGATATTTGTTCCGCTGGTACCTACGAACATGGTGGCTCTGCCACCGAGAAGAGAAATAATCTTTTCGGCAGTTTCTTCTTCAGTAAGATTAGCCGTGCACAGATAGTCTGCCTTTGCGATTTCCTTGGAAAAGACTACCTTTTTACTGCTTTCGTCACTTCTGCCGATGAAAAGGATTTTCGCATCGGGATGGTTTCTTCTTATCTGATCGGCGATGAAAAGTCCTGTCATACCAAGACCGAAAATGACAGTTTTTCCGAAAACTGCATCCTTGGCGATTTTTCTTGCCTCGGCTTCGGAGCATTTATGCTTAGCCATTTCGATTCTGAAGTTATGAGCTTCACCTAAGTCCTCCATTCTCTCCAGCTGGAAAATGGCGCAGGCGTAGGGATCGGCGAAGGAAAGCCTTTTGGCCACCTGAAGAGGAAGCTTTTTAAGTCCCTCGTATTTTTCTGGAAGGTGAAGAAGCATATCGGGGTTGAAGTAGTTTTTGTCACAGAAAAGACCGTCAGCACCGTCACAGCCGTACTCGAAATAGGTTTCGTCCTCTCTGTAGCGTGTGGGGTCATAGCTGTCACCGCCACGGATAAGCACGATGGCGAAGCGGTTTTCCGAGGGTACCCACACTACGCCCTCGTGTCCGTTTATGAGTCTGTTTTCGCCCTCGGGAAATTTCTCCGAGAGCTTACCTTCTCTGCCCATTTTCATCAGCTCGAAGTCTGTTCCGCAGAAGCCCTGAAAAACGGGTATAGCTTCCACTCCTTCATAGAGAGGTTCACCGCGGAGTCTCTGTCTTCTGGGGTTTATGAGATTGACTTCACCGTATTTAATCGGTGCGTCCTTATCGTTCTGAAAATATGTACCGAAAGTTTTCATCTGACTTCCTCCGTATAGGATAAATTTACCTTTTCATTCTACCATAAATAAAAGCGTATTTCAATGAATAAATTATGCTATTTTACAAAATGTCTTTACTTTTTCACCGTGATATTTTATAATGACAAAAAACGATATTACAGGAGAAAACATTATGTCATCTTATTTATTTCCTCATTTTACCGACGGTAAAAACGGCGACAGAGAGCAGGTGTGGTTTTCCGTAAGCCGTGACGGACTGAACTGGACAGACCTCGGCTCAGATGAGCCGCTGCTTTATTCATCGAAGGGCACTACGGGTATAAGAGACCCCTTCGTCCTTTATGATGAAAAAAGAGAAAAGTATGTAATTATCGCTACCGACCTCTGTACCACAAAAGGCGGAAGCTGGGAGGATTATTCTGCACGCGGAAGCCGCTGCCTCGTAGTGTGGGAGTCTGACGACCTTATGCACTGGAGTGAGGAAAGACTCGTGGAGGTAGGTGTTCCCGAGGCAGGCTGTGTGTGGGCACCCGAAGCGGTTTACTGCAGAGAAAAGGAAAGCTGGTTCGTTTTCTGGGCTTCAAGAGTAAACAATAAGCAGAGAATTTACGGCTCCTTTACGAAGGATTTTGTCACCTTCACTCCCGCATTTCTGTACATCGATGCACTCACTGATGTTATAGACACTAACATCGTCTGGGATAAGGGCTACTATTACCGCTTTTCCAAGGATGAAACAAATAAAATAATTATCGTCGAACGCTGTGAAAAGCTTGTGCCCGGAGACGGTGAAGAGTTTGAAAGGATACACAGTGAGCTTCTTGACGGATTTTTCGGTCTCGAAGGCCCTGAAGCCTATCAGCTTGCTGACGGAAGATGGTGTCTTATCGCTGATCAGTATCACACCAAGGGCGGTTATCTTCCTATGGTCTGTGATGACCTTTCGAAGGCAGATTTCAGAAAGCTCGATGAGGGCGAATATAATATGTCTGAAAGAATCAAGCGCCACGGAAGTGTAATGGAAATCAGTGACGAAAAGGCAGACGAACTGACAAGGTTCTACGGTATTGCCGAATAAAAGAAGAAAATCTCCCGATGCGGAAGAACCGTGTCGGGAGATGTTTTTTTAGTGACCGAAATAAGTTTTACAGTATTCCAGAAGCTTTGCCTGGTATTTTTCGTGAACATCCGGGTCATTCAGCAGAGTGTGAACGGAGTTCGGATAAAGGAATATATCATATCTTGCCGTAGTTTTTCCGAAGGCTTTTTTAACCGAGTAATAGTTCTGAACAGAAACTATGGTATCTAATCCGCCGAAAGCGAAAAGTGAAGGAATACATTTAGAGCTGATGTAGTTTACGGGGGAGACAGAAGCGATGAGCTTGTCAGCCTTGCCGTTTTTTACCATGTCGAGAGTTACGGTTTTACCTGTGAGACCGCTTACGATCAAGGGCGATAGCTCACCGAAGGAAGCGTAGCTCAGATCTGACGGGGGAACCATATTGGCGGTGAAAACAAGATCAATAGGGGCACTCTTTATTCTGGTGTAGGAATAAAGAAGTGAGATGTGACCGCCTGAGGAGAAGCCGGAGGTGGCTGCCTTGGTTATATTAAGATTTTTTTCTTTTGAAAATGATTTGAGCTCCTTGAGAGCCATACCTATTTCGTCGAGCATAACATCGACGGTGAATTCTGATGCATTGACAGGGGAGAAAAGAGTATAGTTCATCGTGGCTGTGATGTAGCCTTTTTCAGCCATTTCGATACATCTCGAAGCCATCTCCTTTTTGTCACCGTTTGACCAGGAGCCTCCGTGAATGAAGAGAATACATCCGTTTTCAGGTCTTCTGTGGGCTATGTCAGGAACATATATATCCATAATTTCTCTCGGCTCGTTGCCGTAGCGTATATCACTGTAAAGGGTGTATTGCTCCGATACAGGGAAAAGAAAAGAAAAATAACCCGTGATGTAAGTTATAAGCGCCATTACGATTGAAAGTATCTTAGTCATTTTTAATACCTCGTTAACATACTTTTAATAAATATACCACGAAAAGATTTGCAAGTCAATACAATTTAACCAATCAGAACAAGGATGAAATGAAAATTTCGACGCCTATCAGCAAAAGAATCACTCCGCCTAAAATGCCTGCCTTGCCCGCAAGCTTAGTTCCTGCCTTTCTTCCGATGAGAATACCCGCAAAGCAGATGAAGAAGGTAACGGTACCGATAAGAATACAGGAAAGAAGCGCCTGAGTGAAGTTGTATTCCGAAATGGTAAAGCCTACGGAAAGAGCATCGATGGAGGTGGCGATACCCTGAAGGATGAGTCCCCTGAAGCCTACGGGAAGCTTTTCCCCGTCGCTGTCCTTATGCTTTATTCCGTCATGGAGCATATCTGTACCGATATAGCCTAAAAGAACGAGAGCTATGAAGGGTATGAATTTTTCGAAGGCTTTGAAATGCTCTGCGACAGTGGAAACGCATATCCAGCCTGTCAGAGGCATAGCAAACTGAAAAAGAGCAAAAATGCCTGCCACACCTGTGATTTTCCCTTTTTTCATTCCGGGCTCGTTCAGACCGTTGGCAAGAGAAACGGAAAAGGCGTCCATAGCAAGACCCGTACCGAGAAGAATGCTGTTAAAAAAGAAAGTAAATCCGAGATTCATTATTATTCCTCCTGAAGCTTGAGAGTCTGTCACAGTCTTTACTGAAGCAGCTCCGTTAAATAAAAAAACAGGTACGACAAAAACCGTACCTGTAACTTTAAAGATAAAGACACCATGTACAGCAATACCGTTTCGTACATGAGTCTCGCATTTTAAAACAAGCCAGACCTTTTCGGTCAGTATGTTGACTTGTTACACCGAAGGTGCGTGCTACTCCCTCATAACCGAAGGGGAGTATAGCACGAAAAGCAAAAAATGTCAATATCTCATCCGAATAGTGCTTTATTTTAAAGTTATTATAATTCAGCTTCGAAAATGCCTATGGATTCTCTTCCGCGCAGATTATCGGAAACATTTCTCGCATTGAAATAGAGTCGGAGCTTACCTTCGTAATAAGTCAGACAGCAGGCATAGACATACTGAGCCATCCAGCTATTGCTGCCGCATTTCTGCGGAACGAGGAAGGGCTTTACGAACTCGAAATTAATTCCGTCATCACTTTTTAAAAGCATAATAGCCGAATGGCTTTTGCCGTTCTTTTCGAAAAGACCGTTCTGCAGACCTATGTAGCAGTCTGAAAGCTTATACACCTTAAGACAGCCGGAGCAGAGATTGAGATATTCGATGTTTTTATCGGGACTGATGATGGGGGATATGCGTGAAATATAGTTTTTCGAAATATCCTTGCTTTCGGCGAAGCTGATGTGGGTAGGCTCACCGAAGCCGCAGTCCTTGATGAAGGTCTGTCCGCAGGAATAGTAAAGTCGGTATCCGTCCTGTGTTTTAATCAGGAAAGGATTAGAAATAGCATAGCCGTTCTTGTATTCCTCGAAGTCACGGGTTTTCTTTATGACAGGATAAGGATCTGACCAGCTTGTGAAATCCTTCGATTCCGTACAGTAGATTTCGGATTCCCATTTAACCCCGATGAGTGAAAGAGCGTTAAGTACTACAGGTCTGGTTCTTTCGTAAAAAAGATAATACTTTCCGTCAATTCTGTTTATGTTCGGTCTCATAGCACGGTTGACTATTTTTTGTGCCTTGGTGAAATTTATACCGTCATCACTGACGTATCTGTGTACACCGAAAAATGTGTGGCAGAAAAGATGCCATTTTCCGTCGTGGGATTCGTCGGGAGTGAGAACGGACGGGTCTGCGATAACGAAGCTGTTCAGAGGGTTTCTGATTATGGGGTTATTTTTGTAAAGAGAAAATTCAGCATTTGCTATGTCACTGAAAGAAAGATTTTTCATATCGGCTTCTCCTTTTTATTTTCATACGGGTTTATTTTACTGTTTTTATTCCGTTATGTCAACTATGTGTTTCCTTGCAGTAAAAGTCACTAAAAAACCTTCTTTATATTTGTTTAAAGAATCAATTGAGACAGTAACAGAAATAATGGTATAATATATGGCAATTATGTAAGGAAAAAATTATATCCGGTAAGCATAAATTACGAAAGGATGATATAAATGAAAAAAATTACTCCGGAAAGCACTTTAAAGGAAGTTCTGGCTACTCCTGTAGGTAATGACCTCGTAGCTATGGTAGCCTATCATACAGGCATTCCCGATGCAGTTATCCATAATCCTGCAGTGGGTATGATGAAGCTCAATATGATTCCGAAGCTTTTAGGTGACAAAATGCCTATCGAAACCATCGAGCATCTCTGTAACTTGCTCAGCTATACTCCCGAAAGAGTAGTAACCACCGATGAGGTAAATCCCAAATGGTGGAAGGAATCGGTTATCTATCAGATTTATCCCCGTTCCTTTATGGACTCTGACGGAGACGGTATCGGTGACTTACAGGGTATTATCTCCAAGCTTGATTATCTTAAGGATTTAGGCGTAGATGTTCTCTGGCTCAGCCCCATTTATGATTCACCCAACGATGATATGGGCTATGATATCCGTGACTATAAGGCTATTATGACCGAATTCGGCACTATGGAAATCTTCGATAAAATGCTCGAGGAAATCCATGCACGCGGAATGAAGCTTGTTATGGACCTGGTAGTAAACCACACCTCTGACGAGCACGAATGGTTTCAGAAGGCTCTCGCAGGTGATGAAAAGTATAAGAATTATTATATCTTCCGTAAGGGTAAGGGTCCCGGTGTTCCTCCCAATAACTGGACCTCTGTTTTCTCAGGCTCAGCATGGAATTATTATCCCGAGCTTGACGAGTGGGCATTACATATCTTCTCTAAAAAGCAGATGGACCTTAACTGGGAAAATCCCGAAATGCGTGCAGATGTGGCTGAGATGGTACGCTGGTGGCTCGCTAAGGGTGTAGACGGCTTCCGTATGGACGTTATCAACCTTATTTCAAAGGTTGAAGGTCTTCCCGACGGTAATCCTCTCGTCGGTGAATTCATCGGCTACGGCGGTGAGCATTATTTCTGGGGTCCCCGTCTTCACGAATATCTTCACGAGCTTAACGAAAATGCATTCAAAAAGTTCCCGAATTCCTTCTGCGTAGGTGAAACAGGCGGTATCGGTGTGGAAATGGCAAAATATCTCGTAGACGATTCCCGTGAGGAAATCCGTCAGACCTTCCTTTTCGACCAGCTCGAAACACCGGGTAAGCAGAGATGGGATGATTATAAGTACAATCTTAAATATTTAAGAAATCTCTTCACTAAGTATCAGCTCGAAATGAAGGGCTCATCCTGGCCTTCACTCGTTATCGAAAACCACGATAATCCCCGTATGGTATCAAAGGTAAATCCCGATTCAGCTTACAGAAAGCCTCTTTCAAAGCTTATCGGTGCTATGCTTCTTACAGGCAGAGGTACTCCCTACATCTATCAGGGCGAAGAGCTCGGTATGATGAACTGTGACTTTAATGATATGTCGGAGCTTCGTGATGTAGAGTCTATCAATAAATATGCCGAAATGATAGAAAAAGGCATCTCAAAGGATGAAGCATGGAAGACTATTTTAGCCGGCAGCCGTGATAACTCCAGAACTCCCATGTGCTGGAACAAGAGTGAAAATGCAGGCTTTACCACAGGTGCTCCATGGATAAGACTCAACGGTGACTATTCCGAATGTAATGCAGAAAGTCAGATGGCTGACAGAAACAGCCCCTTCAATTATTACAAGGCTCTTATCGCTCTTAGAAAAGAGTTCAAATCCACTCTCGTTTACGGTGATTTCAAGCCGCTTAAAACAGGTGACAAGACATTCTGTCTCTACAGAACAAGCAAGGATAATAAGTTCTACATCGAAATGAATCTTACCGAGAAATGGATAAGAAGACCCCGCCATGCAGAAGGTATGTGCGTTCTTTCTAACTACAGAGAGCCTACAGATAAGCTTCGTCCCTACGAGGTAAATATTTACAGAATCAAATAATGATAAAGCGTCTGCCACTGTAAAGCCTTCGGCAGACGCTTATTTTCTCTGTTTATTTTTCAGCCACGAGCATAGTGGTGTTTTCCATGCGGAAAACCTGTGTGACCTTTCTGAATCCCGCTTCGTATAAAAGGAAAATCTGGTTATCAACTGTACACGGAGTATCATAATGATAGTAACCGTCATCGGTTATACCGTTTTCTCTGCGCAGTCTCTCATTTTCGGAAAACCAGAAATCCTCTTCGGTCTGTGTCTTAACCATATAGTCACATTCGATGTAGACTCCTTTTTCGTTAAGTGCCTTGTGTATTTTTCCGTAAAGATGCAGCTTTTTTTCTTTAGAAAAATGATGCATCGTCTGAAAAGAAACGGCACAGTTGAATCTGTTATCATCTGAAATTTCTCTGAAGTAGTCACCGCAGATAAGATTAAGCTTTTTATCTGGAAACTTTTCCCGCAGCTTTCCGAGCATAACATCAGACAGATCTATTCCTGTTACCTTAATATCGGGATAAAGGTAAAAAATTTCTTCCAGCTCGAGTCCTGTACCGCAGCCAAGGTCAAGAAGTGTTTTTGTTCCTTCGGGTATCAGAGATGCCATTTTTTTGTATCCTTCTTTACATCCTTCCACTTCCGTGAGCATATGCTCATCATACATATCGGCTCTTTCGGCGAAAAAGTCAGCCATTTTTTCTAACTTCATTATCTGTACTCCCGTATTATCTTATCTAAAATGTCCTTATCGGCAGGGCAGAAGGTGAAATTATTTATTTCGTCGGGAGTAATCCATTTTATGTCGTTATGCTCGAGCATTCTTACTTCACCTTCGGCTATTTCGGCGTGAAAGAGGGTGAGGTGAACATTTATATCGGGATACTGATGGTCCACTTCCATAAAAATATCTCCCGGCTTTACCGTAATATCAAGCTCTTCTCTGCATTCACGGATGAGGGCTTCTTCTCTTGTTTCGCCCTTTTCGGCTTTACCGCCCACGAATTCCCATTGAAAAGCTCTGGTTTTATTGGCGGGGCGCTGACAGATCATAAACTTATTATTCTTCCATATCAGAGCCGCAACTACCTGAACTACATTTTCCATATCTATCGCTTCCTGTCTGTTTTTCTTGAATTTTAACATAATGAAAGATGATTTTTATAAAAAAAGAGCTTCTGTTAACAAAAAGTTAATAAATTTATCTTAAAAAAGGATACAATGTGTGATAAATTATAATAGATTTATTGTGTATTCTTATACGGAGGTATTGTATATGAAAAAGTTATTTAAAAAATCTTTTGCGGTTATACTTGCTGTTCTCTTTGTGTGCGGAAGCTTTTCTGCAGGTGCAGTCAATATTAACGGCAAGGAGCATTTTGACTACGGCTCTTATGTGCTTTTAGGTGACAGTGTAGCCAGCGGCTGGAGTGATATCGTACATAAAGACACCTTCTTTAAGCGTGTCGAAGGCTCATACGGTGCATTTCTTGCCGATGATCTGGGTGCTGTCTATAATCCTTATGCAGCTATTGCCTTCAGAACAGTTGAAATGAGATACGTTTTTGAGGATGACTATGAGGGCGACGAATTCCTGTTCTATTCAGTAGACAAGGAAGATGTCGATGCTGCCATTCCTGCTCTTCGTAAGGCAGTTTCCGAGGCAGATCTTATCACTCTTAATGTAGGCGGTAATGACTGGGGATCTTATGTGGGCTGGTACGTAGAAAGAGCTATGGAGGAGATTTCGGGTACTGAAAACTTTGTCGAGCTTGCCCGTCCCTATCTCGAAAGCACAGAGATTTTCACTCTTGAAACCATAACTGCACTTATCGATTTCGCAGATTTCACAGGCTGTCTTCCCGAGCTTATTCCGATTCTTCCCAAGGCTCTCGACGAAGGCGTTAAAAATTACGTAGCTAACTGGAACATAATGATTGAAGATATTTACGCTCTCAATCCTGATGTTACACTTGTGGTTATCGGTATGTTTGATACATCCTTACAGGATGAAACAATGAAGGATGTGGAGGGAACAGGCAAGCTTCCCAGTGTTGATATCGAAGGTATGGATATTGCACAGCAGATTGTAAATCTTGCAAATGAGCCTATGCGTAAGGGCGCTGAAAAATACGGTTACATATTTGTTGATCCCGTGGGAACACTCTGTGAAAGACAGCATCCCAGCTATGCAGGTCACAGACATATCGCCGATATGGTTCTCGAGGCTCTTCCCGATGCATCATTCCCTTACACTGACATCAAAGCAGGCACCAAGGAATATAACGTAGCACAGAAGCTTTATGCCAGAGGCTGTATGAAGGGCGTTTCTGAAACAGAGTTTGCTCCCGATGCAGCTCTTACCAAGGGTCAGCTCGCTGATGTGCTTTACAATGTGTCAGGCGCTCCGGCAGTGGAAGGCTCTCTTAATGACACTGCTTCTGCAGGTGCTGTATGGTGTGCCGGAAAGGGTATTCTCACAGCAGATGAAAACGGAAGCTTCTCTCCCGATGAAGAAATATCGAGACTTACTTTCGCACAGACTCTTTACAGATTCTCACAGGCAGACGGCTTTAATATTATGGGCTTTGTAAAAGCTGTATCCGTGTTCTTCAGAATTATTTCACAGAACATCTTAAGCATGCAGAACCCCATCAGAAGAATTGAAGCAGCCTCTTACATTGTAAGCTACTACGGCTTCTGATTAAAAGAATAAATTTTACCGGGTGCTTCACCCGGTATTTTTATTATTACTTTAAAGCGGTTGTAAAAGTGAAAGATATGTGTTAGAATGTACTGAAAGAAAGGTAGTGACGGATGTGCTGCAGAAATATAATTACAGACATAACCTTACCGTTCCGTTGCCTGATAATGAGGTAATCAACGGTCAGGGTTGCGGAGAGGTCGCAAAAATGAAGTACGGCTTTTTCCCGATGTCTTATAACGGCTGTGAAATGATAGCGCTTCATAACAGTATGGTCTTAAGAGGGGAAAGCTCCTCACTCAGAGAGGTGTGTCTCGAAATGTATCCCTACTGTCAGGCTTTGTCGGGACTTTTCGGTTCTAATCCTTTGCTTCTCGGCTCTTTTTATAAGAGAAGAGGGATAAAGTGCAGAATGACAATGAGATACGACGATTTTTTCGACAGTCTCGATGATGTGAAGGTCGCTGTCCTTTCCTTCTGGTGTCCCCATAAGCCTTTTAAAGGACTTCATACCGTAGCAGTGCAGAAGGAAGGGTATAAAATAAAAATCTACAACCGTTATAATAACCGTGACTACCCGTATATCTATCCGTCGAGGAAAGAGCTGTTACCGCATAAGTCAGATTTTATCTGCGGATATTTAATAGAGGAGGAAAAATAAAATGGAAAAGGAAAAAACACCGCTTACTCAGCAGAACACCTTCGTCGGCAAGGTTAAAAAGCTCATCGGAGTAGAGCCGGGAACGAAGCTCAAGCCGATGGTTGCATATAATTCAGCTATCTTCTTTTCGGGAGGCGGACCCTATGTTATGGGTAACTTCCTGCTACCCTTCCTTACTAAGGTAGAGGGCTTACAGGCTGACCAGTACGCTACGGTGCTTCTTTGCTCGTGTATATGCGATGCGATAACCGACCCTATTATGGGTATCATTACCGACAGAACCAAACATAAGGACGGAAGACACAGACCTTATCTGAAATTCGGTGTCCTTCCCGCTATGCTCGCCTTTCTTCTGATGTGGAACTCCTTTGGTCTTTCTGCCTCGGCAGGTCCGCAGAGTAATAAGGTTATGCTTTACTACATATTCGCTTATATGTTCTATAAAACCGTCAGCACGATGATTATGGTACCTCACACGGCTATGCTTCCGGGCATCGCACCGACCTATCATCTGCGAACACAGTTTAACGGAGTCAAGACTATTATGGATGCTGTGGCTTCCTATTCGTCCTTCTTCGTAGCCGCCTTTGTTTTAGGCGGTATCAACGGTCTGTTTGTTACTCCTTCATTCGGCCCCGAGCACAGAGGAAGATTCACTCTGATGTCTGTTATTCTGTGTCTGTGGACGAGTATTCCCCTTATCTTTACCTATAAGGGTACACACGAGGAAAGCTCTGCTGACCAGGTTAATGAAAAGCTTGATCTTCACGAATTTTTAGGTCAGTATAAGGATGTTATCAGAAACAGAGTTTTCCGTCAGTATTTCCTTTTCGGCTTCATTATGCTTTTAGGCTCATCCTTCGTTTCACAGTGTATGTACTATTTCCTCGAGACGGTTTACCATCAGGAAAAGGACTACAATATGATAATTATGCTTCAGGGTATCGGTGAAGCTCTCGGATTTTTCCCTGCGTATATGCTCTCTATCAAGAAAAATAAGCAGCTTCCCGCCAAGGTATTTATGCCTGTTGCCGTTTCGGCTCTCGGACTTGCCTGGTTCGGCAGAAACAGCGGTAATATGCTCATAATGTTCATCGTAGAGTTTATGTACGGTCTCGGTCTCGCAGGTATGGCGAGTGTTCAGAATAATATCTTCCCCGATGTAACAGACGTTGACGAGCTCATTACCGGACAGAGACGAGAGGGCGTTATCTCAACCTTCTCCACCTTTACCAAAAAGTTCGTAAGCGGCTTTGCAGGCTTCGGCGTAGGTAACATTCTCCGCTGGTTCGGATATGATACCCAGCTTGATGCAGCTATGCAGACCGAAAGAGCAGTTAACGGTGTGGCTATCTGCTTCACCCTTATTCCGATGTTATTCCTCTTCCTTTCCTTCCTCTCCATTATGAGATATGATCTTACTAAGGATAAGCTCGATTTCATCAAGGCTAAAATCAAGGAAAAGAAAGAAAAGGGCTTCGTAGAGATTACCGACGAGGAAAAGGCGGCTCTCGAAAGCATTTCAGGTCAGAAATTCGAAAATATGTGGATAGGTCAGAGAGAAACAGTCTCGGCAGAATAAAAACCATAAGCCGTCGGCATAAAGTCCGACGGCTTATTTGTGTCATAAATTCATCTTTCTGAGAATATATTTCTTACAGAAATAAATGTCAGGAGATGTGATTTATGCCTATGGAAATAAAAAAAGATACCTTTTCATTCAGTGAGCTTTTTACCCGAACCAAATGTGAGCAGGGGGTAAGCCTCGAAGTTAATCTGCCGGACTACTGTTCGGATATAAAAAAGATACTTAAATGTACGGTTAAGGCGGGAATTTCCAATGTGTCCGTCAGCGGTGAGAATGTAAGTCTTTCGGGTACGGTGGTAACACGGCTCATTTATGTGGGAGATAATGAAAAAATTGACTGCTTCGAGCATACGGATGCGCTTTCATGCAGTACCCGTGTGAAGGATATGCCGGAAAATCCGATGATAAAAGCAGTGACGAAGACTGACTACATAAACTGCCGTGCCCTGAGTCAGCGCAGAATAAGTGTCAGCGGAAATATCGGTGTATCTGTTTATGTTTACCGTGAGAATAAAAAGGAGTTTCCCAGCAGTATAGATTCTCCCGATATGCAGTGTAAAAAAGAAAAAAAGACCGTTTCCGAGCTGATATGTCAGACAGAAAAGACCTTCGATTTAAGTGAAACGGTAGCTCTCGATAAGGACAGAGAGGACATCGGTAAAATTCTCAGAAGTGACTGCAGAGTTAAGCTCGAATCGAAAAAGGCAGTGGCTGATAAGCTTCTTATAAAGGGTGAGCTGTGCTGTGAGATACTCTATACCGACAGTGAAAATAACAGCATCGTAAAAATCTGTCACTCTATGCCCATAAGTCAGATTTTAGGTGTAGGCGGCGTCACGGATAAAAGCGATGTTCAGCTTTCTCTTTATCCGTCGCAGTTTACGGTTTCTGCGAAGAACGATTCTGCAGGAAGATGCCGTCTTCTGGAATTTGCTGCACGTGTGAGTGCTCTGGTAAGATGCAGACAGGATAAGGAAACAGAGCTTATCAGGGACTGCTATTCGACGAAATATGAGATTGAAGAGGATTATAAAACCGCGGAATTTTACCTGTGCGCCTTTAACGGGGAGAAGGAGATTCCCTTTGAAGAAGCAGTTGACTTTTCCGACGGAGAAATCGGTGACATAAAGGATATGTGGTGCAGTGCAGATGAGTGCAGAATGTCGGGAAAGGAAAAGGGAGCAGAGGGAGAATGTGATTTTCTGCTTCACGGAATATATACCGACAGTAACGGAAATTACCGTTATGGGGAAAAGAATCTTTCTGCGAAGGTGGATGTACCTCTTAAGGAAAAGGGGGATAAGGTCAGCTGTGACTGTGACATTACCGTTACCTCTCTGAGCTGGGTTAAGGAAGGCGGCGGAAGGGTGAGAATAAAGGGTACGGTTTTACTTAACTGCTATGCATCGGTATGCAGTGAAAAGAGATTTTTATCGGATATACGGCAGAGCGAAAAAGAGAAAGAGGAGAAATATCCTGCTCTTTGTATCTGTTATGCTCATAAGGGTGAAAGTATATGGGATATAGCCAAGCATTATAATACTACCGAAGAGCAGATAAAAAGTGAAAACGGCATAAAGGGTGACAAAACAGATAAAGAGCTTATGCTTATGGTTCCCTGCGTATAAAAATAAAGGCTGTGCACTTATTTTGTGAACAGCCTTTGCTTATTTGAAAAACATAAAATATACTGCGGCACCCGTGCATAACAGCTGAAGAAAGATGATTACGGGAAGTCCCACCATAAACTTTTTGTGAAGAGTTTTATGTCTTATGAGCTTCATTGTAATATACTCACTTAAAGCACCGCCGAAAAGGGCGAGTGAAAGCAGAGTCGCTTCGGAAACACGGCGCATTTTCTTTTTGGCGAAGATTTTATCCAGAGCAGTGATAATAAATGTAACGAAAGAAATTACGGCAAGATAAATAAGAGCCGCTGTGTATAGCTTATCCATTGTTATCTCTTATGAGCTTAAGGTCACTTTCCGTAAGGGTAACATAGGTGCCGTTTGCCTTTTCTTTAAGATAATTTGTGTTAACGGAAAATACTGAAGCACAGTTCGGACACACGGAAATGTAAATATTTTTATCTTCGCCCTTGATTTTTGCCACAAGTGTGGTATCCTTTGTAGAGAAGAGTCTCATAGAAACGGTCTCTTTACAGGCTGGGCAGGTGACATTGTTTGTGTTGCCGCCGTCCAGAGCAGAAATTTTATTGTAATTTTTGATAGCCATAGTAGTTCCTCCTAAAAAGAGTGTGACTATATTTTAGTTTGTTTTTAGTCTTATGTCAAGAGGAAGTGTATTTTATGAAAAGATTTGTACTGATTTTTTCTCTTATAATGTTTCTTTTCTGCGCCTGCGGAAATAATGAGAACCTGAGTCCTTATGTCAGCGAAACAGCGTTGCAGACACAGCCTACCGAACAGCCTTCGGAAACCACAGAAAAGCTGAGGGCGGAAAATTTCGTCTCTTCACCCACACAGGCTGTCTCTGTTCAGCAGACGGAGAGTCAGCAGAATTCTTCTCTTTTTACTGCTTCCTGGCTCAGCTACATTGAGCTTTCTCTTATCAGCGGAAGAAATACGAAGGAAAGCTATACGGTATATATTGACGGCATATTCGACAATATGAAAAAAGCGGATATTACCGATGTTTTCGTTCAGGTAAGACCCTTTGCCGACGCTTTTTATCCTTCGGATGTTTTTCCGTCGAGTGTCTATGCTGCCTCAGAGCAGGGCGGAGCTATGCCCTTCGATGTTTTCGGTGTAATCGTCGAAAGAGCGAAAATGAAGGGCCTTTCCGTTCACGCATGGATTAATCCTTACAGAGTAAGCAACGGTAAGGACATAACGTCTCTTTCTGAAAAAAATCCTGCACGGCAGATGTACAGGGAAGGGATAAACGAAGATGTAGCCGTAACGGAAAGCGGAATCTATTTTAACCCCGCTTCGGAAAAGGTGAGAAAGCTTATTACCGACGGAGCGAGAGAGCTTTTAGAAAAATATGAAATAAAGGGAATACATATTGATGACTATTTCTATTTCGGAAACTGCGGAGACTTTGATTCACGTCAGTACAGTGTTTATACCTCTCTGGGAGGTAAGCTGAGTCTTGCTGACTGGAGAAGAGAGAATGTGAGTACTCTCCTTTCTGCTCTTTATTCTACAGTGAAAAGCTTCGGTCAGGAAAAAATCTTTTCCGTAAGTCCCGCCGGTGACATCGGTAAATGCTATAACGAAAGCTATGCCGATGTTTATCTGTGGTGCAGAGAAGAGGGCTACTGCGATATGATTATACCGCAGATTTATTTCGGCTTCGAAAATGAAAAGCTTCCCTTTACACGCTGTCTTGAGGACTGGATGGCACTGTGTGCCGGCAGCAGGGTTAAGCTTACCGTAGGTCTTGCCCTTTACAAGGCAGGCAAGGAGGATACCTATGCCCTTTCGGGTAAAAACGAATGGATAAACAGCAGTGATATCCTCGCCCGTCAGGTTAAAATGCTGAGGGATAAAAAATGCTACGGATATGCTCTTTACAGCGGAAGCTACATTGATTTTGATGAAAAAACTTTTGCAGAAGAGTTAAATAATCTTAAAACTATGGTATATTAAAGGTTAATGTGATAAAATGAGTAAAAATTATTTTGCGGACGGTCAGAAATGAAAAAGATTAAGCTAATTGTTTCCTGTATCTGTGTCAGTATTGCTTTGATTATCTGCGCAGTTATGGTGCATCTTTCAAATAAAAATTTCGTCGAGGATGTTTTTATCGGAAGTAATGTCGCAGACGGAGTAGACGAGTATCTCATAAGTCAGGGCTATGTGAAATTCCCCGAAAAGGAAAAGGCTGTATGGCTTGTAGAAAATGTGGATACAGACTTCGCCAAAGACAGCGAAAAGCTGGAAAAAACGGTAAGAAACCTTGAAAAATCTGTGTTTGACACGGTATTTATCAGAAGTGAATATTTTTCCTCAGCAGAGAGTGAGCTTTCCTTTTCGGACAGCCTTTCTGAAGTGAAGAATATATCAGGACTTTTAAAGGAAAAGGGGAAAAAAGTCTTTCTCGAAATGCACACCGGCTCCGATGAAAAGGCTTTCAGTGAAATCTCATCTCTGTGTGACGGTATTATTCTTCGAAACGATAAGAAAATGAGTCCTGAGAGATTTAATTTTCTTCTCTCGCAGTCTGTCAGAGAAATAAGAAAGCACAGTAAGGATGTGAAAATCCTCGTTTATCTTTCTTTTGATTACGATATTTCCAAGCTGAATAAAAAGATAGTGGACGGTGTCTGTACTGTTATTGATGAAAAATCTGATCTTGCGTCACTTTCTCTCTGGGATAAGACACTTAAGCTTTCCGACAGCAGCTTTTACTGTACGGTGGATGTTAATGTGAATAAAAAATCATCGGGATTTCCGTTGAAGGCTGCCTATGAGCTGAGAAGCTGTGAAAGTCTGGCTGTTATTGCTTTTTCCTCATTCAAGGATGTTAAAAAGGATACGGAGGGTGCCTTTTCTGCGGTTAAGGAGTATTTTTCCAAGGGCATCGTTCCCGATATAGCATTCAGGGAGCTTTCCGTTACGGGCTATGACGGTTCGCTTAAAGAAACGGAGCTTTTCAGTACAGATATTGAAATATGCGGTTCGAATCTTTACCCTTGCTATATTAACGGTGAGGAAATCGACCTGGGTGAAAAGGGCAGTAAAAAAATCACCTTCAATCTCAGTGAAGGTGAAAATGAATTTACCGTCAGTCAGAGAGGTGAGACGGTAAAATACAGAATTAAGATGAATTTCAGCGGTGAGATTATACGGGCAGTAATGCCGGGAGAAAGTCTCACTGTACAGCCGGGTGAAGTGGTCACCGTAACAGTCATCGCTTACAGCGGTGCGGATATTACCGTAAAGCTCGGCACAAAGGAATACAAGGCAAAGTGTGAAGAAGGTGCAGAAACAGGCTATGCGGCATTTACCTCTAAAATAAAAATGCCGAAAAGCCGTGAACAGGTGGAATCCCTCGGTATGATTACCGTAATCGGAGCAGTCGGTGAAAGAACGGTTCAGGAAAAGGGCGCTATGATTTACTGCGGAGAAGAGATGACCACTCTTCCTGTCGCTCCCACAAAGGAAAAGGAAACTACCACTGCTGTTCAGCTCGGAAATTATGTGCAGGAGCTGATAAATGACAAATACGAATATACGGTTCCCTTCACCACACAGCCTTACACACCTCCCACCACAGCTCCCTATAATCCTGTTTATGAGTCTGTGACGGGAAATGTGATGTGTACGGTCACTGTGCCTTATGCGGATACGAGACCGCTGGTTTATAACGATGACACTTATGTGCCGTCTTATTCTGCTCTCGTTCAGGGAACTATGGATTATGTTACGGCGAAAAGCAGTGCTTTTAACAGTGACGAAAACGAAACAGTTTATTTTTATGAGCTGGCTTCGGGAAGAAAGGTTAAATGCGAGGATGTTCAGCTGACTAATGCCGCTGTGGCTAATAACAGTCTTTCCGTGGTATCCTCATCTGCCGAAAACGGAACTCTCACAGTACGTCTGAAAACCGACTGGAGAATTCCTTATGCTATCACTCACACACCTCAGAATTATTATTCGGGACACGGAGCGAAATATAACATTAATTCCTTTGATGCAAATTATATACAGATTGACTTTTATCATACGGCATCGGTGACGGGTAATGTGGACACACGTGGCAGTAATATTGTTTCATCTGCTTCCTGGAGTGTTTCTCAGAATGAAAACAGGGCCACTCTTTATATGCCTCTTTCATCTGGCAAATATTACGGAACCTCCGTGGAATATGACGCAGACGGTTATATGGTCATAAAAATACACAATAACCCTCAGACCCTGCAGGGTGCAGTAATTCTTCTCGACCCCGGTCACGGCGGAGACGATCCCGGTGCATTGGGTATCGGTGATCAGGTTCACGAAAGTGACATTAACCTCGCTGTGGCTTATGCTGTCAGAGATGCACTCAGAGCAAAGGGTGCCACGGTTTATCTGACGAGACAGGGTAACGAAACCTTATCTCTTGACGAAAGAAGGAGCATCGCACAGAATGCTGAACCTGATCTTTTCGTCAGCATCCATTCCAACGCCTCTGAGAACAAAAAGGCCATAGGCACTGCCGTTTATTATTACAAGGGCTTCTCACAGCCGCTTGCAAGTAATATTTACAGTGAAATGATAAAGGTGTTCAAAAATAATCTCTACTACGGACAGCAGGAGCTTTATGACGACCTTTCCGACGGGGCAAGATATTACCCCTTCTTTGTGACGAGGATGGAGGACTGTCCCTCAGTGCTTATCGAGACGGGCTATGTAACCAATGATGCAGAGTGCTACAAGCTGATTCAGTCATCTACCCATCAGCTTTTCGGACAGGCTATAGCAGCGGGAATAGAGAAGACTATCTCAGCATAAGAAATCTCGCTGTCAGCATAGCTATTACCGAGGGAATACCTCCTAAGGCACTGACAGAAAGTGTTACGGCATTTATGCCGAGGGCGATGCCGGTCATCTGACTTAAGATGTTTACGGCAAAAAGGGAGCCTATACCCGAAAGGGAGGACAGAAAAAGACAACGGAAAAAGTGACGGGATTTTACGAAAACGCTCACCATAATCACCGCTGAGATAATGAGGCAGATAACCATAAGATTTGTCTGGCTGTTCATAAAAAATCTCCTTGCATTTTTTTGATTAAAACTATATAATATATGATATGATTCAGGAGAGTGATAATATGAAAATTTTAAAGCTTACACCCGCCGTCAAGGACTACATCTGGGGCGGAACGAGACTTTCGAGAGAATATGACATCGTTTCCTTTGCTGACAGACAGGCAGAGGCGTGGGTGCTTTCCTGTCACGAGGCAGGGGAGAGCATCGTCGAAAACGGTGATTTCAGGGGCAGAACCCTTTCTGACGTCCTTAAAAATGAGGGCAAGGGATGGCTCGGAAAAAATTGTGAACGCTTTTCCGATTTCCCTATTCTTATAAAATTAATCGATGCCAAGGATAATCTTTCCGTTCAGGTGCACCCCGATGATGAATACGCACAGCGTGTGGAGGGTGAATTCGGCAAGACTGAAGCCTGGTATATCGTGGACTGCGATGATGATGCCGAAATTATTTACGGCTTCAGAAAGGATGTCACAAGCGAGGAGTTCAGAAAGAGCATCGAAGAAAACACCCTTCTCGATTATGTGAACAGAGTAAAGGTTAAAAAGGGAGACATCTTCTTCATCGAAGCAGGTACTCTTCACGCTATCTGTAAGGGTATTCTTTTAGCTGAGGTACAGCAGAATTCGAATACCACCTACCGTGTTTATGACTACGGCAGACTTCAGAACGGTAAGCCCCGTGAGCTTCATATCGAAAAGGCTATTGATGTTACAAGCACAAAGGCCATTCCCGCAGACGGTAAGCCTCAGGGCGAGACAGAGAAGAAGGACGGCTACAGTGAAACACTTCTCTGTTCCTGTGAGCTTTTCACCGTAAAAAGACTTGACATCGAAGAAAAGGCAGTGATAACTGCTGACGAAAGCTCCTTCGTTTCTCTTGTGGCACTCGAGGGCAACGGTGTTATAATGCACGGTGACAGCTGTGTGACTCTCTATAAGGGTGAAAGTGTGTTTATTCCTGCAGGACTCGGTGAGGTAGAGATTTTAGGTGCAGTTACGGTTATTGAAACCAGAGTATGATATATAACGGCATAGCAGCTTTGTTATGCCGTTATTTTTTTTAATAACCTTATCTATTGACAAAAAACGGAAAAACCTATATTATTTTAGTATATAAAAGGAGGTAAATACTATGAAAAAAATTATTTCAGTTTTTCTTGCTGTACTGATGCTGTTCAGTGTCTGTTCAGCGGCTGTTTCTGCAGCGGGCGACATCGGAAATGCCGACGGAAGCATTAAGGTTAACCAGAGTCGCAGTAAGGTTCCCGTTATCCGCATACTGGGTGATGCTGAGCCTCTCTACGATGAGAATCAGGAGAAAATCTTCCATCTCAGAACTTTTTATATCCCTGAAAAGGGAGAGGGAGAGGAAAGCGATATAGCAGGCTCATTGGCAAATCTGCTTTTTCCTTTCCTGGTAGACGGTTTACTTACAGATAACTGGGACCCGTATTATGAAAATCTTCAGAGAGAGATTTCTGAGCTTTTCGATGACTCCCGTCTCGATGAAAACGGTAATCCCGTTAACGGTACCGGTATTTCTCAGGCGCGTAAGGATGAAATGGCAACTGCACTTTCTAAGGATGCCAAAATCGGTAAGGGCTATTATGCGATTAATGACTACCGTTTCTGGTACGACTGGAGACTCGATCCTCTTTACACTGCTGATTTACTTCATGCTCATATTGAGAAGGTAAAGGATATTACAGGCTGTAAAAAGGTTTCCATTATGGCCAGCTGTCTCGGTACTATCATTACCACGGCATATATCACCAAATACGGTACTGAAAGTCTGCACGGCGTAGGCTTTACGGGAAGCGTTGCCGGCGGATCTGAAGCTCTCAGTGAAGCAATCAGCGGTAAGTTCGACATCGACGGTGATGCAATTAACAGAACTCTTATCGACTCAGACTACGTCGGTCAGTTCAGCATTGATGAGCTCATTACTGCAAGCGTCGACCTTCTGGCTGCATCGGGAATTATTGACGGTCTCGAGAAAGGTGTAAAGGAAACTCTTTATGCAAAGCTTGTAAAGGGCGTTACATCTGCTCTTGCTCTTTCCACCTTCTTCACATGGCCTACATACTGGGCAGCCGTTACTGCAGATGACTATGATGAGGCTATGCTTTATGTATTCGGTGAGGACGGCAGTGAAAAGAGAGAAAAATATGCAGGTCTTATTGAGAAAATCGAAAACTATAACACAGTAGTCCGTAAGAACTACGTAAAGACTATCAAGAGTATAGGTGAAAACGGTGTTAATTTCGGTGCTGTAGCAAAGTACGGCTTCCAGATTCTTCCTGTCTGTCAGTCAAATGATATAATAGCTGACCAGTTTGTTTCTCTTAAGAATGCATCCTTCGGTGCTACTACCTCGAAAATATTTGACACTCTTTCGGATGAACACGTAGCACAGCGTGTTGCTGAAGGCAAGGGAGATTATATTTCTCCCGATAAGAAGGTTGACGTGTCTACCTGTCTTTATCCCGAATCCACCTGGATTATAAAAAATGCCAGCCATTCAGAATATACCGCCTTCGAGCGTAAGCTTCTTTACGATGTAATCACAGCTGACGAACAGATAGTTGCAGGTGCTGAGAGAGACGGCCTTGTTTACTCACGCTTCCTTGTGTATGATTATGAAACCGACACTATGTTTACTATGACAGAGGATAACTGTAATACTGAGCATTGGGAGGAAAGAACTGAGAATGAAGATCTCAGCCCGAAGCATAACAGAATTTTTGCTTTTGTCCGTTCTTTGATTAACTTACTTGTTACAGTAGTTATGAAGTTGTTTAAGAAATAATTGAAACTATATAACCGTACAGAAGATATTTTTTCTGTACGGTTATTTTTTCCTTGACAAACCTATTTTGCAGTGCTACAATAATTACATAAAATATCTTCAGGGCGAGGTGCAATTCCTCACCGGTGGTAATGGGTGCTTTACCCTAGCCCACGAGCCAGAGAATACTTTGGCAGATTCGGTGTGATTCCGAAGCCGACGGTTAAAGTCCGGACGAAAGAAGAAAACATATTTATCTGTGTTTTTCGCCTATGGTATTTTTACCGTAGGCGTTTTTTCTTGGAGTGTTTTAGAATATCTCTTTAAAGGGTGATTTTTATGAAAGAAAACAAAAAATCTCTTAAATCCGTGTATATGCTCTGCATAATCGGTATGCTTTCAGCGGTAAGCTTCGTGCTTTTCCTTTTTGAGTTTCCCGTCATACCGTCTCTCGGTCATCTGAAGCTTGATTTCAGTGATGTGCCGGCTATGGTTTCAGGTGTTCTATTCGGACCTGTTTCTGCTGTGGTAGTGGAGCTTATCAAAAATCTTATTGAGCTTATCGTTAAGGGTGTAGGTACACAGATGGGCTACGGAAATCTGATGAATTTCCTTGTCGGCTGTGCTTATGTGGTTCCCTTCTGTATCGTTTACCGTAAAATGAAAAAGAGTGAAGGTCTTAAAGGTATTATTCTTTCCTGTGTGGCAGGTACGGTGACCATTTTAGTCGTAGGCTTTTTCGCTAACTACCTTATCGCACCGCTTTTCTTTAAGCATTTCCTCGGCATCACCCTCGATGAAGCAGGAATATGGGCGGCCGTGTGGGGCGCTACGGCAGTAAACGGAATAAAGGGTGTAATGCTTTCTGTTATCAGCTATCCGCTCATCCGTGTGGTTATCGAAAGACTTAAAAAATATGTGAAATAAAAAAACTTTTTCCGCATATCTTGACAAGAAACACTTTAACTGATATACTACATCGGTAAATTGAATATTTCCTTATTAAGAGCAGCTGAGGGAACAGGCCCGTTGAAGCTCGGCAACCTGCATTATGCAAGGTGCTAAATCCTGCGGTATGACCGGAAGATAAGGTTTAATCTGCGGTCGGTTAATGCTGACCGCTTTTTTTACGGCATATTTCCGCCGGCTCTGCGTTAAAAGTCTTGACAATATCCGCATATTGCCTTCGCCTTTCGCCTTGAGTCCGACGAAAATCTTTCCGTAAAAAGCCTGAACAGGGAAATTTCAGTAATTTATATAGAATTTTAAAGAAAGAAGGAATTTATAATGGCAAAACATCTTTTCACATCCGAATCCGTAACACAGGGACATCCCGATAAAATCTGTGACCAGATTTCAGACGCAGTTTTAGACGATATTTATGCACACGACCCTATGGCAAGAGTAGCCTGTGAAACCACGGTTACAACAGGTCAGGTTCTCGTTATGGGTGAAATCAGCTCCACCTATAAGCCTGATGTAGCGAAGATAGCAAGAAAGGTAATCTGCGACATCGGTTATGACAGCGGTGATAAAGGCTTCGACGGTAACGCATGTGCAGTTTTAGTTGCACTCGATGAGCAGTCACCCGACATCGCTATGGGTGTCGATAAATCTCTCGAAAGAAAAGACGGCGAAGAGGACGAATATAATATCCACGGTGCAGGTGACCAGGGTATGATGTTCGGCTTTGCATGTGATGAAACTCAGGAGCTTATGCCTCTTCCCATTTCTCTTGCACATAAGCTCGCAAAGAGACTTACCGAGGTAAGAGAAAACGGAACTCTTCCTTATCTTCGTGCCGACGGTAAGAGCCAGGTAACCGTAGAATATGAGGACGGCAAGCCTGTAGCAGTAAAGGCAGTAGTCGTTTCTTCACATCACAGTGCTGACGTCGAGCTTTCTCAGATAAGAGAAGACATCACAAACCTCGTAATCAAGCCCATCATCCCCGAAGAACTTATGTGCGATGATACAAAGATTTTCGTTAACCCCACAGGCCGTTTCGTTACAGGCGGACCTCAGGGTGACAGCGGTCTTACAGGCAGAAAGATTATCGTTGACACCTACGGCGGTTATTCCCGTCACGGTGGCGGTGCTTTCTCAGGTAAGGACCCCACTAAGGTAGACAGAAGTGCTGCTTATGCCGCAAGATATGTGGCTAAGAACATTGTAGCAGCAGGTCTTGCCTCAAAGTGTGAGGTTCAGCTCGCTTACGCTATCGGTGTAGCTAAGCCTGTTTCCGTAATGGTTGACACCTTCGGCACAGGTAAAATCAGTGACGAGGAAATCAGCGCTATCGTTGACAAGGTGTTTGACCTTCGTCCTGCAGCTATCATCGACACTCTTAAGCTTCGTGCTCCCATTTACCGTCAGCTTGCCGCATACGGTCACGTGGGCAGAGAAGACCTGGATGTTCAGTGGGAAAAGACAGACAAGGCAGCTGAAATCAAGGCTCTTGCAAACATCTGAAAATGAATTTTGCGGGACTCTGAAAAGGGTTCCGTTTTTTCATTGACAAAGGTCTTTGTTTGAGTTAAAATATTCTCAACGGACTAAATAACAAAGGAGAAAAATAAAATGAAAAAGGTTCTCGTTACAGGTGCTTCAGGCGGTATGGGTAAGGCTATATGCTCACTTCTTACCGATAAAGGCTATAAGGTTTACGGTATGGATTACCGTGAGGATGACACAGTAAAGGCAGACAAGTTCTTTCAGTGCGATGTTACCGACACGGATTCCGTAAAGGCGGTTTATGAAAAATTAAAGGAAGAAACCGATTCACTCGATGCCATAGTACATACAGCGGGTATTTACGATATGGACTCTCTTATCGAAATGGATGAGGAGAGATTCATCAGAATTTTCGACATTAATGTTTTCGGTGTTTACCGCATCAATAAAACCTTCTTCCCCTTAATGCATAAGGGCAGCAGAATTGTTGTCACCTCCAGTGAGCTGGCACCGCTTGATCCGCTTCCCTTTAACGGACTTTACGGTATAACCAAGACAACTCTCGAAAAGTACGCCTTCTCTCTGAGAATGGAAACGAATCTTCTCGGTATTCCCGTAAGTATCATCCGTCCGGGTGCGGTCAAGACAGGACTTCTCAATATCTCCACTACTGCTATCGATAAATTTGTAGAGAGAACAGAGCTTTACAAATCAATGGCGGTAAGGTTTAAAAAGATAGTTGACAGTGTGGAATCGAAAAATGTCAAGCCTGAAGTGATTGCAGACAAGGTTCTCGATGCTCTCGAGTCGAAAACACCCAGATATATTTATAACATCAACCGTAACCCTCTTCTCCGTCTTCTTAACGCTCTTCCCGACAGAATGCAGGTAGATGTTATCGGTATGATACTGAAATAAATTATTAAAGCTATTGACTATTTTATCATTTTTTAATATAATGAAGCTGAAGAAATCACGGAAGGGTTGACAAGTCTTATGAAGTTTGCGACAATCTATCAGACAGACAGACAGACAGACAGACAGACAGACAGGGTATAACTATCCTATAAATTCCGTGCGTAATTTAATATTTGGTAATTAACCGTTCAGGTTCGCTTTATTGCGGGCTTGGGCGGTTTTGCTTTTAGTGTGTATGGATGGGTACAGTCCGTGCAGATTAAGAAAAAACGGATGATTAACAGTCATCGCAAAAAAATTTGAAAGGATGAAAAATATGAAAAAAGTTATTTCTCTTTTGGCATTGATTTTTACCCTTGCACTGTGTCTTTCAGGCTCAGTAAGCGCTTACTGTGGTTGTGCAAACGAAACGGGATGGTATGCAACAAGCGGGCATTCTATTATAGCTTGCGACGGATATGCTAGTGATAGCGGATGGGATGATTTCTATAAAGTGCACGATGTTTCAGAACATATAGTGTGTCCTTCATATTATGATTTTGGGGATGGACTTGAATCTGTGCGTGGAGCATCTGTCTACTCTTGTGATGAATTTGTCAGCGTTAGTATTCCTTTTTCTTCAGAGTATTGCCATGTTAGTTTTTGCGAAAATATTACGAAGATTCATATAGGTTCGGTTCCTGAAGTTCTGATTGAAAACTGTCCTGAGCTTACTGACTTAACAATGGAAAATGTAACGGATGTTACTATACTGGGCTGTGAAAAGCTGTCTGAAATTATTCTTCCTGAAGGTGTGAAAAGAGTAGAAATCAGGTCAGCTCCGATCGAAAGGCTTGTTCTTCCCGAAGGGGTAGAAGAGGTAGTGCTGTGCTGTGAAAAGCTCAAAAGTATTACTCTTCCCGGCAGTGTTAAAAAGTATAGTCTCAGTGGCTGTACCGGCTTGACAAGTGTTGTTTTGTCGTACGGAATCAAGTCCATTCCGCATGCTTCATTTGTGAATTGTACAAGTCTGCAAAGCGTATCAGTTCCTGACAGTGTAGTTTCAATTGGTGGAGTATATTATGACGGAAAGGGCTTTGATAACGATGATTATGCGGATAATGAAGGGCCTTATGGTGCGAAAGATCCGGATTATAATTATTATGCTAGCTTTTCAGGTTGCACTGCTCTTAAAGAAATAAATCTACCTGACAGTATAAAATATATTAATTACGAGGCTTTCAGTAAATCCGGTCTGGAAAAAGTGCCTAACCTTAAAAATGTAACGAAATTTGGTTACGGTGTTTTCAGAGGCTGTCAGAATCTCGATAAAATAGAAATAGAGCTGAACGATGAAGTGGTTTTGGGAGAATATTTATTTGAGGACTGTCAGAATCTTTCTGAAGCAAAAATCAATTCAAAAAAATTAGGTAGATATATGTTCGAAAACTGTGTGAATCTGAAAAAAGTTACACTTTCCGAGGGCGTAGAAGATATCCCTTATTCCTGCTTCTATAATACAGGCTTAGAGGAAATCAATATTCCCGGCACGGTTAAGAATATTGATGATTTTGCTTTTTATCCTGCCCTGAGCCTTACATCCATAAGTCTTCCGAAGAGTATTGAATATATAGGCGAAGGAGCTTTATATTCTGATAGCCTTAAGGATATATATTATGAGGGCTCAAGACAGGAATGGAGTAGTGTGTATAAGCATTTGCTTGCATATAAAATCGGTACAAAAATCCATTATAACAGCGATATGGGTACCGACGACAGCTCTGAATGCACCTGTAATTGCCATAAAACAGGCATTATGGGTATCATCTGGAGAATCATTCTTATCATTCAGAAACTGTTCGGATTAAATCCTGTATGTGCCTGCGGTGCAGCTCATTATTGATGTAATTTAATATTCAACAGAGGACGGACGAACCGTTCTCTGTTTTTCTGTGTATAACTCCCTTGCTTCTCTCATAAAATATTACCAAAAAGCTTAAAAGGGGAGAATCTTTTGAAAAAAGAGAAGCTGTACGGTATACTGTTTTATATTTTCACCGCTGAGGGAATAGGAGGTCTTTCGGCATTTATTGCAGGTAATTTCTCCGATTTCTTTCTGAAATATGAGAAACCGCCCTTATTACCTCCGTCCTGGCTTTTTCCTGTGGTATGGACGGTTCTTTTTGCTCTTATGGGATATTCGGCTTATCTCGTCAGCAGAGCCGATGCACCGAAGGATGTAAAGAAAAACGCACTTACTGTTTATTGGCTTCAGCTGGCTGTCTTTAACTTTCTGTGGAGCATACTTTTCTTCCGCTTTGAGCTTCTGTGGGTAGGCTTTGCTGATATAATACTGCTTTTAACGGCAGTTACGGTTATGACAGTTATGTTTTACAGAATTAAACCTGTGGCAGGGTGGCTGAATGTGCCCTATGTTATATGGGTTGCCTTTGCGACTTATCTTAATCTGGCTACGGCGATAATCAACTGAAAACCTTAAATTTCACTAAAAAATTATTCTAAAATACGCTAAAATGATAGATATTTCCGAACTTTAAAAAATTCCTTGAAAAGCGTAGTTCTCTGTGATAATATTCTTCTGTTAAAAAATCTTTTATTATAAAAGAGGGGACGTAAATGAAAAGCTTTTATCTTAAGCCGAAGCTTTTTTCGGTAATGAAAAATTATTCAAAGGAACAGATGATTAAGGATATTATCGCAGGTGTAATCGTTGCTGTAATAGCCTTACCGCTTTCTATTGCTCTTGCACTTGCATCGGGAGTAGAACCCGCTAACGGTGTCTATACGGCTATTTTTGCGGGCTTCACCGTATCCTTCCTCGGTGGCAGCCGTATTCAGATAGCAGGACCTACAGCCGCTTTTGCCACGGTAGTAGCAGGTATAGTTGCTACACAGGGTATGGACGGCCTGGTTATCGCTACGGTTATGGCAGGTATCTTCCTTATTCTGATGGGTGTTTTCAAATTAGGTTCACTCATTAAGTTTATTCCTTACACTATCACTACAGGCTTTACATCCGGTATCGCTGTGACTATTTTAGTAGGACAGATTAAGGATTTCCTCGGACTTACTTATGCAGAGGGTGTAAGACCTATCGAAACCATCGAAAAAATCGAGGCAAACATCGAAGCCATTTCCACCTTCTCACCTCAGGCTCTTTTAGTCGGTGCAGTATGTCTTGCCATACTCATTATCTATCCTAAATTCGAAAAGAGAGTACCTCCGTCACTTATCGCAGTTGTAGTTGGTGCTCTTATGGTAAAGCTCATTCCCGGTCTTGACGAGGGCGTTTTTACTATCGGTGAGCTTTACACCATTCCTTCGGGTCTTCCGAAGCTTACTATCGGTGCAGTTGACTTTTCGTTTGAGAAAATTTCTGCTCTTCTTCCCGATGCTTTCACCATAGCCATTCTCGCTGCCATAGAGTCTCTTCTCTCCTGTGTGGTAGCAGACAGTATGGTAAACTCAAAGCATAATTCCAATGCTGAGCTTGTGGCACAGGGTGCAGGTAACATCGCATCTGTTCTTTTCGGCGGTATTCCCGCCACAGGTGCTATCGCCCGTACAGCCGCTAATGCCAAAAACGGAGGCAGAACACCCATAGCAGGTATGGTTCACGCTGTAGTTCTTCTTATCGTTCTTCTTTTCCTTATGCCTTATGCGGGACTGATTCCTATGCCTACTATTGCCGCCATCCTCTTTATGGTCGCATATAATATGAGTGAATGGAAAAAGTTTGTCAGCACGGTAAAGACTGCTCCGAAGAGCGACACTGCTGTTATGGTGCTCACTTTTGTTCTTACTATTGTTTTTGACCTTGTAATCGCTATTGAGGTAGGTATGATTTTAGCCGTACTCCTCTTTATCAAGAGAATGAGTGAGGAGACAGCGGTTATCTCATGGAAATACACAGACGATCCCGAAAGTCTTGACCTTAAGAAGGTGCCTGAAAAGGTAAGGGTTTACGAAATCAGCGGTCCTTTGTTCTTCGGTGCGGCGGACAAGATTTTAGATATAACTCTCAAGGATTATACACAGTGTCTCATCTTAAGAATGAGAGCAGTAAATGCTATTGATGCCACAGCGATGAACTCTCTGGAAACACTCCGTAAAAAGTGCGCAGACAGGGGAGTACACCTCATCATTTCCCACGCAAACACACAGCCTCTCGAAGCGATGAAAAAGGCAGGCTTTTATGAAAAAGTGGGAGAAGAGAATTTCTGTGCTCACATCGACGAAGCACTGGAAAGAGCAGAAGAATTCACTGCATAAAAAAGAGAGAGGGCAGACAGAAAAAAATGTCTGCCTTTGATTTTTTTCTATTGACAAAAGAGAAACTTTGTGGTAATATATCGTAGCAACAAAGAGAAAACAGAATATATGGGGGTATAGCTCAGCTGGGAGCCCGAGGCACTCAGAAACGCACCCTGAAAAAACTTAATAAATAAATTGTTCGATGTACGCCCATATGGGGGCGTAGCTCAGCTGGGAGAGCGCTTGAATGGCATTCAAGAGGTCAAGAGTTCGATCCTCTCCGTCTCCACCACAGTACATCGAACAATTATTTTTTGCCCACTTTTAAAGTGGGTGTTTTTTTGTTTTTAGGGGGTATTTATGAATTTATTGAATGTTACAAATGTATATGGTATAATAAAATAAAGGTGGTGTAAATATGAGAAAATTTGATTGTGTTCACATTTATACTGAAGAAAGTATTTCTGTTGACGGGTTTTCAAGTTTTAGTGACAACTGGTTGACTTGTACGACTGATATTGATTACTATGAAGCTCGGAAGATGTCGAAAAAGCTTAATAAACCCGTATTGTATTTTTATTGCAATTCAGATGAAGTGTTTGATATGTGTTTTTTTCTTGATGGCAAAACTGTTGTAAAGTATTGCAATGATGGCTTGGGAGGGAATAAGGGTATCTTCAAATTGCCTTCCTTGGTGGGGTATCGGGAAGGAAATAAAAGAAGATTATCTTCAATATTAGCTTGTAAGGATTTTGATAAACAGATAGCTTTACTTGAAGAATTTTTAGGTGTAGGTTTAAAAAATTCTCAAATTTTTGTTGAAAAGGGTGATAACCTTTATCAATTGTATATTAAATCTGAAAAACAGCTTACTGGAAAAAACGCATCAATAAAAAAAGAACTTGTGTTTGAAACTGACGGTAAACTTTTTCATGCTCATTTTTCTGACAATTTAAAAGGTTTTTATAAACCTCATATTTATCTTTTTGGCTTTGACAAGGATTATGATGAAATGGAACAGGAACGGATTTATCAGTGGATTGAATTTGCAAAAGGAAAGCTTCTACCTGTTTCAGAGGAATATTTTTCACAAATAAAGGTCGTTAAGCAAACTGTTGAAAGAAATGACTCCTTTACATATAATTCTTCACGAGTATACTTTAACAAAAATGCTCCGAAGAAATTTGCTTCTAAAAGCTTTAGAATTCCACAAGATTTATATCCCTTTGACTATTATAATGATGATATTTTCATATTAACAAATGAAAACTCAACGTTATTTTTTGTTAACAGTGATTTTGAAATAATTGCAAAACAAAATTTCAAGGGAAACCCTAAAGAAATTCGAGACGGTTATATTTTGACTGTCGGAGCAGGTAGTTTTTGGGCGTATGTATATAACCCTTATGATAAGGTAAGAATTTACAAATTATATGAAGATTGAATAGTATTTAAGCTCCCCATAGCCATAAACTACGGGGAGCCTTTTCTCTTTCAAGCCACCTTATCAATACCCACCATAAACTGCTGAAAGTTAGGGTGCGTTTTTGCGTGCATTGGGAGAGCGCTTGAATGGCATTCAAGAGGTCAAGAGTTCGATCCTCTCCGTCTCCACCACAGCATACTGAGTAATTATTTTTTTTGCCCACTTTCAGAGTGGGTGTTTTTGTTTTTTTAGGAGCTTGTTTGTTGAAATAATCCTTTGTTTATGATAAAATATCATCGTAGATTAAAAAACAAAGACAGACGTGCAGAAAGGATTACTTATGTATATTTTAGGCATTGACATTGGCGGCACCAAGTGTGCAGTGATAACTGCTGAAAGCACATACGGTAATATCACACTGCTGAAAAAGTGTAAATGTGATACTGAACTGAAAATCTCCGCAGAAGAAATGATAAATAAGCTTATGGATATTGCTGATGAATTACTGGAAAGAAGACCTGATGCTATCGGCATTTCCTGCGGCGGCCCTCTCGATTCTAAGCGAGGAATTATTATGAGTCCGCCAAACCTTCCCGGTTGGGATAATGTAGAAATAGTCCGACAGTTTGAAGAACGTTTCGGTGTAAAGCCGAAACTACAGAATGATGCCAATGCCTGTGCCGTGGCTGAATGGAAGTTCGGTGCGGGTAAGGGATGTGATAATATGGTTTTTCTCACCTTCGGTACAGGTCTCGGTGCAGGTCTTATCCTCGACGGAAAGCTTTACGGCGGAACTAACGATAATGCAGGAGAGATAGGACATATCCGCCTCGACAAATTCGGTCCTGTAGGCTACGGTAAAGCAGGCTCTTTTGAAGGCTTTTGCAGCGGCGGCGGAATCGCTCAGCTCGGTTATATGAAAGCTCTCGAGTGTATCCAGTCGGGTAAATATCCTGCCTATTTCAGTAAAGATATGAACCCGACAGACATAACAGCCAGAACCGTAGCTGAGGCTGCTGATAAAGGTGATGAAACTGCTCTCGAAGTTTACAGAGTCTGCGGTGAATATCTGGGCAGAGGCTTAGCTCTTCTTATCGATATTCTGAATCCTCAGGCGATAGTTATAGGAAGTGTTTTCGCCCGTGCTCATCATTTGCTGTGGGAAAATGCGAAAAGAATAATAGAAGAAGAGTCTTTACCTGCTTCTGCTGATGTGTGCAGAATTGTGCCTGCGGGGTTAGGTGAAAGCATCGGGGATTATGCCTCGATAGCAATAGCATTGGAGTGATTTTATGCTGAACGATTTATTGAAAAGATATCCTTGCTTATCAGAAATTAGAGAAGATATTATCAGGACAGCCGATATCATTATAAGCTGTTATGAAAACGGCGGAAAAATTCTTCTGTGCGGTAACGGCGGTAGCTGTGCGGACTGTGAGCATATAGTCGGTGAGCTTATGAAAGGCTTTCTGAAAAAAAGACCTGTCAGTGATGTAAGAAGAGCAGAAATGAAAGCAAAGTGTCCCCGGCTGGAAGACGAAATAATTTCAAAGCTTCAATGTGGCTTGCCTGCTGTTTCACTGACATCAATGACGGCTCTTAATACTGCCTTTTGCAATGATGCCGATGCTGAACTGATTTACGCTCAGGCTCTTATGGGGCTGGGAACGGAAAAGGATGTTTTGATTGCGATAAGCACCTCAGGTAATTCAAATAATATTTATGCCGCTGTCAAGGTAGCTAAGGCCCTCGGTCTTAAGGTTATAGGTCTTACAGGCTCTGCAGGCGGTAAGCTTAAGGCGCTTGCCGATGTCTGTATATGTGTTCCTGAAACTGAAACATTTAAGGTTCAGGAGCTTCATCTGCCGGTATATCACTATCTTTGTGCCGAAACAGAAGCTCATTTTTTTGATGATTAAAAGTGACCTTGCTTACGTTGTCATTATCTGAGGCTGTAATATACAAAAAACGTCAAGTACATCGGAGGATAAAAATATGAAAAACAAAAAATTATTATGTGCGTTAAAAGTATGTATTGCAGTAATTCTGTGTCCTGCACTCTGTTACGGTATTCTTTACGGCTCAATGCTCGTAGCGGGATTTCTGCAGATTAATAAGAACATCGAATATCAGAATGAACGTC
This sequence comes from Acutalibacteraceae bacterium, assembly GCA_045613145.1. Classification (GTDB taxonomy): domain Bacteria; phylum Bacillota; class Clostridia; order Oscillospirales; family Acutalibacteraceae; genus UBA6857. The sequence continues at coordinate 46,147 of JAZLAJ010000032.1, forward strand.
TCGAATATCTTAAAGGAGAATACTACACCGACTCATATGTTCCCTGTGACGAGCAGAGGTTTGCAGATTTTGATATTGAAAAAGCCTTTGAGCAGGGTGTTAAAATAAATGAAATAGCCGTTATCGGAACCCACAACAGCTACCAGTCTCTGGCAACAACGCAGAAGCGCATTCTCGAAAAAGTACGCAGTGTACTGTCTTCGGGTGAAAAAGGCGGAAACAGAAATTTTGAAATGGATACATATACCGAGCAGCTCGAGAAGGGTGTAAGAAATCTTGAGATTGACATTGAAACCGTTGACGACGGTGCTGATGTCAGCTTTATTGTCACCCATGATCCTATAACGGATAACGCTTCAAGTGCTTATGATTTCGCAAAAGGTCTCGAAGAAATAGCACTATGGTCTGATAACAACCCGAAGCATATACCCGTTTATCTGCTCATAGAACCAAAGAAAAATGTTGATTCCGTGAATAATATGAAGGATTTTTCTGTTGAGTATGCCATGGAGCTTGACGGAGTAATCAGAGATGTTCTCGGTGACAGATTGCTTACACCTGAATTGGTCAAGGGTGAATTCGATAGCTTTGAACAGATGAGAAAAGCGGATTCCTGGCCTTCTCTTAAAGATGCTGCAGGAAAAATCATTGTTCTTCTTCATCCCTGTGATGTTACACAGGAATATATAGACGCTGATACCTCGGTTTCCTCTCAGGCTATGTTCCCTGTGCTGAGATTTGAGGATATTGAAAAATCTTATGCATCATTTATTCTCGATAACGATTCCGAAACTGCTCTCGGGAATAATCGCATAACAGTTGACGAAAAGAAGCTTATGGTAAGAACCCGTGCCGATAATTATCCTGATTTCAGTGATGATGAATACGGGTATGCAGACAGCTGCGGTTCGCATATTATCACAACCGACTATCCTCCGCGCAGTGTAAGAGCTGATGAACATATCTATGACTTTGACGGCTACACGGTGAAGCTTCTGAAATGAGTGGTCCTGTGTGAGTTTCTCGCACAGATGAATTGTCTCCGACGTTAATTGTTTGGCATCACTTCCGGTTATATGCTCTGTCGCTCTTGGTTTTCTCTTTAGGAAACTGAAAATATTTCTGTTGATTTGTTTTTATGTGAGTGATATAATCGATCTGTGAATTATATGAGGAAAGGATTTTTGATGTGCTATGACTAAAAACAGAACCTTACAGCTTATGCTTCAGTCAGCCTTCTGTGCTATTGGTTTAATAGGAATTATTGCGAGTTTCGGCTTTTTTGATATGGTGTGGAGATGGGATTTCTACATACAGTTTACTAATTTAAGCAATTATTTCTGCATCGCTGTTATGTTTGCCGAGCTGTGGCAGACGGCGAAAAAGAAAGAGGACAGTTATGTGTCTGTGTTGCCGCTTCTTAAGTTCATCGGTGTACTGTCTATACTTCTGACCTTCATTGTGTTTAATTTTGTGATTGCGAGAGAGTCTACCCGTGATCCCGTACTTAATTACAAAATAAACAGTGTAACCTTTCATGTGATTTTACCTGTAATGTACATCGCTGACTGGCTTCTCTTTTACGAGAAGAAAAAGGTGAAAATCAGTTATCCCTTTGTTTCGGTAAGTTTTCCTTTACTGTACGGGATTTTCATTTTTATCCATGCTGCACTTTATAAATTTGATACATCCGTGCTTAATTATTTTGGCACAGGACCGTTTATCTATCCTTATTTCTTTCTTAACATAGAAACCTACGGGGTAGGGGGAGTCTGCTTATGGATGCTTGGTCTCGGTGCAGTTTTTGTGGGTGTAGGCTTTATTTTTTACGGAATTGACAGAGCCGTTTTTAAGCTGATGAAAAAATGAGCAAAGCTTTGAGTGTTGATTTTTAATAAGATAAATAAGAAAAAAGGAGAGAATGAATTATGTTTACTTTAGTCAAGATTATTTCTGCGGTTATCGCTTTCGTTATGCTGATGCTTCCTGTGGCTGAAAAGCCCGTGGAGAAAAAGTGTAATCCTGAATTTACGGGAACCTTTATCCAGTCCTGGATGACCTGCAGCTGGGACGATGAAAGATGGGCAGAGGAAGCCGAAAATATGAAAAAAGCGGGAATAGAGTATCTTGTTCTCCAGTCACTGGCTGATAAAGCTTACAAAAATGACGGCGGAGAGTGGACGGTTTATTACGATTCGGATGTCGAAGCACTGAAGGACGCAACCTTTGTGGGGGATTGTCTTGAGCCGGCACTTAAGGCATGTCAGGATGTCGGGATAAAGGTTTTTGTCGGACTTTCGATGTTTGACGATTTCTGGAGCGAGGCCGGTATGGGGTCTCTTTATCAGGATGTCTGCCGTGTAGCCGGTGATATGACGGAGGATATTTATAACAAATACGGTGAAAAGTACAAGGACAGCCTTTACGGTTGGTATTACACTCCTGAAATCAGTAACGGATTCCTCTGTCAGTTTACTCTCGGCGGCATAATAAAGGGTATAAACCATATAATTGACCGAATCAATGAGGTCGATGCTTCAAAGCCTCTTCTGATGAGTCCCTTCTATTCTGAGTATATTGCTACGGGACCTATAGTTACTCTTTGCAGCTATGTGAGATTTTTTGATAAGGTTAATTTCAGAGACGGAGATATATTCGCTCCTCAGGATGCAGTAGGTGCCAGATGGACGAGAGAAAAGAGTCTCGAAATGACATGGAAGCTTTATAAGGCTGCTGTCGATACCTGTGAAGCTGATATAAAGCTCTGGGCAAACTGTGAAAACTTTGACGGTGCGATAACGAGTGAAACTCTCGGCGGTGTACTTTCACCGAAAATCACTGAGCATAAAACTAACATTACTGCTACTCTTGACCGTTTCGTGCGTCAGATGGAAATCGCATCAGGCTATGCGGAAAACATCATTACATTCTCCTATAATCATTACTACAGCCCTTCGAATGTAAATCCCGCATTTATCAATACATATTATGACTATATCGGAAACGGCTATGTTCTCGAGACGGAAGCTCCCGTAAATCCCGCAAATGCTGTGAAAACGCAGAAAGAAGTCGGTGTGGAGCTTAGCTGGGATGAAGCTGAGGACAATATGGGTATCGCTTATTACAGACTCGAAAAGGACGGAGAATTTCTTGCCAGAATAGACAAGTATTACGGCTGGGAAGAAAATTCCTTTACGGACGAAAACGGAGACATTAACAGTGTCTATACCATCGAAACTGTAGATGCCGCAGGAAACAGTACGGGTAAAAGAGAGATAAAATAACAGAAGCTTACATAAATAACCCTGACAGAGAAAAACTCCGTCAGGGTTTTGTTTTCTAAAAGAACGGACAGCAGACACTATCCTCACTTTCACCACTGTATCGGTTGTGCATAGAATGAAGTGGGAGGTGAATTATTATGTCAACATCATGCGGAAGCTGCAGACCGGGTTGCACTGTTTTTGCAGTGGTATCGAGCCTTATAATCGGAATCATTACAGCTTTTCTCAGAATAACCGGAGCTATAACCGTCACACCTGCTTTTTTATGGGTGCTTCTCGGTATTGCGGTGGTATATCTTGCCGTAAGTCTTATTTCTGCTTCGCTTTTACGCAGAAGCTGCTGTGAAAGTCTGTGCAGCATAGTTACTGCACTGCTTGCGGGTATTCTCGGCACAGTCCTTCTTTCGATTGTCCTGCTTGCCATTGAGTTTGCGGCAACGAGTATAATCGGTGCCGTTCTCACAGGTGCGCTTTTATTTTTCTTTTTCCTTGCAGTAACATCTGCTGCCTGCCTTGTACGGTGCTTTTTTAACTGTGACTGATAGTGCTTACAGATGAAAAAATCTGCCCGGTTCAGTGCTTTACATTGAGCCGGGCAGTCATTTTTATGTGTTTTTTTCTATGAATTTTTTTACATCCTTGACGGTTTTGAATTTTTTGATTGCTGAGTTGGGAATTTCGATATCGAACTCATCTTCTATTGCACAGATTAACTGTATCAGCGCGAGTGAAGAGATGTTCAGACCCTTGTCAAGACGGGTTTTTTCGGTGAATTCAATGTCTGTAACTCCTGTTACTTCTGTAAAAATTTTTTCGAGACGGTTAATCATATTTTTTACCTCATTTACTGCTGTATTCATCTGCAAGGGCTCTGAAGTTAACCTTGCCCATTGCTGTTTTGGGAAGCTCTTCCTTGAAAATAATCTCTTTGGGCATAGCGAAATCAGCTACATTTTTCTTGCAGTTTTCTATTATTTCTTTTCTGAGCTCTTCGAGATTTGTCTGCATACTGACAGGCTGAACTACCGCTACAATGCGCTGACCCATACCCTTGCTTTCGACTCCGATAACGCAGGAGGTCATAACGTCGTTACACTGATTGATTACATTCTCTATCTGTGTGGGATAAACGTTGTTACCGGCCATAATAATCATACGTGAGCTTCTCTGACGGTAAAAGAAATATCCTTCTTCGTCGAGACAGCCGATGTCACCCGTATGAAGCCATATTTTTCCGTCCTTATGAAGCTGAAGAGCGTGGGCCGTTTCCTCTTCGTTATTATAGTAGCCTTTCATAAGAGTAGGACCGTTTATGCAAAGCTCACCGTCTGTTCCGACGGGAACCTCATCCTGTGTTCCTAAGGCGACGATTTTAAAGTTATTGTCGGGGAAAGGAATGCCGATACTTCCTTCTTTCATTGCGAAGAAGGGATTGATGCATACACCTGAGACGCTTTCCGTAAGACCGTAGGCGTCCATAATGCGTGCTTTACAGTTGCCCTTTTCGAGGTAGGAATTCATTTTGTCGATGAGCTTACTGTCGCATTTGTCACCGCCGGTAGCGATCATTTCGATAAAAGAAAGGTCATTTTTTTCGATTTCTTCTGTTCTTACCAAGGCTGAGAACAAAGCCGGAACTGCATAAATGTAGTTGATCTTCTTTTTAAAAATAAGCTTTGCACAGGCGACATAGTCAAATTTCGGCACGAGAAGGAGATGACAGCCGAAGGAGAGCATAACGTGAATACACATAGCAAGTCCGAAGCCGTGGAATACAGGCATCAGGGCAAGTACCTTTTTTCCTGCAGTGTCCTCGGTGTCATAGGGCTTGATTTCTGAGGACTGAACTGCTATAGCATTGAAGGCGAAATTCTGAAGCATAACACCCTTGGGAAGGCCTGTTGTGCCGCCGCTGTAAAGAATGATGGCTACATCTTCGCCCTTTCCTGTGTCGGCGGGAAGAGGCTCCTTCAATTCTGATGCTTTTTTTATGAAGTCCTTCCAGGATATCACTCTGTGCGACGGATTAAAAACCGCCTTTGCTTTGTTTTTTAACTTGTATAAAGGCTTGATATATGCGGGAAGGGCATCCACGATACGGGCTGCGATAATCAGCGGATTATGTCCGTCATCCCAGGAAATGTCAGCGAATTTCTCTGAAAGTATGTCGAAGGTCAGTACAGCCACGCTGTTGACATTTTCGATAAGCCTTTTCGTTTCTACGGGAGAAAGCATAGGATGTATCATATTTGCCACAGCACCGATACGGTTCAGCGCATAAATCATATTAAGAGCCTGGGGAGTATTTGGTGCTACGACAGATACATAGTCACCTTTTTTTATTCCGTTTGCAAGAAGTGCTTTAGATATAAGTTCTATCTGACTTATCATTTCAGAAAAGCTTGTCTTTTTTCCCTGAAATTCCAACGCAGTGAAATCAGGATGCTTCTTTGCCACATTATTTAAATGAGCGAACATCGAATGGTCAGGATATTCCGTTATGAAATTTCCTTCTCCGTGATGCTTGCTCCAGATATTTGGTGTTCTTTTCACTTTATCATTCACCTCGCTTGATAATAAAAATTATTATAGCATATAAGATAATATTTTTCAAGGTGTACGATTTCAATTTTTTGCCGTCGGGACATCACAGATTTTTCTTGACACAGGAACTCTGTATGTTATATAATTATACTTGTATTATTATATCTAAGAACTGTTTTAAATGGCGTAAGCAGTATTCGGAGGCAAAATAATGGAATATAAATTAACCTCATCACAGAAAATTTTTTATACAAGAAATTTCGATGATACTATATGGACTCAAGGGGCAATCCAGGTGTTTCCGAGGGTTTACAGCTATAAAGAGCTCAATGATGCGTTCAATGAACTTGTCAGGAACAATGAAAGCCTTCTTGTAAGGTTAAAAGAAAAAAATGATGATCCTGTGATGGTTCAGGACGAATTCAGATACACTGAATATCCTTATATGCACTTTGCATCCGAAGAAGAAGCAATCAGGACTTTAAAAGAGGTTGCAAAAACTCCGACGAACATACTTGAAAGACCTGTAACCTGTATTGTTTTCAGTACTCCTGTTTCGTCAGGTATATTTGCCAATTCACATCATATCGTAGTGGACGGATACAGTGCCTTTGTAATGGCGAAGAGGATTAACAGCTATCTTGTCAAAAATGAACTGAATGCTATTGCGTATGAAAGCTATAACGAATATATAGAAAAAGATATCAGATACAGAAAATCAAAGCGATATTTGTCTGACCGTAATTTCTGGACAGAACAGTTTAAAGATAATCCGCTTACTCAGATTATTCCTTCGGCGAGTGAAAAGTTCGACTACAGAGCAGCTGAAAGTGAGCGTATAATTCCCGAGGAGCTTTATGAAAGAATAGAAAAAGCATGCGAAGCAAATGATGTTTCCGTGGGATCGTTTATGAATACGGTCTATGCATCATATTTTTTCAAAAAATACGATGTGAATAATTTTACTATAGGCGTGCCCGTACTTAACAGAACAACCTTGGTTGAGCTTAATACCATAGGGCTTTATATGAATTTAGTCCCTCTTGTAATTAATCTTGATTTATCAGAGACTTTTTTTGAAACCGCAAATAAAATTGAGAACTCTCAGATGAATCTTTTCAGACACCAGAGGTTTTCGCAGTATGATATAATCGAGCTGATAAAAGATAAAGGCTATGACCGTCTTTTTGATATAACGGCAGATTATGAAGAGCTTCAGTCGAATGAAGCCTACAGAATGGAAATATGCTACAACGATACGGTTTCCTTACCTGCTGAAATTCACTTTTTTAATACTAACGATGAAAACCGTAAGCTGAAAATCCGCTACAGAACCTCATTGTTCAGTGAAAAAGAGATTCAGACGATGCTTAATTCGATAATAGCCATTATTGAAGATTCTCTTGCTCACCCGGATAAAAAAATCACTGAGCTTGAAATGCTTTCTGCAGAAGAAAAACAAAAGGTGCTTTATGAATTCAATGACACAGCACACAGCTATGATGTGCCCGAAAACTCCACTCTTTACAGTCTCTTCGAAAAAACAGCAAAAGAGAATGCAGAAAAAATATGTATTAAAACATCAGATAAAAATGTTACCTTCGGAGAGCTTCTGAGCATTTCGGAAAATCTTGACGCCGAAATCCGTAAGATAACGGAAAACAAAAAATCTGTAATAGCAGTAATCGCAGAGCGCTCACCGGAAATGTACGGTGCAATTTACGGTATTATCCGAGGCGGTAATGCATATCTGCCCATAGATCCCGATTATCCGCAGGAAAGAATAGAATATATTCTCGGAAACAGCGGAGCAGCTGCAGCAGTAGTACAGGGTAAATTCACCGATAAGGTAAAGAATATACCTTGCATAAATATGACGGAGCAGATGGGTATTACCTCAGATAATGTTCCAGAAATGTGTGCAGAAGCTGATGACACAGCCTATGTAATCTACACCTCAGGCTCTACAGGAGCGCCTAAGGGAGCAAAAATCAGCCATAAATCTGCAGTCAACCGAATACTGTGGATGCACGACAAATATCCCCTCGGAGAAAACAGTGTTATTCTTCAGAAAACACCCTACACCTTTGACGTATCCGTATGGGAGCTTTTCTGGTGGGGAATGTGCGGAGGCTCTCTTGCAGTCTCAAAGCCGGGAGAACACTTCCTTCTTGCAAAGATACTCGAAGAGGCAGAGAGAAACGGAGTAACACATATTCATTTTGTGCCTTCGGTATTTGAGCTGTTCTTAAATTATCTTGAAACACATAAGGAAGAGATAAACAAATTTGAAACAGTGAGATATGTTTTCCTTTCGGGTGAAGCACTGACCGCAGATCTCATACAGAGATTCTACAGAATGTACGATTGCGAAAAAGTGACGGTACACAATCTGTACGGACCTACCGAATGTGCCGTAGACGTAACTTATTACGATTGCACACCGGAAGATACAGACCCCATACCCATCGGTAAGCCTGTATACAACACACAGCTGTATGTGGTGGACAGACATAACAGACCTGTACCTGTAGGAGTGACGGGTGAGCTTTGCATAGCCGGAATGAATGTTGGTCAGGGCTACCTCAATAACCCCGACCTTACAGCAGAAAAATTCATCGATAACCCCTTAGGAGAAGGCAAGCTCTACAGAACAGGAGACAATGCATATCTTAGAGAAGACGGAAATATCGTGTTCTGCGGAAGAAATGACTTCCAGGTAAAAATCCGAGGACTGAGAATAGAGCTCGGAGAAATAGAAAGCAGCCTTCAGTCGGTAGAGGGCATCGAAAGAGCAGTAGTCGTAGTAAGAAAGGATAAGCAGGACAGACAGCTT
>JAZLAJ010000033.1:0-34314 GCA_045613145.1 Acutalibacteraceae bacterium
TTCCTCTCGCATTTTTAATATTTCTTTCTCGTGTTGCTGTATCGGTTTGTAACTTCTGGGCATAAAAATTCCTCCTATGATAATTCATTTTACCATAGGAGGGTTATTTTTTCTATTGTCCGTTTTTAACGGACTTGTTCACATAGTACAACCAAGGAGGTTAATTTCATTTTCTATACATGCACATTAGACCGTTTCGTAAGGCCAGTCAATTATTCCGCCGAATTCTTTAACATTGGTATATCCCAACTTAACAAGCTCACTTGCGGCACTTTTGCTTCGTCTGCCGCTTCTGCAGTAAACGAGAATAAGCTGATTTTTATCTTTGAGTATACTTTCAGCCTTGGCGGCGATTTCATAGTCGGGTATGAGAATTGCACCGTCTATATGAGCCTCGTCATATTCTTCCTGAGTGCGAACATCAAGAATAACATAGCCGTTTTCTTCTTCCATTATTTCCTTTGCCTTTGCAGGAGTAATCTGCTCGTATGAATTTTCCATTTTGTTTTCACCACCCGATGTACAGCCGTAAAGAACAGCAGTACACGTAATTATCAATATCAGTATTACCGTAAATCTTTTCATTATAAGCACCGTCTTCTTTCTGAAGGGATTTATATCTTGTGCGGTTTAGTGACGAGCATTTTAAGAAACTCTACGACAGTACCCTTTTTTTCTTTATACCTCTCACCACGGACCACCATATACTCCGCCTTACAAAGAGTAATATCTGTACCCTTGCAGGAGAGAATATCTCTGTCGCAGACGAAAAAGTCAGCATCGTTGCCCTTTTGAAGCGTACCTGTGTTAAGCTCACCGAGCATCCTTGCAGGGTTAACCGTGTAAGTTTTGAGAGCCTCGTAGGGTGTAATGGATTGTTCGGGAAGGTAGAAATCCACCATACCGAGCATCTGCTCATAGGGGTTAACAGACTGAACGGGAGAGTCGCTTGAACCGCAGACACAGACATCGCTGTTCATCAGCTCCTTAAGCGGTAACTGTCTGTTTATGATGCTTTCGGGCAAAAACTGCTCGTAGCTTTTAAGAAAATGCTTGTCTATCCAGGAAAAACCCGGCTGAACAGTAATTGCTAAAGGAAGCTTTCTGATAAGCTCTACAGCCTTTTCTGACGGGAACTCAAAGTGGTCAATTCTCATCATAGCGCCGCTTTCGGGGAAGCAATCTTCAAGTTCACCGTAGATTTCCATAATCTGATCAATGGCACTCTCACCGATGGCGTGACAGGAAAGACGGATGTCTTTGTCGAGCGCCTCGCTGACCTTATCTTTGATTTTTTCCTTTTCGTAGTAGCAGTGTCCATGCGTGCCGCTGTCCTTGTATGGCTCATTAAATGCCGCACTGTGAGAGCCTACGGAGCCGTCAAGCTCCCATACACCGCAACCGCCTGCACGGAGTGTCTTTTGCTTTTTCTTAAAGGCATCAAGTCTTGAAAAGTCCATATACTGAGGGAAAAGTCTCACATCAATATCCATACGCTCTGCAAGAAAAGCAAGAGCCGTAGTGAGAATATCGTTCTTCACGTCCTCGTTTCCGTCCATAGCACATACTCTGCTGATACCGTAGGAAGCGCAAAGATTTGAGAAGTTGGCGATACCCTTTGCGATAATTGCAGGGGTGACATTTGATGCGATAAGGGTTGTAACCTTACCTTGCATAAACTCGTGAGCTTCGCCCGAAAAGATACCGTCACTGTCCTCGGTGGGGAGCTTCAGCATTTCCATCAATCTGGTTGAAATAGCACTGCTGTGACCGTCAATACTGTAAACAATCATAGCTCTATTATCTGACCACTCTTCAAGCTCAAAGCGTGTAGGCAGTCTCTTTTCATCAACTGCAGAGATGATAAATCCGTTGGCGGTGATGATTTTCTGTTTAGGATTAGCCTTGCAGAAGGTCTTTACTCTTTCACCGATATCAGCCATATTATCAGGCTTTACACCGTCAGATGTGATTTCGCAGATGTTGAAGTTTGCCGCAGAGAGTACGATAGTATAAAGCAAGTGCAGATGTGAGTCTGTCATCGTTGGGTATACGTGCTTGCCCTGAAGGTCAACCTGTTCGTCGAAAGTACCGCTTGGGATTTCGTCACCCGTGTAGGTTATCTTTTCACCCTCGGTGACCATTACAGAGAAAATGTCATCCTCCGACACCATAGAGTGAATATGTCCGTTAAAGTAAAGTTTTTTCATCATACGGGCACCACATTACCCACAGCCATAAGAATCTGTGCAATGATAACGAGAATCTGTACAAAGGTACCGCACTTATTACCGAGAGTGCTGTCACCCTCGTCCTTAAGGCTCTTTCTGTAAGCAGGGATAACAAGAATAGCGATAAGAATACCGATAAGTCCGCCGCCGATTCTCATAAACTCCATAAAGCCGCCAAGGTTAAGGAAGGTCATAAGAAGTGAGGGGAGAGTAGCAATAATCCAGCAGATTCTCTTATCCTTTTTAATCTGCTCTTCTGTAATGTCAGCAAGAGCAAGCGAGATTGCCCAATAGCTTGTAATCATGGCAAGCACAGTGAAGATTGAACCTGCAATCTGTGCCCAGGCACCGATACCCTTACTCCAGCCAATCATAGCAACCTCAGTAACCTCTGTTGAGGCAAGAAGCGCACAGAGAGTGATGACAACCATAAGTATGAGGTTATTTGAAAGACCGATAAAAACAGCCTTTTTAACCTTTTTAGCATCAGCGTCAAGACCCTTTACTGCCTGAGGTACGGAGAAGAAGGCAGAGAAGGCAAGCATAGCCATACCGAAAAAGGCAAGGATGTGATTAGGCTGACCGATGGAAAAATCAAGAGGGTTTTTGATGTTAAATAGTGAACACACACCGAGTATTCCTACAACACCGAAGATAACTGAAACGGCAACGGTTTCGCTGACACCTACAGCCTTAAGACCGAAGAGTACAACACTTGCTGCTGCAGCGTAGAAGATCAGCTTTGACACTATCATCGGTACGCCGATAAGGTCGGTGATGATTTCAGCAGCACCTGATATGTAAGCGGCAAGGTTTGTGAACATAACCAGAGCCATAACCACGAAGAAGAAAAGAGTGATTGGCTTCTGGAATTTGCCTGTAAAGAGGTATTTTGAGAAAACCTCAACAATCTGTGATTTGCCGCCGCTTTTGATTGAAATGTCGGCAATCATAAGGTGAATGATTAAGTTGGCAAGAAATGACAGCACCAGAATAACCATAGCCATTAAAATACCGTTCTTTTCAGCGAGGTAGGGCATAGCCATAATACCGCCGCCGACACCGTAGCCTGTGATTATGCAGGCACTTTGCCATACTGAGAGTTTGTTCTTTTCCATTTTTTTGCACTCCTTAAGTTTTACTGATGTTGTTATTATATACCAAGAGAGGTGTTAAGGCAAGAGAAGATATAAGGAAACTTTCAAGGTTTGTAGCTGAACAGCTGAATCTGATGAATTTTCTATCCTTGAAATTCTTGTCTGTTTATGATAAAATATAAAAAATATCATCGGAGATGATAACAGGGAGGGCCAATATGAATATTATACAGACCGTTATTTCGTATCTTGCCATAGCGGCGGCTTTTATTTCATCACTTTTTTCGTGGGGAAAAGCGGAAATGATACCGTATACAAATGATTACAGTATTCCCGAGAGTATTCCTGAATACAGAACCGTTTATACAGCGGAGAAAACTGAATGGAAAGCGAAATGGATATGGGATAAGGAAAATCTGACTGAGAAAAATGTCTGGATGTGTCTGAATAAAAAGGTAACTCTCGACAAGATTCCCAAAAAGCTGACAGCCCACATTTCGGCTGATTCGAAATATTGGCTTTACATAAACGGAGAAACCGTTGTGTTTGAAGGAAATGTTAAACGCGGTCCTCAAAAAAACAGCGGTTATTATGACAGTGTAGATATCGCTCCCTATCTCAGAGAGGGAGAAAACTCCATTTGCGCTCTGGTGTGGTACTGGGATGATGAAACGAGCTATTCTTATTGCGGCAGCGGTCAGGGTGGATTTCTTTTCGAGGCTGTGGGAGAGGGTGTCACTCTGACTTCCGACAGCAGCTGGAAGGTGAAAAGAAACAGTGCTTATGTGAACTCGGAGCTTTATCCGCCTAATTACAGACTGCCCGAATACAGCATTTATTTCGATGCAAGAGAAGATATGAGTGACTGGTTAAGGGAAGACTATGATGTCAGTACCTGGGAAAATGCGGTCGAATATGCCGTCGGAGGTGAGGGCGTATACGGTAAGCTTTATCCGAGAGGAATACCGTTTCTGAAGGATTACGGTCTGAAAGCCTATGAAAATTTAGCGGATTATGAAAATTACACCGTTAATAAGCTTTTAGGTGAAAAAATCACTGTAGATATACCGTATAATGCACAGCTTACCCCTTATCTTAAGGTGGTGGCTCCTGCGGGTAAAAAGATCCGTATAACTACCGAAAACACACTTATCGGTGCTGTTTCAACTACATACATAACCAAAGAGGGAGAGCAGGAGTTTGAGGCTCTCGGCTGGTTCAACGGTGAGCATATAACTTATAAAATCCCTAAGGGTGTTACGGTAGTTTCTCTGATGTACCGTGAAACAGGATACGACAGCTCCTTCAGCGGAGATTTTAAGTGTGACGATGAATTTCTTAATTCTCTCTGGCAGAAATCTCTGCGCACGCTTTATGTTACTATGCGTGATAATTTTATGGACTGTCCCGACAGAGAAAGAGCGCAGTGGTGGGGTGATGTCACCAGTGAAATGATTATGACGATGTACTCTATGGACAGTAATTCCTATCTGCTTTATCAGAAGGGTGTGGAGGCTATGCTTTCCCACACTGATGAAACGAAGGTTCTGCAGACCGTCGTGCCTATAAACGGTGATTATTTCGAGCTTCCCGTTCAGCAGCTTGCAGGAATCGTAGGCTTCCTTACTTATTATGAGTATACGGGAGACAAAGCTTTTATCGAAAAGGTTTACGGTCCTTCTGTCGATTATCTTAAACTATGGGAAATCGGTGAAAATAATCTGGTCGTCCATCGCAGCGGTTCCTGGGACTGGCCCGACTGGGGAAGCAAGGCAGATATGACAGCTATCGAAAATGCCTGGTACTATTATGCTCTTTCTTCTGTGGCAGATATGGCAGAGCTTTTAGGTAAGGATGAGGATATCTCATTTATCAGAGAAAGAATGGATTCTGTTTCAACGGGATATAAGACTCTGTGGACTAAAAAAGGATTTATGAGCGGGGCTGTGAAAAAGCCTGACGACAGAGCCAATGCTCTTGCAGTGCTGTCAGGTCTTGCTGAAAAAGAGCAGTATAACACGGTTATGAAGGTGCTCACTTCCACTAAAAATTCGAGTCCCTATATGGAATATTATGTTCTCGAGGCTCTCTGTAAAATCGGAGAATATGAGGCTGTAAGAGACAGAATTAAGGCAAGATATGAAGATATGATGTGTGAGGATTACTCTACTCTCTGGGAGTTCTGGGAGTCCTGGCGGGGCACTATGAATCACGCATGGAGCGGCGGCCCTCTCGTTATAATGAGTAAGCATTTCGCAGGTGTCACTCCTGTGGAAGCGGGCTATGAGAAGGTTAAAATTGATCCTCAGTACGCTCTTTCCGACAATATGAGCTGTACGGTTCCGAGCGTAAAGGGCTTAATCACACTGGATTACGAAAAGATTTCAGAGGACTATAATGTCAGCCTTACTCTTCCCAAGGGTATGAAGGCCATTCTGTATGTGCCTGAGGGTGCTTCGGTAAGCGTTAATTCCAAGGAGTATTACAGTAACGGTAATTATGTAAAAGGCGGTAAAGCCGGTGCTGTGGAGATAGTGACAAAGATATCATAAGATAAACAGGAAAATCCGGAGGTATCATTATGAATAATCAGAAAAGAATTCCTGATGATAAATACCGTATTATAAAAATCGGCAAGGATGCATTGTTTGAGCTTATAACAGAGGCATTTAAAGACGGCGAAGAGGAATTTTTTGATGTTTCGGATTCTACAACAATAGTTACAAGCTTCAGTATAGATTGGGAAAAAGGTGAGTTTATCTGCATCGCAAGAAATGAACTTCCTGAACATCAGGAGCACCTTCAGTTTGATGTGGATACTTATGAGCTGTTATCAAAACTTGAAGAAACAACCGATACACTTTTTGCACCGGGTCGATATATTGAAGTTCCAAAGTCTGAAATTAATAATTTATAGTTTTTTACTTTTCCGATTTATTATATCAGTAAACCGACTGCCCTCACCTTTGTGGGGGCAGTTCATTGTTTACATATATTTAATTAATCATTTTTGCTTTATTTACCATTTGTTCCGTATAATGAGAATATGAAGAAAAAAGGAGTTTTTCATAACATTATAAGGAGAGGATGTTCAATATGAAGATTACCTGGTACGGAACTGCCACTGTCGGAATTGACGACGGAAAAACCAAGCTGCTTTTCGATCCCTTTGTGAGAATGAATAAGCACATAGAAACCACACCCATAGAAGGCTTTGTGGGATTTGATGCTGTTTTTGTAACACACGGTCATTTTGATCATATCTACAGCATTCCCGAGCTGGCACAGAAGGATGAGAATGTTCCTTTTTACTGTACGGCGACACCTAAAAAGTCACTTACGGAGATGGGTGTACCTGAGAAGAGAATTAACGTTATAGCACCTGATGATACGGTTCAGATAGGAGATTACACTATCCGTGCACGTCGCTTCAGACATATTATCTTCGATCCCATTTACATTCTTTCTGTCGTGCCTAAATGTGTCGCAGGATTTCCGCGTTTACTATGGCAGGCAGGACAGAACCGTAAAATGCCCGAAGGGGGAGAGATAGTTGCTTATGAGATTGAAGCCCACGGAAAAAAGATTTTTCTTACAGGCTCCTTCCGTGAGCATCCGGACGAGATTTATCCGGAGAACGTAGACCTTCTGATTCTCGCTAACGGAGGAAGTGTTTTCGTCCCCGAAAAAACGAAGAGCTTTATAGACAGATACCGTCCGAAGAAAATCTTTGTCGATCATTTCGATGATGCTTTTCCGCCACTTACACGTAATGTCAGTGTAGAAAGACTGAAACGGACGACTCAAAAGAATCATCCGGAAATAGAGTTTATTGTTCCTGAAATATGTAAATCGGTTGAGCTGTGAAAGGTGAAGCAGTGCGTATGAGTTTTTGCAACTGAATATGTATCCCCGGCTTTTCGGAGTCGGGGAGATTTTGTCGGTTTGTGTTGAAATAATGAAGGAGCTGTGATATAATGACCGACGAGCTTTAAAAAAACGGAGGTCTTGAAATGCAGGAAATATTAAAGGGACTGGGAGATATTGCGGTGTGCATTATTCCGCTTGGCGCTGTGCTGATGATAGCAAGAAAGCTGATTAAAATACCCGATGAACTGTTCCGTAAGCTTTTACATTTCGTTATGCTCAGTGCATATATACCGTTTCTTTTTGTGTTTGACAAGTGGCAGATTTCTGTGGGAATCGCCGTGATACTTATAGTTATTCTTTATCCTGTGCTGTTTCTGGCTGAGAAAATACCTGCCTTTTCTTCTTTTGTAAATGAACGTAAAAAGGGTGAATTTCAAAGCAGTATGGTTTATGCTGTCGGTATGATGGCCTTAACTATCAGCATCGGATGGGGCATATTTGATGACAGATATCTTGTTCTCGCCTGTGTTTATGCCTGGGGTGTTGGTGATGCCTTTGCCGCTCTTATAGGCAAGCGCTTCGGTAAGCACAAAATCACATGGAAGGCTGCAGACAATCATAAGAGTGCAGAAGGATGCACAGCAATGTTTGTCACCTCTGCCGCTGCTGTGTTTACTGTACTGATGATAAGAGGCGGAGTGGATGTAGTGAGTTCTGCTGTTATTTCTGTTACTACGGCTTTTGTCTGTATGATAGTGGAGCTGTGCAGTAAAAACGGACTTGATACGGTTACCTGTCCCTTATCCGCTATGGCTGTTATTATACCTTTACTGAAAATAATGGGAGGCTGATGATATGTCAAATAAAAAATCAGGTGCCCGTACGCTTCTAATGTCGGTTGTTATGAGTTCTCCCGGTCCTCTTGTGGTGGGATTAGGCTTGCTGAGTGGACGAAGCTCCACGCAGATCGCCGACTTCGTAAGACGAAGTGCAGAGCTGTTGGCTATAATTATGTCTTTTGTTGTTTACAAGATGACTACCAAGGGTGATGTCTGTGACGAAGTCAAAAAAAGAAAGCTGGAAAAGGGCTCAAATATTTTTGTCGGTGCTATGATGTGTCTTGGCGGAACGTTGATGATACTGCTCACGCTTATGAGCGAAACCGAGGATAAGGGAAATGTTATTCCCGGTCTTGCTATTGCTGTTATGGGTGTGGTTGCCAACTCGATTTTCTGGAGAAAGTACACGCGTCTTAATAAGGCTGAGCCTAACGCCATTCTGATGGTGCAGTCCCGACTTTACCGTGCCAAAACTTTAGTTGATAGCTGTGTTACTGTTGCTTTACTTTCTGTTCTTGTTGCACCTGAAACAGCAGTGTCCTGTTGGCTGGATTTTACAGGCTCACTGATTGTAGCCGTTTATCTTATCTGGTGCGGATGCCGTACTGTTTACGAGGCGGTTAAAGGCGCAGGGAAATAAATCAATATAAGTTTCTGTTCACCGGTCTTATGGCAGTATGCTGTGGCCGGGGATTTTCTTTTTTGCTGTGGCCAGGAATTTTCTTTTTCTTGTTGACTATATTTCAGTTTTGATATAAAATATTTTTAATTAATAAACAGGGGATATGATTATGAAAGAATACATTGAAAATATTATAAAGCCAAAGCTTCAGGGCGACGGCGGTGAAATCGATTTTGTTTCCTTCGAAGAGGGTGTTCTGACTGTGCTTTTACAGGGTGAATGCTCTAAATGCCTTATCGTTGAACGCTGTATCGCCTGGATAGAAAGTGAAATACTCCGTGATATGGGTGAAAGTGTTAAGATTGTCGCTCAGAAGAAAAAGCCATTCTTCTGGGATAAGGACTGAGGGGTGAAACGGTATGGCACACATTAAAGTTGTAAGAAGAAGTATGAGACCTGAAGAGTGGACGGATTTACGCTTCGGCTGGCTCAAAAGATACATATACGAGGAAAAATTCGAAATAGAAAACCTTACTGTCCGTGATGCCCGTCAGGTATCGGAAATGCAGTATGAATATTATCCGGAAGGATGGAGAGCTCTGCGTAAGGGTGATATGTACTTTACACCCGACGGCACTGCATTTTTTGAGGCAGAGGTTACTGTTCCCGAACAGCTTAAGGGAAAAGAGCTGTGGTTTTCTCTTAAAACTGCCGCTGAAATTATCGTAAAGGTAAACGGTAAATATGTAGGCGGTGTGGATCCGAACCGTGACAGAATACTCCTTACTCCTTATATTGACTCGGATGTTCTTCACTTTGAGATGGAGGGCTACAACCGCTCAAAGCCCGACGATGAGCGTAACCCCGAATCTCTTTCTGTCCGTGGATGCCGACAGGTTTTTGAGGGGGCTTATCTTGCTACGATTAATCATACAGTTCTCGATCTGGTTTACGATCTTGAGCTGCTTCTGGATATTGCGAAGAGTGAGCTTTTCAATGAGGATTACAGAAGCTTTCTTAACCGCGAAATCAATAATGCTCTGAACCTCATTGACTTCGATGAGCTTAAAACAGAGGACGTGGCCAAGGCTAAGAAGTACGTCGATGATGTAATTTATGCCAATGATGATTACAAGGGTAACGGTGATGTTGCGCTTGTTGCTCATTCCCATCTTGATATCGCATATTACTGGAGAAGAATCCATTCGGTGCAGAAGAATCTCCGTACTATTCTCATTCAGCTTCGTCTTATGGACAGATATCCCGATTTTAAATATACTCACACTCAGGCTTACACCTATGAAATGCTCGAAAAGTATTATCCCGATGTTTTTGAAGAGCTTAAAGAAAAGGTCGCAAAGGGTCAGTTTGAGCCTGTGGGAGCTATGTATGTGGAGCCTGACTGTAATATTCCCTCGGCTGAAAGCCTTATCCGTCAGTTTATGTACGGTCAGCACTATTTCCGTGAAAAGTTCGGCAAGACAGTGAAAAACTGCTGGCTTCCCGATGTTTTCGGTAACAGCTGGATTTTACCTCAGATACTCAAAAAGAGCGGAGTGGATTACTTCGTTTCAAATAAAATGTCTACCTGGAACGATACCAACCGCTTCCCTCATAATAATTTTATATGGAAGGGAATCGACGGCAGTGAGGTTTATGCCTGTGTGCCGCCAACACACTTCATAACCTGGAATATGCCCTCGCAGATTCAGGAAAACTGGGAAGCCTACCAGGATAAAAATCAGGGCGGTCAGACTATGTCTATGTTCGGCTACGGTGACGGAGGAAGCGGATGCACTGAGGAAATGATAGAGGTTATGCACCGCTTTGAGAAGCTTTCGGTTATGCCTAAAACCGAGCATATCAGCGGTCAGGAATTCCTGGAAAAGAATCTTAAAGATAATCCGAATCTTGCCAAATGGGACGGTGAGCTTTATCTCGAAATGCACAGAGGTACATTTACTACCAAATCGAGGATGAAGAGATATAACCGTCAGCTGGAATATAAGCTGCGTGAGGCAGAAATCCTTTCTACTCTGCGTCGCTTAAAGGGTGAGGAATATCCTTATGAAGAAATCCGTGATATTTACAAAAAGCTTCTTATAAATCAGTTCCACGATATTCTTCCCGGCAGTCATATTACTCCCGTTTACCGTGATGCTATGGCTGATTATGAGGAAATAGAGCAGAGAGTAAACAGAATTATCGGTACCGGTGAAAAGTATTTCAATTCTCTTAATTTCCCTCGTACACATCTTACATTTATACCTGACGAAAAGGGTGACAGTGTCCGCTACGGAGAAAAAGGCAGCTGGGTTATTCCCGGTCTTCCTGCTCTTTCTTCAGGTGAAATCAGAAAAGATGATTACACGGAGGAATGGATTACTCTCGGTGATAAGGTCATAACTCCGTTCTATGAAATAAAGTTCAGCCCTGACGGAAGCATAGAAAGCCTTTATGACAGAGAGCTTGAACGTGAATGGGTAAAGGGTGAGTTCAATAAGCTCAAGCTTTATAAGGATAATCCCGGTGTATACGATGCCTGGGATATTCTTCCCAATTACACTGACCGTGAGGTTGAGATTAAGGTTATTTCACCTCTGGAGATGACAGAGAAAAATTCAGAGGTTGTGTCTTTTACCTGTACTCTTGCCACGGAAAAAAGTACATGGAAGCGCATTATCAGAGTTTTCCGCAGGTCAAGAGGAATCGAAACGGAAAATATCGTCGACTGGAACGAAAGACATGTTCTCGCTAAAGCACAGTTTGACTGTAATGTTCTGACGAGGAAGGCTGTCTGCGATACAAGCGCAGGCTTTACCGAAAGAGAAACCCACAGAAATACTACCTGGCAGCAGGCACGCTTCGAGGTGTGCCATCACAAATGGGTTGATATGGCAGAAACAGATGGGGGCATCGCACTGATAAATGACTCGAAATACGGTGTGGGACTTCTGGAAAATTCGATGACTCTCAGCCTTCTGCGTGCTACGGTACGTCCCGATGTTACAAGTGACATAGGTCACCACGAATTCAGTTATATGATTTATCCTCACGGTGACGATTTCGTGAAGGCTGAAATCAATAATATCGCTTTTGAGTATAATATTCCGATAACAAAAGCCGATCTGTCAGCCGAAAACGTTTTCAGCGGCCTTTATATGCAGACAATGAAAATGAGCGAAAAGGGCGATATGGTTGTTATCCGTCTTTCGGAACAGAACGGAAGAAGAGGAAAAATAAAGCTCGGAAGAAAAGTAAAGCTTCTCAATTTCCTCGAAGATGTGCAGGGTGAAACTGATGTAATCGAGTATAAGCCCTTCGAAATTCTGACTTTAGGTATGGAAATATAATTTACGGCAGTGTCCCTGATCCGAAGAAGGTCGGGGACATTTTTCCTGTGAGGTTGAAAACAGCGCTCTTACTGTGGTATAATCGGAAAAAGGAAAAGAAATTTTACGGAGGTGGAGATAATGAGGATTCCACGTATGCTTCAGCGTCGTTATGACGCTCTGAGACCTAACCGTTATGCGCTTGATCCCTATCTTATAAATGACGGGGAAAAGCATCCCTTTGCCGTTATCTGTCCGGGCGGAGGCTACAGTGAGGTGTGCTCCTTCTGTGAGGGCAGACCCTTCGCTGAAAAGCTTAACAGACTCGGTTATCATGCCTTCGTTGTTTATTACAGGGTAAAGGATGAGGCAAGATATCCTAATCCGCAGGATGACCTCGGACGGGCCATAGAAGAGATTTTTGCTCACGCAGAGGAGTGGAGACTCGACATAGGGAGTTGGTCTGTATGGGGAAGCTCTGCAGGAGGACATCTCGTTGCCAGCTACTTTACGGAAAAAAGAAAAACACCGAAGCCGACTGCGCTGGTGTTGGTTTACCCCGTAATCACTATGGGTGAATATACACATAAGGGCTCCAAAAATAATCTTCTCGGAAAGAATGCCGGTAAGGATATGACAGAAAGACTTTCTGTGGAAAAGCATATTAATTCCGATTATCCGCCTGTATTTGTATGGTACGGCACTGCTGACAATACGGTAGACACCATTAATGCGAAAATGCTCAGTGAGGCTCTCGGAAGGGCCTCAGTTCCTCATAAGACAGAGGAATACGAGGGTATAGGACACGGGGCAGGTCTGGCTGAGGGTACTGTAGCAGAGCAGTGGTTCAATAATGCTGTAGAATTTTGGGAAGAGCAGAGCAGCACCTCTTATGATTCTACTCCGACAGAGACGTTTATGAACAGCAGGAAAGATAAATGCGGAGAGCTTTATTACAAAAACGGATGCTTTACTTATGTAGTAATGGAAAAGCTTTTTGATGACTATGAGGGACATAGGCATTATTATTGGAGTCCTGCACAAACACCGGCAAGCTTTTTTGATACAAAAGAAAAGGCTGTCGAGGAAATTTTGTCCGAAATAGAAAAGTAGAAAGCAGAGCTTCGAGTAATTACCTTTCTTTTGTCGGACTCATCTTGTTTTTACGGATTAAATGTGCTATAATCCATCTATAATTTATTCAGGAGATGAAAAATATGAATAATAATCGTTCAATGCAGTACGCTGAAATTCTTTCAAAGCTTGTTAAGGTTGAAACTATTTCATCAAGAGAAAATAACGACATTACTAAATTCTTAGGATTTCACGAGGTGCTTCGTGAGACCTTTCCTAATCTTTTTGCCGTAACCGAGATTGAAAACTTCGACGGCAGTCTTTTGCTTAAATGGAAGGGTACAGACTCATCCTTGAAGCCGGTTCTTCTTATGAATCATCATGACGTTGTTGAGGCAAGCGGTGAGTGGACACATCCCGCTTTTTCAGGTGAGATTGCAGACGGAAGAGTATGGGGAAGAGGTACTCTTGACACGAAGGGCGGTCTCGCTATGATGTTCCAGGCTGCTGAGGAACTTATCGCAGACGGATTTACACCGAAAAGAGATACATATTTCGTTACTGCCTGTACTGAAGAAATCGGTGGCGAAGGCGGAGATGCTATTTCCCGTGAATTAGAGAAGAGAAACATTAAATTTCATATGGTTCTCGATGAGGGAGGTATGATTATCCATGATCCCATCGGCGGTGCTGACGGTACCTTCGCTATGATAGGTGTAGGTGAAAAAGGTTATGTAGACCTTAAATTCATCGCTAAATCCAACGGAGGTCACGCATCAGCTCCCGGTAAAAATACACCGCTTGTAAGACTCGGTAAATTTATGGCAGAGGCAGAAAAGGCAGAGTGCTTCGATGTTTATATGTCGGACACAGTGAAGGAAATGCTTTCCCGATTCTCACCTACTATGAGCGGTATTATGAAAACTGCCTGCAGTAATGTAAATGCCTTCAAGCCTGTGCTTAAAAAGGTAATGCCGATGATTTCACCCGCAGGTGCAGCACTTCTCAGAACTACTCTTGCCTTTACAATGAGTAAGGGCTCAGACGGAACAAATGTTATTCCTCAGGAAGCCTGGGTAGTGGGTAATATGCGTTTCTCACACCATCAGGGTAAAAAGGCAAGTATTGATGCTATTACTGCTCTTGCGAAAAAATACGATATCGAAACAGTAGTTACCGATGACGGAATCGAGTCGGGAATCACTGATTTCAAGGGAGAAGCATTTACCTTCATCGAAAAGGCTGTTGCTGAAATCTTCCCCGATTACAGACCTGTTCCTTACATTATGAATGCCGCTACAGACAGCAGATACTTCGGCAGAGTCTGTGATAACTGTATCCGCTTCGTTCCCTTTAAAATCGATAAGCAGCAGCTTGACAGCGTTCACGGTATCGATGAAAATGTGGATGTTTCCACACTTGCTCCTGCTGTTGATTTTTATAAATATGTAATCAAAGAGGTATAAGCTCATATAAATACAAAAAGGACGGTGCGAAACCGTCCTTTTTGTTGTTATTTAACCTTTATTACCTCGCAGGGCTTATCGACATAGAATTTGTACATATTATCGTAATCCATACCCGCACACATAAGCATAGATTTTTCGTTGCAATTGTAAACTGAACTCCAGAGAGTGATAACCATATGCTTGAAGGTAGGATGCTTGTAGTGAAGAGTAACATTCGAAAGAAGATTCATTGCCTCTTCTTCTGTAAGAATACCGTTGTTGGTCTTGAGAGTGGTTTCTATTTTTTCGTAGCGGTCATAACCTCTTCCGTCATGGTTGTCACCGCCGGGGGTGAGGAAGTAGTTGGTGAGCATAAGGTTTTCCTTGCCCTCCTCCTGACTGATTACGACCATTTTATTATCCACATATTCTATGATGGCACTGTTACCCTGGGCATCAGCCAGCTGATAGTGATAATTTATGCCTAAAAGATCGTGCATATCGTAGGATGCGAAAAGCTCGATACCTTCCTGAACGGTTGCACATTTATCGAGAGCGGCACGGATTGCCACGATAGTTATGAAGGGCTTTTTACCTGTGTTCTGTTTGGTTGCCTTTGATTTGATTTCGAGAACTGCCACAGAAAAACCTTTTTCATTGATTCCGTCCATCGATGTGTAGGGGGCAGCCAGGGCACGGAGATGATTTTTTGCCTTTGACATGGGGAAATATTTGGTGCCGTGAACGAAGAAGGTGGTATCGACCACGGACATGCTTCTGTAGCCCTTTTCGGGAGATGTCCAGCATACGAGACAGGGAGCTGCCTTATAGTCGAAGTTTCTGCCTAAAATATAATTGCCCTCGGGAGTTTTTGCATTGTATGTAGAACAGGCGAAGCCGTCCTTTTCGGGGTTGGGTGTAAGTGAGGGACATCTGATTTCCTTCTGTAAGTAACGAACTACATCCAGAATCCCTTTAGAACCCTGCTCTAAAATTCCGTCGAGATTATAAGAGCATTTATAATCCATAACCCAGATATTGTCATCGATCTGCTTTAATGTGCTGAGAGTTTCCTCCTGTGCCTTTATTACAGATGCTTCTTTGGTTTTATTCATTTTTATCATCTTCTTTTCTGAAAATTAAATCCATTATATATGAATTGGTTATAATAATAACACACTTAACCTTTAAACTCAATACACTTTTTTTATTTATAACGGTATTTCTTATCTTTGACGGTTTGTGTGATTGAAATTAATTATCTCTTATGCTATAATGATTCCAAAATAAAAAAATAAGGCGGTGATTTTATGGCGAAAAAACCTAATGTGTTGTTTATCGTCACCGATGACCAGCGTTTTGATACAATTCACGCTCTTGGAAACAGTGAAATAATTACTCCTAATCTTGACAGGCTTGTCAGCAGAGGTACGTCTTTTGTCCGTGCGCATATAGCAGGAGGAACCTGCGGAGCCGTGTGTATGCCGAGCCGTGCCATGATTCTTTCGGGAAGAAATCCTTTTCATCTGGAAGAGCTTGGAGGTAATATACCTCAGGAGCATAAAACAGTAGCCGAAACCTTTAAAAATAACGGATACGAAACTGTCGGTCTCGGAAAATGGCATAACGGATGTCCTTCTTATGCACGAAGCTTCACCCAGGGTGCAAAAATTTTTTTCGGCGGTATGTGGGACCATTGGAATGTGCCTACCTGCCGTTATGATGAGACAGGTGAATACGATAATGTAATTAATTTCGTGGTAGATTTTTATAAGGATAACCGTCCGGATAAACAGCACTGTGATGAGTTTGAGCCGGGTAAGCATTCGAGTACACTTCTTACGGACTCAGCTATAGAGCTTCTGAAAGAGAATGCGGGCGGAGAAAAGCCGTTTTTTATGTATCTCGCTTATCTTGCACCTCACGATCCTCGTACAATGCCCGACAGATTCCGTGAGATGTACGATGCGGATAAAATTAATCTGCCACCGAATTTTCAGCAGATTATCGATACCAATTATCCTCTTATGGTACACCGTGACGAAGCTCTTGCGGCATATCCCCGTGATGAAAAAGAGATAAAACGCCATATCGCAGAGTATTTTGCGATGATTACTCATCTTGATTATGAGATAGGCAGGCTTCTCGACGCACTCAAGGAGTCGGGTGAGGAAGAAAATACCATAATCGTCTTTACGGGTGACAACGGTCTTGCTGTAGGTCAGCACGGCTGGATGGGTAAGGAGGACATCTACGAGCACGGTGTCCGTATTCCACTTATTATGGCAGGTCCCGGTATTGCCGAGGGAAAAAGAAACGATGCCTATGTTTATCTTTATGATATTTTTCCGACTCTGTGCGAAAAGGCGAGTATAGATGTTCCGCCGTCAGTTGACGGAAAAAGCTTTGCAAGTCTTCTTGACGGTGAACACGGTGAAAAATTCCGTGATGAGCTTTATCTGATTTTTGATAAATTTGTCCGTGGTGTCAAGGATGAAAACTATAAGCTTATCGAATACCGTAACGGTGATAATGAGGAGGACAAATGGACCTTCCTTTATGACATAAAGAATGACCCGTGGGAAACTGTAAATCTTGCCGATGATGAGGAATACAAAGGAAAGATAGATGAAATGCGGGAGAAGCTTATCCGTCACCGTGACGAATGGGAGGAGCAGAAGCACCCGTGGGGTGTGGATTTCTGGACAAGATTCTGATTTAAAAGAGGTTTATTATGAAAAAAGTAATCGTAGTTTCAAAAACTCATCTTGATTTAGGCTTTACAGACTATGCCGAAAATATCAGACAGAAATACATCGACACATTTATCCCTGAAGCCATTGACCTGGCAGAAAAGGTTAATACCGACGGAAAAAAGCATTTCGTGTGGACCACAGGCTCCTGGATTATCAAAGAAGCTTTGAAGGATGAAAAGTGCAGAGAAAAATTAGAAAAAGCACTCAGGCAGGGCAATATCGCACCTCACGCTATGCCTTTCACTACTCATACAGAGCTTCTCGATGCTGACACTCTTGATTTCGGTCTGTCTATGGTTGACGCCCTGGATGAACTCCGTGGCAGAAAAACCGTCGCAGCTAAGATGACTGATGTGCCCGGTCACACAAAGGGATTAGTTCCCTTTCTCGCCAAGCACGGAATTAAGCTTCTGCACATCGGTGTAAACGGAGCTTCGGCTCTGGTGGATGTTCCTCCCTGCTTCCTATGGAAAAACGGAGACAGTGAAGTAGTGGTTATTTATTCCGGTGCTTACGG
This sequence comes from Acutalibacteraceae bacterium, assembly GCA_045613145.1. Lineage (GTDB taxonomy): Bacteria > Bacillota > Clostridia > Oscillospirales > Acutalibacteraceae > UBA6857. The sequence goes on from JAZLAJ010000033.1 coordinate 17,787, forward strand.
CGGTGCATTCCGTAGTGAGCTTGTAGAGGAAATACTCTATTTCGACCATACTCTCGACAATCACGGTGCGCCTTCACCCGAAAAGGTTCTTGCACATTTCGATGATATTCAGAAGGAGTATCCCGATTATGAAATTACAGCGGGTACTATGGATGATTTCGCTGATGTTATATGGGAAGTCCGTGAAAAGCTGCCTGTATTCGAGGGTGAAATGGGCGACAGCTGGATTCACGGTGCCGCTACCGATCCTTACAAATCAGCTTGTCTGCGTGTTTTTATGAGTCTTAAAAGAAAGTGGCTTTCTGACGGAAGTCTCGTAAGAGGCGGAGAAGAATACACGGAATTTACAGATGCTCTTCTCTGTATAGCCGAGCATACCTGTGGTATGGATTCGAAAACATACTTTTCCGATTACGGACATTATCTTAAGAAGGATTTTATTAAGGCACGAAAAGCCGATAAGGTTAAATTCAGACATCTGTTTTCCGATTTACCCCAGAGCATTCTTCCTCTGATCAGTCTTTTCGACGGAAGAAGAAAAAGGGGATATTACAGTGTGATAGAAAAAAGCTGGGCAGAGCAGAGAGATTACATAAATAAAGCATTATCCTGTCTCAGCGATGCACACAGAAGGGAAGCAGAAAAGGAAATAGCTGACCTTATTCCGAAATTCCCTGTCTCTTTTATCTCTAACGGAAAGAATAAGGCTTCGCAGGGCGACTGGTCCGTAGAAATCAACGAAAAGGGCGGTATAGGTCTTCTTACACATAAGGGTAAGGAAATTCTCAGACAGAACAGTGAAGCGCTCGTGACTTACCGTTCATTCTGTAATAAGGATTATGAATACTGGCTCGACCACTATTCCAGAGACCTTCACGAAACTGCTGTATGGGCACTGGGTGATTTCGCAAGACCTAATCTGAAAATCTTTGAAGGAAAATATCCCGAAGGAAGATTTGATTACGGAATAAAGGACATCTGTGCTGAGAATAATGTGATAACAGTTAATCTCGTCTGTGACAGAAAGCTTTGTGATGAGCTCGGCGCGCCCACGCTTATTCAGGCGGTATACACCTTAAAAGCCGATGGACTCGATATAGATGTAAAATGGTTCGATAAAGATGCAAACAGACTTACGGAAGCGATTTATCTTAACCTTTTCCCGAATGCAGATAATGTGGAACTCACTAAGCTCGGATGCAGGGTGAAGCCCGAAGAGGTTACTCTTAACGGCAGCCGAAATCTTCACGCAGTACAGAGCGTATGCTTTGATGGCTGTGAGATTATTAATGTTCATTCACCTCTTGTTTCTTTCGGCAGAGGTAAAATCCTCGAATTTGACAATAAGCACGAAAGTGTAAGGAAAGACGGTATCAGTTTCGTACTGCAGAATAATGTGTGGGGAACGAATTTCCCGCTGTGGTATGAGGATAATGCAGGCTTCAGATTTACGATAAGAAGGAAATAATACTATAATCCCTGCCCTGTATGCGGCAGGGATTTCAGTATACGCTCCACTATCCGTAGGTTGTCATTTGCTTGATGAAGAGTTATAATGTTTTCAGCATACCAAAGGAGGAAAAAACAATGAATACTTATATAACAGGTGCTACTGTAAAAAAACTGCGTGAAGCAAAGGGTATAACACAGCTGCAGCTCGCAGAGAAAATCGGTGTAACTGCTAAAGCTGTTTCCAAATGGGAGACAGCCAAGGGGCTTCCCGATATTTCTCTTATCGAGCCTTTAAGTCAGGCGCTCGGCGTTTCTGTAATGGAGCTTATGTCAGGTGAGACGGTTATTAACAGAAATGCTTCATCGAACCTTCTTATATCGAAGTTTTATGTCTGTCCCGTATGCGGAAATGTAATACATACCACGGGGGAAGCGTTGATAAGCTGCTGCGGAATAACCTTGCCTCCTCTCGAAGCAGAAGAAACCGACGGGGAGCATAACATAAACATCGAAAATGTGGAGGATGAGAAGTTCATAACCGTAAATCACGAAATGAGCAAAAAGCATTTTATTTCATTTGTGGCTTATGTAACTACGGATAAGGTGCAGTTTGTGAAGCTTTATCCGGAGGGAAACGCTGAGACGAGAATGCAGTTCAGAGGCAGGGGGTATCTTTACATTTTCTGTAACAGACACGGCCTGATGAGAAAAAGAGTGTAAGAAGAAAAGTTTTTATAACAGAAACGGACTAAGCGTCGGAATATTTTTGTTCCGACGCTTATAAATTATTGAAAATACAGTTAATTTATGGTACAGTATATTAAAAGGCGGAGTGTCTGCACTAAAGTCGGCATTCTGCTGCTACAGAAATTACTGTTCAGTACTGTAAAGAAGGGATAATATGAATTTCGAGTTTAAAAATTTTACTGTAAAAATCATCTGTGAAGGCGATAACACAGATACTGTCATAGAAACTGAATCAAGAGAAAAGGAAATGGACCTTTTTATAACCGCTGACTCCGATAAGCCTGAATTCGTCGAGCTGCACTGGGAAGCAGAATCGGCAGAGGATTTACTCGTTCTCGGTGATGCCTGGGAGAGAAGCTACGGTAATCTGCAGTTTCTGCCTTTGTCGGAGAATGACCGATGGATGCCCTGGTATTTCATAGCCACGGATAAGAAAAAGTGCTTTTGCTTCGGTGTAAAGACAGGCTGTAATTCCTTTGTCAGCTTCAGATACGATAAAAACGGTATTACTGCTTTAGTGGACGTAAGAAACGGCGGAAGCGGAGTGCATCTCGGTGGAAGGAAGCTCTGTCTTGCCACATTTATCTGTGAGGAGTATGACAGCGGAGATGTTATCGGAAATCTCAGTGATTATTGCGGTAAGCTCTGTGAAAAGCCTCTTCTGCCCAAGGAGAGAGTTTACGGCGGTAATAACTGGTACTACGCCTACGGAAAGAGCAGTTATCAGCAGATTCTTTCCGATGCCCGTCTTCTTTCGGCACTTTCTGAAGGAATAGATAACAGACCCTTCGAGGTGGTGGATGACTGCTGGCAGAAAAAGAAATGTGCAGGCCCCTGGTATCCTAACCGAAAGTTCAGGGATATGAAAAAGCTAGCTGACGACATTAAGGAAACAGGTGTCAGACCCGGTATATGGGTGAGACTTCTGCGTAATAAGGACAGAGCAATTAAAAGGAAGTGGAGAATTCTCCGTAAGGGCAGAAGAACATATCTTGATCCGACACATCCCGAGGTTCAGAAATATATCAGAGCTGACATCGAAAGAATAAAGGGCTGGGGCTATGAGCTTATAAAGCACGATTTTTCCACGGCTGACCTTTTCGGTGATTACGGCGGAAATCTTACTTCGGGTATAACTAATATTGACGGTTGGCATTTCTATGACAAGACTAAAACGAACGCTGAAATAGTTCTCGATTTTTACCGTCTTGTCAGAGATGTAGCGGGAGATATGTACATAATAGGATGTAATACGGTCTCTCATCTTTCGGCAGGTCTCGTTCACATTTACAGAACGGGTGACGATACCAGCGGTAAGGAATGGAACAGAACGAGGGATTACGGGGTAAACACTCTTGCCTTCCGTCTGGCACAGAATGAGAAATTTTATATGTGTGATGCCGACTGCGTAGGTATACTCGGTGATTATATTCCGTGGGAAAAGAACCGTCAGTGGCTTCATCTTCTTTCTTACAGCAACACACCGCTTTTCGTTTCCTGCAGTGATGCGATCGGTCAGAAGGAGAGAGAGGATCTGAAAAAGGCATACAGAGTGTTCAATGAACCTCACTCTATTAAACCACTGGACATTTTTGCGTCGAAAACTCCTTCGGAATGGGAAATAGACGGAGAGAAGATAAAATATGAATGGTAAACGGAAAGGGAGGACGATTTTCGTGGAAAACAAAGAAAAGAAAGGTCTCGTTTCAAAGGTTAAGAATGTTTTCAGTACCGCTAAAGAATACTGGACAGAGCCGGCAAAGGGTAATTATATTCCGTATAAAGAGGTAGTGAGCATCAGCGGTGCAGGCTTCGGTGTTCATTGGATGACGCTTCTTGCGAGCACAATAGGTCTTGATGCTGCTAACCTGCTTGTAGGTGCCAGCATCGGTATGAAGCCTACGGATTTACAGATTATGGCTATCGTGGCTAATGTAATAGGTATTCCTATAGGTATTTTCCGTTCATGGTATTACGATAATCATAATCTCAAGGGAGGTAAGTTCCTTCCGTTTTTAAGAAAGACAGGCTTCCCTATCGTTTTTCTCGCTATGATTTTCGTGTGGCTTCCCTTCGAGAATATGGACTACACATTAAAAGCGGTAGTGATATGGATTATGTATTTCCTGATGAGCATATTCCTCGGATTTTTCAATGAAAGCTATGTATTCTTTCAGCAGATAATCACACCTAACTCTCAGGAAAGAGCGAATGTAATGAGTATATCTCAGGTCATTTACTCTCTTGCTCCTACCATTACCGGTCTCGTGGTGCCTCTTATCGCAGGTCTCACATGGGGTCTTAATAATATATGGACCTACAGAGTTATCTATCCGCCCTTCACTATTGTAGGTCTGATAGCCTGTACGGTATTTTTCCGAAAGGTCAAGGAGAGACTTATTCTTCCTAAAAAGAAGCCTGAGCCTGTCAGAATGCTTGATGCCATCCGTGAAGTAGCGAAGAATAAGTATTTCTGGATTACCCAGGCTGCAGCGTGGGTTGTTTTCCTTGAGTCTGGCTACGGTATAATTCTCAGCTGGTCCTTCGTTTACGGTCACGGCGGAGAATATCAGGCGTCTCTCGGTCTGGCAAATACTGTTATCGGTAATGCGGCGCTGTGGTCGATGCTTCTCTGCCCTCTGGTAATCAAGGCTATGGGTAAAAGAAATCTTCTCATTATGTCGAATGCGGTTAACGTTGTCTTCCTGGCTGTTCTTTATTTCACCTACAGAAATCTCGTGATGATATGCATTCTCTGGTACATCAATAACTTCATCAGCACCTTCTGGAATATCGTTCAGCATCAGATAAGTGCTGATATGAGAGATTATCATCAGTGGAAAACAGGCGTGAGGGTTGACGGACTTTTCGGACCTCTCGGTATCATCGGTACATTTATCGGCTTCTTTACCGGTATGTTCTATCCTGCTGTTTACGAAAAAATGGGACTTACCACAGATTATAATGTGCTTTATGATGATGCTGTCAGAAACAATCTTTTCGAGGTTTTGATTATCTGTTCGGCTTTCGGTGCTATACTTAATCTTATTCCCTTCTTCTTTTATGACCTTACGGAGAATAAGCATAAAGCTTACGTTGGAGTGCTTAAAATCCGTGCTATGTTCGAAAACTACTTCCTTGGTGAGCTCGAGGACAGAGAACTCGAAGAGGCTATGGCTGTCATTTACGAGGCTAAGGAAAATTACGGTAAGGAAAAGGTATATGTCAATAGGTCGGATGACAAACAGCTGAAGAAGCAGGCCAGGGAAACCAACCGTGCCATTGAAAGAGCTGCAATCGTTATGGAAGATCTTAATAAGTTCAGCGGTGAAGCAGGTAGAGCAAGACTCTCCCAGGCAAAAAAAGACATAGAAAAAGGCGAAATCTGTTTTTATGAGGATGCTGCAGAAGAACTGAAAAATGCGAAAAAGCTTCCTAAAAATACTGCTGAAGAAAAAGAGATACGTTCTGATGCTATCAATAACGCCCGTATTAAAAAGAGGGCGGCAACACTTCTGAAAAAGTACGGAGCAGAAAATATAAAGGCTCCCGATGAAGCGGTAAAGCAGGAGATTATGGACCGTGATGCACACAGCTTCGCAGAAAGCATAAAAATCAGACGTGAGCTCAGCAGATGGCTTAAGGAAGCATCGGTTTATGCTGACGTAACCAAGCCTTATACCAACGCAAAGGCTCTTCTTGCTCAGGCTGAATACTATACTCATTATGAGGAACTCGAAAAGAGATATACTGAGCTTTTGGCACAGGTACAGTAAAAAGGTGAAGTTCTTCAGAACTATTGCAAAAAACATAAAATAGTGTTAATATACACGGGTATCAAATAAAAGAACGGAGAATAACAATGGCTTATTTCTACAAAAAAGACGGGGAAATCTTTGTTCCCGAAAAAATCAACCCTGACCTTGTGAAGCTTTGCTTCGGTATTACCAAGGCGTGCAAGCTTTCCTTCAGGTATCAGATGAAGTCCACCTCGCTTACTAATGCTCTTAAGGCAGGTAAGGACGCACAGATGCTTTCTCTCATCCAGAAGTGTCTGGAAAAGAATAAGAAAATCTACGATCAGGATATGGCTCTTGCCGGTGTTACGGTGGAGGAGGTTGACGAGGCATTTTTTGCAGACAAGGATACAGAATTCCTTAAGAATCAGCTTCAGGTGCTTGTCGACTTTGCTATGATAAATACGGTAGTAGAGTCCGGAATGATGAAGCTTCTCGCTGCAAGCTGTGAAAAAGTTCTCGGCAAACCCCTTAATAAAATCAAATTCTTCACCAATCAGGAAGTAATTCTTGAGCTTGATGAGGAAGACGATGAAGAAACAGAAGAATAAGAATGGAAAAATTAAAGCACAGAGAATTTGAATTTAAAGTCTCTGTGCTTTTTCTTCGTCAATATATCCAAAAACCTGCTCGTTTTTTCTATAACCCGAAAATGCGAAACTGTGTTATAATCAGAAGGAAAGAAAAAACAGGAGGTAATAATAATGAATACCTATACCAAAAAAGAAAGGAATATGTACCTTGTAGGTCTGCTCGGACAGAATATTATCTATAATATCATAGCTACGGGTATGACCTTTTATTTCCAGAGCGTTATCTTTATCCCTGCTATGGCTATCAGCGTTATTACAGGCGTGGCACGAGTATGGGACGCAATCAATGACCCGATGATGGGTACTATAGTAGACAGAACCAGAAGCAAATACGGTAAATGCCGTCCCTATCTTTTCTTCGTTCCGTCTATAGTCTGCATTACAACTATTCTCACATTCATCAACGGACAGTATTCTTCAGCCAATCCCGCTTCAACCAATGCTATGATTATCGGCTGGGCAGCTGTTTCCTACATCCTCTGGGGTATGACCTACACAGCGGGCGACATTCCTATCTGGGGTATTACTGCACTTATGACAGAGAACGATAAGGACAGAGCGAAGCTTCTCGGTCTGGCAAGAGTTGTCGGCGGCGTCGGCGGCGGTGTGGTTCTCGTGGCGCTTATTCCCGTTTCACAGAGCGTAGGTGCAGCCTTCGCTGAAAGCATGGGTCAGACCAAGGGTCTGCAGATGGGCTTTATTATGGTCTGCGGCGGTCTTACTGTTCTCGGCTCACTCCTTTTCCAGTGTGCCGCCTTTGCTAAAGAAAGGGTTACACAGCCCTCCGACGAGCATAAGGGCTTTATCGATAATGTTAAGATAATGTGGAACTGTAAGCCCTTCAGAAGAATTCTGATTTCGGGCGTTATCAAAGCTCCCACGCAGATCCTCTCTCTTGTAGCGATGACTCTTCTTTCTTATTACTTCGGTGATAACGGCGGCAGCGGTCAGAGTTATATGCTTTATATGGCTTGTCTCGGCGGTCCGATGTTTATCGGTATGTTCGGTGCTATGGCTATAGTTCCCAAGCTTTGTGATAAGTTCGAAAAGAAGACGGTTTATAACGGTACAAGCATTATCGGTGCGATTCCCTTCGGCCTTATCTTCGTAGCTTATCTTATCGACGGCACAGGTCTTTACAAGCCCGGCTGGCTTCCCGTTCTGGCTGTTCTCTTCCTTATCGCAGGTGCAGGTACAGGTGCATCCAGTGTTATTCAGTCTATTATGATTGCTGACTGCGTAGACTATGACGAATATCATACAGGCTACCGTCCTGACGGTGTATTCTTCTCAGGTCAGTCCTTTATCACCAAGCTCGGTGCAGGTCTTTCATCCTTCATTCAGGGTATCGTTTTCGCAGCTGTAGGCTTCAGTGGTGATGCGGTCAAGGTGTGTAATGAGGCTTTGGCGGCTTCTTCTGCTACGGACTTTATGTTTGCTACAGCACCTGAGTTTGAGTCTTACCGTTTCGGTATGTTCTTCCTTATTACTATCCCTGCATTCGTTACAAGTCTTATTTCTGTTATTCCGATGAGAAAGTACGAAATCAACAGTGAACAGTACACTAAGATTCTCACTGAGCTTAATGCCAAGAGAAATGCCGAGTAAATCAATCTGATAAATTTGGTTCCCTGTAAATTGCATACAGGGAACTTTTGGTTTTTACCTCTTGCATTTACCCTCTCTTTCGGTTATAATGAAAGTTAATGAATTCATAAGGAGAAAGACTATGCCCATTAAAATAGATGACAGACTGCCTGCCAGAGAAAGTCTCGAGCAGGAAAATATATTCGTAATGACCGAGTCCAGAGCGAAGAGTCAGGATATCCGTGCGCTGAAAATCATTATTCTTAACCTTATGCCGACGAAGATTACCACGGAAACACAGCTTCTCCGCCTTCTGAGTAACTCGCCTCTGCAGGTAGATGTGGAGTTTCTTCAGACTGCCACGCATCAGGCTAAGAATACCTCTCAGAGTCATCTGAGTAAGTTCTATTATACCTTCGATGAAATCAAGGACAGAAAGTATGACGGTATGATTATTACGGGTGCACCGGTGGAGCTTATGGACTTCGAAGAGGTGGATTACTGGGATGAGCTCTGTCAGATTTTTGAATGGACGAAAACCAATGTCTATTCCACCTTCCATATCTGTTGGGGGGCACAGGCAGGTCTTTACTATCATCACGGAATTCCCAAGTATACGCTCCCTGAAAAGATGTTCGGTGTGTTTCCTCATAAGCCGTTGGATTTATACCATCCTCTTATGAGAGGCTTCGACGATGTTTATAATGTTCCTCAGTCTAGACATACTGAAATCCGCTTTGAGGATATCGCCTTGTGTAAGGACTTACAGATAATTTCCTATTCCGAACAGTCGGGAATTCATCTTGTTTCCGATCTTGAATGCAGAAATTTCTATGCTACAGGTCATTCGGAATACGATGCGGATACATTAGCTAAGGAATATTTCCGTGACAAGGATAAGGGACTTGATATTAAGATTCCCTATAACTACTTTCCCGATGATGACCCGACGAAAACTCCTGTCATCACCTGGAGAAATGTAGGCACACTGATGTTCACTAACTGGCTGAACTATTTCGTTTACCAGAGAACACCTTATGATATAAATGATATCTGATTTATGAAAAGGATACGGCTGACGTGTCCTTTTTTTACTTTGTTATGCATTTGCATAGTTTTGCATAATGCATTATACAACTGTAGGTATATATAATAATAAAAAAGAGAATAAGAATAAAAAGGTGAATGTGAATATAAAGGTAAAGGGACTTTTTCCACATCTGTTGAAAACTTGTTTTTGCGGAAAATCCTGCGGAAAACTTTTATGCTCTTTTGTATTGACTTATTCCTTCTTTTGGTTTATAATCATTCCAATATCGTTTAAAAACTGTGACTGAGTTTCAGTAGACTGCGGATAAGGCTTTTCAGAGAGGGATTTGAATGCTGAAAAAATCCTATTGCCCCCGATGTCGAATTTCGCCTCACGAGTTTTCTGTGAAAAGCAGAATGTAGTCGCTGCATTAAAGCGAACCGAAGCGGCAGAGATAATTCTCTGCAATTTGAGTGGTACCGCGGATTTTATTCGTCTCATTTTTATAATGGGACGATTTTTTTATTTTAAAAAGAATTTATAATTTACACGGAGGTTTAATATGGAAAGTAAAATTTCTCTCGTAAGAGACGAGTTTCTCTCTGAACTTGCGAAGGCTGAAAACTCTGCCGACCTTGAAGCTATCAGAATAAAATATCTCGGTAAAAAAGGTCCCGTAACAGAGCTTATGAAGGGTATGAAAGACCTTTCAAACGAAGAAAAGAAAACTTTCGGTCAGAAGGTTAACGAGCTTAAGGCTGAGCTTACGGATAAGCTCGCTGAAAAAACCGCGTTCTTAAAGGAACAGGAAATCCTTAAGGAAATCGAGGCTACACCTGATTTCGACATTTCTATGCCGGCTACACTCGGTGAAGGCTCCTACCATCCCGTTACTTTAGTTCAGCGTCAGTGTGAACAGATTTTCAAATCAATGGGTTTTGCCGTTGAAGATTATGCGGAAATCGTTTCCGACTATGAATGCTTTGAGGCTCTCAACATTCCTAAGCATCACCCCGCAAGAGATATGCAGGATACCTATTATCTTGATAACGGTCAGCTCTTAAAGAGCCACACCTCTGCAGCTCAGAATGCTATTTATAAGAAATATAAGGATGCTCTTATCAATGACGGTGTACCTATCAAGGCTATTTTCCCCGGACGCTGCTTCAGAAACGAAGCTACCGATGCCTGTCACGAAAACACCTTCTTCCAGATGGAGGGTGTTATGGTTGATAAGGATATCTCCATTTCAAACCTTATCTATTTTATGAAAACCATGCTTTCCGAAGTTTTCCAAAAGGATCTTAAGGTAAGACTCCGTCCCGGCTTCTTCCCCTTCGTTGAACCCGGCTTCGAGCTTGACATCAGCTGCCTTATCTGTGGCGGCGAAGGCTGTCCTTCATGTAAGCACAGCGGTTGGCTTGAGCTTTGCCCCTGCGGTATGATTCACCCCGAGGTACTCAAGGCAGGCGGAATCGATCCCGAAGAATATACAGGCTTTGCTTTCGGCCTCGGTCTTACCCGTCTGGTTATGATGAAATACGGAATCAAGGACATCCGTGACCTTAACAGCGGAAGTCTCAAAACACTCACACAGTTTACTGACGACGAATAAGAGGGGAGGAGGAATAATATGTTTTTATCAATGAACTGGATTTCAGACTTTGTTGACTTCGAAGGTCTCGATAAGTTAGAGCTTATCAGAAGATTTTCCCTTTCAACAGCTGAAGTAGAAAATGAAATTTTCTTTAAAGGCTCCGATATCAGCGGTATCGTTGTAGCTGAAATCAAAAGCGTGGAGGATCATCCCGAATCAAAGAAGCTTCACCTTCTTAAGGTGGATGCAGGTGACGGACAGCTTACCGATGTAGTCTGCGGCGCACCTAATGTAAGAGTGGGTATGAAAACTGCCTTCGCTAAAATCGGTGCCAAAATCGGTGAAATCGACATCACTCCCCGTGCTCTTGCCGGCTATACCTCCTACGGTATGTGCTGCAGTGAAAAGGAAGTGGGCATCAGCGACGATAACTCAGGTATCATGGACATTAAAGAGGATGTTGCAAACGGTACAGACATCAAGGATGTTTATGAGGTTGAAGACATCGTGTTCGAGGTTGATAATAAATCTCTTACAAACCGTCCTGATCTCTGGGGCCACTACGGAATAGCAAGAGAATTTGCTGCCATCGCAGGCAGACCTCTTAAGCCTCTCGAGACGGTTGATCTTTCAAAGTATGACAGTCTCAAAAAGATTGATATGAAAATCGAAGATGACCTCTGTCAGAGATATTCCTGCTTACAGGTGGAAAATATCACCGAAAATGTAAGTCCCGTAAATATGAAAATCCGTCTTTTCTACTGCGGTATGAGAAGCATTAATCTTCTCGCCGACCTTACCAACTACCTTATGCTCGAAATGGGTCAGCCTATGCACGCCTTCGACTCGAGAAAGGTAGAAAAGCTCCGCATAAAGCGCTTCGATGAATCCTTTACCTTCACCACTCTCGACGGTGTGGAAAGAAATATCGATGAAAACACCCTTATGATCTGTAACGGTGACACACCTGTGGCTATTGCAGGTATTATGGGCGGTCTCGATTCCGAAATCGTAGACGATACCACTACTCTTACTCTCGAATCAGCTACCTTCAATGCTGTTTCTATCCGTAAGTCAACTGTTCGTCTTGCTCACAGAACAGATGCATCCATGCGTTATGAAAAGTGTCTCGACCCCGAGCTTACAGTTCCCGCTATCGCACGTTTCGTAAAGCTTTTACAGGACATTGACTCAGGCGTTGAGGTTGTTTCCTCGCTCACTGACGAAAGAGCCTTTGAGTATGACAAGATTAATCTTGCCTTTAATAAAAACTTCGTAGACCGTTACACAGGTATCAGCATCGATAACGAAACTATCGTTAAAACTCTTACCTCACTCGGCTTCGGTGTAGAGCTCAGCGGTGACGATTTCTCTGTAACCGTTCCTTCATGGAGAGCTACCAAGGACGTTACAATGAAGGCTGACATCATCGAAGAAATTACCCGTATCTACGGCTATGATAACTTCGACATTCACACTACAGCCACACCTCTTTACCCTGTTCGTCCTGCCACAGAAAAGACTGTAGAGGACAGAATCAAGGATATTTTAGTAAAGAGATTCTCTCTCCACGAGGCTCATTCCTATGTATGGGCATACTATGATGAATACAAGGCTCTCGGCATCGAAATCGAGGAAAATGTAAAGCTTATGAATGCTACAAATCCGAACATTGAGGTTATCCGTAAGTCTATCGTTCCCACACAGCTCTGTCAGGTAAAGATGAATAACACCTTCGCTCCCGACTTCGGTATCTTCGAGGTGGGCCGAGTAGTGGAAGGCTACAGAGAAGACGGTCTCTGCAACGAAAGAAAGAAGCTTGCTATCTCTCTTTTCAGCAAGACAAAGCCTGTACAGCAGCTCTATTTCGAGCTTCGTGATATTCTTCTTACTCTCTCTGCCGATATCAAGCATCTTCCGCTTACTTTCAGAACTGCTGAGGTCGCTCATAATTACGAGCATCCGAAGAATCTCAATACCATCATCTGTGACGGTAAGGAGCTTGGCAGAATAGGTCTCGTTTATCCCACTGTTCTTAAAAAGATCGATAAAAAGGCAAACATCGTCTGGGCAGAAATCGATGTTACAGATTTCGCTGCTATCGAGGCTGACAGCATTAAGTACGAAGAACCCTCCAAGTTCCCCGGCATCGAAATTGACCTTTCCTTCGTAAGCGGTAAATTTGCACCTATAGGTGAAGCTGTAAAGAATGCAAACTGCTCTCTTATCAAGGGTATAGATGTAGTTGACACCTACGAGGATGAAAACGGCAAATCAATTACTTCACGTATTTACTTCGCACATCCCGAAAAGACTCTTACCAAGGAAGAAGTAATGGATGTAGTAAACGGAATTATCGCAGAACTCGAAGCTAAGGGTATCGCTCTTAAGAAATAAGCAGATAATCATATACTCCGCTACAGAAATGTGGCGGAGCCTTTTTATATATTCAGGTGGTTGAAAATGGAGTGAGGTTATGATATAATCATTTTATAGGAGATGATGTAATGACTCTTAAAAAGAAAAAAACGCTCGTTCTTTCTGTTATGGCATTTCTTATGACCGTGGCGACCCTATGGATTCTTTGGGGTAATACTGCTCCTGAAGTAAATACATATACGGTGACCTCTGATAAAATACCCGAAGAGTTTTACGGATACCGTATTGCCCATATTTCTGATTTGCATAATGCAGAGATAGGGAAAGATAATGAAAAACTGATTTCGATGCTCAGTCAGGCCGAGCCTGATATAATAGCCATTACAGGAGATCTGATTGATTCCCGTAATACCGACATTGAAACAGCCATAAGCTTTGTCAAAGAGGCGGTGGAAATCGCACCCTGTTATTATGTTACTGGTAATCACGAGGCGAGAGTGGCTGAATACGGTGAACTAAAAAAGAGCCTTATTGAGCTTGGCGTAGTTGTTCTCGATAACAAACTGGTTGAGTTAGAGAAAAACGGTAAAAGTGTTACTCTTGCAGGTTTAGCTGATCCGAGCTTTGAAGCGGACTATTTGTTTGATGATGATAAAACGGTAGCAGAGGTGCATCTGCAGGAATTACTCCACGGAAGCGACGGATATACCATACTGCTTTCCCACAGGCCCGAGCTGCTTGATGTGTATTCAGACTGCGGAGCAGATTTAACACTGAGCGGACACGCACACGGCGGACAGATAAGATTACCTGTTATCGGTGGAATATTTGCTCCGAATCAGGGCTTTTTCCCAGTATATGACGGAGGTCTTTACAGTAAAGGAGCATCTGATATGATAGTAAGCAGGGGAATAGGAAACAGTCTTTTTCCGCTGAGGATAAACAACCGCCCTGAAATTATATTGATAGAATTGTACGGAAAGACAGCTTAAAGGATAATTTATCTCTAGTGAAATAAGTCTGAAAAATAATTCTGAAAACACTCTTTACTTTTTTGATTTAATGTGTTAAAATAGCAGAACGAGAAAATATGTGCTGTATTGAAAGGATATTTTAACATGGCAGAAAGAATCAATGAAAAAACATTAAAAAACATTCAGTATCTTTATGAAACCATACTGAAAATCGAGACTATGGAAGAATGTGAGGCTCTTTTTGACGACCTTTGTACTAAAACAGAGCTTGCATCCATTTCACAGAGACTCGTAGTAGCTAAAATGCTCAGTGACAAAAAGGTTTACAGTGAAATCGTTTCCGAGACAGGTGCTTCTACGGCCACTATCAGCCGTGTTAACCGCTCACTTGCTTTCGGCGCAGGCGGTTACGATAAAATCTTTGGTAAAGAGGCATAAAAATGGCTGGTTACGGTGATTTCGCTTATTATTACGACCTTCTTACAGGGAATGTAGACTACGAAAGCAGATGTGACTATATCGGTTCTCTCCTTGCTGAAAACGGTATCGGCAAGGGGATTTTACTTGACCTGGCTTGCGGAACGGGTACAGTTTCCCTTCTTATGAGTAAAAAAGGCTACGATGTTATCGGTGTAGATGCTTCCGAAGAAATGCTTTCTCAGGCACAGGAAAAGAAAATGGAAGCGGGTGCAGATATAATTTTCCTTTGTCAGAAAATGGAGGAGCTGGATCTTTTCGGCACAATTAATGCGGCAGTTTCCACTCTTGACAGTCTTAATCACGTTACCGATGAGGAAAAGCTTAAAGAGATATTCCGCCGTGTCTCCCTGTTTATGGAGGATGAGGGCATCTTTATTTTCGATGTCAATACTCCCTACAAACACAGAGAGGTTCTCGGTGACAGAACCTTCGTTTACGATATGGATGATGTTTACTGCGTGTGGCAGAACAGCACCGATGAAGGTCTTCTCACACAGGTAAGTCTCGACATTTTCGAAAGAGATACGGAATGTGAAGAGGATGAGGTTTATTATCGCTACAGTGAGGAATTCTGTGAAAGAGGCTACAGTCTGGACAAGATAAAAGAGTACCTCACAGATAATAAATTTGAAGTTTTGGCTGTGTACGAGGAAATGACGGAAAATCCTGTTTCAGAAAAGACTGAAAGAGCAGTTTTCGTTGCCAAGAAGCACGGAACACAGTAATATAAATTAAAGGAGCTTGTTATGGGTAAATTAGCAAGATGTATATCATTGGACGGCACGATAATCGCTATGGCTGTGGATTCTACGGATATAGTTAACCGTGCCCAGGAAATTCACGAAACCTCAGCCGTATGTTCGGCAGCTCTCGGCAGACTTATGACGGCTGCATCACTGATGGGATCTTCTCTTAAGGGAAAGGATGATTCTGTGACTCTTCGTCTTAACGGCGGCGGTCCCATCGGCAGTGTTATTGCTGTTTCCGACAGTGAGGGTAATGTACGAGGTTATGTGACACAGCCTGTGGTAGAAATACCTCTTAATAAAAAAGGTAAGCTCGATGTGGCAGGCGCAGTGGGAACGAACGGTTTCCTTACTGTTATCAAGGATCTCGGTATGAAAGAGCCTTATGTGGGACAGAGTCCCATTATGACCGGTGAAATAGCCGAGGATGTAACTGCTTATTATTCCACCAGTGAGCAGACTCCTACCGTCTGTGCATTAGGCGTTCTCGTTAACCCTGACCTTACGATAAGAGCGGCAGGCGGGCTTATCATTCAGTTGCTTCCCACAGCTCTCGATGATACTATTGACAAGGTGGAGAAGTGTATAGAAACTTTAGAACCTATTTCTACACTTATCGACAGAGGAATGACACCTGAGGAAATCTGCAGACACGCTCTTCATCTGTTTGACCTTGACATTCTCGATACCGCTGAGCCTACCTATAAATGCTACTGCTCGAGACACAGGGTAGAGGGCGCTCTTATCAGTACGGGTATCGAAGAGCTCGAAGATATGGCGAAGGATGAAAAGACAGAGGTTTCATGTCAGTTCTGTGACAAGAAATATGTTTTCACGCCCGACGATATAAGGGGTCTTATCAGTAAGGCGAAAAAGTAAGCTTTAACCTCAGAAAAACTTTTCGAAAAAAATCAAAAAAACTTTTCAAAAAGTGTTGACAAAAATACTTTTTTGATGTATAGTATACAAGTCGCTTGTGAGTAATGGCACACAAATGACTTGGAAATGGGAGCATAGCTCAGCTGGGAGAGCATCTGCCTTACAAGCAGAGGGTCACAGGTTCGAGCCCTGTTGTTCCCACCAATGGCCCGGTAGTTCAGTTGGTTAGAACGCTAGCCTGTCACGCTAGAGGTCGACGGTTCGAGC
>JAZLAJ010000034.1:0-4538 GCA_045613145.1 Acutalibacteraceae bacterium
GGAATAATGGGACAGTCTGCCTCTGAAGGTGCTTGGCCACTCATATATGCCGCCACAGCCGATGATGTGAAAAGCGGTACTTACTACGGACCAAGCGGAGCAGGTGAACGAAAAGGTATTCCCGCAAAGGCAAAAATTGCACCTCACGCTTCCGAAAGAGAAAACGGAAAAAGACTGTGGAAGATGACAGAGGAACTGATAAGTGGTATTTAAGTGTATTCAATTCAACAAGCACCAATTTATCTAACAGAATACTTCCAACTGCTCTCCCCGTGAGGGCAGTTTTTGTATGCTATTCAAAAAAATATGACGCAGTATTCTTATACCGAAATCTTGCATTTTTAATCTTGCTGATATATAATTATCACAGTAAATTTCAGGAGGTGAAGCAATGACCGGTGTAAGATACAAAATACCTATGCTATCCGCAAAGGCAATTCTTGCCTACGCAAAGCCTGTTGGCGAGGATATATACTCTTTTAATCTCAATAAGGCAGAAACTGCGAGCGCATTATTAAACCACGGCGAAACATATCAGGATGATAATGCCGTTTTCTATCAGCTGATGTCTATGCTTCACAGAGACGATTATTCACCCAAAGAGGACGAACTGATAATTGATGATTTATACGATGCCATTATCTATCTCGACTTCGATGGTATTTTCGACAGAAGTGCAGAATTCCCTAAAAATGCATTAAGGCAGAAAAAGGCTGAATCAATGTTCCGTCCCGAAGGTATTACTCTTGACCTTGGTGGCGGGCAGTATAAATACCTTGCCTTTGAGCGTTCTGCTTCTATGAGCAGAAACGCAAAGCTATCCTTTGTCCGTGCTGACCTCTATGATGAAATTACCCGCAGAATAACCCTTAACTTAAAGATTGATGTTTGCGAGCTTTCAAAGCTCTATGCATACAACGGACTTCTGTTTTCATCAGGTATCAGAGTAGAGCCTGATGATAAGTTCTTCCTTGAAAACGTTGCTATTGTACCTAACCCTAAACATATTACAAATGATGTTTCTTATGTAACTGTTACTGACGTAACGGGTGAAGGCAGTATAAGAAAATATGAGAGAACAGAATGTACAGGTGATATTGAAACCACTCGATTTGACGGTATGGGACTGATTTCACCTGAGTTTGCTGATGAACTTGACGAAAAGATAGGCAGTAAAAATCATCACAGTTCTTTTCAGATTCGTATGCCATATATCAAGGGAATGGTACATAAAACCGATTTCAAAGCCTTGTTCAAGGAAGCAGGCATTGATGCAGTAATCGACATATGGGGAAGAAAGCACCAAGTTGATAGCCTTTGTATGATACTTACCGAAAGTCAGTTCAAGGGCTACAAGTGGCTTAAGCAATATAACATTTCCTGGCAGACTTATGTACAGCTCTGCCGTGCTTATGAGCACACCATATACATCACAAACGTCAGCAAGACAGAAGCTGAAGATACAACCGAGCTTAATTATCAGTTCCTTAATACTGTCAAAATGCTTTCATCTGAATTCAGACCTGATGATTTACCTTTGGGTTGGAAACATTCTCCCTCTGAAGATGAAAGAATGTGGCTTACCAAGCCGACAGAACAGAGGTATTATGACCTTCGCAGTGATACAGATGCTCGTATAAGGTATTTTACCGATAAGGCAGATGAATGGACCTTCGGCAGAAAAAGCCGAAGCTATCATCTTGCGGAGCTGTTAAGAAAAAATCCCAAGTTTATCAATGAGCCGTATTTTGTCCGTCAGCTTGACGATGCGGCAGAGAGCTTACTTAAGGATTACTCCATAGGTCGCTTACTTGTTGACGGTGACAACCGTTTCTTTGCGGCTGATATTATGGAATTATTCTATGAGCTTATCAGAGATAACGGAGGAAGTCCTGACATTTATGCAGACATAAGAAATGAATTTCTTGATATAAATGAATTTTATGCTCCCGGTGCCGTTTACTCCCAGCAGGATATCTATGCTCTTCTTCGTAACCCACACATTGCAAGAAATGAAGAAGCACTTGTTAAACCTCTGAAAAAGATAGGCACTTACAGAGAAAAGTATCTTTCATGTCTTACGGATGTAATTATGGTAAACTCTGTTTCACTCCTTGCCGAAAGACTTGGCGGTGCTGACTTTGACGGTGATATGATTAAAACAGTAGCTGAGCCGAAATTAACAAGCTGTATTATGAGTAATTACAGTGAGTCAGATTTAACACTCGGCGGTAATCTGCCTTTATTAAGCATACCGTCCGCAGAGCCGATCATTGCCGATGCAAATGATTGGTACAAACGCTTTGAAACAATACGAAACACATTTTCATCCCGTGTCGGTCAGATTTCAAATGCGGCTCTTGACCGTAGCATTATTGCTTATGATGAAAACACCGATGATGAAAAGAAGGAGCAGTACCGTAAAGAAACAGAGGTGCTTGAGATACTGACAGGTCTTGAGATAGACTCAGCCAAAAGCGGTATAAAGCCCGATCTGACAGAATATCTTGAAACCAACAAAGCCGAAAGAACATCATTCCTTAAATACAAGGCTCTTATTGAAAAAGCAGATGGCAAACGCCGTTGGTATGAGCCAACCTTTGATGAACGCTTTAAGAAATTCTTTGAAGGTCAGAATTGGGATGAGGTCAGCTCTAACCTTGAAAAGCTACCGTATTTTGCGAGAGAGCTGAAAAAGAATACACCAAGGGCAGACTGTCATCAGGCAGATGCAAGTGAGCTTTTCACCTTCGCAAAGCCCGGTTGGGAAATGAAGCTTGACCCGAAGATTCTTGACTATGTAGGCAGAGTGATATCTGATTACGAAAAATGTCTTGAAAGAATCCGTGCACGACGAAAAGCAACAAGCAAGCTTAAAGCAAAGCATAACGACATTAACCGTATTCTGTATATGCAAAACAAGGAAAATGATTGCGAAGCTGATGAGCTTGCCGCAGTATTCATTAACCTGCCCGAAGAACGAGTAAATGAGATATATTCTGCGGTCAGAAATGAAAATTGGCACTTTATGAAAGCGGATGAAAGATACGCCTTTCTCTTAAAGCATCTGCCCGAAACAGAGTACAGAGAGTATTATGACATTTTTGCTGATTTCCGTTTCAGCGGGTACAAACTGTTACCCGATATTATTACCGAAACACGGAACTACAATATCTCTGCAAATGCTTCGGCTATGCAATATCCCAACGATTCCCAGGAGCTTACCTTAATGGTAAAAGCCTACTTAAGAAATCCTGTAGGCAACTACCGAGAAACCGTTTCAAAAGAAGCCGCAAGGATAATTGAAACTCATATCCTCTCTTTCAACGCTTCGGTAAAATACATCGTTGCTCTCGGTAAGCGTGATTTCCTTTATGATGCTTATTACAGGCACATCAACAGATTTGCAAGGAAGGGGGATAAGAGCTATGACTAATGAATGGCTTGAATACAAAGCGTATACCGACACTCCCATCTTTAATGCGAAGAACAAGCAATCAACTGCTTTTATAGGTAGATTTACAGTAAGAATGATTAAGCAAAACAAAGGCTTCAACCGTATATTTACCGTTCTTGCAAGAGGTTGTATTTTTCACTATTCTGACGGTACTCTTCGCACTGATGACCCTTATGAAAGAACGGAAGAAGCACGACGCTTCTTATGTGCTTGGTGTAGCTTGCCTTATGAAGCAGTGACAAACAAGGCATTGAAGTTTCACACATCATTCCCTGATCTTCACAGTGAGTTTCCCGATATTGTTGATGAAAACGGTGCAGGATGGTATTACAGATACTTACATTCTCTTTCAGATTACATCAAGAAAAACAAAGACAATGTTACTAAGAAGCTTCACTGCTTTGTCGAAAAGAAGACCTTAAAAGCTATTGAAAGCACATGGGCTAACAAGCTGATACAGTTTCAGTATTCAATATACAATGACAAGTCTTCTGCAGACTTCCCTTTGCTTTTTGATACAGCTATTGCAGATGCACTTGTTCTCGGTCCGTTGCGTACCGAAGCGGTGATTCTATCTGGTGAAACACTTGACAAAATCAGGGCATACCAAGCAGATGCGAAAACAGAAAGGCTTATGATAACTCTCGCTGAATATTACATCGCAAACAAAGAACCTGACTGTGAGTGGGTTATTATGCCGAGGACTAACATCTCTGCTTATCTCGGTTCTGCGACTTATATGGAAGTATACGAAAGCAGAATACCGGAAGGTTTTATTGAGAAAAAGCCTGAAATGGGCGGGGTGTCTGCGGTAAAAGTTAATATATAACGAAAAAAACCTCCTTGAATCGGTGTGAGCCGAAGCAAGGAGGTATATTTGTATTACATTTAAATCTCTAGGTGTCTATTTAACAGTTAAATTTAACCAATCTCCATTTTGAAGCAAATGGGTAAATCGTTATTGAAGTTATCTTCGATGTTTATTTCAAGACATTCTTCAGTTCTTGTAAAATCAAGCTTTCCGTCACTGCCTAAAAGTTCAATGCTTTCAATGAGATAATCGTGAGGGTTGTGCTTGCGG
>JAZLAJ010000035.1:0-76460 GCA_045613145.1 Acutalibacteraceae bacterium
GGCAAACATAGCACAGACAATAAATGTACTTCAGGCTGTGGCTCTCACCGACGGCGAGGATATGCTTCTGACTCCCACATATCACATTTTCAAAATGTACAAGGACCATCAGGAAAATACGCTCCTCGGCTCATACATAACAACTCCCGACCTTTCCGAAAAGGGTAATCTGCCGAAGCTTATCGAAAGTGCTTCAGTAAAAGAAGACGGTACTATAATCGCAACAATAGTCCACACCTCAGCTGATGAAACAGCAGAAATCCACTGTCAGATAGCAGACTTTACCCTTAAAGAGCTTGAAGCAGAAATTCTTACAGGTGAAATCCACGACTACAACAGCTTTGAAAATAAAACCGCTGTTGGCACAAAGGTATTCAGCGACTATGAAATGCTTTCAGACGGCTTTAAGACAACGATACCTCCTTGCTCTGTAGTCAAGTTTGTGATTAAATAATATGGCAGAATGTAAAAGATGTCTGCTTCACGAGTCGGCAGAGGAAAATACCCTCAAAAGCATAAAAGAAAGAATTGATAAGCTCTCTGAAAAAGAAAGAGTTGACAGTGAGCTTTACGAAAAAAGGCTCAACGAGTGCAAAAGATGTGATAACCTGATTTCAGGTGTATGTATGAAATGTGGCTGCTATGTTGAATTCAGAGCAGCCTTTAAAAAGAATAACTGTCCGAACGTAAAAGACAGAAGATGGTAGAACGAAAAGCAAGCAGAAGTCTCATAAGGATAATTGCTTGCTTTTTAAACAGGTAATAATATCTCTTTTGACATTTTTTGACGAATTTGATATAATTTACTAAATAGAATATAAGGAGGTAGAAACCTATGAAAAACTGTTTTGCAGAATTTTACAAAAAAATTATTGCAATCGTAATTTCGATTCTCACTGCTTTAGGTATTTCCTGCAGCGGTAATCAGACAGACAGTCTTGAAAATATTGTCAGTGCTTATGATGTTGCCACTTCGGATTATCAGCTGACCGTTGATGCCGATAACAAAATCCACGATATAAGCGATCTGCTTTTCGGTATTTTCTTTGAGGATATCAACTTCGCCGCTGACGGCGGGCTTTATGCTGAAATGGTCATTAACCGTTCTTTTGAGTTTACTGAAGTTGCAGTTGATGATGCTCTTTACCGTTGGAAAAAGGTGGGAGGAGCAAACATTAAGGTTGAAAGTGAAAAGTCACACTCACTCAACGATAACAACCCCTCTTATCTTGTTATCGAGAACTCTGCCGATACTCCTGCAGGCGTAGAAAATATCGGTTTCCTTGAAGGAATGAGCATCACTCAAGGCGAAAACTACAAAATGTCTTTCTATGCAAAATCTGCTGAGTATAATGGTAAATACACAGTTAATCTTGCAGTCGGCGGCAAAGCTGTTGCAACTGCCGAGATTACACCGACCTCAGATGAATGGACAAAATATTCCGTTACCCTCACTCCGACAGCTTCAGCCAATGAAAATGTAACTTTGCAGGTTCTTATGAACAAGGGTACAGCATATTTTGATATGATTTCCCTTTTTCCTGAAAATACATACAAGGGCAGAGAAAACGGTTTGAGAAATGACCTTGCAACAAAGCTTGAAGAATTACAGCCCGCATTTCTGCGTTTCCCCGGCGGATGTGTAATTGAGGGTTACGATAAAAACTCTGCTTACGACTGGAAGGATTCAATCGGTGTGGATGCTGACGGAAACCCATTAGAATTTAATGGTACATACGGCGATGTTGCCGCAAGAAAAATGGGTACAAACGTATGGACAAACATCGGTGCAACAGATGACGAGTATCCCTCCTTTATGACCTACGGCCTCGGCTTTTATGAGTACTTCCAGCTTGCTGAAGATATCGGTGCCGTTGGTGTACCCGTTCTCAACTGCGGGCTTTACTGTCAGGCAAGAGGCTGGAGACCGGTTACAATGTTTGACGGTGAGGGAAAATACACACCTGAATTCAGAAAATATCTTGACGATATGCTTGACCTTGTTGAATTCTGCCGTGGTGATGAAAACACCACATGGGGTAAAGTCCGTACAGCAATGGGACATAAAGAACCTTTTGAGCTTAAATATATCTGTATAGGCAATGAAAACTGGACTGAAATCTACTTCGAGAGATATTCGGAATTCCTGAAGGTATTTAATGAAGCAAAGGCTGAAAACCCTGAGCTTTATGAAGGTCTTGAGCTTATCTATTCTTCGGGTGTTGACGACGGTGACAGCGGCAGAGATTTATATATGCCCTCATATGAATATGCAAAATCTGAGCTTGACAAAATGAATTCTACCGATGCCTCCGATTTTGCAGGTGCTACCGATCACCACTATTACAATACACCCTCCTGGTTCTTGCAGCACAGTGACTATTACGACGAAGAAAACTATTCAAGAACTGTTGAAGATATGACAAGTACCCTTTATGGCGGAGGCCTTAAGGTTTTCCTGGGTGAATATGCGGCACAGAGCAACACACTCAAGGCGGCTCTTGCTGAGGCGGCATATATGACAGGTCTTGAAAGAAACGGTGATATTGTTACTATGGCTGCTTATGCACCACTCTTCGGCAACAACACGGCAAGACACTGGGCGCCTGACCTTATCTGGTTTAACAATCACAGCGTTACACCCTCTGTCAACTATTATGCGCAGCAGCTTTTCGCAAAGAATGTCGGTACTGAATTATTGTACTCTGCACTTGCCGGTGCAGAAAACAAAAATACAGACCTCAAGGGTGCTGTGGGTGTAGGTACATGGTACACATCGGCAAAGTTTGATAATGTAAAGGTTGTTGACAACAGTACAGGCAAAGTTCTTGCAAGTGATAAGCTCAACACTGTTTTCTCGAAGAGAAATTGGGATTTCCCCCTTGACGGTAAATGGAAAATTAAAGATAAAGCTCTCGTTTATCCGACAACAGATATGAGATATTCGCAGGTAGGTACTGTTGCTTATTTCGGTGATACCGAGTGGACAAACTACACTTATACCGTTGAAGCAACAAAACTTGACGGCGGTGAAGGCTTCCTTATTCCTTTTGCAGTACAGGGTGTTGACGATAATATCTTCTGGAATATCGGCGGTTGGGAAAACACTGTATCTACACTCCAGCAAGTGGAATGCGGCAGTAAAACAGGACAGCTTCCCGGCACAACAAAGGATTTTGTTGTTGAAACGGGAAGAACCTACGAGCTCAAGGTTGAAGTAAAGGGCGATACTGTCAAGTGTTATATTGACGGCGAGCTCTATGTTGATTATGACTTCAATCTTGATAAAGAGTATGAATGTTATAGCGTTGTCAGCAAAGATGATAACGGTGATATAATCATCAAGCTCGTAAATGTAACCGACAGCTCAAAAACAGTTGCAGTAAATATTGATAATGCTGACATTTCAGGCGCAGCAATTATCAATCAGGTTGCGGGCAATTCACTAACAGACGAAAATGTACTTGACGCTGAAGAAACCTGCACATTGAAAGAATTTACTATGGAAGGCTTTGATAGCAGTTTTAATTACACTGTGCCTGCATATTCGGTTACTTCAATCAGACTTGAAGTAAAGTAATAAATCTATTCTTTATATTTAACAGCAAAAGCAAGCATAAATTCCGAAAAGGAATGCTTGCTTTTTGTTTGTGCTTATTTATAAAATCAACTCGTCACATACAATTTCTTTAGCTATTGCTTCAATATTCATCATCCTGCCAACCCACTCAAGCTGATTTTCCTTTTTGAGTTCTTCTGTGACACCTTCTGCCTCTTTCATCTGCTCAATCAGAAAGTCGTACATTTCGTTTGCCTGTTTTTCTACTTCGGCACAGTGCTGATACAACTTACCTTCCGCAAGTAGAGTAGAAAACACTACTTTCTTGTGATTAAAAAGGTAGTCCTTGTAAAGCATACCCCATTTACCAAGCCTGACCTTTGCTTCTTCAGGTGGCAGTTTGAGGTTCGGGATGAAATAATCTCCAACTCTGCGATAGGTTATCTCTGTTTTGTTTGACATAGTTTTTCCTCCTTAATAATATTCGTGATAACTTAAAATGTTATATTTTGAGGGTATCACCCTGGTAATTCCCAACGAGCATAGAAGTTTTTGTTGTCAAGAGCAGAGCAAAGCGACTCTTGATAATGAAAACAGGCTATGCTATCTGTTTATGAATGTATCGTATGTAAATCTTGCACCAAGTCTAAAGCCTGTTATAAAGCTGTCGGAATTCCCGATGCTTGAAAACTCGTTGTAAGCAAGTACATAATTAGTAAACAGCTCTTTTTCCTTTTCGGGCAGCATTGCAGTTAATTCTTCTTCCTTTTTAACAAGGGCACTCAGCTTCTTTTTCATTTTAGGAGTGATTTCCGTTGTCAGCTCCTGTGGCTCAACATTGCCGTAATAAAATTCTTCTATAATGTTCGACATAAAATCACCCCCTACCTTCCGCTTTTATCAATTATTTTCAGCAACAGCTCATCAACATCCTCAGTGGGTAAATCTTCTGCTAAAAGCATATTGCGAAACTCATTCATACCGTTGATAAGCAAATTACACTCGAAAACCGTAAACTTGACTTTAATTTTTCTTCTCATAATAATACCTCCTTGTATTTGGTAGCATTATTCTACCGCATAAAGAAAAATCAATCCATTGTGCCGATTTCAAGACATAAAAAAAGAGACTGCTTTTAGAATTGAATCTGTTAACAGTCTCTCATATTTTTAGTATTTAGTTTACATCAAAAATTCAGAAAAAAGCTTTCTTTGCACACTTTTTGCATCAATTGATGTAAATTTGATGTATGATGTAAGTTTTCAGTGTTTTACACCCCTCAAACCCCCAGTAAAATAGGGCTTATTGAGAGTTTTATTTATCCAAGCTCTTCATTGTGGGGAACTCGCCCGAGTATTTCCCATACCCTTATTTTCCCTGCTTTTCGCTTACTTTTTTATCCAACTGTTTTTCATCGTATCACATAGAATGTCATAAGATGGCATAACTTTTATTGATTTGTCGTAAGAATTGTCGTAAAAATCAAGGGAAATTTACATTGTCCTACAATGAAGAACATCTCTGATTACAAGTAATCAGAGACTTGGCATTGTTTGTTTCTATATTATTACATCATGTTTTCTAAAAGTCAAGCAGTCAAAACGAATTGACTGCTTAACTAAAACTATCTAATCTTTATCTTTCCTTCAAGCCCGGCAAAGGCCTCCATTTTTTTATCTTTTGTCGCTTCATTATACACATCCATAGTCGTTGTTATATCGGCGTGCCCCATTATCTCCTGTATAACCTTGAGGTTTGTTTCGTTCTCACAAAAACGAGTACAAAAAGTATGTCTCAAATTATGACAACTGAAATGCGGCAACAGCTCAGGTGTTCTGCCATCGCTCTTTGCATCTTCTATTTCTTTTGCATTACACGCCTTTATTATTCTTGCAATTGCTGTATTAACAGAGTGCGGAGCCAACACCTTATTATACCTCGATTTAAAAATGAAGCCTGTGTATCCGTCTATCTCACTTTCATTAAAACCATCTTCCAACTGACTCATATATTCTTGTTTCAAGGCTTCTCTTACATCAGATAACATCGGAATAATTCTTTCACCCGATTTGGTCTTTGGCGTTGTTATTGAGAACTGGCACGGCTCGTCAGTAAATTTTCTATATATCAGTGTATGATTAATGTTTATTGCATTTTCCTCGAAATTGCAATCTTCCCATCGTAATCCCAAAACTTCTCCAATTCTGCATCCCGTTCCGAGCATAACCGTAATCAACGGCAACCAATGCTTATATTGATATGACTCTGCTGTAAATTTTACAAACATTTCTTGCTGCTTAACGGTTAATGCGTGTCGCTTTGGTTTTTCCCAAGCGTGACTTTTCTTTATATCCCGCATAACCCCATCAGAAGGATTATTTCTGATATATCCGTCTCGTACAGCCGAAGTAAATACAGGATGTAATATGGTATGTATTATTTCCATACTATTTGGTTTAAAGCCTTTGTCATGAATCAGAGATACATAAAATCTTTTAACATCGCTATATCTTATATCAGCAATATTTCTTCTGCCAAACGAAGGGCGTACATGACTATTATACATATATATGTAATTACTTCTTGTAGATTTTTTCAGTTCCTTTTTCAAATCAATATAACTGTCCCAAAACGAATTTAATGTCATTTTATTAGTTTCGTAGATAAGCAGATTATCGTCCAAATCTTTTTTAATCTGTTTTTCCAACTCTCTAAGTGATGGACCGATTTGTTTTCCGTCAGGTAATTTATCTGTTGCAACAAGCTTCCAGCTATAAACAGAATGTCTGTTACCATTTGTATCGGTATATTTAAATTCGTATTTTCCGTCAGCTCTCTGTGATTCACCCGACCATAATATTCTACCTTTTGAATCCTTTCTTTTTTCAGACACAATCTAACCTCCTATATTTCATTTAGTCCATCGAGAAATTTTTCAAAAGCTTCCCGTCTTATAAATACTCTTCTGTTTCTCCATAAGACAAAATTTTCATCTTTATATTCTCTTGTTATTCGTCTTATGTTTTCTTCACCAATTTGAAAATACTTAGCCGCCTCAACAACAGTGAGTAAAGATTTTTTCCATATAGGTGTTTCTCTAATGTTTTTGTTATGCGTTAGCGTAATTTGTAAAGTATCATTAATTTGCATTATTAACCTCCTCACTAAATAATGGTCTGTCCATCAAGAAATTTCTCAAACAGTTTTCGCTTAACTAACAGTCTTGCACCACCTTTAAGAACAAATGGTTGCTTTATATTAAGCATCAAGAAATCTCTTAATTTACTTTCCGAAATACCATAATACTCAGATGCTTCTTTAATGGTTAAAGCATATTTTTCCCATACCGGTATTTGAATACCTTGACGGTCATCCACCTTCTTTACTCGTTGAACACCTCTGTCAGTTGTAACATAAGTCTTTTTCACAGCACCTGTAACAGTAATGTATCTTTCGTCTAACTTTTCTTTCTCTTTTTTTGCTTTCAACTCCTGTTCAACGCTTTCGGTCAGACCGGGTACATAAAATGGATTTTTCATAATACAATTCTCCTTGTTTTTTTATTTTGCACATCAATAATATAATGTTTAGACAGTTATGACAAATGTGCGATTTTCATTCATAGAGAATTTATTCCATCAAGAAATTGCTCGAACAGTTTTCTCTTGATTTCAACCTTTACTCCAATCCACAAAACAAAATCGGCATATCTGTTTTCTTTTACGAGTTGTCTTAATCTGTGTTCACCTATGTTAAAGTATTCTGCTGCTTCATAAATAGTTAAAGCATACTTTTCCCATATTGGCACATAAGAGTTTTTATCAACAATATTTGTATTGTTATTATCGTTGCTAAGATTGTCCACCACTTGACCTCCCTCAAAATAATAATTCTCACCTATACGGACTGGGAGAGGTCAAGTGGAAACCCATTTTTCAAAACGTTAACAGAATTTTAAAATCCTGCAATTTTAATTCTCCGATATATCTAATATAGACTTTATTGCTTGTACAGCTAATTCTAAAGATCTGTTTACCGCAGTATGACTAACACCTTGCATCTCTGCTATTTTTCTTTTACTTAACCCATAAATATAGTGCATAAAAAACCTTTCCTTTTGAATTTTAGGTAACATTTCTGCGACTTTATATACACTATCTATTTGAATAGAAGTTATAAACTCTTCAAACAGCTCCTCTACCACCAATTCCTTGTGAAAAATCTCCGTTTCGCCATCTACATAACCGTAAATATCCTCGGTCCTTTTAGCCCTCTTTTTATGTTTATCTTCATTGCGTTTGAAATCTGCCCTAGCATTAATAAATGATTTATCAAGCACCAAATAAGGAGCAAACAACTCGACAATATCTTTGTACTTCCTTTTCAGCTCTAATTCTGATAATGCTGTAACAATAAAACATTTTTCTTTACCTGTGTAACCGGGATATTCTTTTTTAGGATCTAAAATTGTACATTCCTGAATAAACTGCTCTTTCAATTCCTGAACAGTTGAATTTTTATTATTAAACATTTATGTAATCTCCTTTGAATTTTTGATTTTGGTTGAATTCAAAAATTCGGAGATTACGGATATTTAGCTATATAGCATAGCCATCTATGAATTTTAAACATAACTTTTCCTTACATACTAGGAAGCAAGAAGAAGCTGAAAAACAAAAAGTCGAAGTAAAGCTAACGTCTGCTTCACTTCGACTTTTTTCATATTATATTGAACTTTCATTGAGCTATCGTTGTTCGACAGTGAATCAACACCTGTTTTATGGCACAATCTGCCACCATATCATTAAAGTATGTATCACAAAAAATTCACCTAGATATCTAAACCAAGCAAACACTTTAAAGTTCTTACAATACAAAACATGTTAAATTTCGCTACATTTTGATATAGATTCTATAATTATTTTACTATTCCACCAAACCAGAAAACATATATGTAAATATCAACCATAAATATTGTTGCCAGTAGCACATATCGAAAGTTAACGCAATCATATAAAAACAGGTTAACCTAATTTTATATGATTGCTAAAAATCGAGAAAAAATCTAATATTGCATATAGCCACAGATTTTTATCAAATTTTATAATCCTATTGAACTAAGATACTGTGATTCCAGTGTTCTTCCAATAAAAGTAAAAAACCACCCTCAGCTAAAGTATTTAAAGTAAATTTTTTATTCAATAAAAATTTTGCTTCACTTACATAAATATAAGTGAAGCAAAATTTTATTCTAAAACTTTTTTAATTATAATACTGTTAGGCAACTTATCATATTCATCTTTAGGATAATTTTTAATTAAAGTTTTTTTGGTGTTTCTATCTAATTCAAATAATATAAAACTCAAAACGTTATTTTCATCACAGAATTTTGACGCTTCATATATGCCCAAACAATTCTTAAACGGTCCATCCAATGCATCTCTACATCTAAATGGACGATGATTGTGACCCCCTAATACATAATACTTCTGTTTTATACCTTCAAAGAAAACCTTTGCAAAGCAAACATATGCATTTATGTCCGATTCGCTAGCCATTTTTTGTTCTTTTAGAGTTGATATCAGGTGATTACACCTATCATCAGATCTTCGCTCTTTTGGATCTGTTTTTACATAGTACAAAAAATCATCTAAACCATTTTCATTAAAGAACTTGTTGTTATTAGCCTCCAACCAAACAAGCATTGATTTCAATAACGATTCCTGAGAATCCTTTGATAGATTATACACTTCAGATTCAAATTCATTTTGCACGGAATTAATTAATCCAAGCCAAATTGTATCTAACTTTTCATCCTTCAAACCAAATTTCTCAAGTTTATTTTTTACTTCCTCACTTTTAATGTTGTTTTTTAAATAATACACATCATTTATGTAATTGATATTATACATAGGTGTGTGGTGCATCATACACAACAAAAAATTCTCCTCTTTTATTGATTTAAATAATCTTTTTACCACACCCGTATTTATTCTTACTTTATTAGTTCTATAAGGATTCACACGGCTATTTGAATTAATATTAAACACGGATATATTCAGCATGTCATAATTAATCAACTCATTTATATCATTCTCAACCATCTCATCAATGTCCATCCCCAACAAATCGTGAAGAAAAATGATAAAATACGAATGACGAATCAATGTATCGCTCGGTTCACTTACAGGTTTCCCTGAAAGTGTTTTTCGTTTTTTATTCTCTGCTATCAGATCGTTCATTGAAGCATAATCATGATTACCCGTAGATATTAGAATTCTTTTTTTCCAGTCATTTCTTATGAAACTACGGATACCCCTAGAGTCAACAACTGAATATCCCCAAAGTTTTTTTGCTAAAGCCTTGATAACCTTACTTGCATTACGATAGTTTTCCAAAAAAGACATCGCAGAGTATGAACCCTGGGCAACATCTCCAGTAATCAACAACAGATCTGGTATAAAATTGAAATCAGTTTTTTCAATTGAATTAATTATATTTTTATAATTACTACTGCTTATATGTAAATCTGAAATGTGCATAACTTTAGACAATGAATTGTTTAACGGTTTTATAAATTTTCGGCTCTTAACCAGATTTTCCAGAAAAATTACATCTCTTCCAAAAGCAAAAGATAAACGGTCACGTAAAAACAACACATTTCTAATATCCCATAAGTCATTTATTTTTAATTTCTCTTCTTTTATTTTTTCATCATCAAACTTGTTCGGATTGACATAAATTGAATTGTTTTCTAATAATTCAGGCGAATAACTATAGAAAACAAAATAAATATTCAACTTTGGTTTGTCTTTTTCCGTTAAAGGAATTTTGATTAAAAGCGATTGCACAAATTTGTGTTCATCCGGCTTTTGATTATCTTTATTGTTTTCTCCAAAGGTTATTCTGAATTTTTGTGCTATTGAATTTATGATAGACATATCACTGTTTACATTATCATTAAAATTATCAAGCAGTTTGTCAACAATCTTTTTCTTAAGCTCACATTCATAATAACGCAAATCCAAACTTGACGATGCAATTGGAATTCGTTGATTATTATCATCGCAGACAATCACGCATTCATCATATCTCACTATATCACGAATATAATTACAGAGGTCTTCATACGCATAAGGGCTGTCAAGCGCAGTATTGCGTTCACAGATATTTTTAAGCGTATAAAAATACAGACACATTTTTTCATAAATATCAGTAACACTTTTTACCTTTCCTTTGTTGTTTTCGGAAAACAATTCCATAAATTTGAAAAACAAACTGTGTGTATTTATAATACTGTAATCACCTGATTGTTTTATTGAACCAAGTAAATCGTCTATACAATTATAAATGTTTGATATATCATTATCTTTGTTTAAATAATATTCTGTCAACCTTTGTATTCCACTGAAAATAACTTGTGTGTTTTCAAGATAAGCCAAATTCTTGATATCTTCTTCCGTTTTTTCAGCTATGTCTTTGTTTTGCTCAATTATTCGTCTTTCCAAAGTAAAACATTTACTGTCGTCGTAATCAGCCATAGCAGACCATTTTGCAAGCTTAGCAACATTAAAATCAAATGATCTTTTTGACATAAATTTAATACTATCTTTATATACTGACATCTTGCTGTATGATTTGTAAAATTCTGCATAATAACCCATACCGTCATACTGTTCCCTACAATCATTATAATAACGTTCTATGTTGGCAATATTATTAATAACAAATAAAGAATGAAGAGCAGATAACCTTCTAATAACGGTTAAAAAAATGCTAAGTTTTATTTCAGGTGTAAAATCTGTCATTATACGATCGCCCTTAGATATACAACATAGATCTACTAAAAATTTAATATCATCTTCAACTTCATATTTATTAGATATAACACCCTCTGCAACTTCTAACAATATGGTGTAAATGGTATTTCTTATGTGATAATATCGAGCAACTTGCTTTCTTGACAATATTTTTATGTATGAAATTAACCATTCACCTTTATACCAAATTTTTTCTTCTTTGCTATATTTGTTTTTATCAATATCTTTAAATGTGTTTTTTAACAGATCTAAAACTATTTTTCTGGTTTTAATTTCTGCATCCTCTTCCGAAACAGCATTGCTCATAACTAATTCTAAATTCGTAAACACTCTATGGGTACACACAGTTCTTAAAAAATCCCTCTCGGATATGATATGATTTTTTATAAAATCGGTATACGCCTTTTTTTCATCATTATCAAAAACGCACAAATTATCATCTGCTGATGAAATCGAATCTTTTATTTTTTGAAAAGCACTTAACAAGCTGCCATCGGTTTCTAATAATATTTCTTCACCCAAAATGTTTTTATAAGAATTTTTTGTTTTGTTTAAATCAATACTATGATAATGCAACCATTGCAAAAAACGATGTTTGTAGGAAGTACTAGAAGATATCATATTATCTAACCAAATATCATAAGACAATTTATCTCTGCATAAAAACTTCATATGCAATCGTGCATACTCATCAGCAATTTCATGTGTACTTGCTCTTTTTCTCATTAATTTATATTGAGATGATAAACCACAACTAGGACAAACACCATTTCTTGTATTATATGAAGGAACATTTAACCTTATATAATAATAACAGTTATCCATGGCAGAATCTGTCAACAGATTATTGATAGTTTCATATGAACTTCTGTTAGTTAACAATATTATGCCTTTATAGATATTTATATTTTCAGAGTTTAAATCTTCTGATTTCAACAACATATTTATCAACTGTCTGCCTCTCTGAAGCGTTATCCCAGATACTAAACAAGTGTCAACATAATAAACATTTATTACGGGATTTCTCATAAGTTTCTTCATCTTGAAATATTCTTCCGTAATATAATTAAATTTTGAACGTATTTCTTCCCTGTACGCAGTATTGATATTTACATTAAAAAGTCTAACATTATTTTCAAATGCACAATTAACAACTTGTTTTAAAAATGTAGAATTTTCTTTGCTTAAAGGTGTAACGATAATATTAAATGCGTTAGTATCAATATTCTTATAAACTTTATCTAATATCCAATTCTCAATATCTTTGCTAGTCTTATCATCATTACAATAATCATCAAAATCAATATTAAACTGAAAATGATTATCAAAATCACTTATATGAGAATAAGATACTTTACCTAAAAGTTTATTTATCCTTTCATTATTTTCGCTATCACATACAAAAACTTTTTTATTGCTTTCTAAAGACTCAAAAATAACACTTGGCAGTGTATTTGTCTTATCAACACCTATCAAACATCTATTTTTATCGTCTTTTTCTATCTCTACAGACATCTCCCATTTGCTATTGGGACTAAAATAATATTTTGTTAACTTGTCAATATCTCTTTTTAAACTGTTATCATTTATAACTATTTGCTTTGCTATTGTATCTACACTTTTCCAATATCCAAACCTAACGCCTTGAGTGTTTTCGTCAGAATCTATTTTATGTGTACCTCCCACAACAATAAGAGCCGTGTTTATACCAAATTCCGGCTCTGTATTAAGTATCCTTTTCATAATATTTCTTATTTTATAAATAGTGGTTAGTGTTGTAGCTACAGGCAAAACAATATATGAAACATAATTATCGATATCATTGTTCTTTATAAACTTTTTGAATTTAGGCCATAATCCACCCTGTTTTTCTATATCTAATTCATCTGTTTCAGAAGAGAATATAAGTGTATCAACTTTAATACTTTTATATGTCTCTAATATATTTTTCACTTCATTAATTAAAAGCGAGGAGTACTCTTCATAACCAATCAAAAGCAATTTTTCTTTTTTCACATCTTCATAAAGAATCTGCTGCGCTATCATATAGGCAAACCTGCACACATTTCCGTAATTATGAAATAGCAGTTCTGCATTATAAAAAGTATCAATGTGTATTTTAGATCCTATTGCAACATTTACATTTTCAATCTTACAACCATAACTGTTTTTTTGAAGTTCTGTGTTTAACACATGGTTAATATGTTTATGAAACCATGATTCATCTTCTACACAAGAGCCATTGACTATTTCAAAATTAGTGTTCTTTAAATACAAATCGAATGGAAAAATTGGTTTAATAACCGAATCTTTATTTTCATTTGTTTCACATCTTGTTAAGTGCTCAACTAAATGCAAAAATTCCAATGATGCATCTGAATTATAATAAGAATAGGAGCTTGCATTTTGTTTGGCAGATATTAGATTTGAACCAGAAAGGATAAAATTAACCTCCGGACCACTTGTTCCCATACTGCAGAGTGCTATTTGCGTATTGATTACTTTGAATTCATCAAAATTCTCTCCAGTTTTATCAAAGAAAACAGAGTAAATTCGCACGAACTCATTAATATAGTTTTTACTGTCAAAAAATATTGCGATTCTGTTAGTTTTATCTTTGTTTTCAAATGTATACCGCATTATGACTTTTGCAAATAATTCAATATGATGATAATGATAATTTTTAGTGCTAAGACAAACAATTTGGTTGTCTTCCCTAACCTCATTCTTTAATTCTGAATATGCTCTTTCCAAAATTTCATTTTTGGGTTTAGATTTTTCATTTGTAGATATATTTCCTAAATATATGTATACTTGTTTTGGAGGATTTAATATTGAATCTGTTTCAAAAGTGATTTTTTCTTTTGTTTTTCTATAAACTTTTGCAGGTTCAAAATTAGTATAAACAGGAATGAGAATTTTATATGATGTGATGTTATAATCATTTTTAATTCTTTCTTTCTCGTCTTTTTTACTGCTTTTTACATACTTATAACAATCATCACGCGAATAGTCTCCTTTTTTATTTATAGCAACATATTCACCATCAACATTTGCAGTGTTTGCAATAAGACAACCTTTGTTTAATAAAACAATACGCTCAAAAGTTCTCAAGCCATAGTGAAGCAGCACATCTTCTTGACTTTGTGGTTTTCTGTTAAAGAGTTCTTTTAATGTTTCTACTTTTCTAGAAACATCCGGATTTTCGGCATTATAATGCCAAACCATACCTCTAGACTCATTGGCTTCTTTGTTATATGCATTGTCAAGTATTGTAATTTCAATATACATTTTAGAGTCATTATACTCTGTTATGTTTTTATAGGTATCTGATAATCTTTTTATGGTGTTAACATTGTGTACTAATGCATCACCTTTAGCTTTGATATCGGTATTATACAATCGTAAGGAATAACTTGCGCATTTGCTTTCAGAATATAGACAGGAATTTTCAATCAACTGATACATACCATCAGTATATGATGATGCATCTATCAAAAATTTTTCAAGAATGCTGTTGAAAAGAAATTTTTCTTTTGTATCTTTATCCTCATTAAATATAATTCTTTCTTCAAATGAGCAACGAACCAATAGCGACCATATGTATAAGGTAAGAATTGGGAGATTATCGCATTTTTTATTATAAAAATCTATTAGTTGATCAACCAATATAACCTTATTATTAATCTTTATTTGATCATCCCTTGTCCCTTTGATAGTAGTCATTATATATATTAAATTGGATAAAAAAAGTTTAATATATATATTATAAACATTATCGTCTTTTGAGATAAAAAAGAGTTTTTCAATATATTTTTTGTCATCTAAAACGTTTTTTTGGCTCATAGACTTTAAATCATTGTATATATAATCACATTTATCAATTAAGTTCCTATGTTCTTTGCTTGTCTTTATTATTTGAGAATTTTCCGCTGTTATCACTATTTTAGAAAAATCTACTAGTAATTTCATTGTTTCAGAATCCGAAAAAGTTTTAACAATATCCTTATAATAGAATTTTCCTTCCAAATTATTATTAACAGACATAAGAGGAATTAGCCTGCCATATCTTGTCTGCGTATCAACGGCGTTTCCGTTTATAGTAATATTTATACCTTCGCGTGTTAAATTTTGTACATAAAGATATTGACTAACTTGATACCATTTACTTTCCGTCGTATGTTCTGCAGCAGTTTCATTTACAATGACATTTAAACTTGTTTTTATTTTAGAATCTCTTGCTACATCCACAATAGGAAAATAATGTTGTAACAATAATACATCACTTTCGTTTTTGCTATCATCAACAGATACTTCCACCTCTAATTCAATATTTCCGGGTGTTTTATTTTTAATATGTTCTTCAACAGTTTTTTTTGCTTTTTTCCATTCTTCTATAGTATTATTAAATCGTTCAAGTCTCATAAACTAAATCTCCTTACATAATAACTTCTTATGTATTAAGTGATTAAATTGTTAAAAAGTAACACCAAATTCTCAAAAAACGTCAAACTTTGTCGAAATATATAAAAAGTTATAGACATGCTTGTGTATAATTACTATGTTATAGATAACTACTAGCCTAAATCTACTTTGCAAAAACGCTTCATTTTTTGACAAAATTGTTTTTCGTCTCGCTTTTACCATTTTAAAGTTACTCATTAGACTAACCTCCCGTTATGCGATAGAATAAAGCTACCAAATAACAGGAGAACATTTTTTATGAGAAGAAAGACAAAAATCAAGTTTGCAGATTTTGAGTGCAACCTTTTAATCAACGGTATGAATGAGTTTCGCAATATGCTCTTGGCTGAAGATTTATCCACAGAAGATGTTGATGAACTGTAATTAAAAATAATTAATAAAACTTAAAAATAAGAAAGTAGATATTATGTTAAACAATACTCAATCCAAAACTGCCAAGTTGGTAATAATTTAATTTCTAACCTTATCTTGTCATTCCAAGAAGTAAATCGTCCTTGGGAAACGGGTAATAATGTACAAGCCATATCTTAAAAAACAAAAAATCGTATTCCCCAACTCGTTGCTTATCTAAAGCAAACTTTATCAACATTGTGCCGAGTCGAAATATGAGGTTCATGATATGTTAGATAATTTAATATATCAAATGAAAGAAACTCTAGGTGTTGCTAAACCATAAAAAACACTTTTATTGGGACCAAATGAAGAGAAAATGTAATATTCAGAAATGGACGAAAGAGATGGTTTTTTATGAACTAATATACAAATAAAATATATGGTGTATGTCTTTGATACACCTACCAGATTATTTAAAAACCGTGTCTCTCTAACTGCGAGACACGGTTGACAATAAATGATACGATTCATAAGAATCGAACTTTTGATCTCTTCATACTTCTAAAATATGAAACAATTTTCATCAATTTTGATTTGCATTAATTTGTTGGGACCAGAAACATCTGATAGTGCTATTTTATCTGAAACAGGATAAAAATACATACGATCTATTTTAGGATAATAAAACAAAACGCCAAAATTGGATTTTAATTTTTCAAACCAAATATTCAATTTTTCTATAGATAAGTTCTTCCTATACTCCGCTTTTTCTTCCATTGAATTGTCTATTATGAGTTCACAGTAATATGTATTATCATCAATTCTTATTTTTATATCCATATTGTACTCTTCAAAGACAAACATATTTTCAATGCCTTTATCGTTTAGATATTCTTCCGCTCTTTCAAACATTTCATCTCTTGGCAATTTACCAAGTTCTATCTGTTTTAAATTTTTAAGATTATCCAATTTACAAATTAAATCTTTTAAATCATACAATTCAGCATTGCTTTGAAATTTCAAAAAAATTTCATCGATGAGAGTATTAATCATGTGTATATTGTTTTGATGATTATCTCTTGCTTTTCTAAAACGAATTTGTGTTCTAGAATTTAATTTAAAGGTGTTAATATAAAATGTTCCTCTATCATTTCTAGCAGTATATTTATATTCGTCCTCTTTTTTTCCTCCCACGATAGCAGGATCATTCCCCGAAAAAATATTATCAACACATGGATCTAGCAGTTTTAAATCCCAAATATCGCTTTTCTCATTATTACACTTTTTACAAGAATAATATAAATTATTATATTTATGTGTATCAGGCAATTTTAAAGTTTGTGGCTTAAAATGATCTATTTCAAAGAAATCCAAACCAACCAAGCCGACCTCCTGTTCTTGTAGTTTACAATATGCACATTCATGAGAAAAGTCATTTCTTAAATATTCCTTGCATTTAGGACTTGAATAATTTGCCCAACGCTGTTTTCTAACATATTCCATAATGATATCCTCTGTTATTTTTTCTCATCCAATTTTGAACTAATTTCTTGTAAAAGTCTAATTGTTTCTGCATCTTGCTGTTGCTTAATTTCAACAGCCTTATACATTAAATTATCTTTTCTTAAATCACAAGCCCTCTTTATTTTTTCAGCGACATCTTTATAGCGAGCTGTAATTGACGATTTTTGCAATTCATAATCGTAATCACCAAACTGGTCGGCAAAGTCATCGAGCTCATAATTGGTTAATAAAACAGCATAAATTGTACTATCATGCTTTCGTATTTCTCTTAACACATCTATTCCTTTGTATGTGACTTGTTTCTCCAAATGGAAATCGACAATTAAAAAATCAACATTTTTTTCTAATATGATGTTATAATAATCTTCAACCGTTGATGGAAGTTTGTCTAAACACAAAAGCTTCAGACCTTCTAGTTCAAAAAGTCTAGTATATATGTCAATATTTGAAACTTCGTCTTCAATAAACAGTCCAATCAATTCATCCATTTTACTCTTCTCCTTTTGGTAATGTTACAACAAATTTGGCTCCATGTAATATTTCAGAGCGCTTAACAGATATTTTTCCATAGTATTTTTCTACAATATCTTTTACTATATTCAAGCCTAATCCAATTCCATTTTCTTTTGTCGTTTCAAAAGGTCTAAATATATCCTTTTCTTTTCCTTCCGGAACCCCAAGACCCGAATCTTCAAAATGGATTATTAAATATGAAGCACTCTGAGAAATAGTAACTATAATTTTTCGAGTTTCTCGTCCTTTAACTTGCTCAAATGCATTTGTTATCATATTAATAATAATAGATTCAAAATCTATTTGCTTGATTTTATATACTATTGACTCCTCGCACTCGAAAATCAAATCGATATTAAAAGATTTAACTATATTTTGATAAAATCCACCAATTTCCCATAATGCACTTTTAAGATTAATTTCAGCATCAAAAGATCTCTTTCGCTTACGAAGAAAATTAACAATCAAACTACTATATGCAAATATACGATCGAAATCTCCACTAACAACAGACACAACATCTTTGATATGTTTTATATCCATACCATTATCCAAATAAAGGTTAACAAGAAACAAACTCGATTGTATTCTGCTAACAATATCACTTGTTTCATGTCCAAATGACCCTGTTAGCATGCCAAGTGATGCCAGATTCTTATAAAGGTTCAATTCACTTTCTTGAAAATCAATTTTTGCTTGATATGCTTTCTGAGTTTCTGAGTAGTGTCTGTTATAATCATCTTGGATTTTTTCAATTCCTTGCTTTTTCTTTTCAGAATGTTCAATGTATGTTTTCAAAAGTTTATCAATTTTTCGACCTGAAACATCACCACCATTAGATAATAATTCCCCAATTTGTTCTACAAAATGATCATCCTTATATTGCTCTTTTAAACTTTCGAATTGAGAATCAATCTTCTTTTTCTCGTCTGCAAGCTTTTGAATTTCTTCTTGCTCAGCCAAATATGCTTTTCTTCTGACATCACTGATAAGATTTGTGCATTTAGTTAAAAAAACAACTAATTGCGAATATGCTTCATTTTCTATAATTCCTTCTCTATTTGTTGCATCAATCAATAGAGGATTGGTTTCATCTCCAATCTTAACCACGCCTATAACCTGATTATTACCTACCAGATATCCATGGGTGTCCTTTACCTTTTTTTGGTCAAGCAAAAGCCAATCATTTCCAATGTCTCCGTATGGCTTAACTCTAAAATTATCGCGATAAACCTTAATTCCACAATATGTATCTAGAATTCTTTGAGCAAATCTAAAATTATATCCAGACTCAGCATCAGATAAATTAGTACTGTCTCTTAGGAAGAAGTATATCTCCGCTTTTAGATTACCACAAAGCAAAGGCTTTTCGTAGCTCTCTTCAACAATATCATTTTTTCCTTCTTTATCAATATATGTTATGCGTGATTTTTGAGCATTATTAAAAATCTCAGCATCTATTTTAGCATATCTTAAATCAAGAATTTCGTTGACTAATACAATGTCCTCTACTTTAAATTCAGGAGCAGCTAATTCAATTTTGAATGGGTCACTTTCTATAAAATCCGGAGCTACTAATAGACGTAATTCTTTTTGAAGTTTGTCGATATCTCTTTGTTTCCATTCATCTCTCAAACCCTCCATGATTAAAATCATACCCGTTTGAGGTTTAGGTAAGTTATATTTATTATATAACTCTTTAAGCATAATAAATGGTTTGGGGGCACTTTGTAAATCTATAGTATTTAATGAACTCGAAACATCGCCAATCAACAATTCGATATCTTCGTATTTCTTTATTATTGGTACGACTTTATCTTCAAACAACCTAAGTGTTTCTTTATTATAAAACATAGGATATTCAAAATTATTTGTTCCAAGAATTGATTTTACTATGTCTTTATCTTCTTGAAGAATCTTATCGGTAATCATAAAATAATCAAGCTGATTGCAAATAAATTTTGCAGCGGTAGATTCTTGATGGTCTTTTAATATGTCAATTCGTTGGAGTAGTGCTGGAATGTTTACTTCCTCAAAACTATTCCAATTAATATCTACTCTATAAGGTGATTCGGATTCAGGAAACGAGAAAATTTGAACCTTTTCCGCTAAACGTTCAACCGAAAATCTACCAATACCTTTTTTACCTGCCTTTTTTCTGCCTTTAGGGGTATACGGCTCAGTGATTTTATTGTTTGTACCAATTACCATCCACTTGTTTTCGAAATCAGATTGTGTCATTCCTATACCTGTATCAATTAAAACAATCCTACTTTGCGGAGTATTAGGTTTGTCCAAAATGATTTTTACACCATGAGCATCCGCATCGTATGAGTTTTTAATAAGTTCCACTAATGCTGTTACAAAATCTGTAACAAGTTCTCGACCTAATTGACTAATATGGCGGGAATTTGTTTTAAAATGTAATTTTTTCATAAATGACTCACCTCAATAATTTATAATCATATTTGTTTCATTTTCAGATAAATCATATGCTTCGCATACAAGCCTGTCCAACTCTTCTTGATGCTCTTTTAACTCCGATAAATATTTTGATACAAATGTAGAAATATTCCCTACATTATTTTTAGAAAATGGCAAAAGATTCAATTCATTTGCTGATACTTGTGTGTTGCCACTTTTACTTACAAAAACATAATTTATTAGTTTTGAGTTAAGCAATCCCAAATAATAATACATTATTTCATCAGTTAAAATTTCTTCTCTTCCAGAGTTGCAGCATAAGAAATTTACGTGATTTTCTAAAAAGTAACTATCATATTTTTCAATAAAGGCATCGGATATTAGGCAAGCTTTCAATCTAATATCTTTTTCAAAGTTAGTCGTTCGCTGCACCAATAATCTCTTACCCGATAAAACATAAGGTCTCGTTTTATCAGTTATCTTTGCAAATGCCTTTCGTTCATCATTAGCCCAAGAGGTAATGAATTTAAAATTCACCGGCTGAACATTTCCACCATAAATAATTGGTATAGCTTCATCAGAAGAATCAGAGAGAGTTTCTTTATGTTGATTCCACACAAACAAACCATTAGAGAATTTCACCAATGAATTTTTAACAGATAACATTGAACCATTATTATAGACTTTATCTAACACATCGTACATTTCATACTTTTTGTTGATAATAAACATATAGTTATTATCTTTGCCAGTCATTAATTTTGATCGAGATATAGAAAATTCAGACAATAAATTCTGATCTCCATTGACAAATTGAATTCTTGTTTTAGTATTACGTACAGGTTTGTTTTGCAAACAGATTATTAAAACTGCCTGCTCTGCTCTATCGAATACATTTTGTCTCGAATCAATGTGTAATATTGATTTAATTCTCAACTCTTTAATTTCCTCACGAAGATTCTTAAAATATAACCCAGAACGAATAGACTGAGGCACAATAAAACTCATTGTGCCATTGATACACAAATGTGATATTCCCCAATGCATAAATAAAGAATATATATTTGGCTGACCATATATTATGCTATCATACCCATCTATATCTTTTAGTGCTTTAGAATCCAATTTGAAATAAGGAGGATTCCCAAGTATAATTGAAAATTTATTTTCTTCTTTGTCTACAATAGTATTTTTCCATTTAATATTATCCAACACTGGAATATTAAATAAAATATTGCTTTTTTTTGTACTATCAGGCGCAACCTTCAACAATGCATTTAAAACATTTATTTTAGTTGCAATAACTGAAAAAGGGTTGACGTCATAGGCAAACACATTATTTTTAACAAACTCATATAATTCATCAAACGATAAAAATGTGCTCATCTGATTAATAGTTTCTATAACAAACACACCTGTTCCACAGGCAGGATCCACTACTAAATCTTGTCTGGATAGAGATTCCAACTCGTTTCTAACTTCAAACACCATCTGTTGAGCTATTCTTGTAGGTGTATAAAACTGTCCTAATTTTTTCTTGATATCTTTATCAATAAATTTGTCATGTTCATTTATTAGCTCATATATCTCCGTTTCAGAGCATTCGTAACATTCATTTAATTGCAAAAGCGTTGCGTTATCTTTTATTTTATACCATGAAAACAATTCATCAGTATCAAGGACACTTAATATGTACATATATTCTTGCAAATTGCTCATTCTATTTGACAAAAAGTATGCAATAACATGAACAAATGCTATTTCGAATCCTATTGTTTTTTTCAAAAGTTT
The DNA here is from genome assembly GCA_045613145.1 of Acutalibacteraceae bacterium. Taxonomy (GTDB): domain Bacteria; phylum Bacillota; class Clostridia; order Oscillospirales; family Acutalibacteraceae; genus UBA6857. Next base: position 22,450 of record JAZLAJ010000035.1, read on the forward strand.
ATTATCAGAATCAAGAATAGAATTTTTACTTGAGTAATTCATTTTAATATAGTATGTCTCTTCAAAAGATTGTGGAAGATTTCTTACAACATCATCTGAGATCGACAATATAATATCTTTTATTTTTGCCTGCATTAGTATCATTTACCTTTCGTTAGGTTGATTGATTATCCACACATTTTGTTGGCTCTTCCAAGAACCAAGCCATTCTTCTTCATTCACTATTGCATCAAATACAGGCTCAAGGAAAGTCTGTAATTCCGCAATCACTACAGAAAATTCAAGCATATCATCTTTAATATTCTTCAAGAAATGTTTCCACCGCTTCTGCATATCTATATCATCAGCAAGTGAAACAACCCGTTTGAAACTGCCTCTATCGTAAGGAGTACCACGATGTTGTAAGGTTTCAAATATAGCTGATTGTAATTTCAATCCCTCAAAATCAAACATCTTTGAAAGATAATAAATATCGTAAAAGTCTTTCATTCTACCCGTAAGTTCAAATCGCTGCAGTATTGCATCAAATTTTTCAGCGATAGTGCTTTCAAGAGAATAAGTTTTAATAACAGGAGCTTCAAAATCTGGAAGCTGTGTATTGATGATCCGTGGTTTTGCTTGTGGTATAACAACATCTCCTACACCTATATCAACATTAAACGGCACACGAACATTTTTTATTTGTCCAATAATCTGTGTGCAAATACCATGATATTTCCTCTGCGGAGAAATTTCTTCGAATCCTTGAGCAGTCATCGAAATGAAATTGTTGCCCGTTGGTGTATCAATGATTTTACCAATCAAATTTTTAACATTGTCAATTGAATTCGGATATCTACAAAGCAAAAAATCAACATCAACTGTTGTTCGACTTTCAAAATTCGTTAAGGCATAAATTAACAATCCTCCCTTTAGTATTAGAAAATCACCTAAGCCAGATTTTGATAGTTTTCTCAAAAATTCTTCCTGCATAAAAAGCTGCAGACACTGCTGATAACTAATACCCGAAGCTTTTGCTTTATTTTTAAGCTTAGCTAGAACAGAAGCTGCTATATCTACCATTACAACCATACTCCAATCAATTCTTTAACCTTTTTTTGTACACGCAATTTTTTCGCATATATCATAAGATTTGGTATATTCTTTTTGGGATCTTTAACATATCCTTGTATTGCTTTATTGAAAATTTCTCTATCCATTTTACTCATGTTTTTCAGAACATCACAAATAGTTCGGTCACGGTCATAAATTCGTACCTTTGTAAAATCAATCTCACCTGTTGTTTCGCCAAGCGCAACTAAATCAGACTCAATGCGATATGCTCTAATAAACGGATAGTCAATGTTTGTTCTGAGTTTTGATATATTCCTATCTATCGCAAAACTCCATTCAGCAGGATTCCTATCGCTATATTTATAATAGAAAAGTGCAGTTTCCATACAGAGAACCGCATCCGGAAAAAGATGATTTATAATTGCAACTTCACTTTCTCCTTGGTCTTCAATCCAATGGTAATGCCCCCTACGTATTCTTTCTATCAAGCCTTCATCCAAAAGCTGTTTAATATCTGCATAATACAGCTTAGCTTCAGCCAATTCTGCCGTTGTCATTATATAGTGATGCAGAGTGAATAAATCTCTCACACTTTTTATATCATTTTCATATAGCATTTTACCACCTCTATTTAACTGCCTCAAATCAATTCATTGTAAGAGTATTTTACTATATTATAACAATTTATACGAGAAAATCAATATCAAACTACCCACTTGTTTAATTATTGTGTAGGTAGTTTGATATAAAAATTAAACTAATTTTTTTAACGATAAAAATTACAAAATTTCTACAACCAATCCACACTTTCAACTATCCTCCTGTTGTAAGGTAAAATGAATCTACCAAATAACAGATTTTGTTATGAGTATAAACATAAAAATCCATTTACAGATTTTATGTGTAATCTACTTATCAACGTTATGAAGAAGTTTCACAATGTTTTATTGGCTGAGAACTTGCCCACAGAGGCATGTTGAAAAACCGTTGTTAGAAATCATTAATAATAGTGAAAAATAACAAAAACATAATTATGAAATCATAATTGGAACAAACCTTTCTTTACGAATGATTACCGCCTTAGAAATAGGCTGAATTTATAATCACAAAATATTGCTGAATGATAGAACAAAATTCTCGTGGCTACCTTTTAATTATATATTAAAACTACGCAATATAGATTAAATCCTCCACTGATTTATGTCGTGGAGGATTTAATCTATATTTTTGTAATCTTTTTTTGGGTGATTGAAGGTTTTATAATATAACTTTTCTTCAAATTCTTTCTTCAAAAAGCCTTGTAATAACCACTTTCACTTGTTCAAGGAGTTGCAACATTGTGACATCTTACAATAATCCCTAATTATTGTAAGCAGAAATACAGGATAACTAATATTTATCATAGAACATAAGGTGAAAAAATGAAATCAGAGTGTGAAGTGAAATTTGTTACATCAACCAATAACAAAGATTTGAAAAAAGCATTAGACATTTACTATAATGAGATTCCTACAAATATCAGAACAAACGGAAACGAAATCTTGCAATATATATCTGGAAAATATAATACCAATAAGAGAAAAATGTCTTTTTATATTTTATATTGCAATGAAGTTGTTATTGGATTTGCCGAAATTGGAGTGTTGAATGAGTCAAAGGCTTTTTTTATTGATTATTTTACACTTGACAAACAATATAAAAACAATGCTTGTTTTTATATGTGTTTCAATTTAATGATTGAAGATTTAAAGAAAAGAAACCCTGACTTTAAATATATTATTGCTGAATATTATGTAAACAAAAATGCAGATCAAGTGGATGACTCTTTTGGTAAAAAATGTTTTGCTCTTGAGAATTTTAAAAAAATAGATAAAAAATATATACAACCTGGATTAAGGTCAAATGAACCTGATAGTATTGTTGAATGCCAATTGTTGATTAAGGAAACATCTAATGCTGATGCCCTTGATTCGTTAAGTTCTCAAAAATACATATCTATTTTAAAAGATATATATTATAATCACTATATTGAGTGGTATTCACATTTTTTTAGTAGCGAGGATCTTAAGAAGTATACAGTAGGAATTAATCAGTTTATAGAAAAGACTGAAAAAAGATGTTTGGATAAAGTTAATTTGAAAAATTATACTTACATAAATTGTAAATACTACGATCCTTCTAAATGTCAGACTGCGATAAATCCACCATTCAAATTGCCACGAAAACCTCGCAATGTTCTTTATGTCGTAATTCTGTTACTATTGTTAGTCATAATAAATATTGCGGTTTATGGAGTTTATATCTTATTTTCAAAGTTTATTAAATTAGAAAACGATGTTATCTCGATAATCTTTCCAATAGTTACTGAGATATTGATTCTAATTGGAGGACATTTGGCTATTAAACTTCGATAATAGACTTTTGACACAAAAACATACAGTTATGAGCTGAAAAATAATTGAATCTTTTAAGAACTTTATCGTACTTTGTTTTTGAAGTAATTATATTTATATTAGTACAAAATCTACCATACACACTACTTAATGAGTGAAATCTGAATATATCCAATTTTTTTATTCCCATAACCTCTAAAGTTTGCAAAATGAATTTTTCTGAGTAAAGCCAAAGCCCATGCTCTTGTGAGTTGTATTTATATTTTTTATAAACGCAATTTTTCCCATAGTTACTAGTGAACCAAAGTCCAGCACTGTTTGTTCTCTCAAATTCAACTATCAAATACCCGCCCGGCTTTAACACACGGTACAGTTCGTTAAGTGAAGGAATGATTTGCGTGTAATTAAGCACACTTCCAACGCAAATTACATAGTCGTATTTATTTGATTCGACAGGTATATCTTCTATACTGCCTACGATGTAGTTCTTAAAAAAGTTTATTTTGTTATCGGCTATATCCAAATGTACCATTGTACCTTTTATGTTATAAACAGTTCCACCAGACCCGGCGTTTAAAATCAGATCCGAATCTTCGGTGTTTGCCCATTCATATATTTTAGATTCTATAGACTGTTTTGTATAAGAATGCCAAGGGTCTTTTTCAGGCCAAACACTATCAGCTTGATTATATAGTTCTCTTATTTGTTCAGTATGTTTATCAAATTTTGACATATCAACCACATCCTTATGTAAAATATTAGTTGTCCTAAATCTCAAAATCTTACAATAATTAGGGATTATTGTAAGTTCCTGCCATACTATCCCAAATTTTTACAAAAACATTTTATGAATCTTCTCCATAATTTGTAAGATGGCTATTAAATTAAAGAGAAATATATATCACAAAATAATGATCTTGTTTGAAATATGCTTGGCAGTTATTCTAAATATTCAAGTTCAAAGACTATATTGTTGTATTAAGCTAATAACTGTAAATTTTTTCATTTACTTCAAAATAAGTTTAATTACAGAAAAACACCATAATATTCCCTTCTATTATATAGTCTCAAAAAAGACAAAAAGTAACACATTTTTTTGAAACTTTACAATAATTTAGATGTTAAACAAATATAACCGTTTTTTGGGGGCGTTTTATTATCATTTGAATACAATACTCTACTTTTTAAAGTAAGAAACTATAAGCGGTACACCTTCCATTATTGCTATCGTAACAGATAAACCTGCAACAGAAAATTCATATGTGTTTAGGAAGAAATCTAAAATAACAGCTACTGCATTTGCCAAATAAAATATTCCTTTAGTTATGTCATAATTACGTTGGTTAGCTTTTTTATTAAATGAATAATACACCGATAATATAGCAGGAACCAAAATATGAATAATAACAATTCTTATAATATCAAACATTTTCACTTCTTACCTTTCTTTATAATCTTAATATTTTCCCTTTCCTTATTTAATGACAAGGACTAATATTCTTCACTTAGTTTATTAGTGATAATTTCACTGTATTCGTTGTAATCATAGGTTACAACCTGGTAGCTTTAAGTTGCACAGGTAAATGAGTTTCTCTCACAGCATACAGCATCTTGCCAAATTGACAGAGTGCTGTGGGTAGGTTAAGTTTTATTTAACACACAAAACTATCCCCTGAGTTCCTTTACTTGTGCTCTTATATCAAAATAGCTTTGCATAAAACATACTTATTTTGAAACAACTATTTATTCTATACGTAAATTTTTAATTACAACCGTTCCGGGCTTAGTTACATTGTTTCTTTTAAATACAAAACTGATTTGTTTTACCGCTCGCCAAGGAGATAACACTCCACAAAACTGTTCCAGTGGGATTTTAAAACTTTTTTCATCGTCTGTCAGAAATTCCTCCCTTGACATTTCTACCTCATCAAAATGAAATTCAATGTCAACTAAACTTATACCTTCCTCCGCAAAAGCCTCAAAACACAACTTTTTATTATTAGCGTAATAGTAAGAAAAATCCTTCATCTCTGTAAAAATTACAATAGAATGCAAATCACTGTCTGTTATCTCAAAATTAATTCTTGCCGTTATTTGTTCTTCACTTGATTCTTTACGAACAATCTTACATCCATTGTTATTACTGCATCCTATACAATAACTTTTAGAAAATTTCATGTTTAACATTTTTGATTTGTGTACAGCAACTCTTAAAAACTCATCCCTTGCAAGTTCCCATTGAGTATCAGATATTTCAATGTTAAACATTTTTATTAAGTCTTTTTTAAACTCATTAAAAGACGCTCTGGTCATATCATCGTTAAGTTGCAATTTTATTCCTACCTTATCTTTATCAACAACACCTCTTATATCAGAAAAGTCAAAATCAGGAAGCAAAACATTTAAGCTTTCCGTTTTTTCAACCAAGTTGCCCCCATTTCATTCAAACAAACAGGACTCATATAATAATTATCTGATAAAAAATAAATCACATAAACAGAATCATTAGAAAGCAATTTATTAAGGTGTTCATATATATTAGTTTTAATCGCTATTTTTGTATATGGCGATGAACTGCAAAAAATTTGCTTATTATTTAATCCAATTTTAAACATAAAATCCACAAAAGCATTTACTATATTACTGTCTTTTGATGAGTGGCTTAAAAAGAGTTGAGGTGAGCCCATAACTTTTTATCTCCTTTTTATTAAATACTCTAACAATTATAATCAATCAATATACCAATGCTCAGAAATTTTAGCATTTGAACTATCTGTATTTGGTTTTGCTTCCTCGAACTTAGTAAGAGTTGGAAGATTGATTGCAGTTCCGAAAACAAGTGCATGTCCAGTTTGCAAATAGGTCAAACGGTCTAATAAACTTTTATTTATATACGGAACCATTTTGGATATATAATTTAAATCATCAGGATTTTGAACTCTATGAATAATAAAATTACTACATTGTGAAACTACAGTTTTAGAAAGTTCACTTGGTCTTTGTGAAGATATTCCCATAAGAAGTCCATATTTTCGCCCTTCTTTTGCAATCCTTTCAAAAACATTATATCCAATGGCTCCAGTATAAGAAGTTTCCTTTACAAATCTATGTGCCTCTTCAATTATCAGATTTACAGGCATATCAGCTTTTTGGGGACGTTTTCTCAAATAATCAAGGATTATTTTGGATAACACTTTAGTTATTACTTCGCAAGATGAATCATCTAACATACTAATATCTAAATCTAATATTTGGTCTGTTCCAAAAAGATATTCTATATATTCTTTTATACTCTTAAACGATGTTTTTACAAATATCTTTCCTTCATTTCCATCAGCAATTGATTGTAATCTTGTTGTTAATGTAGATGTATACTCTTGAATCCTTTGAGAGCTTATGCTTCCCTCATACATTGTAGCAAACTGTACGGCCTCTGCAAATTCTGACAAGCTATAGGGAACCTCTTTTTTTATGTTCAAATTTCCCACATCGCTTCTTATATATTCCTGAAGCATTTCTGTCACTTCATCTACATCGTTCATAGAACCATAACTAACTTCTATACATCTACCCAAGGATTTTGATGTGCCAGGAACTATTCTATGCATATTAATTTCACTAGTTTTGAACTGCATAATAATAGCTTTTAGCTTGTCTGCTTTAGACGGCGATGAATCCGAACTGTTTATTATTCCCAATAAAGTTGATGCCAATATGTGATTCTTAACCTCATCATCATGGTTTTCATCATCATAAAATACTTTAGCAATATCAACAGCCCTATGCAGAACAGGCAACTGTGTCTTTTCTGTAGCTCGCAGCATTATAGCCCAGTCATCAGCTGACAGTGCCCAAGCTGGAATTTCAAAATGGTCTTTTATTTCAGTGTCACAAGAAACATATTTATAACTTATATCAGGATTATTCTCACTTAACTTGGCAAATGCCTTTCCATATTCACCATTAGAATCACATATAACAAACTTAGCACCTTTAGCTGAACAATTTTGTTTTAAAAAAATATTCTGTAATATCCTTGCTACTGTGTTTGATTTTCCTGAACCTGTATTACCAAATACCGCAAAATGAAAGCCGAAAAATTTATCAATATTTACATTCACTGAATAATCCGGAAAAAGAACAGATTTTCCTATTTGTAATGAAAGCAACCTTGTTTTTCCTTTGCTGATGATGTCTTCCTTAGACGAGCCTATATCTAACATCATATGTAAATCATTTTCTGTAATAATATCTATCTCCGAAAACAGTAACGGCATTTTTGATACGCCAAAAGTAAACTTGCCATCACTAATCTCTCCGACAAGATTCAATTTAACTATCCTTACGTCAACTGGTTTACTTAAAGCCTTATTAGCTATATAATTCTTATCTTCAACAGATATTATCTCTGCTACAATTTTCCTGTTAAACTCTGACATAGAAACATATGAACCTATTTCTCCAACAAACCGTATACCATCTATTGTATTTAAATAGTTTCCTACATTTTGATATAATTCTGCAACTATGTTTTGCGAATCGATAAGTACGATTTTCCCTATGCTATGACTGCTCATTTTAATCACCTAATTCATCATTAAAAAACTTTTTAATCGCAGATATTCCACTTTGCAAATTGTTTTCTTCTTTTGTTTTTTCATCAAAATCTGGCAACAAAGCATTGACATAGTTTGCGAAGTAATGAATCTTATCCTCTGAATTTATGACCATTATTCTTTTGTCATTCATTTTGATTAATCTTTCAATATTTTCACTTTTTCCTAAAACTATCAACTTGAACGAAGGATTTGATAACGAATTCAAGATAATTCTATTAATGTGGTCATCAGAAAAACTGTAACCAAGCGTAATTAAAACGGAATTGTTTTTCGATAAAATCTGCTGCATACTACGCATAAGGTCGGAATACGGAGTCATTAATGTAGAACGATCTTTTTGCGGCGTTGGATATATCATTATTCTTTCTGTATCACACAACTCAACAGGTTTTTCAACTACCTCTTCATCTTCAAGAACCCAATTAATAGAACCGTGAATTTTATACAAATTGAAATAGTATGACAGTTTACCCCAAACATCTTTCTGCAAATTCATGTTTTCTACAAACATATAATTATAAGAATTCGGATTAAACTTTCTTAAGTATGAGCCTGAAAATCCATTATTATAGAAGAAACCCAATGAGTCTAATGCTTTCTCATTATATTGATCATAATTAGTTGTAAAAATATTAATTGGATTGTCATTAGAGGCTTGTACTATTTTAAGATAAAAAGATTTGTACAGATTACTTACATTAGCAGATTTTTGTCCATTTATAATTGATTCTTTTAAAAACTCCTGTACACATACAATTTTCTCATTAATATCTTCATCTACTGACACTAGATTATTAGACATTTTTATTGAAACCATATAATCCATCATTGTTTCAAGGTTTTTGTCGCATTTTCCTTCAGGACTTATACCGGCAATTTTGAAATCAGGATATTTCTTGAAAAAATTAGAAAACAAACCTGCCATAGTAGAAATTGCTTCTTCCTTACCATCTTCAGCTACAAAGCTTGAGCATCCCGAACCCAACAAGAAGTTCAAATTTTCACACTGAAGGTATTTATAAAACTCTTTCTTAAAGCTATCTAAAGTGCAAATTTTTAATACATTTCCCTTATATACTCTTATTTCTCTTTCCATTAATGAACCTCCGTTGATTTGTATTTACATTAAATTTTAATTGCATACCACTCAAAGCCAACTCCATTTTAGAGTTGGCTTTATTTTTTACGATGGATCTAATAGGCAGGCAACTCACAATAACTTGAAATTATTGTGAGTTTTATTCTTTAAATACTTTGTTTTGGGGTGAAACCAATGAATATCATTTTTATAGATTTACATTGCGATGCTACTATGCCTTCAGGCGCTAATGAATTTGGTGGGGGTAATACTTATTCTCGTGGTTTAATTAAAGGAATTACGCAAAACAACAATTTATTTTGTGTATATGTAACCAGGAAAAAGTTTAATAATCTTCTTTCCACTGAACAAATATCAGAAAATTGTATAATAGAACGTATAACATTGGGTGATTCTATTGATGATAAAGATACACTCCAAAATTATGAAGATGATGCTTTCAAACAAATTAAAACAATTATTGATAAATACAATTTAAAGAATTTTATTATCCACAGCAGTTATTGGCATTCTGGATTGATAGCCATAAAATTGGCTAAAGAATATAACACTTATTATATACATACAATTCAATCAAACGGTCAAAAAAAGGCTATTGTTAATTCTAAACAACATAATCTTGATGAAAGAATTGCAGCAGAAAAAGAAGTATTTAACAATGCAAAATACTTAATTTGTTCAAGCAAATCAGAGCAAGAAGAAATACATTGTTTATATGGTATTGATTATGATAAACTTGTGCTGACCGGATTACCCATTGCACCTGAATTCATTACCCCTACACAAAACAAATATGGCTGTATTTCGACTTATTCCATCACTAAGAAAAGCATTTCCAGTCGACTTCCTTCTGTATACAAAGCAGATGTTTTTGATGAATGGTGGGTTAATGGTCCATTTATATATTATGGACGTATACATATTGATAAAGGCATTCTCGAAATTATTGAAGCATGGCATATATTGTTTGAAAAATACAGAGAATTAACAGCTCCGTTATGGATTGTAGGCGGTGTTCCTTCACAAATCGCAGAAATTCGTAAAATGTTAATAGAAAAAGGTATTCGCATAGATATTTATGAAGATATGCAAAAATTAGTTTGGTGGGGAACGCTTTCACCTTCGGAATTAAGTTGTCTTCTTACTAAATCTATGGTTTTAGTAACACACTCAAAATATGAATCTGGCGGACTTATGATTATTGAATCTTTAGCTTGTTCAACTCCTGTTATTGCCACAAGTTTCGGTTATGCTAATGACTATATTCAAGATTGGTACAACGGATTTTTGATCGACTATGGTAATGTTCGGCTATTAGCAATGAGAATGGCTCTTTTTATTGAGAATCCATATTTATCCGATATGTTGAGCAAGAATGCAAAACTTACATACGATAAACTCTCAAAAGATTTCGACTTTTTAAATATTCATTTTGATTTATATAATGATGACATACAACAAAGAAAAACAACACCCGTCAAGAAATCACTTGAGTCAAATTTAACTATAGGATATCAAAATATCCCTAGTAATTATAATGTTGATATAATATTAAAAAACTTTTTTCAACCTTCATCGTATAGAGTACTAAAAACATATACATCTAATCATTCGATTGTTATGTACGTTAATTCTAACAATAAAGAATATCGCGTTGATGTATGGTTAACTACTTTAAATATACAAAAGTTCCTGAATAAAGACGAACCATATCTTATAACCTCTACCGATAAAATAAAATCAATTATTGAACTGCAAAACATTAATAGTTTTTATCCATTGGAATACTATAGTATGGAAAATAAGATGTCCATCGTTTCGTATAATGAACCTAAAAAGGATTTACAAATTAATCAAATATTTGATTTGATGGATAATGTGTTTAGGCATAAAATTGTAGAGGCTGAAACAGAAAACTCTTTGTCAGAAAAAATAACTAATTTGTTTTGTGTTTTAGATAATTGCAGAAGATATATGGGCAATACTGAGAACATAGAACAGATAAACAATGTACTAACGCAATTAAAAGAGTACAACTCAAATCGAGTAAAGTTAACAAATGGCTTAACTGTTCATATGGATTCACTTGAAAATGTTAATAACGATAAATTATACGGTATATTTAAATATTCTTTATCGGAGTACGGTCACAATATGGCTATAACACTTATCATTATGCAAAATGAGCCTAATGAAAATAATCTTTGTAAATTCAATAGCAAAGAGGCACAAAGCATAATTGCATGGTATGTTTATTTAAAATTAGAATACATTTTAAAGCAAATCATCCAATTTCCTGGTTTAGAATATAGAAATGATATAAATTTGTTAATTCAAACTCTAAAATAAAATAATTGGCTTTCCATTTATGTAAAAAAGCTGATTTATAGATATTCTATTTTCAATCAAATCAGAAATACATCTTATTTTTATTAACATATCGTACTTAATATCTTTTCTTTTCTTTAACATATCCATAAATGAATATAGTGCTACAATAAGTTTATTATTACCCGGTAAAATAAAGGGATCTTTAAGTTTGTTTGCAATGTACTCATTATTGTTTACGCACCAATTGAAAATTAATTCTGACACCATATTGAATTCTTGTTTTTCCTCAGGATAAAGTAATTGCAGATAATTTATTGCAAAATATATCATTATACTATTGGATTCGTATTTGCTAATAATGAATAATGCGTTTTTAAAGCTCATACGTGCTGCCTTAATGTCTTTATTTGCTTGTAAGCAGAAAGCACCATATGTATTATATGCTCTAGCTTTATCGGTTAGCGAGCAAAGATAATCTGCTTTACACATTATAGATGCATAGATTTTTTCAACTTGATCATTATTATACTTTTTAGCTTGTATACCGTATATCAATCTATCGTTCATCAACCATAAATGCAAATATTGGTCAACTGTTTCAGCAGAAGGTAATGCAATATCATCTATTATTTCAAAGGCTTTTGTGGGACTTATTTCTAAATTCTTATATGCAGCTAAATTCGCATTATAAACAGACAATAAATATTTGTTGTTTGGATAATCTTTTGTGGCAGTATACAAGATTTTAAAAAAGCTATCTCTGTCACCCATTTCTTTTTGACATATTGCTTTAAATCTAATAATTTTAGATATCAAAATTTCGTTTGAGCAGTTTAAGAGATACTCTTGAGGTATGTTTAAACTATCGTATGCTCCTTTGAAATCATTCTTTCTTTTGTTTGTAAAATATAAATAAAGAGCATATTTAATCCTCGCTATAGAAACAGAATGTTTTTCAGATGGATTTAAATTTTCAAACTCGTCTAGTATATCTAGTTCTTCAAAAAACAATTGCAATTCATTTTCCAATTCAATAAAGTTTAAATCAAAACGGAATTTATATGTGTTAGAATCAATTGTTTCATAAATTAAATTTGCAGATGTTTCAATTTGTTCTATTTTATTATTTATGCAATTATGAGCATAAATGTATAATAGTACATATGTTTCAACTATATTTTCGTGTTCTAGTTTGTTCTCAAAACTTTTTATGGCCTGTTGAGATAAACCAACAAAATCTTCAGATTGTTCTATGAATGCAACACGAACTTTGGTCATCTGACTTAATTCTAATTTTTTTACTTTATCAATATAATCCGATATTTCAAAGTATATTTGAAACCCAAACTTAGTAAAATATTTCGAAATTATATTATAAGTGCATATATTATTCAATTTGAGGGAAGTATTAGTTTCATCAAATAAATATGTTTTTAAAAGTCTAGTGATACCCTCATTATCTCCGATGAGAGATAATGCTCTATATGTGACTGTTGAATTCATAATCCAACACGCAAAAAAAGCTTTGACATAAAAAATATCAACACCTAAGAAATGAAAAAGTTTTTTCTTATATAAATCTTCATATCCTATTGGTCTCAACAATGAAACATTATAATTATTTTTTAAAGTCATATCATTTATCGCCATCTTTATTAGTTCCAAATTTCCACCGAAGTAACTATATAAACTCTTTTTACAAACGGAAGAAAGATTAGGTGATAAAAAATCAATATATTCGTTTGTTTCCGCATAATCAGCTTCATGTATTTCAAATTCTTTAAATGCTTTAATATTAGCAGGCAAACTAATGACTTTATCTAGATACGAGCACTCAACAAAGTCAAAATCAATATCCTTTATAATTAAAAATTTTAATTTATCTGTCGAGTTTAATATATATGTTGTTATAAATTCATCCAATTCTGGCGAAGCTGCAGAATAATTATCAGCAATTATACAAACTTTTTTTATGTTAAAATCATCAATAATTTTATCAATGTATTTTTGCGCAAGAAATTTTATGCTATCGTTATACGGAGCTCGGCTCAACACTTGAGTTAAAATGTTTAAAGTTTCTTTGTTCTTTATATTAATAATTTTTGCATCTTCAAAGTTATTAGATAAAGAAATATACTCGTTAATTAATTCATTTATATCAATTCCGATTAGTACATTTGAAATTTGATACATAAATGATTCAATAGTATTATATTGTTGACAATCAATAAATATTGCATTGTGACTATCATTAATCTTTTCTTTAAATTCCTTTGAAATTGTAGTTTTTCCGGTTTCCAATTTTCCTGACAGAACAACACATTTCTTTTCTTCGTAAAGAAGAGTTCTGGCTATTAAATTGCAAATTTCATCTTGTTTTTTAAGTAATTTATATTGATTTTTTTGATGTGTATTCTCTTTTTTGTTTTGATTAAATTTTTGGCTCTCAGAAAATTCTTTCAACAAAATTTCAGCTAATTCTTTTTCTTCATCATTTAAAGAACTTTTTAATTCTTTTAATATTTTAATTGTACTATCACCATCAATATAAAACAATTCACAATCATTTGTTTTATTTAATTTATTAAGTATATCGATAGTTTCAGATGAAAAATAGACATTTGTGACAATATAGTGTCTATCATTTAATCTAAGCATATAAAATATCACAGATGATGCTATATCTTTCAATCCTAAAGATACTGTATTTTTCCTAAGTTTAGCTTCTATAGTAATAAAACTATCTTCAGTATAAATTATTGCATCAATTCCACCATCACGTGTTTTTTTCGTAACACCAGAAATTAGTATATCTTCTGAAATTTCATGTTCAATTATTCTGCAAGCCAATTTCTCAAAAATAGTTGCATACTTATACGCATTAAAAGACATTTTTCACCATGCTTTCTATAGTGTACAATATGATATGAATAAAACTCACAATAATTTCAAGTTATTGTAAGTTTCCAACAAATCTCCTCGAAATCTGATAAAATGTATTTTGCGAACCCATTTTTAAAATTTCGAGGAGAGTGATTAAATGAAATGCATAAAACTAAAGAGCGATGAGTTTCTGCAAGTCATCCAATCAACCAAAAATCTATCCGATAAAACGGTACTAGCCTACCGTTCGGACCTGAATGATTTTCAGGCGTTTCTGCAAGAAAACGAGCTTGACGAAACGGTTATCCTGAAATATGTTCAGATGCTATCCAAAGAGCGAGGGCTCAAGGATAACACCGTTTGCCGAAAGCTGATAACACTAAAAATGTTTTTCAGCTTTCTCTATGAGCAAGGTTATACCGACGTCAACTACTATCAAAATCATCACTTTCGCTATAAAAAAGAGAGAAGATTACCCAAGACTTTAGCGGTGAAGGAGACATCAAAACTACTCACTTATCTTACTCACTGTGCCGCAAAAGAGACAACAGAGTTTGAAAGGTGGAAGAGCATACGCAACCTTGCCTTAATTGATGTGCTGATAAGTACCGGGATAAGAATAGCCGAGGCTTCTAACATTTCTTTGGGTGATATTATCCACTCTGAACGGACAATTCTTATTCACGGCAAAGGGCGAAAACAAAGACTTATTTATATATCCTGCAATGAAACCTGGAGCAACCTTGCACGATGGTTGAAAGCACGAAAAAGCAGGCCAACCAACACAGACAAGGTTTTTGTAAACTGTTTCGGTGAACAATTAAGCATTCACGGAGTTGAATACATATATAACTCCACCAAAACCGCCTGCGGCATAAATGAGAAATCAACACCACATTATTTACGCCACACCTTTGCGACTAACCTGCTTGCCAACGGGGCTGATTTAAGATCAGTGCAGGAGATTTTAGGGCACAGCAGCGTAGCAACAACAGAAATCTACACCGAGGTGACAACCAAACGCAAAAAGCAAGTTTTAAACAAATATAATTACAGAAATAAGCTATAAATATTACCTCTTTTATTATATAGTGTCGAAAATCGGAAAAAGTAACACATTCTTTTGAAATTCAACCAAAAACTTCTCGACATAATAAAAAACATTAAACTTATAATTAAATTATGCTTTTTATTATGTTATAAAATCAATATATAAGAACCTCTAATATTAGAAGACGAATCCATCTTCTTTTTTACTACAAATTTCGACAAACAAATATAAAAAAGCTATAAGAAATGATTACATTGAAACCATTCCTTATAGCTTTATGTTTTTATAAAACTGGTATTTAGATGTTTTACGAATTTGTTGATGTTTTCGACAGGCTTATCACTTCAGAAGAGCTACCGTTATACGCCGTAATCTGAATGGTTAATCTGTATTTTGTGTTACTTAATGCTGTTAATGTTGTGCTTGAAAATGAAAAAATGGGACTTGTTCCACTTTGATTAGACCAAGTTTTTACATTCACCCAAGAAGATCCGGTATATCGATCTATTTTTATTGTCCCATTTTTGTATTTTGTGCCGCTTTTACCAACGATCTTTATATTTGCATATATTTTACCAGCGTCAGTAAAAGACAACACGCAAGTAGTAGAACTAACATTTTCCCAACAAAGCGATATTTGATCATCATAGTTTATTGTTCGCATTAATGTATCTCCTGCAAAAGAATTTACTGTAAATGCAGAAAATATCGCTGTTATTGTAAGAACTAAAGATACCAACATTTTTGTTACTTTTGACATAATATCCCCCCTTTACTAATTATTATCAAATTAATAACGAAAGAGGACATCCATTTACTACATAAATATAATATTTTTATTTAATATCTTCAACAATTCTAATTAAGTCTTCTTTTGAAACATATCCTGTAATTTTTATAATTATACTATTATATGATGTGACAATGCCTCCATTTCCTTCTTCTTCATCATACATAACCCAAAGATCTAGCGAATTTGTATGGATTTTTTCGTAATCAAAATATTCATTATCGAAATCTATTTGAGCATTTGAATCTTTAATGATTTCTATAAATAGAAATAAATCCGGATTATCTATGTTGATATAAAAAATGTCTCGAGAAACACCATCACTTGTATCTGTTTCAAGTTTATATTTTTCTGGTATATATCCAATTTCAACATCTTCAACTTTTTCATAATCAAATCTGGTTAATTCTTCTGTAAAAACAAACTCCGTATATTTGTCATACCACTTAAGAATAACATTTTCCACAGCAGCTCTTACTTCAGAACTTGTCATTATCAGAGCAAAAAATAGCGAAATAATGCACAAAATAACAACAGCCACTCTATCAAAATATACTCTTATCAGCTTTTTACCGTATTCTTTTTCTTTAACAATGTTCTTAAATCTTCTTATTTCCTTCTTGCTAATGGGATATTCACTTTCTAATTCATCATCAGCAGGATAAGATTTAAGCATATCTTTTTCATGTTCAATGAAAGCTTTCTCCAAAACAACTTCAAAAAGCTCTTCATTCAGGAATTTATCCATGCAATTGCTCCTTTATCAATGCTTCTCTAAGTATTTGTTTACCTCTGAAAATGCGCAAATTTACAGTTTTTGCCGGTAAATCTAACACCTCGGCAATCTCACGTTCTTTTAACCCGTTTATATACTTAAGTTTACATACAGCCTGATATGTATCGCTCAAATTATCAATAGTTTTTAAAATTATCCCGTAACTTTCCTCATTTATTACTATATCTAAAATATCTTCGGAGTAGTTCTTATTATCAAGATTTTCATCTAAAGGTATATTATGACGTTCCTTTTTTCTTAAAAAATCTATAGCTTTATGTTTCGCTACAGTTGTACAGAATGACCTTGTTCTAAACTCATCATTAACATCAACTTTATCTATATTATAAATAATTTTAACCATAGAATCATGAACGAGGTCTGAAACATCATCCTTATTAGAAACATATTGATTTATTACATACGACATTAGTTTATAATAATTCAAGTATATAAACTCAACTTTTTCTTTATCAGATTGTGTCTCAACAAGAGACAAATAAAATGATAACATGTTATTCCTCCGCTTTATTATCCCTTAATAACTTTTTGATATAAATTATAGTTTCAACTATTACGCTCAGTTCATATGCTGAGCAATCCTCAATAGCCAATTCTATATCTTTTTCAAATATACTTTCAGAACATTTTACACTATCACACAACAAACTGTCAACCGTCGTATCTAAAGCATTAGCTATGGCAACTAATGCAGGTAAGCTCACTTTAGTAGTACCGGTTTCTATATGGCTCATATGGGTTTTAGATATTTCAGCATGATCTCGCAACTCATCCTGAGTCCATTTTTTCCTCTTTCGCAAAGTACGTATTCTGCGACCTATTGCTTCATAATTTATCTCCATAAACACAAAACCTCACTTTAAGGTTTATTGTATAGGCATATTGCCTACATTGAAATATTCTGTATAGGCATTGTGTTTACATAAGATAATTAAGTTTAAAAATTTACAATTTGTTAATATTTTATGATTATCTCTTAAAGTAACTGGTTATTAAGTAAAGCGATTGGATTATATTATCTGCTGCTATTTATAAAAAGAATACCCCCTTTTTTTAAAATCAATAAATTATTTGACTACAATATAACTTTTGGAATTTTAAAATATCATTTATCAGAATTTTGATTCCCTGTTAATTATTTTGACCCGTTATCGTTAAACAATATTTTAATCACATATTAAATGTTGCCACTTCGCTATATTCCTTACTCCAGTTAGTAGAGGAAGAAAGAATCTCATTATACTTTTTTTCTGCCATTCTATCCGTCATACCGGAAACATAGTCAACGATAATTCTTAATATAATTGCATCGTAAACCAATGTGGGATTTTCTTTTAAAACTTTTCTTAATTCAAACATAAAATCTCTACTTAAGCCTTCTTTTATAGCACTTATCTTTCTTTCATCTACTGCATCAATAATATCTATGTTGTCTTTATTTCTCAATTTATCAAATAAGCTTTCTACAAAAGCTTCTCTGCCGTGTTCTTCTGCAAAATCAACATAAAAATCAAACAGTAATCCTGAAGTCTCTTTATTAATTTTTTCTCTTTCAATTTCTGCCTCTATTCTTTTTCTTTGTTTTAAAGGCAGCATATCATAATTTTTATGATAAAAATCCAAAAGAGTAAAAATAATTTTTTCCGCAGTGCAAGTCATATATTTTATCCTTGTGCTGTCAATATACTGCTTATTAATAAAACGAGTTATTTCATTAATTGCTTCTAATTGTTCTCGTTTAAATGTTACCTTGAATGAATCTAATAATAAAAGAGACTTGTCAGGGTTCTTATCAGGATTTTTCCATGCTTTATTGCAATGACTTAAAAATTCTCCTCTCATTTTTTCGGGATTTATATATTTTGTGTTGAGGGGATATTTAACTTTAATTTCTTTGTAAAACTCATCTATATTTTCTTTGCTTGACTCAATTAATTTTTCTGCCAATACAGGTGTAATATTATGCGATGTTTTCTTAATCATAAAATTATATAAAATATAAATTATGTCAATCTTTCCTCCTACAACTTCAGGAATATCGTCAGTAATTTCAACGAAAGCTTTTGCTATCTTGAAATAATCACAAAGCATATTGTACTCTTCATCAGAAAAATATAATCTTTTATTTTGTCCGTTTGCTTTAGCATTTTCAAGAACGTCAATAAACGTAACAAGCATTTTTATGATTTCATCTTTCTCTTTCGTTTTTGTATCTTTATCCGACTTATCATCTGCTTTTTCTTTGCTCTCTTCGTCTCCTTTATTCTCTTTATTTTCTTTATTCTTTTTGTTCTCTTCTTTATTCTCATTAAAATCTTCAAAGGTCTCTCTTAACGTAGTTAAAGCTTTCGTGATATTTCTAATTATCCGTATCTCTTCCCTATAGGTTTCTTCCATTTTAAATTCGTTTGCGAAAGTTTCTTTGTTATATTCATACATCTTTACAATCCGATACATCTCAATAACAATATTATTGACTCTTTCTAAGAGTTTTTCAAATAAGCCTACCTCTACAAACTCTTCCCAGTCATGTCCTTTATAGGCAATTTTATCAGCCCAATATACAATCTGGCTTTCCATACCACCGACATATACTTTGTCGTTTGTATACTTTTCATCTAACACCTCAATACCCACCGGCCCATACAAATCACTGCAATCGTACTGCAATTTAAAGCCAGCCTTCGACAGATTGTTTAAAAAGGAATCAGAATCATGTTTTAAAATACCTTCTAAAACATAATCGGATATTCCTAAGCCTTTTAAGCCGTAAGGCTTGAGATATCTATGAGAGCAGAGATAATCGATTACTTTTACGCTCTGCAAAGCATGTGAAAATCTACCCGCTAAATTTTCTTGTAAGAAATGGTCAATTGCACTTTCTCCGGCATGACCAAAAGGAGCATGTCCAATATCGTGTCCAAGTGCAATAGCCTCAGTTAATTCTTTGTTTGCACCTAAAGCTACCGCAATTCTCCTGGCAATTTTCTGAACCTCTAAGGAATGCAGCAGTCTTGTTCTTTGATCGTCAGAAACAGAGTTAACCATGACCTGTGTCTTATACTGAAGTCTTCTGAAAGACTCAGTAAACATTATTCTTTCTTCTTCTCTTGCAAAGTGCAGTCTGTATATATCCGTAAACTCGGACATCAGTCTCGCTTTTTTCTTTTCAAAAGGTTCTTCACTCCAGACATACGGAGGAGTTATTTTATAATACTTATACATTTTTTTGAAGGTTTCTCTTTGCTCCTCGGTCATCTCCATAACCTTTTTACCTTTAGTTTCAAAAAGGCAACCTCTGTTTTTATCGTCGTTAATACAATCAAATTCAAAATATCTAACCGCAAAAGGACTCAATGATGTGTTGATGCCTTTTATCCATTTCTTGTAGGTTTTACATTCTTTTTTACATATGTTTTCCATTTTAAAATCTCCTTCTTATTTAATATTCTTTGTATATATAACAGAACGAATAAGACTATAAAAAACTACAAAAAACGACAGAAAATCACAGGGTACAACAATCCAGTCGAACCCTGTGATTAAAGATTTTAAATTGTGAAGTTCTTGGTTAGTTGTGAAAAATACATCATCCTCATTAATCACACACTCATCAACCACTGTGCCTAGGAACATAATCATACTAAATTATTTATTTGTTTTCATGATTTGTTTAATATCATTAATAAAAAATCCTAAAAGATTTCCCTTATCTACTTTATGTACACCTAAATCTTTTCTCATATCATTCATTATCTCTTCCAGTAGAAACAAGTTATCCATTGCAGCTTCCGGTTTAGTGCCATTTCCCCTGAATTTAACCCATTTTTTTACAACCCTTGGTGATCCCCAAAGTGTTATCTGCTTAGAAAATTTCGATAAATCTTTCGCCATTTCCTCTTCTGTATATTCAATATTATTTTCAGAGTTTTGTTGAATTTTGTAAACCATATCTACAAACTCACCATATGGCTCTTCCCTTTTTTTAGACAGATAATCCTGTCGGTTGTTCTTATATTCTATGACTTTAGTTATTAATACAGTAAAAATTGAAACAATACCTGTAATAAGTGCGACGATAATTACTGCATCAAATCCGGATATTATTTGCAATACTTCTATTCCTGTTTTGACGATTTTAACAATAGCATATATAGCAACATATCCAATTATAAATATAAACAAAAATCCAAGCAACATATTAAGTTTCGGATGTTTAGCTTCGAAAGATTGTTTTTCATCATTTATATTCTTTTTATTCATTGATATACCTCCATCATATTCATTTCTTTATTATTTATAACGATAAAGCGAATAAAAAAACTACAAAAAATGACACAGAAAGTCAACCCCTTTATCTATATAGTCTTGAAAACGACAAAAAGTAACACATTTTTTTGAAAAATTTTTCAAAAAAGTTTTTTATTACGAAAAAGCACAGGGTGGCAAACGAGCTGAACCCTGTGCTTAATGCTATTAAGTTGTGAGGGAGCTGGATTTTGCGAAGCAAAAGACTGAGGGAGCGAGAGGCGGGGCGGCGGAGAAACCACCGCCCGTTAATCATTTTTCATCCGAAGACAGAGAACCGTCCTCTGTGTTAAAGATATGTGTCGAACTCTATTGTCGCCTTAAGATATGATGCAAAATCAACAAAATCCGCTGGGAGCTCAATAATAGGGTTATCTGATAGTGATATAGTAATCCAGAACTTTGATAACAACGAATACTTTTCTATTTGATTTCTAATTGCTATTTTTTTTTCATAAAGAATTTGTTTTATCTGATTAAGTACATCTGCAACTTTATTTGTTTCAATATAACCCGTAGAATATGTAATACTATCAAAACATTCAATTCGTTTGCATTGCTTATCAGTTCCATAATAAACAACATCGCCAGAATAAATTATTTCACAATCCAATATACCAATTTGCTGTTTTACTTCATTAACTGGAAATTTTTCAGATATTAAAATAAACTCAACTAATATTTTCAGATAAATCACCTCACTTTATAACATAACCCGTAGCAATACTTGCTGCAGCTTGAGCTCCTTTTTTCAGAATAAAAATGGCTCCTGTTGTTTTATCATAAAACAAATCATATTGTGCAATAGGAGCATTTCTTCCTAATACTTCCTTTTTTATTGCATGTGCATCTAATTTGTTCCTTTTAAGATAGCTATCAGAAATTCTCGTTAAATTACACTTGTTATGAACTAATATTTGTCCTTTTCCAACAAAATAGGTATGCCAATCTTCTACTTCAAAATTGTACACAAAAACTGGTTCTTCAAGGTTTTCTACTATGGTTTCTAACACTAACATTGTTTTACCATTTTGTAATAAAAGAACATCTCCCTTTTTAAGGTCTTCTGCCTCTACCCAACCAATTTCAACAACCCAAAATGGATGTTCGTTTGTTACAACTATTTCCTCAGTTTCAGTTATGACATGATATAAAGTATAGGTTTCTTTAACAAAAACTTCAACAACTTTTTTTATGCCCACTTCTCCTGTTTCTGGGTTAGCTGCATAAACACTATCTCCAACTTTAATGTTCTCGATATAACACAACCCATGTGGAGTGCTTACAAATGTTCCTTTAACGAAACAACAGGTTTGCTTCAAGAGAGACTTAATTGATGACTTGGCATTTGTAGATAATTTTCTTAATGTTATCTTACCATTTTTTATTAACTGCACTACATATTGCCCTAATTTTGTTGCAAATTTAGCAACATATGGTCCAATAAAATATCCAATCGCAGCAGCAGATACAGTTATAACAGCAGTTAATCCCGCTATAAAAGCATTTCTTTGCCAATTATAACGAAAATATATTTTACTCGCAATCCAACGCGATAGAAAATATCCACCAACAGCACCAATTATCCCAAGTATAACAGCACCAACAATATTTGCTGCTATACAGCCACTCGGATCACTATTATTCACCGGATTATTCTCGCAATATGCAAAAGCATTATAAGAACCAACAGTTCCTGCAAGACCTATATAATTCACATCATCCGAATTAATAAATCTGCAAACCTCCGGGTCATAATAACGGCTCTGGAGATAATACATTTCAATATCACTGTCGTAGTAATATGACCTGTATCTGAAAGGATTGAGGTTACCGAGTTCAACATTTGAACCTGTTACCGATAACACCTTACCCCAAGCATCGTATACATAACTTACAATCAAATTACCGCCATCATCAACAAGGCCAATAATGTCACTCATAGAGTTCTTGACATAGAAATAGTCAGCTTCGTTATAAGTAAAACCTATAACTTCATCATTACTGTCATAATGGAAATGGAGTGTGTTAGTACCGTCATTTTGTTCGATTATGTTAGTGCCATCGAGGTAATAGGTTGTAGTAATACCTCCAACTGTTTTTGATGTCCTTATACCGTCTTCGTTATAGGTGTAAGTGTTTGTATCAAATTTGGTTAACTGTCTGCCAAAAGACCATTCAAGATTATGACCTAAATACTCGATAGGATTACCGACTGCATCATAGGTAATTGTCTGACCGTTGTAGCTCGTTAACTTGTCAAGCCATACTGTGTCATAAGCATAGTTATCCGTTACCGTTTCATTAGTGGTTAAATCGGTTTTACTCTTTGAGGTTATATTACCCCTATTATCATAACTGTAATTCCATTCAGTTGTGCTGTTGTATGCTTTAACAAGCTGATTATCTTCATCATATTCATAATGAACAGCTTCATTGGTTTCAACCGTAGCACCAACCTCGTCACTTGTAACTATGTTAAGAGTTTCGGTTGTGATGTTACCCTCGTCATCATAGCCGTAACCGAAGGTCTGAACGAGACCGTTAAGAGTATTTTTCAGCGTAGAAATATTCTTATTTTCGTTGTAACCGTACTGTGTTGAAACAGCGTTTGCAATATTTACCTTCCAAAGATTTCCTGCATAGTCATTCTCGTAGGTTTTAACGAAAGCTTCTGTTTCACCGACATAGAAGGAATCCTTGTTTTCCTCGGATTTAAGAGTGTAAATATCACTGCCGACAGTTATCTTTTTACCAGTAAAGCTGCCTGGTGTTTCTTCTTCCTCGTAAAGAGATTCAACAGAATAAATATCTGTTTTTCCGTCACTTGTTTTTACGGTTACTTTGTCATTTTCGATAACCTTGATAATACTATTGATACTATCTGTAAGAGTGATTATTTCATCTTTACCAACAGTAGAATACGAATAACTGAATTTTGCTGTTTCGCCCTGACTGACTGTTAAAAGGTCACCTGTCGCTTCATCGTAGGCATAGTTAAGTGTCTGTCCGTTAGCATACTGAACGGATGAAAGTTCCTGCTCTGCACTCTCATAGGTATATGTTACAAGAACATCATCATTCACACTTGCAGTTAAGATACTGCCGAGCGTGTTATAAGTGAAGAAATAACCGTTGAAGTTATGATTTGTTAAGTTGCCGTAATCATCATATTCATAATATGATGTGTCACCGTCGGGGTTAAGGCAAGATATTAAGTTGCCGACAGCATCATAAGTATAATCAGTTTCCTGTTTAACTGTTTGTGTTTCACCGTCAAGCTTAACAACAGTTTCTTTATCTACTGTACCGAAATCGGTATAAGTATAAACAACCTTTTCGTCATTATATGTTACAGATAATGTTACACCGTTAATGTCGTACTCGGTAATTGTGGTATCAACATCCTCACCGCAGGTAACGGTTGTACCTGTACACATACCCCAAACATCATAAGTATAGCTTGTGGTATAGGTTATGTCGAAAGCATCAACATCTGTTGCGTACTGAGTTTCGGTGTGAGTAGCTACATTGCCGCAGTCATTATACTCATAGCTTTCATCGTAAAGCAGTATCTCATCTTCACCGATATACTTATACTTTGAGTGTGTCAAAACATTACCATTATTGATATAAGTATAACACTCTTTTACATCAAAATCAATATCGGTTTCATTTAAATAAGAATATGTTGCTTTACTTTCCGCAACAGCCTCTGCATCTTCAAAGGTAGTGTTTTCATCAATTGTAATATCAGTTTTTAAAATACGAAGCTCAACCGATACTCTGTCTTGTTCATCATAAGCATAGAAAGCATAGATATTCTCGTCGATTTCCTTGTAAAGAGGTGTTTCAGCAACGGTTTCTTCTGTGACCTCTTCTTCCTCTGTTTCGCTTTCATCCGCGGTGGCTTCTTCCTCTGCCGCAGTTTCGTCGGTTGCGGTATCTTCAGAAGCTGTTTCGTCGGTTTCTCCGCTTGTCTCGTCAGCAGATTCATCCTCCGACAGCTCTTCAACAACATAGGCAACAGGAGAAATTATATCTTCTGTTGTGTCCTCCAAAACTGCCGCAATTTTTGCCAAATCAGGGTCATATTGGGCATTATCGCTATAACTATCAAGAGTGTTTGAAATATAAACACCGTCAGCATAATACCAAGTATCTGTCACACCTTTGCTGTCGCGAACTGTTACTGCACCGATATTGTTCGGTATTTCTGTGTTTGCGGCTGTATCGTTGTACAGATAGTTTACAAAAGAACCGTTAGGCTGAGAAATCAGCTTTACTCTGCCCTCAGCGAAATAAGTTATGGTTTCTGTGTCGTTGATTGTGAGGAGACCGTTTTCATCGTAAGCATAAATATGCTCAACATCTGCCGCATCAATAAACTTTGTGAGATTGCCCTCTGTCCATACATAGTCAACCTCTTTAGTGTGTGCCGTACCCTCGCTGCCGGTACGGGTAATATTAATATTGGTTGGGTTACCGTCCGTATCAAAAGTAACAGTAGCTCCGCCTGTTATGGTGAGCGTGCCATCATCATTCCAGGTGTACTGTGTATCAAGATAATCAGTAACAATACGGTTTATCTTGCCGTTAAGACCAAAGGTGCAAGTCATGTCTCCGTAAGTAAGTACATAAGAATCAGAATTAACCGTCAATTCTTCCTCGTCAATAGAAAGATATTTACCTTCGCTATTCTTGATAAAATACTGCTTTTCACCGTAGAAATCAGTGAAAACATAGGAGTTATCGTCTATCTTGGCTATGTTTGCATCAAAGGTGAAGAACCAGCCGTTGGTGCTTGTGTAGGTGCGTCCGAACTCTACCGGGAAAAGGCCTTCGCCGAGAGCAATGTCGGTGTATGAAGCAGTGTATTCACCGAGGTTGTTTTCGAGGGTGATAGAAGTAACATTGCTTCCGTCTTCACCATTATGGGCAGCATCAACAACACGGGCATAAACTGTTGCACCATAAGTGCGGACTATATTTATGGGCTCACCGTCATACTCAGTCCATTCACCGTTTTCTATTTTATATTCGATATGCTCAGGACTGTCTGTTTCTTCGTTGAAGTCGAATGAACGAGAGGATATGTAAACGAGACCGTCTTGCTCGTAAAGGTCGGGAGAGGAAGGCACTTCTTTATCTATATTGTCAATTACTATCTCATCCCAAGTCGTTTCATTGCCCGCCTTATCTTTTACAATAATATTAAATGTTCCGTTTTCCGAAGCAGTATAAGTATTGTCTTCCTGCCATGTTATACCGCCGTCAAAGCTGTAGGCTGTGTCAGCAAGACCTGACATAACATCAGATGCATTAACTGTTATGGTTACATTATCATTTGTCCACTCGGTTTCGGAACGAGTAACATCTGATATAACAGGATTTGCTTTGTCTATGTTTGTTATTTTATATGTAACGGTTTTTGTTTTGTCGTTACTGTCTTTAACCGTTATTGAGGCAGTTGTGTTTGCGCTGTAATCCTTATAATTTGTGGCTGAATATGAGCCGCTGTCAAATTTATACTGACTTATACCCGTTCCTGTTACAGTCAAACGAACATTCTTGTTAGTCCAATCTGTGATTGAAGGAGTTATATTTATCGGCATTGAACTTGGTGTATGTGATAAAGTTTTTATATTACCAGCTTTATCTCGCACCTTAATTGAAAGAGTAGTAGTACTTGTTACAATTTTCGTGTTACTCTCTTGCCATGTTGAACCACCATCAAAGCTATACGGTGTTGAATGAAGCCCCGATAAAGCATCCGATGCAGTAACAGTAACCTTTGTTGATGCAGATGTTGATGTGCTTGAAACAGAAGCTGTTGGAGCAGTTTTATCGATTTTAGAAATGATTTCTTGCCTTACAGCTGATATGTTACCTGCTGCATCTTTTACTTTTATATATACTGTTTGATTTGTTGAAAAAGTTTTAGCATTAGATGTTTGCCAAGTACTGCCATTATCGAAGCTATAATATGCAACACCTGAACCACCTGTATCAGTTGCGGTTACAGTAAGTGTCACATCAGAACTTGTCCAAGATGTTGGATTACCTGAAACAGTACTGACTGACGGAGCGCTCTTATCAATCTTTACCGTTCCGCCACTTACAGCAGAAGAAACATTTGTTGCATTATCCTTTGCTTTTGCTGTAATAGTATATGTGCCATTAGAAGAATATGTCTTTGAATTAGAAGTTTGCCAATTTGAACCATTATCAAAACTATAGCTTGCTACCCCTGAAAGGTTGTCCGTTGCAGTGATTTTAACCGTCACATTTGTATTTTTCCATACACCGTTTGCAGGATTATTTACCTGTGAAATTTTAGGTGCAGTTTTATCTATGATAAATTTTGAAACACTTTGTGTATCTGAATTATTACCAGCTAAATCCTTTGCTATTACTTTAGGAGTGTAAGTTCCATCTTTTGTATATTCTTTTATATTTGATGTCTGCCAAGAACTGCCATTGTCAAAGCTATACTTTGATATACCGCCTTCTTTATATACATTATCAGAAGCAGTTACAGTTAATTTTACATTTTTATTTGTAGGAGAAACATTGTTTGATTTTACAATTTCTGATATTTCAGGTTGCGTAACATCGTTTGTATATTTAATAACAGCATAAGGACGGTAAGATGATGTAGTATGTTCCTTCGTTGCAAAAGCTCTCCATAAATAATCACCATCTGATGCTTCACATTCTGCAATAAATACCAATCCGTAATTTTTGGAATGGTTAGTGGTCCACGATTTTACTGCGTAAATAATATCAAATGCATATAAATATGGATTACCATCTTTATCTGTGGAGGCACTGTTTATGTTTTTCCTCGGCATAACTAAGTCGCTTTTTGTCGGATAGGTAATCGTACTCTTATATGCCGGCTTTGTGTTCCAGGTTACAGAGTTGTCCCATGATTCTGAAATAACATAAGGACGAACATACATAGTCTCTGTTCTGCCGGTTGTCTCTCTTAACCAAAGCTTAGCAGAGGAAATCTTTGCATAATCTTCTATATCAGAAGGAATTTTGAATTTAAACATAGCGCGACCTTTGCCGTATTGACTTGAGCCTGTCTTGCCGAAACATGCTGTAGGATTGGAACTTTGAGGAGAGTCTTTAAGCACTGAATATACGGAAGTATCGTATGTCATTGAGATGTTATCTGTTGTGGGGTCAATGATAACGGGATATACCGTGCTTTCGCTTTCAAGATACTCTTCGGGAACGCTTATGGTAAGAATATACTTACCTTCTGAAATCATTTCAAGCTCATATACACAGTCAGTATAGTGTTCACTTGTAACATCCATACCGCCTGATGAGTCGTTGGCAAAAGGAGCAACAAAGGTAGTGATAATATCTTTTGTTGCGGAGTCAATGATTTCAACTTCACCCTTTGAATTAATAGCGGCTATAGTTCCTTCTTCTGTGTAAAGAGTAAATGAGAAGTCGGAAATGCCCTGATAGCTTGAAAGTACGATTTCTTCCTTACAACCGTTAAGCTGAGGTAAAAAACGAAGAACTGAATCAGTTCCGTAAACGCCAGCATACTCAAAGCTATCTACAAGCTCCATATCACTTTCAATCTGTTCAACTGTGCCGACAGAAGGTGTTCCGTTGGGAACAAGTCTTATTTCCTCACCGTCTTTCTCAACAAGAAGCAAGCCCTTTGATGAGTCTTCGGAGAAATATGCTTTGTAGTCATTGTCACCATTCTCATATGAGTAGCCTCTGTTGATAATTGTAGCGTCATTAACCGCTTTGATGTTGGTATCTTTGTATACAAGATTGCCTTCATCATCAATAAAGCTGACTGGTTCTGAGAAAAGATATGCAACATTTTCTCCGTCTTCAAGTTCAAGGGTAATGCGAGTGTGATCAATATCTAAATCTTCTTCCGCTTCTTTAGCAGTTTCTGTTGACGGAGCAGGAGTCGCACGAAGTGAAAAGGTGCTGACATTTCTCGCTACAGAACTATTTGCCTCTTCAACAACTTCGTCAACCTGTTCCTTTTCAGAAATCCTGACCGCATCTTCTATATCTACAATGTTTTTAAGATATTCTGAAAGAGCTGAATCGAAGTATTCAGTTATTGCTTTTTGTTCAGTGTACTCTGCCGCAAAAACTGTTGTCGAAAGAGAGCATACACTGAAAAGAGTTAATATTGATAAAAATACCGCTATTATCTTTTTTGTTAACTTCATTAGTTTTCTTTCCCTTCATAAAATTATTGTATAATGCCATAAAGAGTTATTCTTAATTCATTGGTACCATCTCCTATGTTGTAGTAAATACTTAATTGTTTTAGTACAAAATTTGATCTTTCTGTATTATCCCATTAGGTTTTCTCTTATAAATTAATAACGATATAATATGACATAAAACTACAATAAAAACAAAAAGATATCTCCAGAAAATTCCAGAAATATCCTTTTTGATTATTTACTACATTTATGGAAATTAAAAAAACTAAGTATAGATAACTTTATCTTACACTCGCAGAATAACAATATGTTAGTTGTAAAAATCAATAGCATTTACCCTTACACCATTCTGAATAACCTCAAAATGAAGATGATTACCCGTAGAGTAACCTGTCGAGCCGACCTTTGCGATTACCTGTCCCTGCTTCACTGTCTGACCAGCTGAAACAAGAAGCGCAGAACAATGTCCGTAGATTGTGGAATAGGTATCACCGTGCTTTAGCTTTACATAAAAACCGTAACCGTCCGCATCGTAGCTTGCAACTACTACCGTACCGTCAGCCGCCGCAAGAATAGGCGTACCACCGGGAGCTGCAATATCAGTACCGCCGTGAGTTTTGATTTCACCCGAAATGGGGTCAACTCTTGTACCAAAATATGATGTTATGGTAAAGGTTTCAGGCAAGGGCCATGTAAAGTAGCCTTTGCTCACCCAAGAACTACCCGACATAATGATTTCACCGCTACCGCCTATAAGCTCATTCCAAAGGTTAGTATAATCGTCGCTCATAAGCTCATTTAACTGCTTTTTCTGCTCGTCATTAAAGTTATAAAGCTCAATTATCTGCTCTGCCGACAAACGGATAATATTAACCGTCAGCACCTTTTTAGTGACATATTCGGTGGTCTTAACAGAGTTACCCTCTTCATCGGTGGTAACTACGGTTTGTGCAACTACTTTGGGTGTTACTACACCCGTCAGTTTATTCATATCACTCATTATACCACGAAGCAGCTTTAACTTTTCTTCGTTGATGGTTACGACCTCAAAGGCATTGTCCTCTGAGGTTGTTGTTTTTACCGCATAAACAGCTATTACATCCTTCCATTCAATGTTGGAGTCGCCCTGTACTTCAACAGTATCGTAGTTAAAGTTTTCTTTAAATGCGGTCAGATTTGCATAATGCTCTGACGTGAGAGCAGAAATAGCCTGCGTCATAGTCATATCACTTCCCGTTGTTTTGTCATTGGAAAGGAATATGCCAAAGCAAGTACCGCCTATTGCCGCAAGTAAGCAAAGAACAATGATTATAACTACTGCCGTTGTACCGCCTGCAGCAATTAAAGCTCCAAGCTCTTTAACAGCCGCTATGGTTGCTTTTACGGCTTTAACGGTTGCTTCTGCCACTTTCTTTGCAGTTTTCGCAGTTGCTTTGGCTGTAACTCTTGCCGAGTGTTCAACCTTTTTAGCCGCCTTTGCAGTGACCTCAGCACTTTTCTTTGCGGCTTCTGTACCTTTCTGTGCAGTCTTAATATGCCTTGAAGTATTTTCAAGACTTCTCGCACTCTGCTTTATTCCTGCATCAGCAGATTTAACAGTTTTGTCCCCTGAACGAACATTGCGTATCTCACGCTTTGCTTTCTGCTTTGGCGCTGACTGCTTACGGGTACGAGGATTAAACCTCTCTTTTGGTTTATCCTCACTTACAGTTTTTGCTTTAGGTTTTGTCTGTTGCTTTTTATCAGCAACGGACTTTTTTGTTTCGGCTTTAGGTTTTTCATTAGTTGGCTTTTCCTTATTGGCAGAGCTTTTCTGCTCCAGTCTTTGAGGCTCCTGTTTGGTCGCTTCAATCTGTGACTGTTCGGGAACATCTTCTGTTAGTGGATTTTCACCGTCAGCAGATACTTCCTTTTTTGCTCTGCGGTTATTCCTTACCTTACGGGCAACCTTTTTTGTTGCTGTTGCCGTACCACTCACAAGATTTTCTGCCGCATTTTTACCCGTTTCTGTTACCTTGTCCGTAGCATACTGTTCGGGTGAAGGGTTATCATCCTTTGAAGCATCTTTCCTTTCAGCTTCCTCCTCAGTTTTAGTTTTTGCCTTGGATAAGGCAGATTTAGTCAAGGATGATTTTCTGCTCTGTGCATTTGGCGTTTGTGTAGCCGCTTCTTTTACTTTTTCGACAACCTCACGGGTTTTTATCTTTTTTTCAGCCATATAAAGCCTCCTTAAAAGAAATACCCGCCGGAATTAACCGACGGGTTAGTGAGATTTTGTTGTCAGATTGTTTCAAAGGGAAGTTTGCTTACGGGTGCAAGAAGAACCTTGCCTGTACCACGGTAAACATTTACAAGACCTTCTCCTGAAGCAGCGGAGCCGATAAGTGTCTTGCCTGAACGCTCGACGGTAAAGTCAAGTGAACTGCTCCAAGCAATAGCCATATTGCCGTCAACCTTGAGCGCATCGTTTTTAAGCTCAATTTCAATA
This sequence comes from Acutalibacteraceae bacterium, assembly GCA_045613145.1. Classification (GTDB taxonomy): domain Bacteria; phylum Bacillota; class Clostridia; order Oscillospirales; family Acutalibacteraceae; genus UBA6857. Next base: position 54,486 of record JAZLAJ010000035.1, read on the forward strand.
AGCTCATTCTGCGGACATCTTGATTCGATACAGCAGATGCCGTTGCCGTTAAGGCTGAGGTTGAAAAGACCTTCACCGCCAAGAGCCGCCGAGGAAATATTGGAACGCATTACTGCCTTCTGCTTGAGAGCTGAATCGCAAGCAAGGAAAAGACCGTCATCAAGAACAACAGAGCCGTTCCAATCTGCGGTATCAAGGAGAATAATGTGCTTATAGGTAGGTTCAAGGACAAGTGTACCGTCACCTGTATATTCGGGCTTGATTGCACTCTCACCTGTTACCTTGCCACGCATAGCCTTACCGAAGAAATCACCGACACCTTTGATGCCCGTTGTGGCATTGGCATTACCTGCTGACCACTGCATAGCACCTGACTGACAAGTAATGCCGTTTGCTTTTGAAAGGTCGCATACTACCTGTCTTTTACGGACGTTCATCTCGTTACAGTAGTAAGCGGCCATTGCAGTTGACGGTGTAACACTCAAATCCCTCTTGTATTCAATAACAGTAAAGGGACCTTTTTCAACAAGAATATTAACATCGTCGTTATTTGTGAAATTTTTGATTTCGTACATAATATAAATACCTCATTTCTTTAAAATATTTCTTTAGATTTAGTATAGCACAAACTTTATGTGCTTACAACTATTCGCCCATTTTAGTTGTCATCAACTTATAGAGCTGTGTGTTTTTGGGGAATTTACGCTCAAAGGGTACAAGGTCAGAGCCTACCTTAACAAGACCGTGACCTGCATCAACATTTGTGATATGCTTCATCTGGTCATCGCTAATCTGTAAAAGATTAGCAAGGTCATCTCTATCCGTACTGCCTTGGTTGAGCATTATAATGAACTCTGAGTTAGCGAGCATTGTTCTTGCGGTATGGCTCTGCATCATATCATCTACATTCTGTGTGATACCTGTACAGAAAGCACCGTACTTTCTTACTCGCTTCCAAAGAGTAAAAAGGAAATCAGCCGTGTACTGATGACGGAACAGAAGATAGATTTCATCTATAAAGATATATGTTTCTCTGCCTTCTGCTCTGTTCTTTGTAATACGGTTGAGAATACTGTCAAGAACAACCAACATACCGATAGGCATAAGATGTGTGCCGAGGTCATGTATGTCATAGCAAAGAAGTCTGTTTTCACTGTTTACATTTGTCTGCTTGGCAAAAGTATTATGTGAGCCTGTTGTAAAAAGCTCCATATTAAGTGCAAGCTCCTGAGCTTCATCTTCGGGCTGTTCCTTAAGGTTTGCAACCAAGTCAAGAAGTGTGGGCGGCTTACCCTTGTACTTTTTCTTGATATAGTTGTGATAAACATTTGTAAGGCAACGGTCAATAATTGATTTCTGCTTACCGTCAATCTTGTCCGTACCTATAATCTGTTCAAACAGCGACATAATAAACTCTGATTTAAGAGCTATGGGATTGTCACCGTCTGCATAGTCTTGGTTAATATCAAGACAGTTAATGTGATTCTTACTTGTCGCAGAAAGCTGAACAACCTGACCGCCTAATGCTTCTACCAAGGCTTTGTATTCTCTTTCCGGATCAATGATGATAATGTCAGCATCGGTAGTAAGATGAAGTGTTGATACTTCTTCCTTACCCGTAAAGGACTTACCACTACCCGAAACACCGAGGATAATACAGTTACCATTAAGAAGCTCCTTACGATTTACGACAATAAGGTTTTTGGAAATCACATTGACACCCTGACACACACCGCCCTTATGCTGAATTTCCTGCACCTTAAAGGGCATAAAAACAGCAAGGCTTTCCGTTGTGAGAGTACGCCTTGCGAGGATCTTATTCGTACCTATGGGAAGTGTTGCGTTAAAGCCTTCCAACTGCTGAAATCTTAAAGTTCCAATCTGACAGGTATTACCGCCTGCTGCTACAATAGTTTCAGTATCGGCGTTAAGCTGTTCAAGAGTATCTGCCGTGTGCATAATGGTCATTACAACCTTAAACATCTTTTGGTCACGGGTCATAATATCATCCAAGAACTCACGGATTTCCTTTCTCTGCTGTTCCATATCGTAAGGAATGATTGCAGAGAAGTTATTGTTGGCGTTCTGCTTTCTCTGATAGTTTGCGATATTTGTTTCAATACCGAGTGCCTGCTTTTCTACAAACTTCTGTGCTTCCTGAGTTGATACGGGAACAATGTCAAAGTTGAAAATCATATTCTTACAGGAATCTGTTATTACACGGATGATTTCATCCTTGACATAAGAGGCATAACCTCTGACAAAAAGCACACGGGCAAATTTATCTCCGACCTTGAAACAATCGCCCTTAAACTCAAAGCTGTCGGGAGATATATAGTCCTTGAAGCTTTCACCCTTTCGCATTGTGTCACGAAGGTCAAACTGATAATCTGTATCGTCATCAGGTCGGCAGAAATCGTGAATAATACAAAGTCTTTCCGTAAGCTCAAGCTCTCTGCACTTTGAGCCTATTCGTGAGAAATGGGCAATCAAATCAGTACCGGCACGGTTAAAGTGTGCTCTTGCTTCTTCAACTGTTTTCTTCTGAACTGTCAGGGTAATATATTTATCCTGAACAATGGCACTTGTGCTGTTGGCAAGACCTGTGAGCATTTCATTGATTTCACGGCGGAACACATCCTTACCGTCATTCTGTTTTTCAGTAAGCAGAAGATTATTAAGCTCTTCACTCTTTATTCTTCTATTGATGATTGTAAGCTGACTTGAAACGCCGTTTTCAAGAGAATTAAGAATATCACTGTACTTAAAAAAGTCTGTTTCTTTATCCTCTTTACTTGCTACGGCATAGTTAATATCGGTAAACTTAAAGACCTTTGAAAATCTGTCTTTACCGACAAGGAAAATGCCGTCGGGATAAACTGCTCTTATATCTATTGCATCCTGCACAGACTTTGGAACAGCCATACCGTCACCGAAATTATCGCTTATTCCTACGAGGCTTTTCAGCTTTCCGAGTAAGTCGAACATCCTTATCACTCCTTTCTATTTCGTCATAAAGGTTTATTGATTTGAATTTAAGTTCATTCGGCATAAGGATTTCAGAGCGAAGGTAAGCAAAGAAAGCCTTTTCTGCTGTCATACCGTGCCAACTAAAAAAGCCTATTGCCGCAAATGGGGCCGCACCCAAGATGCACACCCAGCTCAAGGTTTCTATACCGAATAAAGGTTTGAGTAAAAAGTACAAGCCTACGGCAACACCGCAGGCAAGAATGGAAAAGATAAATTGACGAAGTGACAGACCGAAGTAGACACTTTCGGTATAGTCACCGATTTCACGGTTTATCTTTACTTCCAAATAGCATCAGCTCCTTTGTCATTAAAGTCCCATCATTTCCTTAACAACACGGTCAGCCATTTTAACTGTGCCGACAAGGACAATCATGTTAAAGATTAGCTCGCCTACATAACTCCACACCTGATTAACAGCCGCAGCAGCTTCATCAACTACGGGTGGAGAATCTGAAAACAGAGAGAAGATTATACAGCCGAGTACGATAATTGCACCTTCCAGACAAACAGCGGTATATGACTTGATAAAGCTCTTACCAACCGATGAGGAAGGCTCACCTGCAAATGATGAAAGAGGAACGGGTGCAATGGCTGTGTACAGATAAATTTTGAAAAATCTGCCGTACACGGTCATTATCATAACGAAGGACAGTACCGTAATGAAAAGACTGCCGATAAGAGTTACCGCCCACAAGGGAACGCTTTCCCAAAATCCGCAATCTTCAATGGCAGTTACAATACTGTCGGGCAAAACCGTCTGACTTACTGCACTCAGTCCCGATGCCGCCATTATTTTTGATACAATACCCTGTACTATATCAATGAGAGCCATCATCAGCTCAAGACCGTAGTCTATGGATGCTTTGGCAAGAATAAAGCGGATGAACATTTTGACCGCTATTTCAGGTCTTTTCATTTCCGCAAAGCTACCGCAGGTTTTCATAACACCGACAACAAAAAAGAGCACTAAAAGCGAATAACCTATCGCCTGTAATGCTCCGTGTATATCTGTTATGACATTCCATATTTCACCGCCCTTGAACTGTTCCGGTGACTGTGTTATTAAAAGCCATATTTCGCTTAATTTATCGTTCCAAGTTTCAAGTGCTTTTTGCAGGTTTTGGACAACCCAATTACTTGAATTCATTAAATTTCTCCTTTTTCTTGTTTTTTCTATATAAATTTGGTAAAATCAAAGCAAACTACGGAAAGGGGTTTAATGAAATGGCTTGGGAGGATGGTTTAGCACAAAGTGTCCACTCGCAAATAGATGCAGCAGAGTCCGCTACTTCTATTGATAGAAAAAAACGTATTTTGCTTCAAGCATTAAGTAGTGCGAAATGCATACCAAATGAATATCAACGAAAAAATCTTGTTAAACTAATAGAAGATAAACTTAAAGACATTTAAAGAGAAAGCCATGCTTATTGCATGACTTTCTCTTTTTGCACTATAACTTTTCGGGATTTAGAACATATATTTTTTTTCCTTTTTCTTTGGCAACGTTTACTGTGTATCCAGTGCCTGAACTAGAACCATCCCAAACAGCAATAACAATTTCAGATTTTTCTACCATATACTCATTTCTTTTGTGCATACAGTCAGATGTATATTGTTCTTGAAGCACTGTTTTACAGTCACTTTGATTTACAATACTGCAATACCTGTCCTTCATCTCTTTTGACCATCTGTCAGGTTGACTTCGGCAAGGTATAGCACATTCTAATGTAATATGTGGGTGTTCATTCTTTAGTTCTAACACTATTTCACCACATATCATATCTACTCCGATAGCCATACCTGAAATGAAATGGGAAGCGCCGTGATTTATAATTAAATCTTCTATCTTTCTACGAAGCATCCTTTTCATTTTTATACACCTTGGATCTTCTTCATTAAATCCAAAAGGCAGTTTTTGAAGTCTGTGTCCGGTAAAGCATACTGTAGTTTGTTCACGATGTATCATATTTTTTACACTTCCTGTATAATCACTTTCAAATTAATTATACAGCAGTTTAGTGTCGAATACCATCGAAAAATATAAAATTGTCTTATATACATATAGTTACGCAAATCCTGAAAAGTAACATGATTTTTTACTTAACCTGTAATAAGGTCAAGAATTTCCTTCGCAAAGGTAATAATAATACCACCGGCAACGGTAAGGAAGCCGTTTGCTCTCTGTGAGGGGTCGTGCGACTTGAGTGAGAGACCGACCTGAACAACACCGAAGCCGAGAATAATCATACCGACAGCACGGATAAGACCGAAGATGAAGGTTGAAAGATTGTTTACAACGGCTACGGGATCATCAGCCGCAAAGGCTGTAAGACCGAGAGAGCAGAACATTGTGATGCAAAGGATAATGCCTACATAGGCCTTGTATCCCTTTCTCACATTACCCTGTAAGGGTGACTTGGATGATTTTACGATTGAATTACTTTTTTTCATTAGATTTTTCCTCCTTATAAATTTCTCTTAAAATTTCTTCTACTTCAATATTTGATAAAATAACGAAATCCTCTTCTTCCGTTACTTCCTCTTTTGCTTCAGCATCATTTTTAAGGCTGAAGCGTAAACCGCCTGAAACATAGTCATTGAAGCCGTGAACGTAAGGCTCTGCATTTCCGTTGGCGGTAAATTCAACATTAGGGTGTTTTAAAATATTGTATTTTAAATCCATAATTGGTCTTTCTCCTCGGATAAAGAGCAGTGCATATTTATTGTCAAGCATTCTGACCTCATCGGGTGTCAGAAGCTCACGTCCTGCCATCTGGTAATTAGTTGAATAACTACCGTTTTTACCTTTGGACTGACCGTAGGTATTAGTATCAATAGTTTCTTTACCAATGAGCTTTGATACATATTCGTGGGTGCTCTGTTCATTACCTCCGAGGTAGAGGAACTCATCACAGTTACCCACTATGCTTTCCCACTGTTTCTCAAAAAGAGCTTTGAGCTGTGCCATATTCTGTATGATGATTGATACAGAAATTTCACGGGAACGCATTGTTGACAAAAGCTTGTCAAAATCATCGGGCAACGCCACATTAGCAAACTCATCCATTACAAAGTGAACATGAACGGGAAGTCTGCCGCCGTGAACGAAATCAGCCTGATAATATAACTGCTGAAAAAGTTGAGTATATAACATACCGACAATGAAATTAAAACTCATATCATTATCGGAAATAAGACAGAAAACTGCTGTTTTCTCTTCACCGATTTTGTCAAGCTCCATTTCATCGTTCTGTGTTATTGAAGCAAGTGAGTTAAGGTCAAACTTCTCAAGTCTTGCAAGCAATGTAATCTGAATCGATTTAAGCGTTTTGCCTGCACCTTTTCTGTAAGAACGGTAATATCTCGCGGCAATGTGTCCCGGTTTTTCTTTTTCAAGTTCATCAAATAATCTGTCTAAAGGACTTCTGAATGTTTCATCATCCTCGCTGACATCACCCTGACGTATCAGCTCAAGCACCGTCGGGAAGTTTTGGTCTTCGGGAGGTGCCTCATAGTGTAGTAGTGATATTATAGCTTTAAGAAGCAGGCTTGCCGCTTGGTCCCAAAACGGGTCTTGTGCCTGTGAGCCTTTAGGTGTAGTGTTCTTGAAAATGTTTGTTACAAGACGCTGAATATCATTATCATCCCTGATATACACAAAGGGGTTATAGCAGTCGCTTTTCTCCATATTGATAAGGTCAAGTATTTTTATCTTGTATCCTTTTTCTTCTAAAAGATAACCTGTGTCACGGAGAATTTCACCCTTCGGGTCAAGAATGATAAACGATGTATTGGCATTGACAATGTTAACCTTTGCGAAGTGGAATGTCTTACCGGAGCCTGAGCCACCTACACATAATATGTTTAAGTTTCTTCTGTGTTTTCTGCCATCAAGACCGATAGCTGTGTTCTGTGTGAGAATCTTATTCGCACATATATCCTTCTTTTCCATATACTTCTTCGATATTACTTCGGGTTTGCCCCATTTAGCGGAGCCGTGCTCCTCTCTATGGCGGTAGTTTCTTTCACTTGAAATGTAAATACCGATACCCAAAACATATATCAAAATGAAAATGAGGACAGTTTTAAGACTGTCCTCACAGAAGGATATTTTAAAAGGATTTGCAAATGCAACACTTAAATTTTCAATTATTCCTACAAGACCTTCACCCATATACGGTGCCGTTAAAAGAGCAAACCATATAACGGGTATTAAACCGCAGGCATAAAGTATAAGGTTGTTTTTAGATAACCTATCTTGCTTCATAGCAGCTTCTCCTCTTATCTTTTTCAAGAGGTGCATCAATTATTTTCAGCAGTAATTCATCGACATCTTCTGTCGGTTTTTCTTCTTCAAGAAGCATATTGCGAAATTCGTTAAAGCCGTTAATCAAAAGGTTGTGTTCAAAGTCGTCCAGAGCTATTACACGCTTTCGTGACCTCATACTAACACTCCTTTATCTCGCATCTCTGTTTCTCGCTCTTGCCTCTATTGTTTTTTCCATCAATGTTATAATTGAGTTGGCTTCGCTTCGGATTTTTGAAAGCTCTTTTCTGATTTCCTTGGAACTTCTGTCCTCAAAAAGCTTCTCGTTCTTTTCAAATCCTTCAGGCTCAAAGCCCATTCTTCTGCAAGTGATGTAGGAAACGGCTCTTGCCGTGAATTCATTTGCTTCACGGTTATATTCGCCCTTGTCCATACCTGCGTGAGCTATTTCCTTTGAAAGTGCTCTGAAAATTTCTTCAGCGGTCATACCCTGCATAATATGGATTTCATTTTTCTCTGAATCATAGATTGCGGGAATGCCTTCGGGCAAATCACTTCTTATCTCGACGGGAACGGGTGAAGTCTTAACAAGAATCTTAATGAGAATGTTTTCGTTGGGGAGCCTTCTGCTTCTGCGAGTATCTTCGGAATTAGTCTGTGTAATATCAAAGACCTTCTTCGCATTGTAGCTGACTCCCGTTGTGCCGTCCTCTCTTGTAAATTCTTTACCCGGCTCAAGTATTGTAATTGCCTTTTCGCCCTTGTTGATATATACGCCCTGCTCCTGCCAATACTTTGAGTCACCGAGCTTTGTAGCTTCGGGCATCTGATGTGCAACCAAGATTGCGTTACTTACAGAGTATCTGTCAAAGCGGCTCTGAACATCAAGATAAGTTTTAAACTTATCTTTGTCCGTTAAACTCTTTGTGCCTTCTTCAAGCAGTTCATAAGCCTTTGCTCTGCTTTCCTGCCTCTGCTTTTTCCAATCGTCTTTGTTAAAAGTTTCGTTTGAATTTTCGTTAACCTCTAACATGTTCTTTATTTCCTTTCTTCTTTTTTTGATTTGGATGAGTAGGTGCTTTGCTTTGTGTGTTTTTCTTCGGTGCGGACTTTTCGTTTGCTTTTTCTCTTTCAATTTCCTCTCGGTAAAGTTTAAGCTTTCCTTTGATGGAAGGTCGCAAAGCCGCATCACTTTCGTCCCTTGAGTAACCCTGAGCTTCTCTGCTCACGGAAGTAGGCTCGGACAGACGGGATTTTTCCGTCCTCGCCTGAGAAGGGTTCGTAGAATAACTCTTCTCTTGTTGCTGTTGCTTTTTGCTGAAAAGCCGTTCAATAAATTCATTAGTCGGCATCTGACCGGGTGTACTTCTGTTGGGTACATCCTGTCTGCCTTCCATAGATTTCTTAACCGCTTTTCGTATTGTCATCTGATTCGGTGTGCCGAGCCGGAAGCGTTCAAAAATTCGGTTGACCTTTTCGGCATCTTCTTCTCTTACCATAATGTCACACTTGCCGTCTTTGGCTTTGTTATCTTTGAGCACATGATACATAACACCGTAACGCTTTGCTTCCTCGCAAAACTTTCTGAGGTGTTCGTCTTTGATTTCAAAAACCTTAATCGGCTTATTTGTTTTAAGCATCTTTGTGAGAGAAGCTTTACCTATTGAAGTATTTGAATTATCCTTCATTGCGATAATAAGAAGATTTGCAAGACGCTCAACATTGTCGCCCGTAATCTTTGCCGCTACCTGTACACCTTCCAATGTCATCCGCACAATTTGTTCGGCTGCATCACCTGATGCGTTCATACTTCATCAACTCCTTCCTATCGTTAAATTCTTTAGCCTGCTCCATTCGCTCGTCTATTACAGGCTTTTGTTTTTCAATTCTGTCGCATATAACAATATCCCTCCGCAGTTTTTTAATCATTACGGAGAGATTGGAGATGTGTTCTCTGATTTCATTTGCTTCTTTTTCATCACCGTTTCTTGTTGCTACCTTAAGTTTGTTACGAAGAATATCTCTTGCCTTTGTAAGCTCTGACATTTCATCCTTACGGGAAGAACTGAACTGTTCTAACTGCTCGTAGCTTTCAATATCGTTGTCGCACAAAAGATTTTGCTGTTCAATCAATCGGTCAAGCTTTCTTACCTCCTGATAAAATCTTTTCTGCAATTCTCTGTTTCTTTCGGGTCTTTTCTTTACTGCTCGTACAACTGTTATAAAGCGGACATAGACCTGCTGATAGTTTTCTTCGTCCAAATCTTCAAAGTATTTTTTGACGGTGTCTTCCTGCTCGGGAATATCAATGTGCTGTATTCGGTTGTTTTCAATACGCTCGGCAAGTCTGTCGGGAGTATAATCCTCGCCAAGATTTCTCAAGCGTCTAGCCTTAGGGAACAGAGGATGTGAAATCGTTACATACTTGTGACTGAAATTAAATGTATAACCTCTCTTTCTCATCTGACTGAAAAATTCATTTTCATTTTCTGAAAGGAGAATACACTCATCAATATCTTTTCTGAAGATAACATTCTTTGTAACCTTGCCGGCCTTTTCCTCCATATATTCAAAACGGCTTATGTGTTTTGAGGGGCCGGGATTTTCAATAACCGACAGACCGTACTCACGGCAAAGATTGTCAGAGAGTTCTCTCATCCTTGCATAGTTCTTTAAGTTATCATAATATTTTTTACCGTCAACAAATGAAACAGAATTAAGGACGAAATGATTATGACAGCAACCGGTATCAAGGTGGGTGCCTATAACAACTTCAAATCTGTCACCCCACATTTGCTGTGCAAACTTCATTCCGATTTCGTGAGCGACTTCGGGTGTAACTTCACCCGGTGCAAAAGATTGATAAGAGTGAAAAGCTAAAATACCTTTTTTCTTTCCGTACTTCTCTTTTGTATCTTGCATCTGTTCATAAGCAGAGATTGGATAACAGTTAAGAGCATTAACAAAAAGTTTCTGTTCTGTCTTTGATGACCTTGTTGCATAGTCGAGTACATCTTTTAAATCTTCTTTGTCTTTTAGAGAAGTCTTATCAGAATTTGAAGCGTAGTCAATTACATAATCAAGATTGAATTTTATCTTCCAGATTTTAACAGTAGCCATCAGAATTTTTTCATTTTAAATCCGTCACGGATTTCTTCTTCAACTTTTCTCAATTTTTTTAATTCATCCTTTAAGTCAGGAACGTTTAAAATTCCGTTTGCATTTACGAAAAATAAAATCTGATTGATATTGTTGCCGACTGCTCTGACTTCACGAATGAGCTTATTGTATTCAACAGGCGGTGCAGGCGGAGGAACATAACCTTCAAGCAAAAGACGAATTAGCCTTCCTTTATTCAGATTTGTTTCTTTACAAAGCCTGCAAAGGTTTTCATATTCCTTTTCGTTTAAATAAATTTTTACTTGTACGGGTCTGCTTCGCACGGTATCAACCCCTTCCTTTTAAAGATTGCAACGGCAATCGCTCCTGCAATATTTAAAGTCATAGCGAGCAGAAAAAGACATACGGATGCTGCTGTACTCATCGACATCTCCTCCTTTCATTGGGGTCTTTTAGGGGTTACCCCCTAAACAAGCGAATTTGAGTACTCAAATTCAGTGCTTGTTAATACTAATGCCATCAATTTTGCTTTTTAATAGAGTTCATCTATAAGGCATTCCTCGTAATCGTCCATAGGACAATTTTCACAATCCGCATCACACGTAATCGTGTTATGTTCACTTTCGGTGAAAGCTTTGATGAGCGTTGCTTCATCACCGGCACACTTTGTAAGCAGGTCAGTGTTCTCGACGATGTCCTTGACTTTTCTTTCTGCTTCCTTATCGGAGCGAGCCATAACCTTCATATCAATACTGCTGACCTGCATTACAACAACCTTGTACTCTTTCATTTTCATCACCTCCTTATCTGCTCAGATCTTTTTCGGGATTGAAACGGACAGCATTGATTTCATCACCAATGGAATAAAATCTTTCGGGAAGCTTAAATTCTTTCAAGGTCTTTGAAATTTCTTCTTCGTTAAGACTTGATACGTTATCATTCGCTGTGCCGCAAACGAAACAGGTGCCGGCAATAATGTCAAGCACTCGTCCGTTCTCATCACGCATAGCTCGGCAATAATCCAAGCCGTCGTTCTTGCCGTCACGGTTATGAACAACAACTCTGCTGTCAAGCTGATACATATCAATTCCACCACCGACAATTTCTTTCATAGCTTCGTAGGTGGAATCAATTTCTGTAACCTTTGCAATCTTACCCGGCTGTAAAAGAACAACTTTGATTTTTTCCTGCGGCTCAACTTCTTCCGCATCAAAATTGATTTCAGAAAAATCATCGGCATCAAGAATGTAATCACCCTTGTACCAATTTTCTGTTGCGATGTGCTGTGCTTCTTCCAAGCTGTTCGCTTCAACATACACATCTCTTTTCAACTTTTCGGTTATCGTTACTTTGTATTCACTCATAAAGCATCAGTCCTTTCATAAAAATTTTTATTGATATTTTTCAAGTGACACAGATAATCGTTCACATCTTTTCCGTAAGGTGCAATGTGATTTACAACTTCAAATCTTTCGGACAAAATTTTTGTAAGATGTTCTGCAACCTTTTGTCCCGGCTCATCTTTATCAAGGTGAAGGTGAATGGTTTTAATTCCTTCACTCTTTTCAACAAGTGATGAAAGAGCAAGAGGTACAACAGAATATTTTTGAGTAATGTTAATACCGGAAAGAGAAACAAGGCACTGATCTTTTAAATCAGCGCCTTGCATTTTTTCTATTGTCATATATGAAAGTAAGTCTATTGCACTTTCAAAAATGTGAATTGTATCTGCATCCTTTTGTGTCAAACGAAACGAAAATCTTTTATCGCTTCCGCTGACATCACAGAAAAATCTTTTTGTGTTTGTTGAACGCATTGTAGCGTATCTTGCAGTTCCTTTTTCATCGTAGCCGACAAAAACAACATTGTTTCGGTAAGAGCTTTGATAAAGCATACCTTTGTCAATGAAGAAGTTAATGACTTCTTCTGAAATTCCACGGCTCATAAGATATGAAACAGCTTTGTCATTGTTCTCTGCTTTCTTTGGCAGAGAAAACCTTTTAGGAGGCGGCTTCGCCTTATGATAAACCTCCTTTGGTATAACCGTCTGTGTGCCGAGAATTAAACCTACCGCATCAAGGAATTTCATTCCTTTAACTTTAATGAGATAGTCGAGAGCACTCTTGCCGCCGATACCTCTTGACCACCACATCCACCGTCCGTTAGAAATTTTTAAACTGTCGTGAGTGCGAGTGGAATAAACTTTTCTTGAAACTCTTTTAAGCTCATAGGGCTCATAGTATTTCAGATAAGTCAGCAAGTCCATTTCTCTTGCTTTTTCAATAGCTTCTGGTAATGTGTAAAAATATTTAAATCACCTTCTTAAAAATAAAAAAAGCCGATAAAATCGGTTTTTTTTATTTTTGCTTTCTTATTTGTTCTGTTAAAAAGTTAAACATATTATTTTTGGGTACATTTATATTAACTTCTTGATTTACCCAACAACTAATAATTTCTAAAAATACCTTATATGCTTTATCTTCAAAATCAGATTCAGTTTCTGAAAAAGGAACCTTAGCAAACTGTTTGTTTAACAGCTTTTCAAAAGACATTTTGTATAAATTTTCAATTGGTTGTTTTTGATGAATTTTCTTTATACCTTGTTTAAACTCATCTAATCTTTGTTTGTTTTTTAAAGGAATATTTTCGTCACCATTATTTAAAAAGTTTATAAAAAGAAGTAATACACTTTTTTTTGTATCATCATCAGATGCATAATTTTCTACGTCTCTTAGAATGGTAATAATATATTCCGAATACTTAAATCTGCAATCTGAATATATTGAATTAGGATGTTTTAATGCTAAGTGCATCTCAATTTCTTCTTCCTCTAAAAAAACGTATGGCTCCCTTAAGCAACTCTCATCACAATTTGGAAAGCATTTACCTTCTTCTTTTCTCTTTTCGCAAATTTTGTTTTTAGGACAATCTTCCCTTTCACATTTTACAAAATTATCATAAATATCTTCATCTTCCAAAAGTTTCCCAAATTGTTCGACTACAAACCTAAAATATGCCTTTGTGAGACAAACACATATCTTATCCTCCTCATACATACAAAGAAATCCTTTTGGATATACAGCGCGAGTCAATTTATTTAATATGTATTGATATTCTTCCTTTGTCATATTATTCCTCTTTTTTTAATTTCTCTTACTTTGTTACACACTTGTATGAAGAATTCGTTCGCTTCTTCTGTCACTTCTGTGTTACCACCAAAATAATAATCTTGCAAATTACCAATATTGTTATTTAAAATAAAATCAAAGGCGTAAAACTCATCTTCATTCTTCACCATAGTTTTTATTGATGATAATATTTCTTTAATGAATATTTGTTTTTTTTCTTCCTTTACATTATTCTTTACAAAATTATTTATGAAATATATAGACTTAAAGTGTTTCCTTGCAATATCTGCAAAAAGATGGAATGACTGCTCACCAGACTTTACAAATAATCCAACAACTTCTGCACCACGATGCTTAAATACTTTAGGAGTAACAGAAACAACACCTGTATCCATAAAATATAACATATATTGAATTAAGCAATAATAAGAATCTTCAAAATCAAAAAATTCCATAAACTCTTTATTAAATTTATGGACACGCATTTTATCAAAAGTTTCGCTTCCCTCAATGCAATCACTATCAATTGTTATCTCTGCAGACATTTCTTTAAATCTTCTATCTTCCTCAGCACTAACCAAAGCAAAATAAGAATCTAATCCCAAAAGTACATTTTGTTTTTCTAATTTTTCAAGGAATTTTTTTTCGTGCAAAACATTTAGCATAATACTGTCTAATCTATCTTCAGCAGTTTCCTCATCACAAACAACCAAATGTTTCATAGTTAGATTTAATAACAATTCTACATCTATTTCTTTAATACACGATGTAAAACCATCAAAATAACTCCTATCAATATATGCTGTTTCTTCAAGTTGAGAATCTTTACCAAACATTTTAACATATATGGACCAAGACAATATAGCTGTCAATGCTTTAAACACATCACTAGAATTACTAATATCACCTAGATTGCTATTGTTTGTTAATTGACCCCATAATTCTTTTAAACCATCCACATATAGATCTTTTAATTCAACGTACGGAACGACCCAACAGGAATCATCAAATGGATTATTATACACTCTTAGTGCTGCATATCGTATACAATCCAAACTGTTCTCTATGCCCAAAATTTCATTGATATTATCTATCAAATAATAACAGGGCTCACACCCACTTGAATAATTACTCTCTCTAAAGGTTTCTTTATCTATATCAATTTTATGCAAATTATTTTTATATTTCTCTATGGTAATAGACAAAATCTCTTTGGAAAGTTTAAAGCCATATATATATGATATATACAAAACACTATTATCATGTATAAATTGAACTATGGAGCTCGAAAAATGTCTCCATGTTTGATCGCTCACCATATCTACTACATCATAATTAATTTTAGTCTTATACTTGAAATAATCCGGTGTCTCAATATTACGAAGCATAACAAAAACATTAAGTTCGGATGGATGATATTCTTTTATATCGTTATACAACATCAGTACAGATTGACCGTGAATCATAATATCATCACAAATTAGAACTTTTTTGCCTTCAAAATTTTTACCACGAATGTTTATTGACTGACTTGTTACAATTTTTCTTAATGCTTCTGTATCTATACTTCCGTCGAATTCCTTTGAAAGACAAAGACTTACCAACAGACAAAAACATCTTCTAGTAGTTGCGACAATGTAATCATATTGACTTACATATTCTGCTAACCTACCTGCAAATGTGTGGATTGAGCTTCTCTGCTTATCCGACAAAGTATAATTTTTCATTTTATCACCTTTATTTCATTGTTTTTCTTTTCGGCATCAATTATCCTTTTTGCTTCTCTTTTTGTTAATAACTGAACCGAAGAATTCTTAATCCTGTATAAATCTTCTGTTTTTTGTAAATACAAAACAAATTGCATATATTGAGTATTACTCGGTTTGCGCATATTAATTTTAAAAACCATTTCTATTTTTGCATTACCAAACCGAGCTTGCGGAAACATTTTCGGATTAGCTAATAGCGGTAATAATTGCACCTGTTCATCCTTGGTATCCGAACAAATAAAAAGCGACATTGATTTATTGGTATGATTACCCACCTCTGGACAAATAAATCCATTAAGGGTTTCGGTTTTGGGACCGATTGTTGCTGCGATATATTCAAGTTCATACTTTAATATTGGTACAAAACAGTTTTCAACATTAAATTCTAACTTGTAAAATTTTTCGAATCTTTGAAACTGTTTTTTTTCGGATAAAACATCTCGGATTAAACCGTAGTCAAAAAGTTGTACTACTTCAAAATGATCATCTTTAACCGTGGCAAGCAAAAAAGATTTAAAAGAAATATCTGAAAGATTGTTTGCTACTAATGCTGTATACAACGATGCTAAAATAGCAGCAACAGACAAAAATATAGCTAACCAATTGTCTCGTTCAAAATGAAGTGTCGTATACCATTCAAATTCATTTAAAAAATCAAAATCACGCCACAAGAAAATGAAAGACAATACGCTTATTATAATTCCAGCAAACAAGGTGTATATGAAAGCTTTATTCTTCATCTGTTCCTCCAGAGCAAATAATACTCTACAAAGCATACTATGACATTATAATACATTTTGATAATAATACTATACCAAACAAAAAATGTCAAGAAAAACCAACCAAAAAGGTTGCTTCTATTAAACGCTCTTGAAATACTATGTTCCATTATCACCATATTATGATTACCGAAAACCATACAGTAAAAATTGCCTTTCTTAATATATAGTGCTTCATTCGACAAAAAGTAACAAAATTTTTTAAAAATTTTTTTAGAATCCCCTCATTCGTAGCCTTTTCACGAAATACATCTTCAATTTTGACTGAATTCATACAAAACAACCACTCCCTGTTTTAAAATATTACGTAGGATTATAGATCGGTTCGGTTTTACATAAAGGACAAATTAACATATATATTATCTCATAACACCACTCTTTTGCCTTGTTTCCCGTTCGCCCTGCTCAACAACCTCACCTTCATCAATCTCATTATCCTTATGGTCCATATCAAGCAGAGCGTTAAG
The DNA here is from genome assembly GCA_045613145.1 of Acutalibacteraceae bacterium. Taxonomy (GTDB): domain Bacteria; phylum Bacillota; class Clostridia; order Oscillospirales; family Acutalibacteraceae; genus UBA6857. Next base: position 71,046 of record JAZLAJ010000035.1, read on the forward strand.
CTCAGCCAAGCGTTCACTTTTTTCTTTGAGCTCCTGCTCCTTCGGGAACGGTCTTTCGATTTCAGCCTTTGCATTTTCAATCTGCTTTTCAGTTTCAGCAAGTTTTTCCTTGCAGGCTTCAAGTCTGTCAGGCAGACGGGATATAAGGTTATCAAGTCGAGTGATATTACCCTGAATATCACCGCCAACTGAAATGCTGTGCTGTAATGCACCCTCAAGAGTAACATTGTATTCCTTTTCAAAGCTGTTAAAGGATAAGTACATATTAAAGCCACGGTAAGTACCGATGTATTTCTTTTCGGGTGAAGTCATTGCGTGACACAGTTCAAGAATGGCAGAGCCTGCCGCTTTCTTATCATTATGTGCGACACCTTCAATCACCATTGTAGATATACCGTCCTCAACCGGGAATATGTTATCCTTTGCAAGCTGAATGTCATTCTCGTAACCGTCTATAAGAATTTCGTATGTTTTAATGTCTGTCGGGAATTTTTTAATCAGCTTGTCCTCAAGAGCATATCTCTGACTTAAATGGCTCTGATAAAGAAGCTTAAGCTTTGAAACCTCAATGTCCAAGTCCATCTTCTCTTTGATATACGGATTACCCGTAGCAAGAGCTTTAATCTCGGCATAAGACAACGCCTGCTCGTCAACATCTTCTGCTGAACGCACAGGCGATTTGGAAGTCATTATCTGACCGATAAACTTCTGCTTATTCTCTACAAGCTGATAGAGATAAGCGTCAAAGGTTTCCTCGGTAACATAAGAGTAAATCTCTACTTCGGGATTTTCGTTACCCTGACGGATAATTCTTCCCTCGCGTTGTTGCAAATCTGCAGGTCTCCACGGACAGTCTGTGTGATGAATTGCAATCAGCTTCTTCTGCACATTTGTACCTGCACCCATCTTCGCTGTACTGCCTATAAGAACTCTTATCTGTCCTTCACGGACCTTTGAAAAGAGTTCTTTCTTTTTTGCTTCTGTGTCGGCGCTATGGATAAATGCAATTTCATTTTCGGGTACACCTTTTGCAATAAGCTTCTTTTTAATATCATCATACACATTGAACTTACCGTCATTGTGAGGTGTGGAAAGGTCACAGAAGATGAGCTGTGTTGATTTCTGCTCTGCTGTCTTTTCCCAAATTTTAAAGACATTATCTGCACAAACAGATACCTTACTGTCAGGTTCATCGGGAAGCATTTCATTAGTAAGGCGTTGGTCAAGCGCCAGCTTTCTGCCGTCATTGGTTATGAGCAGCATATTGTCTTGGCTTGAATCAACCATTTTGTTTCTTACCTTCTCGGCTCGCTCACCGAGTGAAGCTACAATCTCTTTCTGAATATCCGTAGGCTTAACCGCAATGTTGTGGTAATTTGCTTTCGGAACGGGAAGGTTGAGCATATCAGCCGTCTGAATATCCGCAACCTGCTTGAACATCATCATAAGCTCAGGAAGATTATAGAACTTGGCAAAGCGTGTCTTGGCTCTGTATCCCGTACCTTCGGGAGCAAGCTCAATAGCAGTAACGGTTTCACCAAAGGTTGATGCCCAAGAGTCAAAGTGCTGAAGCCTTTTATCCGAGAGTGCATCATACTGCAAATATCTCTGCATTGTATAAAGCTCTACCATTGAGTTTGAAACAGGTGTACCCGTAGCAAACACAACACCTTTGTTCCCGGTGACTTCATCAAGGTATCGACACTTCATATAAAGGTCAGATGACTTCTGTGCTTCCGTCTGTGCGATACCGCCTACATTACGCATCTTTGTGTAAAGGAAAAGATTTTTGAAACTGTGTGCTTCGTCAACAAAGAGTCTGTCAATGCCCAATTCTTCAAAGTTGATTACATCATCCTTACGGCTTTGGTCGTTGAGCTTATCAAGTTTTACCTCAAGAGATTTCCTTGTTTTCTCAAGCTGCTTAATGGTAAATCTTTCACCTTTGTCATACTTTGCCTGCTCAATACCGAGAGTGATTTCATCAATCTGCTGTTCAAGCATATACCTTTGTCTTTCAATGCTGATGGGTATTTTCTCAAACTGTGAATGACCGATAATAACAGCATCGTAATCACCCGTAGCAATTCTCGCACAGAACTTTTTTCTGTTCTTTGTTTCAAAGTCTTTCTTTGTTGCTACAAGAATGTTAGCAGACGGATAAAGCTGTAAATATTCCGTTGCCCACTGCTCCGTAAGGTGATTAGGTACAACGATAAGCGACTTGTTACAAAGACCGAGCCTCTTGCTTTCCTGTGCCGCCGCAACCATTGTAAAGGTTTTGCCCGCGCCTACGACATGTGCGAGAAGCGAGTTACCACCGTACATAATTCTTGCAACGGCATTTACCTGATGCTCTCTCAACTTGATTTCGGGATTCATTCCGCTGAAAGTAATATGGCTTCCGTCATATTCTCTCGCTCTCATTGAGTTGAATGTATCGTTATACATTCGGCAGAGCCTTTCTCTTCGCTCCGGGTCTTTCCATATCCAATCCTGGAAAGCCTGCTTAATCATTTCCTGCTTGCCCTGTGCTATGGCAGTTTCCTTTTTGTTGAGAACAGGTTTACGGTTTCCGTATTCATCCTCAACATAGTCAAAGATACGGACATCCTTAAGATTGAGAGTATCTTCAATAATCTTGTAGGCGTTAATTCTCGGTGTGCCGTAGGTGTTTTCTGCCATAACATTCATTCGGTCATGGCTCTTGCCCTTAATTGCCCATTCACCTGTAATCGGTGAGAAGTTTACCTTCATATTGTACTGACAATATCGGGGAGTTCTCAATGTTTCAAAGATAAAATCCTGAACATCATCAGTAGGAAGCCAAGTGGCACCGAGACGGACAGAGATTTCACTTGCATCCAAATCCTTCGGCTGTACCTTTTCAAGATATTCAACATTGATGTTGTAATCTTCGGGATAGAGTTCAGCACTTCTTTTGGCAAGTGCCAGCTTTTCACGGACATTGCCCGAAAGGTATTCATCTGCTGTGAGATATTTGTTCTGACCGTCACGCTCGTGGATGTGTAAGGGGTTAAGGAAGATTGCACCCTTAAGCTCTTCAAAAAGCTCCTGCTCCGTCTTACCCGAAAGAGAACACATATACGGCATATCTACTCTTGCCTTATCTCCGATTGAAACGGCCAGTGCTTCACTTGCAGTTTCTACGGAGGTGACTTTAATATGCGGCTTAATTGTTCTCTTGGTAAACATATCTGCTTTTCTTTTAAGCTCACCGTTTTCACCGATAACTTCAAGTGAACAAAGAAGATAATATGAGCTGTCATCAGAGAAAACCAAACGGTTAGCTCTTGAATTTATAAGGCCGTATTTCTTCGTAAATCGGTCATAAACCTCATTGAGCCTATCCTGTGCTGATTGTATAGCCGAGTCGGGATAATCCTCTGTCTGAAGCTGTATAAGCTCTCTGACGCTATCTCTTATCTCAACCATACCCTTGATACGGTTTTCGGCAGTTGCAGATACTTCAACAGCATTCATACGGCTGTTTTCTCTGTAATATACCTGACCGTCAACAACAGTAAAACTGAAATTCCTTACATCGGGATCTGCAGGTATTGAGTTATCAACCGCTTCTCCCGCTTCCTGAATTTCAACCTCTGTTATCTCTGCGTGAATGTTCTGTACCGCTTCACTTAAAAGGTCAGAAAGCTCTCTGTCCTCATAAGGCTTACAGGTAAGTGACTGACCGAACTGAGAGGATTCCATAACCATTTCACCAAGCACCATTTCGGGATGATCAACGAAATATTTGTTGTATTCATTTCCGTTTTCATCTTGGTCAAGATGCACCCAATCAGGCTCCTCGGTTACAAGGGTATCTCTCTTTTGCAAGAAGATAATATCCGATGTTACCTCCGTTCCTGCATTAGTCTTGAATGTGTTGTTAGGTAAACGGATGGCACCGAGAAAATCTGCCCTCTGTGCTATATACTTTCTGACATTGGAGTTTCTTTTATCGAGTGTACCCGATGAGGTAATGAAAGCAATAACACCGCCGGGACGTACCTTGTCAAGTGTCTTGCCGAAGAAGTAATCGTGAATAAGCCAATTATGCTTGTTATACTTTCTGTCGGACACACCGAACTGACCGAAAGGCACATTACCGATAGCTATATCAAAGAAACTGTCAGGCAGGTCTGATTTTTCATAACCCTGTACCGCTATGTTTGCTTTCTGATAAAGCTGCTGTGCAATTCTGCCCGTAATACTGTCAAGCTCGACACCGTAGAATTTGCTGTCCTTCATACTTTCGGGAAGCATACCCATAAAGTTACCGACACCGCAGGAAGGCTCAAGGATGTTGCCCGTCTTAAAGCCCATATTTGTAAGTGCTTCATACATTGAACGGATAACAACGGGCGGAGTATAGAAAGCAGTAAGTGTGCTTTCCCTTGCGGCATCATACTCTTCTGGAGAAAGAGTAACGATAAGCTCCTTAAACTCATCTGCCCAATTTTCCTTGCTTTCATCAAAGGCATCGGCAAGACCGCCGAAGCCTACATACTTTGAAAGAATTTCCTGTTCTTCGGGTGTAGCAAGTCTGTTTTCAAATTCAAGATTATGCAAAAGGTTTATTGCATCCATATTAGCTCTGAATTTTGCTTTAAGACCGCCTACACCGAGGTTATCATCGGTTATGACAAAGTTATGCTTCTGACTTTCGGGAATGTCAGGCTTGAGAAGTTTAGGTTTAGGCTCCTCTTTCTTTTCCCAAGACGGGGTAAGGTCTGCTTCTTCAGTCTTAACTGTCTGAATAACCACATCAAAGGGCAGACCGCTTTTTTCACCTGAAATTTCTTCAACCTTTTCAGTTGTGTAGCTTTTTATCGGCTCTGCAAGATGTTCACGGACAAAATTTATCTTCTCAACACGGTTAATCGGATAAAAAGATGAGGTGTCCCTCATTGACACGTCACCAAAGACGGGGTCAATCTTTTCGATGATGTACTTATCACCGTCAATTATGACCTCTTTACCAATAAGGTCTGCGTCACTGAGTGGAGTAATTCTTGCTTTTTCGTCCTGCAACGCTTTGATTAACACATTGGCAAGGTTAATATCCTTTTCATCCGTGCCGTATTCAGATTTGATTTCCTCCAAGCCTTTAATGGCTTTGTCAATATCTTCGGGAGTCTGTAAATCAGACGCAAACTTTTCTGCAAGGTCTTCCTTGCTTTCTCCAGCTTCAAGAGAATCACGGAAATCAAAGAAATCAATATCCTCATAAAAATCAGCGAGCTTTTCAAAAAGGTCCTTACGGAGATATGGACTTGGTACTGTTGCAAAACGCTGTGGCGGATTGAGCTCATTTAAAAACTCAATGGGAATGGTCTTTCCGTCCTTGTCCATATACACAGCGATAAACATTGTTTCACCGGCTTTAGCATC